>JAKBVZ010000015.1 GCA_021841005.1 Actinomycetes bacterium | reverse complement strand
TCCTCTCCCTCCTCTCCCTCCTCTCCCTCCTCTCCCTCCTCTCCCTCCTCTCCCTCCTCTCCCTCCTCTCCCTCCTCTCCCTCCTCTCCCTCCTCTCCCGATGCCGCGACTCCGGGCGCGTCCACCACTCTGGCCCAAGCTGCCGCCGGCACGGGCATTTCACTAGGAAGCAAGTCAAATCCATCGCAACAGGATGTCATGTACCAAGAGGATGCCGCCTTGCCGGCCAATTCGACAACCAACTCAGGTCTTGTTACGGGTCAGTACGGGACAGCGGGTCATGAAGGTGCAGGTACAGGGGGTTCTGGATCGCAAAGCACGGCCGCAGGTGGCGCGGGATCGGGATGGGCAGGTACGTCGGGCGGCCTGTCACGCTCCCATCTTTCAAACACCAGTGGGCCCGGCGGTGCGGAGCAAGGGGGGGTGCAATCGACGGCCGCAGCGCTTGATGCTCTACTTTCTTCTCTGGCGGAGTCTTCTGGATACATTGGAGACGCGGTGGTTACGGTGTCGCCAGGGGCCACACCGGCTCAGGTTGCAGCCGAGATAGTCGATGTACTGATCCCTCTCCAGTCGTCGGGCGAGGGCGTCGGCTCGGTCACCATCAGGCTGGAGCCGCCCGGTTTGGGCGCCATCCGTGCGATGGTGCAGGCGAGTGCATCCGGTTTGACTGTCCATTTCCAGACCGACAACGCACGGGCGCACGAATTGCTTGCTCAGCTTCTCCAGGACATCAAGGAGCATCTTGCTTCCGGGTCATTTCGATCCACCACGGTCACTCTTTCATGGGGAGGAGCAACCGGTCAGGGTACAGGTCAGGGTACAGGGCACGGTACCGGCCAGGGTGCGAGCCGGATATCTACAGGAGCATCCACTGAGGCTGGTGCGAATGACATGCTGGTAGGCGCCCAAGCGGTCAATCCGGCCGGCGGGGGAACGAGGGGGAAGGCAAGGCTGGTGGACCTGAGGATATGAGTGCAGGTCACAGCATGGCGGATCGCAACAGAGCGGGCAACGGGACTGGGTATGAAGGTATAGGATACAACGACAATACAATGACAATACAACGGTACGATATGATAATACAGCATGTAACGATACAACTATACAGAGGAGGTAATATGATATGACATTTATACCAGGAACGAGTGGAGTGACATCCAGCAGCCAATCCACCAACTCGCTCAATCCGATACAGCAGCTTGCCAGCAGCAATTCCTTCTTGCAGTTGCTGGTGGCGCAGCTCAAGTACCAGAACCCGCTCAATCCAGTGAGTGGTACCCAGTTCATTTCCCAGACGGCGCAGCTTTCCGAAGTGGAGATGGTACAGCAGATGTCAACCGAGATGGCCGCCGAACAGTCAGCGGTGCAGACTGCCACAGCCACCAGCCTGATAGGAAAGACCGTTACGGCCAACCTTTCATCGGGGCAGACGCTTACGGGAAGCGTATCGTCTGTGGAGCTGTCCAGTACCGGGGTACCCACGTTGACGGTCAGTGGAACTGCGGTGCCGTTGAGTGCGGTGACCAAAGTGACTTGACAATTTACAGGACAAGACATCCAAGGCAATGCAGGAATTACAAATAGAAAAGAAAAATAGAAAAGGAAAGTTGAGGAGGAAAGGATAAAAAATGGAAAGATCACTACTAGCAGCAGTGTCAGGCATAGCGGCCAATCAGGATTACGTGGACGTGATCGGTAATAACATAGCAAACGTCGATACCGTCGGTTACGAGTCGGAGCAGCCGGTCTTCGCTGATCTGCTGGCCGAGCAGATATCGGGGGCAAGCGCTCCGGGAGGGCCTAATGTTGGTGGCGGTATCAATCCCGTCGCAATAGGATCAGGTGTAAGGGTGGGCGCAGTGCTTCACAATCTCACGCAAGGGTCGATGGAGCAGACCAACCAGCCCACTGATGTAGCTATCAATGGTTCGGGGTATTTCTCGATCATCCAGGGAGGTACCCAGGTGTATACCCGCGCAGGGCAATTCACCCTGGATGCCAACGGCAACCTTGTTACCCCTGAAGGCGGGCTGGTGCAGGGCTGGCAGGCAACCAATACCGGAATGCTCAACACGACAGCTCCGGTGAGCAGCATCAGGATACCGACCGGAGAGGTGATGTTGGCCTCGGAGACCACGCACATGAACATGGCGGGGAACCTGCCGGCCTGGGATGGCACGGGAACTCCTCCGACCGTTACCACGACCATAGATTCCTACGACGCTCTCGGCAACGTGGTACCGGTTACTTTTACCTACACGGGGGTATCGGGCACACCGAACGAATGGACCATGACGGCCACGGTGCCGAACGGTACGGCGACGCCAACCCAGTTGTTCACCACGCCGGCAACCGTCACATTCGATCCATCCACAGGGCAGGTATCTGGCATTACGGGCGGTGGAGGCGTTACAGGCAGTTCCACCACAGGTTGGCAGGTTTCTGTCAATGCCATGCCGCCAAGTCCTCCTTACTATTTTACCAGCGGAGATACCTGGACGGTGAACTTTGCTGCACCGGGCAGCGTGAATGATGTAACCCAGTATGCCAACCAGCAGACTATCGCTGCAGTAAGCCAGGACGGCAATTCGGCTGGAGTATTGCAGACTTTCACGATAGGCCAGAATGGGGTGGTCACCGGGTCGTTCTCCAACGGACGATCTATGCCGGTTGCCCAAATTGCCCTCGCAGAGTTCCCCAACCCAGGGGGCTTGACGGAGATAGGCAACAATGCCTACGGGCAGTCCGCCAACTCGGGCCAGCCGCTGGTAGGTACCCCCCAGAGTGGTGGGAGGGGCAACCTTGTCGGCGGGAGCCTGGAGATGTCCAATGTGAACCTGGCGAGCCAGCTCACCGACCTCATCATTGCCCAGACGGACTACCAGGCAAATACCAAGGTCGTGACGACCACCGCCACCGACCTGCAATCCATTATCAATATGCCGTGAGGCTTTCCATGCTGTATGTGGTGAGGATATGGAGGTAAGCAGTTGACTGTGGTGGCTGGTGTTCCTGGATCGGGAGAGCAGGTGGGCGTTGCCCAGGGAGATGAAGACCAGCGCGGCGAAGTCGATGGTCTGCCCGGCGCGCCCAGTAGGCGCCATGACAGCGGGAATGTCCGTGGCGAGGTGCGTCTCTACGACTTCCACCACCAGGATGCCCTCGACAGAGCACGCCTTCGAAGATTCCAGCCGCTCCTGGAGACCCTCGGTCACAGGATGGCGGCCAACCTGACCACCAACGTTCGGGTTCCGGTACACATAGAGATCGGCGAGCAGGAACAGTACAGCTGGGATGAGTTCTCCGGTTCCCTTCCTGAGCCGACCTTCCTGGCCAGCGCCACTCTCATACCACTTGGGGGTAGGGTGATGCTGCATGTGCCGTTGGATCTGGCGATGCTGCTGGTGGACTTCCGGCTGGGAGGTAACGGCTGGGGCCAGTTTCCTATGCGGCCCCTTACCGAGATTGAGCAGAAAGTCGTGAGTGATGTGGTGGCGATGGCGTTGAGCGAGATAGGTCCATCTCTCTCGCCGGTCATCCCCGTTCAGGTTGGCGCTCTGACCCAGGCCGCCAGTGCGATGTTCCTCCAGATAGCCAAGCCGAGTGAGATATGCCTGGTGGTTCCCTTCTCCCTGGAGGCCGGCGAGGGACAGACAGGCGCCTTCAGCCTGACATTCCCACTTAATGTGATGCTTCCTATTCTCGAGGCGCTGGATCGCCTGGAGGTCAAGGAGATGACGGAGGATCAGGGAGACTCGCGCAAGGAGGTCGAGAGTGTTCTCCAAGAGGCTCCGGTGGATATTGCGGTGAGTTTTCCAGAGATCACACTCAGCTCCGCTCAAATTCTCGGGCTGCGGCCAGGTAACGTGATTCCCCTCCATCGTGAGCAGGGGGAGCCACTCAGGCTGCAGGCTGGAGATATGACCATCTGCCATGTGCTCCCCGCATCCAAGGGCAGGAGGCTGGCTTGTATCGTGGTCGAATCGCAGGAGGGTAGGGGGCTGATCATATGATGGCGGATGTGGAAAGGCACGGAAAGAGCGGCTTGGATCAGAAGAAGAGTATCGGGCAACGATATTGATTCCCGATATCATAAAAGGGTAAAAGGATACAAGATGAGTGATGAGGAAGTAGCGGAAATGGCGAGAACACAAGAGGGTGCTGATGCCGGTGGTGCTGGCACGGATACCGCTGGTATTGACGGCGGGGTGCCGACCGGTGGCGCCACAGTGGCCGGTGTTCCCGCTGCCGGTGGAATGGCGGCAGGTGGCCCGGGAGACGATCCTGCGGGATCGGGCGCTGTCCCAGGCATAGTTCCGGGTCCGAGATCGGGTCAAGGATCGGGTCCGGACCAAGGATCGGGCTTGTCATTTGACGGCGCAGCTGGCGGTGGTCATGATGGCTATGGGCAGGAGCACTCGCGTGACGAGGTATTGGGGAGTGAAGCCGCTAGGCCGATAGAAGTTCTGCAGGGAGTGGAGATGGCGCTTACCGTCGAGCTGGGCCGTACCAGGATGATGGTAAGGGATCTGCTCGGGCTACGGGTCGGCTCCATCATCGAGCTTGACAGGCAGGTGGGAAGCAACGTTGACGTTCTCGTGAATGGCACCCTTCTTGCCAAGGGTGAAGTTGTCGTAGTCGATGACGAGATGGGCGTGCGTATCACAGACATAGCGCGCCGGGACATGGTGTACGAGGAAAGATGACTACTTCCTTAGTGGCTTCTACGGTACCTTCCACTGTGGCTCCCTCGCCTACGGCGTCCTCGGCTGTATCCTCTTCCCCTACTTCAGCTGCCTCTACATCCCCTTCTTCGGCTACTCCTTCTCTGGCGACCGCCTCTTCCTCCAAGCATGGTACGGGCGGTACGGTGACGTCATCGCATCCGGCTCACCATGGGGCTAGGTCCGCTACCCATCTGGTGCATCATGCTGCAACCGCCACGCATGCAGCGCAACATGCCGTAGCGCCGGTCACCGTGTCGTTGCCTGGTTTGATCTTGCAGGTGGTAATAGCACTGGGGGTGATAGTCCTCTTTGTATGGGTGGTTTCCAAGGCCGCTCGATCACGTGCGGGGAGGACACTGCTCGGGGGCGCTGGGGTGAGTGGTCTGTTTGGTGGCGCCGGCGGGAAGCGCCAAGTTCCGATCGACGTAGTATCCAGGCAGATGCTCGGCAAGGGCATCTCGCTGATCATCGTACAGGTGGAAGGCAGGTTGCTCTTGCTGGGGGTCACCCAGCATAATGTCTCTGTGCTTGCTGACCTTGCAGGGCCACAGGATGTTGCAGGGTTTCAGGACATTACGGAGCTACAAGATCTTGTAGGGTTTCAGGCTGGTTCAGGTTCTCGAGACCTTGCGGGGATTCATGACACTGCAGGGTATCAAAATCTCGCAGGACGGCAAGACCTTACAAGGAGAGGTACCGGTGCGGTACCGGGCAGGACGGCGGGCAGCTCGCCAGTGGCGGGTTCCACCAGTCCCATTGAGTACTTGAGAGAGATGACCGTCAGGCGTTCGGGCATCCGGTAGGGAGAGGTACCGAACATGCTTGTCGGGATACTGCTTGCCGCCTCTTCCATCAACATCAATTTTGGCAAGTCGCTCGCCAAGCCTTCCACATCCATCCTCGTAATACTGGGTATTACCCTGCTGGCACTGGCGCCGTCACTCCTTATCATGCTGACCGGATTCACCCGGATCGTGATCGTACTCGGGCTTACCCGTAATGCCCTAGGTTTGCAATTCGTACCCCCGAACCAGGTGCTTGTCGGACTCGCGCTGTTCCTGTCACTTTTCATCATGGCGCCTACACTGAACCAGATGAACACTGTGGCGCTGCAACCCTACCTTCACGGCAAGGAAAGCTTTACTCAGGCTTACCATGCAGGGGAGGTCCCATTGCGCACCTGGATGCTCAAGCAGACTGGGAAGACTGAATTGGCCTTGACCACCTCTGCATCCGGCAGCCACCCAGCATCTCTGAAGGATGCTTCGATGATGGATATCATCCCTGCGTTCCTGCTCACGCAGCTCAAGATCGGCTTCATCATCGGCTTCGTGCTTTTGCTGCCGTTTCTAATAATTGACCTAGTGGTGGCGTCCACCTTGATGTCCATGGGTATAGTCATGCTCCCGCCTACCCTTGTATCGCTACCGTTCAAGCTGCTGCTTTTTGTAATGGTGGATGGATGGGTGCTACTTACCCATGCCCTTGTAGTGAGCTTCAGATGATCAGAGGGGAGTGGTCTATGGCAATATATCGTAATACGAGATATAGTGGAGTTGGCATTGGAGCGAGCGGGTGCCGGCATGGAGGAGTGAAGGAGGTACGGTATTGTGACTGACGCGGAAGTGATGCACATAGCAACACAGGCGATGGTGGTAGCTGCGCAACTGGCAGGTCCCATCCTTATAGTGGCACTCGTGATTGGCTTGACGGTATCTCTCTTCCAGTCAGTTACCCAGCTGCAGGACTTTACGCTTACCTTCGTTCCTAAGCTGATCGGGATAGCCCTAGTGCTCCTGATAGCGGGTCACTGGATGTTGGGCGTCTTCGTAGCTTATGTGCAGAATCTGATGGGGCAGGTGCAGCACATAATTACAGTTGCTTGAGGCAGTGAATACTGGTAGGGACAAAGATGCGGGGGCAAATTGCCGGACTGGAGCTTGGAGGTATCGTCAACCGGGAGGGCCGGGCAGCCGACGGACTTACACGTGCGGAGAGCGAAAAAAGGAGCGCCCAGGAATCCCTAGGTTCACTGGAGCGGGAACGGCGAGCTGATGCAGATCAGCCTTGATGCGCCATGGCTTATAGCGTTCTTTCTTGCGCTGGTGCGGGCTTCCGCATGGCTGATGATGGTACCGCCGTTCTCGGTGTCGGCGGTGATTCCGCCCCAAGGGGTCGTCGGTATAGCGGCGGGGCTTGCTTTCCTGGAGGCGCCAAGGCTGGTGGCTGCGGGAGGGATGCCCATGGATACTGCGTCGTTCATAGGGGCGGTGGTCATACAGGTGCTTACCGGTGTGGCGCTCGGTTTCGTGGTAAGGACACTCATATCTGCCATCAGCGCGGCGGGTTCCTTTGCAAGCCTTTTCGGCGGGCTCGCCTTACCGCCATCCATGAATGTGCTGGAGAATACCCAGACTCTTCTCTTCGGCCAGTTCTACGAGATGATTGCCATCTTGCTCCTGTTCGCTTCCAACGGGGAGATGTTGCTGGTGAAAGGCTTTATGACTTCGTTCAATGCTCCCGGCCTTGGCCTTTCGGCATCGGGGCAGATAGCTGCGGTTGCCACAAGCGAGGTGGCGACGTTTTTCGTTGCTTCGCTCGAAATAGCCGCACCGATACTGGCGGTGCTGTTTGTCGCCCAGATCGTGATTGCCCTGATGGCCAAGGCTGCACCTCAGGTCAACGCGTGGTGGTTGGGCCTGCCGCTACAGGTCATGCTGTCGTTGATACTGGTGGCTATTGGCATAAGAACCATGCCGGCATATCTGGCTCAGATAGTGGAGCGCTCCCTATCGGGTATGGCATCGCTGCTCAAGTGAGAGGAGATCGGGACGGATGAGATCAGGTGAGGTATGGGAAGTGAGTTTGAATTCCCGGTCACTGATTGGGCTGTTGGCCAGTGATGAGACGAGATCATGGGAGATTTGGGTGAAGTGGCATGTAACTGACGTTAGAGCTGGGCGGGTGGCAGGGAATGGGCCGGCAGTGACGGCACGGTACGCCAGGGGCATGACTGAGGTTGCACATGACTGAGGTTGTATATGGCTTACGGTGACAAGCAGGACAAGACCGAAAAACCGACTCCGCGCAGGATCAAGGAGAGCCGGAAGAAGGGTCAGATAGCCCGTTCCAGCCATCTATCCGGCTGGGTGTCCATGCTGTTTGCGTCCCTCGTCCTGCCCTCGCTGTTCGGGGCAGGAGAGAAGAGACTGATGCTCCTGGTGTCGTACTGCGTATCGGCGATGAGCCATCCCAGCCTGCCAAGGGATATAGGTCTGTTTGGTCTGGGATTGGAGGACGTGCTCTATATATCCCTGCCCATCATAGGTGCCGTTGCACTGGTGAGCTTGTTTATCACGTTTATGCAGGTGCGATTTGTTGTCGCCACAGAGGCCATGAAGCCGACCTTCTCCAGGATCAGCCCGCTTAACGGTATCAAGAGGTTTTTTTCCTTCAAGACGCTGTGGAGCCTGATCGAGCAGACTCTCGTGCTGGTAGCGATCTCTGGTGTTGCACTGTCCATAATCACCCAGGTCATACACACTCTTGTCGGCACCAGGCCAACAGCCCTCGGTCCCATGCTTGACTACCTCGGTTCTGAGTTGCTTTTACTGGTCAGGTATGTGTCGCTGATAGGGATAGCGCTCGGCGTGGTCGACTATGCTTTCCAGCGGTGGCAGACCATGAAGAGTATGAAGATGTCCAAGCAGGAGGTTAAAGAGGAGAACCGCAGGTATGAGGCACCACCTGAGATGCGCCAGGCGGTGCGGAAGCGCCAGATCCGTATAGCACGTGGCAGGATGATGGCGAGGGTGGCCACCGCGGATGCCGTGATAACCAACCCTACTCATCTGGCGGTGGCCCTGCAGTACAACCCCAAAGCTAAGGGTGCGCCGAAGGTGGTGGCCAAGGGGTCCGGCTGGGTGGCGTTACGCATACGGGAAGAGGCATCTCGCCACGGGGTTCCCGTGGTGGAGGACCCGCCGCTGGCCCGTGCTCTTTATGGAGCCTGTGAGCTGGATGACGAGATTCCGGTGGAGCTCTACGTGGCCGTGGCTCGCCTGCTTGCCTTCGTACTCACGCTGCCCGACATGCAGAGGAGATCCGGCACCGTGCACAAGCGGCCCACCAGTACAATGGTGGCGTGATGCCAGAGGTGTTGCTGGAGATGCAGTGTAGGTGCTGATGGATCTCGAAGATCGCAGGGTGACTATAGTCATGTCCGCGGGGTCTCGAAGTTCCGCGGTGGGCGAGATGCTACGTGTCGAAGCGGTGATTACTGGAGATGCCGGCAGCGTGATCAGGATGGAAACCCCCGACCCTGATATCCTGAGCATGGACGGCTGCAAGGTGAGTATGGAGTTCTTCAACGACGGCGTATATCTGAGTCTGGACGGCATTCTCGAAGTCAAGGTGGCCGGCCCGGCTTACTTTGTCTTCGTACTGGGCAATATGAGCGAGCCAGTGGAAATCCAGCGACGCAATTGGGTGCGGGCGGCCTTGGAGGTTGACGCGGTGGTGGAGGTTGCGGGCGAGGGAGCTGAAGTCGGGACTTACGTCACTAGCACAGTGGACATCTCGGCGGGCGGGGTGCGCCTCCGCCCGATCCTGGAAGGAGGAAAGGTTCCCGTGGTGGCGAAGGGCGATCTGGTTACTGTGGCCATAGATCTGGCAGCGTCTTCACCTGGTCTGCCGGCACGCGGAGAAGCGTTTCAGCCTGGCTCTCGACGCTTGCCGCTGTCCTCACCCTTGTCCCGATCCGCCCTGGCACGTGCACCTGCGTCCCGATCGCGGTTGGCATCTGCAAGAGGGGCGGTTGGAGCCGGAGGCGTAGCCACATCTTCCGGCTCTTTTTCGACAGCCGACTCTCCTGAGGGCTCCTCCCCTGTTGGCGGCCCATTTGCCTCCGGTGGTGGCGTATGGATTCCGGCAAAAGTGGTGCAGTCAGATCGCAAGACACTTCGCCTCATGTTTACCCAGGTTTCCGAGGCGGTGGCCAAGATGCTCACCAGGACTGTATTCGATGCTCAGATACCAACTCGGAAAGGCTCACGCTGAAAGTCCACCCACTGAAAGTCCACCCCGACACACTTATTCCTGCTATTGCCGTTGTCTTTGTTGCGAGCGTCCGGCGTGCTAAGCTATTTTTATGACGACCTTACCGCTTTCGGAGGCCGAGGTTCACCTTTCGGAGATTGCCGAAAACGTTGCGCATACTCACGGGCGGGTGCTGATTACAAAGGATGGTCAGGACTACGTGGTGCTTTTGGCTGCTGAAGACTTGGATTCGATTGAAGCTACATTGGAGTTGCTACGTGATCCCGAGGCTCAGCGCCGGATAGAGCAAGCCGAATCCGAGATCGCACGAGGCGAGTTCTTGGACGAGAAGGAAGTTCGTGCCTTGGTCGATGGACATCGCAGAATGAAGGCTGGGTGAGTTATCGGGTTGTCGTCACCCGTACTGCTGCACGTCAGCTTGCAGAGCAATTGCCAGAGGCTGTTGCTACGGCGTGTATCGAGTTTATCTTCGGTCCGTTGGCTGAGAATGCGTTTCGAGTCGGCACTCCGCTTCGCAAACCATTTGAGGGACAGTGGCGATCACGGCGTGGAGAGTATCGAGTTCGATACCGCATCGATAAATTGGCTCACACCGTCTATGTGATTGACATTGATCATCGTCGAGATGCCTATCATAGGTGATCAAGGAGGAGGTTGTGTATTCGTGATCAGATCCTGCCAAGGAGGTAGAGGACCCGGTACACCAGGTCATCCACCCTCCGCTGGCGATGGGCGGCACCGGAGAGGGCGTAGCGCATCCGTGCCGGCAGGTCGTGTTGCGAGTTCAGAAAACTGTCCAGTTCGGCTGAAACGACGGGGCTTGAGGGGCTTGAGGGGCTTATAGGAGTAGGCGTCATGCTCGGTCCAGCTGCGTCTGGATGAGCACCGCTGCCCTGAAGGTGCTTCCTATCTCCAAGCCACTCGCGCAGCTCGGTTGCTTGTCGGGTGCTGCTGCGTGCGCCTTCCTGAAAATGCCATAGGGCACGTTTCCGCCATGACCACCTGCCGTTCTGCATGATTCCCCGGGCGTTGGCGCCGTGCTGGCGGTAGAGGAGGGTAGGCAGTGGGTCGTAGATGACCTTACCTGTCGCCGAGATGACCAGATAGGTCCACCAGTCGTGCATGGGGGCGAACTGAGGGGTCCAGGAGGCCAGCAGTTCGGCGGCCTCTCTGTTGAAGAGCATGGTGCTTCCTGCCGCAATGCCTTGCACCAGTGCGTTGGAGAAGGAGGGAGGGTATCTGGGTAGCATGGTGGTGCCGGTAACGCGTAGCTGCTCGTCTGCTATACACGATCTGCTGCAGTAGAGTAGAGGCAAGGGGTCTGTCACGGTTTCCCTCGCAGCGCGTAAAAGCCTGAGGGATCTGGACACCTTTCTGGGCAGCCATACGTCGTCTTGATCTGCATATCCGGCGTAGTGGGAGGCTGGAGAAAGGAAGCCCAACAGCCGGAAGTATACTTGTGGAAGTCCAACCCTTTCGCTTCCGACTATCCGGACCTGCGAGTTGGATAGGTACTGCTCAATTTGCCGGAGCGTACCGTCGGTGGAGCCGTCATCAAATATCGTGAGCAGGATGTGCTGGTAATCCTGAGCCAGGATGCTCTCGATCTGGGATGCCACGTACTTCGCGCCGTTGTAGGTCGCCATGAGGATCTCCACCTGCTCCACCTGCTCCACCTGCTCCACCTGCTCCACCTGCTCCACCTGTCCTGCGTCTTATCCTGCAGGCGGTTCGGGTCGTGCGAATACTGCGAGAAGGACCACGGCTGCCATCCCGGCCCCGAGTTCGCCCGCAAGAGCTATGGTGTCCGTAGCCGGCCTGCTCGACGAGAGCCACACCCCCAAGCCCGCCATCACCGAAGCTATAGTGTAGATGAGCGCAACGGCAACCCTCACGGAAAAGCCCAAGTGTACGAGCCGGTGGCTGGTGTGGTCCTGTCCGCCCTTGAAAGGACTCGTCTTGCGTAATACTCTCGTCACTGTCACCAGGCCGGTATCCAGTAGCGCAACCCAGAGCACGGCCACCAGCACCGCCATGTCCACCCTGGTGGATGGAGTGCCGCGTAGCTTGAGAGCGAGCGTGGCTATAAGAAAGCCGAGAAACAGGCTTCCGGCATCACCCATGTAGATGGAGGCAGGATGGAAATTATGACGTAGAAATCCCATTGCACATCCCGCCAGGGCAACGGCCAGAGCGGCAACAAGGAACTCGCCGTGATAGGCAGCCACTCCGAAGATGCCAAGCAGGGTGATGGCAGCCACTCCGGCAGAAAGGCCGTCCATGTTGTCCAGAAGGTTGAAGGCGTTGGTTACGATGATCACAAACGCAATTGTAGTGACAGCATTTGCTGGGTGAGAGAACCCTGCCAGGTGCGTGGACACGCCCATCGCCCACAGTGCAGTACCCGCACCCGCCTCGAGAGCAAGGCGCAACCAGATTGGCGTACCTCGCAGGTCGTCGAGCAGGCCTAGTGCCGCCAGCATCAGTGCGAGAGTCATTATCATAGCAAGCTGGCCAAGCCCTTGGCTAGGAGGGTGAGCTACGGTGGCGACAAGCACTGCGACGGCGAAAGCCAGTGCTATGGCTGCGCCCCCCAGGTACGGCACAGCTTCGGTATGAGCCTTGGCCGGACCAGGATGGTCGAGAATCCTGTGGCGCAAGGCAATGCGCAGAGCGAAAGGGGTAAACACCATGGAAAGCGCTACGGATGCCAGCAGTATCAACGGGTAAGCCCAGAGGGGCAGGGCGCTCATCTACTTCACGTTTCTAGAGTTGCGCTGTACAATGTCTCATTCCGGCCTGGAGGGAACCAGCTTTCGCCAACGCCACGTTCAAGGCTTACAAGCATCCTGATAATCTCGTCTAGCGTGGTACGGGGAACAAAGCCGGTAAGCTGCCGTACCTTGGTGATGTCGGGCACCCTCCTGGGCATGTCCTCGAATCCATCTTTGTATGCTTCGCCGTAAGGTATGTAGTGTATTGTGCTTTTGGAGCCAGCCAGAGCGATCACCTTCTGGGCGAGTGCTTCGATGGTTGTCTCCTCCCTGCTGCCCAAATTAAACGCCTTTCCATATGCATCTGAGTGTTGTACCAGATCGGCCAGTACCGGGATGGCATCGTCTATGTAGCAGAAGCATCGGCTCTGGTGCCCGTCGCCGTAGACAGTGAGCGGTTGGCCCGTAATGGCTTGATGCACGAATCGGGGAAGTACCATCCCGTAACGGCCGTGCTGCCGCGGCCCGACCATGTTGAACAGGCGCACTATTACGGTTCGCAGGCCCATCTCTCGCCAGTAAGTGTATGCCATTGTCTCCTCTATGGCTTTTCCCTCGGAGTACGACCATCGTGATTTGAGAGGCGAGCCGAGTACCCGGTCATCGTCCTCTGATATATTATCCGAGGTGTTCTTGCCGTAGATTTCGCTGCTGGAAGCCACCATCACCCTGCACCCGTAACGCTGTGCAGCCTCCATGACCAGCTTGGTGCCCATGATGTGGACCATGATGCCCTCCATTGGATGGGAGACCGCAAGCTCCACTCCCACTGCGGCAGCGAGGTGAAATACCGTATCTACATGATTTACATGTCCGTCAGTGGGTGTGGGTGTGGGTGTGCCTACCTGGCCGGTCTCGCCCGAGCATGTGCCGGTAAACGCTCTTTCGACAGCTCCGGTATCCAGTATGCTACCTTGCTCGAAGCGGAACCGAGGATTACCCGCCAGATGTGCGACATTATCGTAGCATCCTGTAGAGAGATCATCAAGGACTGTAACGCCGTGACCCTGCTGAAGGAGATATTCAGCCAGGTGCGACCCTATGAATCCGGCGCCTCCAGTGATAAGTGCATCCATCTAAGCCACATTACCGGATTTCGGCCAAGTTTGCCCTGCCTGCAAGTGTGGGGTTTCCAGCTGCTAGTTCACCTCATTGCATCCTCTTGGCCAAGATGGCAGCTTCTCCAGCAGCGAAGCCGTCTGCAAGTACGGGGAGGTTTGTTTCATTGCATGTCAGGGATGCGATGCATGTAGCTATTGCTGGCAATAGCTGATACGCAGGCTTACTAGAGTTCCCTTTCCAGGCCGTGAATCCACCCGAAGGCTTCCCCCTGCCAGCTGTGCTCGTTCCCTCATGCCCAGTAGGCCAAGGTGTATGCTTCCTGCACCTCCTGCACCGCTCATACTTCCCGCACCGCTCACGCCCTCCGTACTTCCCCCTGCCATACTTCCCGCACCTCCGCTGGGTGTTCTGTTGTCGCTGTCAAACCCTTGGCCGTTGTCCACCACTGCCAGTCTCAGCATGTTGCCGGTGGTTTTGAGCGATACGAGTACCTCTGTAGCTTCCGAGTGGCGTTCCACGTTGGATAGTGCTTCCTGGGTGATCCTGTAAATGGTGAGTTCCCGCCACTGATCCATGCGCTGCATTGTACCGGTGATACGCAGAGTGACCTGGGCATCCGTCCGGCTATTGTATTCTGATACGAGGTTGCGCAGTGATGCAACCAGTCCAAGGTCATCCAGCGCAGGAGGGCGCAATCCTGTAGCGATGTTGCGAAGTTCTGTTATGATCCCTTCTGTCATCGTGCGGGTATCCTCCAGTTCCTTGAATGCACTTTCAGGCAATCCTGCAACCTCCATCGCCGCATCTATCCTGTGACAGAGATGCACAAGGGATTGTACGGGTTCGTCATGCAGTTCGCGAGCTATACGGCGCCGTTCCTCCTCCTGCGCCCTCATTACGTGTTCGGCATATGCTTCGGTCTGGCGTTGGCGCTGGATTTCTTCAGTCACGTCCTGGAACACCACCTGGAGTATCCCGTCAGGCCAGGATGCGTCACCGGCGGTATGATCCGTTGTATTGCTGGTTCTTTCACCGACAACATCGGCAGCACCCGTCGAGCGTCGCTTACGCGGCCTGCGAGCGTCTCCAGCACCAGCACCGGATATGCCGGCCGTTCTATCAGCAGACCTTCTACCGGCGTCTTTTGCATTGGTAGCCTTTGGGTCAGCAGTATTTGTATCTGCAACCTTTCCGTCTGCAGCCTTTGTATCTGCAGCTGCCGCAACCGTGGGAGCTGCACTTGCCATTAGCATGTAGTCAATACCGTTGGGCGTGATGACATGTACCGGGGTGCCCTTTTGTTTGGGTCCTGCCAGCAATATCCTGGCTGCGTCCCCGCCGATTATCTCCCTGAGCGTCCGGCCAAAGAGGCTTGGATGGGAGAATGTCCTGCGAGCGGATGCGTTTGCTTCGCGCACGACTCCTGTGCGGTCCACCAGCAACACTGGGGCTGCACTTGCCTCGAACAGCGAGTGGTAGCGTTCCTCGGCTACACTGGCCGCCAACGCGGCATGTTCCACCTCAATTCTAGCCCGGGTCTCGCGCTCAAAGCGCGATCCGACTGCTGCCGCCACCACGAGCAACGACGCAAGTTCTACTGCATAGGCCCATGAGTACAGGGCGGGCACATGGCCGAAGATAGCGTTTGCAACGATAGTCACCACTGTAGCGCCAGTGGCTATTGTGGCGGTTGCTACTGACGCAGCGAAGCCGAAGTCCAGTGCAGCGTAGAGTACGGGTATCCCGAACAGCCCGATCGCTACAAACGGCGGTATTCCTAGTCCCCACCCCCTTATACCCGGCAGCCAGAGCAACTCCTGAACAATCACGACAAGGAATACAAGGCCCTGGATGATCCAGAAACGGGCTTTCCCGATAGGGGGCGGCCATACGATTGCACTGGCTGCGCCATTACCCGAGCGATCAAACAGCGGTGTGGCGCTCATGAGCATCCGTGGCACGAGTGAGACTCTTCGAGGCGGGTCACCAGCTGTAGCTGCGACTTATTCTCAGGCCGATGCTGTCGCCATGTGGGCATGTCCGTCGGCAATGTGTGTGCTGAGCTTTTCATCAATACGACCTAAGAGCTCGGCTTGGGCTATTTGTGTGGTTTGCATGCTGCTCATCCGTGTTTCTATACCGGCCATCCGGTCGTTGAGACGTTGTTCCATTGCGACCATATCCGACTTCAGCTCCAACTTCAGCTCGGCCATATCCGACTTCAGCTCTTTACGCAGGGCGGTGGTTTGCTGAAGGATGATCCCCACAGTTGCGACGAATGTTGCAATTATGGCAATAAGTAGGGTCACAACCATTGAAGCATTGCTCATGTGTCCAGCATACTACACACATACTACGTCCATCTGAGTTGGCTGGCCATACCAATGAGCTAGGGCTGGCTACATTCACATACTACATTCACAGCTTTTTGGCTGCGGCAACGGTCTGCGAGAGGAAGGCTCGGAATGTCCCATCTCGTGGGTCGTAGTGAATGGCCTTGTGTAGCTGTGCTATTGCTTGAGTATAGTCATGTCTTGCCTCCGCGTCGGCCTTGCCGGCCTGCGCCACCTTGGCCTGATCCACGAGCACCTGGGCGTACTCGTCACGATATTTCGATTCCAGGGGTGATATAGCTACCGCCCTGGCCAGGTACGTGTGGGCCTTCGCAAGATCTGCTATACGTGCCGAAGAAGATGAAGTATGCACCGCTGCCTCACCGTAGTCGATACCGGCTGCGGCTGGATAGCCAGCATCCCACGGATTGAGAGACATGGCGTTGTGCAGATCGGTGAAGTAGGAGTTTCCGATAGTCTTTGCTTGTGCCGAAGTGGCGCCCAATGTCTTCGCGACGCCCTGATATTGCTTTTGAGCGATTAGCGCAGCCCAGTAGTCATGTGCTGCACGCCACGGTCCGTCTGCACCAAAGGCAAGTATGGCTACAACCACAATAGCGACGACTGCAGTGAGCATGGCGGGAAGGGGATTGGTGATTGTGTTGCGATTCCGGTGTCCTTGCCGAGTCCACTGAGCCTGGCGAGCCTGCGTACCCTTATTGCTAGTGTTCCTGGCTCCACCTTCACGGCGGTTCCTGGCGCCGCCGCCGACTTCTGCGTTCATCCATGCACGAAGTCCTCCCCTATGGCCACTTGCCCCGCCCCTGGAACCACCTCCATTACTACGCAGGGCATCGTTGTCATCGCCGTTACCAAAGGTGAGGCTGCCAACATTGCCGACAGCAACTGCATCTAGCCTACCTGCTCCTATACCGAGCAGCCTTCTGGCCGACCAGGTGCTGGGTACGCCTGCGTCGCGTGCAGCCACGCAGAGAAGCCCGAGCATCATCCAGAATACCATGGAAAGGGCGACCTCCTGGACGTTGAAGATGTCCTGCACACAGTACGCCACCAGCCCGGCCGCCAGCACGCCGAGCACGTACCTGCCCTGAGTGGCGCCACCAATGTCACTTCCCAATTTGCCGGTACCCCTAGTGTCCCCGTCGCCGGTACCACCACCAGCGCTGGCACTCCCGCTGCCACCAGTACCCACGCTCATGCCACCGGCAGCACTACCCACACACGCAGCATCAGAGCGGGCTTCACCCGTACTCGAGATCGACCTTTCAGCCTTGCGGTACCGGATGAGCGTTCCGAGCGCTCGCAATCCCACGTATCCCAGTATTGCAACAAGTATTGCAACGCCTACCCAACCTTTGTCCGCAAGCGTGTTCATCCACACGTCATGGGCCCCATTGGCGACGAAGATCTGTCCCAGGTAGTGTACCCACTGGGCACTCTCGTAACGAGGATATACGATCTCGAAGGTATCAGGACCAGTACCAAGCAACGGATGCAGCCTTCCGATGTGCAGGGCGGCTGTCCATAGATCGAACCTCTGCTGTATCGAGCTGGCGGGGCCGGCGTTGAACAGGGCGGTGAGCTTGGCCCCTATGTACTTGGCCCCTCCGAGAGCGAGCCCTGCGGCCACGACGATCACCACAGCGCCGGTTCCTCCGGCAATCAGCAGGGGCTTGCGCCTTATTTCAGGCCACAGCACTATGGCCAGGATGAAGAGAGCGGCGATTGCTGCAACCCATGCGCCCCTAGTGGCACTCTGAAGTATCTCGGCGAGCAGTATGAGGCAGGCAATGACCCCAACCGCCCTGACCCACTGCTTGGTGGTCCGCAACACGATTAGTACGCATGCAGGCAGGACAATGACATAGAGGCCGGATAGGAAGTTGGGGTTGCCCATGGTGGAAAAGACGTTGTGGAACGGAAGCCTTGCCCAGTGTACGAAATCCCAGTGAGGTCCGTGGGTGATGAGGTCATGTATCTGCACGAGACCGTATATGGAAGCCACGCTGCAGGCTGCGAAGCCGAGCACGCCCATGACTTTCAATAGATCGCCAGGGTCGAAAGCTTCAGCGGCGGAGAAGGCGATCACCATGAAGGCGAGTGACGAATAGAGCCCGTCGTATGATCCGGGTGCTCCGAGGACCGACATGCTCGGATCGACACTGGCCATAGCCGTGATGAGCACCCATGCGGTAGATGCGATCAGCAGCCAGTGCATGCCGTTACGCCATCGCACCACCCTGTGCTTGGCTACGGTCTCGACGATCCACAGTGCGCCAAGCACGAGAGCTCCCCAGACGATGACGGTGTATTTGGGTAGGTTGAACACATGGGTGCTGTGAGGGTCGAACACGAGTGGAGCCACCAGCAGGAGCGCCAGCAGTACCCACGCCCGGGCGGCTCGCAGGGGCTCCTTGCCTCGGGAGACCATGGCGGCGATTACTCCAGTCCCGAGTATTGCAGGTACCAGGGTTGCGAGGAACAGGGTAAATGCCCACGAACTGATCACCCCTGTGCCCCAGAACAACCCGAGAAGTGCCCATACCAGGATTACCAGGCCCGCTATGGGCAACGGTACTGAAGCAGGCAGTATCCTTTGTGCGCGCAAAGTCACGGTGCCTAATGGTTCCGGCAGGTTCGTATAACCTACCGGGCGGATCTGCGGGCGACCAGAACTCCTATCTTCCCTGCCGGCTGTTCTCTTGTATACGCCCTTGCCGACCGTGCCCGTTCTGGCCGATGCCCGTTCTGGTGTCCTCCGTGCCGGTGGGGCCTGTCCTGATTTCCTGGTACCACTCCTGTGCGACGACGACTGGGTAGCCTGGCTTTCCTGGCTAGAACGGGAGGAACCGGAGGAAGGGCTCGCATTATCCCGGTTCTGGTTGCCTTGGGACGCCCTGGTTGTCGAAGATCGCCTTGCCGCCCGGCCTTGGTTCTCTCGGTCCTGCCTATCTCGGTCCTGCCTATCCTGCCGGTTCTGGTTTCGAGCTTTCTGAGCCATGCCTGTCGAGCCTATCACCATGATGTTCACTCGTCTGTCGGACTACCTGCCGCTATTCGTTGGCCAGCCCATGCCCACCGTGTTCAGCGGCTCCTCAGCGGAAGAGATCGGCAGATACCACCGGTACGTGTGACCCGGTGGAGTGGATGGTCCTTTCAGCGAACGAGATCGGCAGGTACCACCGGTGCGGGATAGGGAAGATCGGCCTCGTAGGTCTCGGAAGCGGTCACCTGTGCAACTTGAACGTAGCTCCCGTCGCGCAACTGCAACGCGATAAGGCTTGGAACAGCCGGGTCCACTATCCAGTAGCTGGGAACCTTCAGCGTCTCGTAGATCTTGAGCTAGTCTCCTTTGTCGTAGATCATTGTGGAGAGAGAGCACCTCGACTACGAGCAGCGGGGTGGCGAGCTGGAAGCCCTTAGGGTTGTAGTCCTCTTCACGTATGACCATGAGATCAGCTGCAGGCTGTTTCCATCAGAGGTACGTCAGTCGAGAGGGGCTATCATGACCCTAAAGCCGTCAGGGCGGTGACTGTCCAGTAAAGACTAGAGCCGGACGGCTGCGCCTTGGTGCTCGCTTATCGGAGACGGTGTCACGATCAATCTTCCTTCCATCACCTCGCGGCGGTACCCATCGTCTTCCATGGTGTCGAGATTGGAGGCGGTAAACGTCTGGGCGGGGCTTGACACTGGCCTTGGGACCTAGGCCTGAGCCTGGATTTGAGCCCGGACCAATGTCCGGGTTGGCGTTAGGGTTCTGATCCTTCGATGCTGCAACCGTTACGGTCATGGTACTCAGTTTGCCATCAACCTCAAGGGCCTTGGGAATCCGCCAGGAGGAATTTCGCCGAAATACTTGACAGAGTCACGAAAGCCGACTAACCTGATATCCCATGCGATATAGTCTGGGAAATACCTGGTCAGATAGGATATTACGAAAAGTACTTGCACGGCAGGACATTTTGCTGCTAAAGTCACGGCTGTGTCACGCAAGTGTGGATGCCAAGTATGGCTACGAGCTTGACAGAACACATTAAATCATGGTAAACAGTGGTACAGACAGCAATATGAACAGCGAAAATATGAATAGCAATACGAGCGGTAGCTCAGGAACTACCCGGAAAAGACCGGTAGGATTTGCATCGGGAGATCGAATGAGTATAGATTTTGATGGTAAGTACATGAGCGCATACGAAAGGCAGGGCGACACAGTGCAAGAGTCGAGCAAAGGTCCATTCACGCAATACGACAGAGGAGGTCACAAAGCCGTGGACGAGCAAGAAACCACAAGCAGCCAAATAGGGACCAGCCGGTCCGCCAAGTTGCGCTCCTTCAGTAGGGCGATAGCGAGCGTGAGCATTGCACTGATGGCGGGACTCGGTATGTTGCCATTTCTCGGTAGTACCGCGTTCGCGGCAACCTCGGTTATAAGCCCCACCGGGCCAAGCCCTAGTCCGGCGACGGCTGGTGCGTCATCGTTGTACACCATTGGGTTCACCACGAGTAGCACTGGCGCGCTTGTGTCTGGGTCAGGGACCATTACTCTTGCCGGACCGACCGGCACGGTCTTCCCGTCATCTGCCAGTGCTTACACGGTCAATGGCATTGCCGTATCAGTAGCGCCCAGCCTGAGCAACTCCAACGCGACGGCGACCATCACCACTCCAACGGCAATCGGCGATAGTGCTAACGTGACCGTTGTGGCCAACGGTGTGACGAACCCGCCCGCAGGGACATACACCGTGGCGGTGAGTACCTCTGCAGACACGGCTCCGGTCAACACATCACCAAGTTATATAATTTCGTCAGTAGCTACTTCAGTGTCGAACGTGACAGGACCCTCTCCGAGCGGGCCGCAAAGTAATTATGCAGGTGACCAGTCAATCTACACAATTGGATTCAAGACCTCCTCGACCGGAGCACTTGCTGCTTCTACGGCTACGACGCCGGGAACCATTGCACTGATTGACACAACAGGTAAGACTACATGGCCGTCAACGTCGTCACCAGCCGATTATACGGTAAACAATGTTGCCGCTAAGAATGTAAGTTCAACCTGTCCGTCCGGAACTGTCAGTGGAGCAACGTGTGCAGTGATTACCAATCCGCTACTTACGGCCATTCCAGATTCCGCGAGTGTGACTGTGGTTGTGTATGGCGTAACCAACCCAACTGCAGGCAGCTATACGCTTGATGTGTCCACCTCCTCGGATACTGCACCGGCAGCTACGCCCAGCTACTCGATAGTGACGCCACCTTCCTCAGTCGGTTCGGTAGCACTTGCAACAAGTCCAGATCCAGATGCGGTACTGGCTGGCGGTGGTTCTAATGACGTAATCACATTTTCTGCCACCGACGGGATCGCCTCCAATGGGTCCATCACCCTTACCGGTCCGACCGGAACCGCATTCCCTACATCTCCAAGCTCATATACGATAAATGACGGCAACGGTGGTATTGCCGCTACCAGCATAACGGGTGGTGGCACAGACAGCGTTACCATATCGAACCCGGTTGGAGCTGTTTCCACAGGCACGACCGTTACGGTCAATGTTACTGGTGTTACCAATACAACAACCGTTGGACCAACTGATCTTTATGTGAGTGACTCAACAGATCAGGCTCCAGCGAAGACACCGTTCACTGTGGCAACGGCAGTAACTGGAGTCACGGGGCCAGATCCTACTAGCCTTGCATCGGGAGCAACCGCCAATTACACCTATAAGTTCACCACCGGCAGCACCGGTGCACTTGCGTCCGGTTCAGGAACTATTACGCTTATTGGTCCGAGTGCGACAAGTACCAATGCCACTGCCGGGACAATATTCCCGACTACTGGATCGGACTATACAGTGAATGGAGTGGCTGCCACAGGAACGGTTACTCCAGTGACATCTGGTTCTATGGTTATGGCAACAATTGTTACCCCAGTAGCGATAGCGGACTCCTCCAGTGTCACTGTAGTGGTGGCTGGTGTGACCAACCCCAGCGTATCTTCTGACACAGCAGAGTATGGTGCGGTACTTACGTCGGCGAACGACTACCCTGCTCCGTCGTCGCAATACACTATTACATCTGCAACGGCTGTTAGCAGTGTTACAGCCTCCGATAGTTCCGGTGCATACACAATCGGCTTTGTCTCGACGAGTGGTATAAAATCAGGCGGTAGCATTAGCATCGTGGCTCCTAGCGGGGTTGAGTTTCCGAGTAGCGGTTACACAGTTACGAACACAACAGCTTCGAGTAGTGTTACGGTCAGCAGTGTGTCGGGTGCAGGAACGAATTCGGTAAAGCTAGTTATTGGGACGGCGGTGCCCGCGACGGATGGTGTGCAAGTGGTCGTCAGCGTCACCACTGATGCGGCGACAGGCAGCTATCAGCTTAGCGTGTACACTTCCGGTGACACGACTCCGGTTACCAGTAACTGGTACAATGTAGGGTCTCCTACACCACAGAGCGTAAGCGGTGTCACGGGTCCGAGTATTTCGCCCAATAGTTTTGCGACCACACCTAACAACCAGTATGTGTTGTCTTTTAATACGAGCAGTACTGGCGGGCTGAACGTTGATAGCACTATAACACTGACTTCTACCGCTAGCTCAGCGCTGCCGACAGTGGCTTCGGATTATGTTGTCAATGGAGTCGCTGCTGTGACCTTTGCAGTCTCGTCAACTACGGATGTCCCGGTCATTGATCTGCCCGTTATGGTACCAGCGTCTTCTAGCGTTACTGTTGTAATTAGTGATGTGACAAATCCAGTTCCTGGTACATATGCATTTTCAGTGAAGTCCAGTGCTGATTCGAAGGCTTTTGCGAGCGGTCCGAATTACACTATCGTGGCGCTCCCAGATTCGGTTACTAATCCTAGTTTGACCCCCAGTAATAATGCAGCGGGGCAGTCTGCAGTGTATAATGTCGGTTTCACTACCAGTTCGGGTTCCAGTGGTGCGCTGGCGGCAGGGTCCGGGACTATTACCCTTGCGGTGACACCCGGTGGCACGGTCTTCCCGTCATCTGCAACGGCGTATACGGTGAACGGAGTCGTTGCGACGAGCGTATCGTTGTCGAATAGTGATTCGACGGTTACGATAACCACGCCAACGGCAATTAGCGGTGGAGCTAGTGTTCTTGTAGTGATAAATGGCGTAACGAATGGTCCTGTGGTTATGGCTCCATCTACTACGTATGATATGAACATAACCACATCGTCGGACGGCTGTTCACTTGGTGGTGTAACGTGTCTAAATGGTACGTCGCCTGTGGAGCCAAGTCTTTCAGTGTATACAGGCTTGAGCAAGGTAACCGGCCCGACGATTAGCAACTTGGCTGCTTATCCCACGCAGGCTCAGTACGTCTACGGCCTCACCACTAGTGCAACTGGTGGGTTAACTGCCTCGTTTACCAGCGGCATTCCGAATTATATATATGTGGTTGTACCGCCGGCGACAACAGGAGGGACGGCTACGGGCTTGCCAGCATCTTCAACTAGTTTTGTAGTGAATGGCATAGCTGCTGCTAGTGTAAGTGGAGCGTGCCCGAGCACACTTCCAAGTTCACTGTCGGCGTGGACGTGTGCACGGGTGACCTTGCCATCTCTGCAGGGCATCGGCGATGCCACTGCGGGTACTCTGGTCATCAATGGTGTTACCAATCCGTCTGCTGGAAGTTACAACGAGTACCTCAGTACTTCGGCAGATCAGGCTGTTGTGCCAACGTCGAGCTATACGATCGAGAGTGCAGTTAGTTCTCCAAGTTTGAGTATGTCGGCTAACGGTTCTGGCGAGTCTGCACAGTATAATGTAGACTTCACAACGAGCTCTACTGGTGCGCTTTCTGCCGGAACGGGTACGATCACGTTGGCAGCTCCGGCGGGTACAGTATTCCCATCTGCGGCGAGTGCCTATACTGTGTCGGTCGGTGGTGGTGCTGCAGTGGCAGCATCTACAGTTGCCCTCAGTAACTCGGATTCGACGGTTACGATCACCACTCCTACGGCTGTGGCTGTTAGTGATGGCGTAAGTGTCGTTGTTGTGGGTGTTGTCAACCCACCAGCGTCTCCAGCAAGCGGATACGTGTTGAACGTCAACACTTCTGCCGATTTGGCTCCTGTTGCTACGGCGTCGTATATTATCAAAGGTGCGGTAAGCCATCTTACAGGACCATCGCCTACGCCTGCGACACCGGGTACGAGTGCCACCTATAGTGTCGGTTTCACTACAAGTGCCACTGGTGCGCTTGCAGCCGGTAGCGGTACCATCACTCTGTCTGTTGCAAGCAGTGGTACGGTCTTCCCGTCTGCTGCATCTGACTACACAGTTGGTGGCACTGCAGTGTCAACAGTGACTGGTGGTGGCACCAGCGCAGTTACGATCACTACACCGATTGCGATTGGCAACTCCTCAGCCGTGAAGGTGGCGATATCGAGCGTAACAAATCCGTCATCTGGAAATTACACTCTTGCGGTGAACACGTCGTCGGATACGGTGCCTGTGGACACTGCCTCCTATGCCATTGGTTCGTCTATCTCGAGCGTGACAGGTCCGAGTCCGAGCAGCGATTTGGCTGGTGCGACTGCAACATATAGCGTTGGCTTTACGACCAGTTCGACTGGTGCACTCGCTGCCAACAGCGGCACTATCACCTTTACGGCTCCGAGCGGTACCGTGTTCCCGACCAGTGCTGGTGATTACACTGTCAATGGAACCGTGGCTGCCGCAATCACAGGCGGTGGTACCGATACGGTTACTGTGACCAGCCCTGTCGCGGTAGCGGATTCGGCATCAGTCAGTGTGGTTGTGACTGGCGTAACCAACCCAGCCATGGGGAGCTATATGCTTGGGGTCAATACATCGACGGACATCGTGCCTGCTAATACGTCTAGTTACACCATAATTGCGCAGCCGACGGTCACTGGCATCAGCCCGACCTCCGGTCCGACCACTGGTGGCACGTCGGTCACCATCACCGGTACCAACTTTGCATCGGGCGCGACAGTGATGTTCGGTACGGTTACCGGTACTGCCGTTACAGTAAGCTCTTCGACATCGATAGTGGCTACGTCCCCTGCGGAATCTGCAGGTACGGTCAATGTAACGGTGAGTGAGAATGGGCTTACCAGCAAGACATCATCTGCTGACCAGTTCACCTTTGTGACGCCCATCACTGGTGACGCATACACCCCGGTCAATCCAATGAGGCTTGCTGACACACGTTGTAGTGCGTCACCCGCTCCGAGCTTCTGCTCTGGGGAGAACCTGCCAAGTGTAAATGCTACTCTTGGTACTCTGGCAGCGGCTAAGTCAGAGAATGTCTCCGTAACAGGCGTGGACAGCATTCCTTTGACAGCTACGGCCGTTGTGGTCAATGTGACCGCTGTGAATATGACCGGTGGTGGCTATCTGAGCATCTATCCTGAAGGCTCGACTCCTGCGGTGGTCTCCAGTCTCAACTGGACACCTACCACCAAGGTGGCTACCAACCTGGTGACGGTACCCGTAAATACCACAAATGGCGAGATCACCGTGGCCAATGGCGGCACCAGCGGCACTGTGAACTACATCGTGGACATAGAGGGCTACTACGCACCGGCTGGCAGCACTCCTGCTGGTCTGTACAACGCAGTCACCCCGACAAGGTTGGCAGACAGCAGGTGCAGCGAGTCACCTCTGCCTACCGGTATAACGAGCAGCTATTGCTCGGCCATTCCGAGCGCCAACAGCAAGCTCGTTACCCTCGGCGCAGGCAAGACGGAGAACGTCGTCGTAACTGGCGTGGGTCCGGTGCCGGCTAGTGGGGTATCCGCGGTGGTGTTGAATCTCACTGCAGTGAATACCTCCAGCAGTGGCTACCTCACCGCCTATCCGGCGGGTGCCACCAAGGCTACGGTGTCGACCGTCAACTGGGTTGCCGGTCAGACTGTACCGAACAGGGTAATCGTGAAGGTCGGCGCCAATGGGGCAATCACGCTCTACAACAATTCCGGCACCGCCAATTTCATAGTGGACGTAAGCGGCTACTACACCGATGGATCGTCCACCAGCCAGACCGGTTCGCTATTCAACCCGGTGACTCCGGCGAGGATCGTGGATACTAGGTGCAGCGTATCGTCACCGCCGAGCTACTGCTCCAGTGAGAACCTGCCGAGTGCAAATAGCACACTCGGTGCAGTAGCGGCTGGTAAGTCGATCACCGCTCAGGTCACGGGTATCGACAACATCCCGAGCAGCGCAACAGCCTTTGTCGGCAACGTCACTGCAACCGGTGGAACCGGTGGAGGTTATCTGACGGTGTACTCGGGCAGTACCGCTCCGACTACCTCAGATGTGAACTTCGGTGTCGGTACCACTGATGCGAACATGGTCATCGGTGGGCTCACATCGAGTGGTGCGGTGAATATTGCCAACGGCGGTGGAAGTGGCAGCGTCAACGTACTTGTCGATGTGTCCGGCTGGTTCACGGCGGCCACATCGTAGCCCACCGCTTGGAAGATCAACGGTAATCTCGGGTATCCTACGCCCACAGTGGGCGTTCCGAATGAAGAGGAGCCAGGCTAAGTGCCTGGCTCCTCTGTTTGTGTGGGACAGTCATTCCGCGGACGGGTCAGCTTCAGCGGTAGGCTCTATCAGCTGTAGACCCTAGTTGCCCCTGTTTGGATCAGTCATCTGGGACTGCCTGCATCATGCGCGCACGCCTATCAGCTGTAGACCCTAGTCGGATCCTAGTCGTCATTGTTTGGATCGACCCAGCTGTGGGCCACTGCATACATGGATAGCTCCGTACGGGAGGTGCTGCCCACCTTGTCGAAGATGTGTTCCAAGTGGCTTTCTACGGTACGTAGAGACACGCCCAGCTCCATTGCGATTTGCTTGTTGCGATATCCCTTGGTGACCAAGGTAACTATCTCCAGTTCCCGGGGGGTGAGTACCGGAGATTCACCGTCATCTGGTGGTCTGTCGATGGGATGGCCTATAGGGCCTCTCGGCAGCGAACTGTCCAGCACCATGGCTCCGGAGCGTACCGCCCGGATCGAGTCTAGGAGTACCCGGCCCGGCGCGCTTTTCAGCAGGTACCCATGCACCCCGGCCTCCATGGCGGCTTCTATGTACGCCTGCTCGGCGTATGCGCTCAAGATGAGGACCTTCGTCTCTGGTGACACTTTGGCAATCTGCTGTGCCGCCTCTATCCCAGTGATTCCTGGCAGGCGGATGTCGAGCAGCGCTACCTGGGGTAGAGAGCGGCGAGCCAGTTCGATGGCTGTTTCACCGTCACCTGCTTCGCCGATCACTTGCATGTCGGCGCTGCGTTCGATTATCTGACGTATCCCTTCCCTTACGACGGCGTGATCGTCAGCAAGCAGTATTGTGATAGGAGTGCCTTCCACCGAGGTCCATATTATCAGTTGGATGCCGAGAGGATGGACAGGATGAAGATTGGTGCGGTAAATACGTATGGAGAGTCGGCACGTAGAGAGAACGGTGGATAGGGAGGGTTGCAAGTGCGGTGATTGGTGCGGCAAATACCTATGGAGAGTGGGGGTAAATACGGTGCCGCTATCCGTGCACCCACCGTTGGCATTCTCGTCGCCACAGTGCAGAATAGCTAGTATAGATACTGAAGGCACCCAAACAAGGTTCGTATAGTTCGGGGTCGGTTGGTCTCCTGAAAGAAGGACATGGGATATGTTGGTGGAAAATCATCAGTTGAGTGTGGTGCTGGTCGACGATCATCCGGTCGTGCGCCAGGGTACGAAGGAGATACTGGAGGAGCACGGGGATGTGCTGGTGGTCGGAGAGGCCGGCAACTCCAAGGATGCCTACCTACTGATCAAGGAGCGCATTCCGGATATCCTCGTCCTCGATGTGCGGCTTCCTGGTGAGAGCGGCATAGAGTTTGCCAAGAGGCTGTCCAAGGAGTTCCCGCAGATGAAATTGCTCATACTCTCAGCCTACGGTGACAGTGACTACCTTCGCTCAGCGTTGGCGGCGGGGGTCTCCGGTTACCTTCTGAAGAGCGCTCCTGACGAGGAGATCATCAATGCCATATATGCGCTGCGATCAGGAGCGGTGGTGGTCGACAGGTCCTTGGCGATGGGGCTGAGGGAGGGCACTGACGACTTGGTTGCAGAGCCAGGCCCGCCATCCACGCTTTCGGATCGGGAACTAGAGGTGGTGAGGATGGTGGTGGAGGGTCTCTCCAACAAGGCCATTGCGGACAGGCTCGACATATCCAGACGCACGGTGGAGACTCATATTCGCCATATCTTCGACAAGCTGGGGGTCAATTCGAGGACCAAGCTCTCGGTATTTGCTATGGAAAAGGGCCTTGTGAGCACGGCCACCACCACTAGTGGTGCTAATGCCAGTGCCACTACCGCCACCAGTGCTGACGGCAAGCTGCCCGGAAACATGCCCGGATACGGGCCCGAAACCATGCCATCGACTTCCTAGGTCGTCCGGCGATGCCGTCGAGCGTTCCCTACCGGGTAGCAGCATCTACCGGCACGGGCCCCTTCAGGGATTGGAGATTCTGGGTGGCCGTGGTGCTTTGCGCGGGCATTGTTGGCGGGCAGATGTTGCTCGACAGCCATGCTTTCAATATATTCCCGGACAGTGATGTACCTGCGCTTCTCATACTTCCCATACTCTATGGGGCGTTGCGCTTCGGACTCAGCGGATCGGTCGCCCTGACGGCATGGGTGGTCATTCTCTGGATTCCCGACATTGTGATTGATGGTATTCACGGCGAGACTCTTGACATGACGGGCGATATCATCATGGTGGCTATTGTCATCGTAGTGGGGGTCTTTGCTGGTTGGCGCATGCAGCGGGAGCATGACCTCAATGATGCCTACAAGGCGGCGAGGTCCAAGGTGGAGGCATATGCTCAGGCTGTGCTCTCCGGGCTGGAGGACGAGCGCAGCCGCATTGCTCGCGAGCTGCATGATGAGACTCTGCAGACTCTGATCCAGCTTGGGAGGAAGGTATCCGCGGTCAGCAAAGCACCCGATCTTCCCGGCAGTGCCAGGGACGCCATGGCCCAGGCACGCCAGCTTGTCGACGAGTCGGTAAAGGGTCTCCGGGAGGTGGTAAGGGGGTTGAGGCCGCCTGCGCTGGAAGATCTTGGTCTCGAAGTGGCCCTGGCGAGGTTGGCAGAAGATGCGGCTACTGATTCACTTGAAGTCGAATTCGAGGTCTTGGGAAAGGCGCCATCACGCATCCTCGATGACGATACTGAACTTGCACTATACCGGATCGCACAGGAAGCGCTCTCCAACGTGGCTCGGCATTCGGGTGCCCGCCATGGCAGCATGACTCTCCACTTCGGGGAGGATGCCGTGGAATTGGAGATAGTCGATGACGGTATCGGATTCCGGGTATCGGACGATTTCCTATCCGCAGGTTCCACCGGTACCGGCGGGTGGGGTTTTATCGGACCCGACGGGTTCTATCACGGTGAGCACTTCGGTATGCTGGGCATGTACGAGCGCGCCCAGCTCGTAGGCGGGAATCTCTACGTACAATCCGCGCCTGGTAGAGGAAGTACCGTACGGGCATACGTACCGTACGTATAGGGGTAGTCCCCTACGTAATTGGTCACTACGTAGGTGCTTTTGTACCCTGGCTACCGCCTTCAAAAAAGCGCACCCTATAGGTAGAGCATGCAAGCATATCTGCGGGAGTCCTGTCGGGGGAGCCCAACAGGTGACTGTGGGGCATTCCTGATGGGGCATTACGCAGCTTGGGTACGGGTTCAGGGAACTGTCCATATTTGTTCGAGTGGGCATAGTGAAGGCGAGTATCGCGGAAGCGATCGAGCCGTACACGGTGTACATGTTGGGAACGTGTTGCGGAGAGGCCCCTTACCCTTGAAAGGAGTAATGGTGACGGTAACAGAAGAGATGCAAGCGACTGGAGTGGTCGAGGATATAGGGCTCACGGAGCCATGGTCACCGGAGGACAATGCTTCGGTGCAGCCCCCGCCCGGACCGGCGCCAATCAAGGTACGCTTGCGCCCGCCGGAGCGCAGGGCGGCCAGGACCAGATTTGCCGAGACCGACCCGCCTATTGACGTGACGCGCATCCCCGTGCTGGGGAAACTGCTGGCAAGGGCCATGCAGTCTAGGAAGTTCCAGTTCTTCCTCATCCTGCCCAACCAGGTAATCTTCTGGGCGGTCATCGTCCTGGGTCTAGTCTTTCCAAGTCTTGCCCCGGGTCGCAGTTTTGGCGCTGCTATTACCTGGTACGTATGGTTCTGCCTGGTATTCGTGATGATGGTGGTTGTGGGAAGAGCCTGGTGCTCAATGTGCCCCTTTGGTGGGTTTGGTGAGTGGATACAGCGTAAGGCATTCTTCAAGCGTACCCAGAAGGCCCTCGGGCTTGGATGGAAACTTCCTGAAAAATGGGCTGGGTATGGACTGCTTATATCTGTAACTACGTTCATAGTTCTTACCTGGATAGAGGAGTTCTTCAACATAGCTGGTCCAGGTCCTGCTTATGACACGAGTTTCATGGTAATGGGTATAGTCGGGTCTGCCGTTATCATATTCCTACTCTTCGAGCGTAGGACCTTCTGCCGCTATATCTGCCCCCTATCCTCCCTGATCGGTACCGTCGGAGCGATGGGGTCGGTTGCCGGCTTCCGCACCAGAGATCGCGAGAAATGCATATCATGCCCGACCAAGGACTGTATGAGAGGCAATGAGAAGGGCTTCGGTTGCCCGTGGTACACTTGGCCGGGGAGTGCGGACTCGAACCTGCTATGTGGTCTGTGTAGCGAATGCTACAAGGCATGCCCATACGACAACATAGGCCTCTTTGTGCAGAAGCCCCTTACCTCAGTCGTGGCTCCGAGCAAGCGCCGGGTGGACATCGCTCTGGGCGTGTCACTCCTACTTGGCTTGGTCGTGTTCCAGCAGGTGAACGCATTGAACATCTACGCATCCGTCGATAGCCGCCTCACTGCCTGGACAGGTATCCCCTACCCCAATCCGATTGATTACGTTGTCCTGATAGCCTTGTTCGCCGGTATGGTTGTCGGTGCAGGATTGCTGATCCGGGCCGTGGCGGCGCGTCGGGAGCGAATTCCTGCTGCTACATATGCTGGCGTTGCCGGTGCTGGTGGCACTGCCGCTGGTGCCGTCGGTGGATGCTCTGAGGTGAGCGAGGGCCTACTCATTAATACGGCTGTCACCGCCGGTCACGCAGGCGGTTACGGCATGAGCACCCAGAGTGCCCATAGCACGAGTGGCTACAGTTCCATGTATACATCCGGATCGGCCGGTTATGCATCAGATGATGGTACGGCCAGTGGCGGAGCGCTAGGCGGTGTAGGCACTCTGGTTGCCGGTGCTGACGGCCATGGCGGTGTGCCAAGTGAGGGTGCGGTAGATCGCGCTGAGACCGGTGGCCAGGTACATCTATCCCAGAAGAAGCGGATCATTTCTTCCTGGAAGCAGTGGTACGTGCCATTTGCTTACGCCCTCATACCGGTGACAGCGGCCGACTATCTTGCCCGGCAGCTACCCAGGTTCATCAAGCATACGCCCAGGGTGGTCAGTTCCGTCCTTGGAGAACTCGGCGTGCATACCGGCTGGTACAACATGACTATTTTTGCCCAGCACGTGAAGAACTTTGACAATCTGCCATCGTATATCGGATGGCAGATTGTAGGCATACAGCTTGCCGTTATGGCGGCCGGACTTCTACTGTCGCTCTGGGTGATGAAGAGGATATTCAAGAGAGACATGGCCTCATTGACTAGCCGACCCGCGTTGGCAAAGGCAATGTCCATCTTCATGGTGCTGGCCATAGGGATGAGCATGCTGTTGCTCTATATTCCAATGCACGCTGCATCGTGATGAGTGAATTGAAAGGAGATTTTGGATCATGACTATTACGGAAGCCAGGCACGGCACTGCAGGCCAAGGTGAGAGTACTACAGGTTCACCGAGAGACACCCTTACAATGCCGTCCATCCATGTAAATGCCGAGCGCTGTGCAGGATGCCAGGAATGCGTAATACGCTGCCCGAAAGGCGCCCTTACGATGCACGTTGACCTATGGATTGCCCAGGGTGACGACGCATTGTGTGTTGGCTGCAGGCAGTGTGAGAGGACCTGTCCGTTCAGCGCTATTGTCATCGAAGGACCTGCGCTTGCGGGACAGCGGGTGGAGCGGGAAGTGTTGCATCTCGATTCGGTGCTTGGAGACAACCAGGAGATGCGCAAAGGCATCCCATCGTTCGAGGCTGCTCGGCAGGAAGCGATGCGTTGCCTCGACTGCCCTGACCCTACCTGCATGAGAGGCTGTCCGGCGCACAACGACATTCCAGGATTTATACGGGCGGTCAGGGAAGGCGATCTTTCTCGTGCCCACTCGATCTTGCGGAACACGTCATTCCTTCCGGATGTGTGTTCACGGGTATGCGATCAGTCCGCCCAGTGTGAGGGTTCCTGCTCATGGTCACTGGCGGGTGAGAAGCCGGTTGCAATCGGCCTGATCGAACGCTTTATTACCGATAACGAGCCGGTTCCACCGCTCGAGCGGCTCTCTGATGATGGCGAGGGGATGTCCGTCGCTGTAGTTGGCGCTGGACCGGCAGGCATCGGGGCGGCTTCCACTCTTGTCCAAGCAGGTGTATCCGTTACGGTATTCGAGAAAGACGAGGATCTGGGAGGGCTGCTGAGGTGGGGCATACCCGACTTTACCCTGCCCGATGCGGTGGCAAAGCGCCCGTGGGATACTTTGCAGGCAGCAGGGGTGGATCTTCGCTTGGGCGTAGAGGTGCAGGATGGCGACATTGACAGGCTGATCGCGGAGATGGATGCCGTCGTGCTCTGCCATGGCGCGAGCAAGCCGATCAGGCTTCCGGTTCCAGGCGCTGACCTCGACGGTATTACTGACGCGACCTGGTTCCTGAAGAAAGCCAGGGATGCCTTAGAGGCAAGAACCGGTATAGAGGAGGTCGGCCTTCCAGGGGCAACCGGCACTGCAAGCGGCACCGGTTCCGGCGAGGCGGCCGGAACCAATCTAACCGGTACCACCCATCCCGCCAAAGGGCCGAGGGTTCTCGTCCTTGGTGCAGGTAATACCGCAATGGACGTGGCCCGTTCGGCTCTGCGTCTTGGGGCTTCACAGGCGATCTGCGTCGACTGGCTGGATAGGCGTTTTGCGCTGGTGAGGCCAGACGAACTCGCCGAGGCCGAAGCGGAGGGCGTCGAAGCCAACTTCTCCAGTACCTTGATTGAGTTCCAAGGGGAAAACGGTCGCGTGAAGAGGGCCGTGCTCGCATCTACAGTACAGAACGACAGGTCAAAGCTTCCGAAAGTGCTGAAGGACAAGGTGCGCACTGTCGAGATTGATCTTGTGGTGATGGCCATGGGGTACAGGGTCGATGCCGAGCTTGCCAAGTACCTCCCGGGAACGCCCATCCGCAAGGTGGCCAAAGGTATGCCAGACAGGCGCTGGGTTGCGAGCGGCATCTTGCACAACGATGCATCGAAGTTCTGCAACTCCAATCCGGTAGGCACCCTTTCGATCAACCGCGAGATGGGTCTGATGTCAGCGTCACTTGCGGTGCGTGATAGGGTCTGGGTCGCCGGAGATGCCCTGATCGGTCCATCGACGGTTGTGGAGTCGATGTCCCAGGGTAAGAAGGCTGCGGAAGCCATACTGCGCTCTCGTCCATCGAGCCCTGCAAGGAGCCACTTGAGCACAGGAACGGCTGGATCGGGTACAGCTCGCACTGGTAGCACAGGCGTCAGTACCGGCGGAAGTGCCAGACGGGTGCTGGTTGTCTATGATTCGCTCACCGGCCACACTGAGAAAGCAGCATCTATCGTAGCGGGATCGTTAAGGGGTAGGGGCGCCTCCGTAAAGTTCCTGCCGATCTCCAGGGTGGGCCTAGCGGAGATGGCCTGGGCGGATCTTATCGTGCTCGGAACATGGGTGGAGGGGTTTGTCTTTGCCGGAGTGAAGCCAGCCAAGACTACGCGAGCCTGGATGGAAGGGCTCCCGAGACTTGGAGGCAAGAGGGTGGCCGTGTTCTGCACGTACGGCGTGTCGCCGAAGAACGTGTCCAGGGTGCTTGCGAAGGTATTCGAGAGCAAGGGTGCCAAGGTGGTCGCCACCGCGCAGCTTGCGCACTCCAACATGGAGGCCAGAGCAATCGACTTTGCAACAGAGGTACGTGAAGCGGCGCTCACCGTTGCAGCTCCGGCGTCCTGAGGTACCGGTCGGGCAGGTTGACCGCCGCCAGAAACGTGGGTCGAGACCAGCGTGGGTCGGAACCGTCGAAAGACAGATCAGCGCTTCCTATATCGTGCGGTATAGGTAATATAGCTACAATATATTGTGGCTATATTATATCGTGATATGGTTGTGATTCAGTTGTCTACGAGATGCTGTGGCGGCGGTGCAGCGATGACTTCTTCCGCCGGGAACCTTGCCTGACCTTGCGCAGGAGTTGGCTGGGTGGTATTGACCTACCTGTATCCATCGAATGTCCCGATAGGTTGTATGCGGCGTTGACGAGCGACACATGGGAGAACGCCTGCGGGAAGTTACCCACCAGCCGTTGTGCCACCATGTCATACTCCTCGGACAGGAGCCCCAGATCGTTTCTCAGCCCCAGCAACTTCTCGAAGAGGGCCCTCGCATCGGATTCCCTGCCTATTAGCGCAAGGCAGTCGGCCATCCAGAACGAACACGCCAGGAAGGCTCCCTCACGCCCGCTCAAGCCGTCCACGTCGTGGGCATCCTCAGCCCTGTAACGCAGTACGTACCCGTCCTCGGTCAGGTCACGTTCGATGGCTTCAATGGTGGAGACCATGCGCTCGTCGGTGGCAGGCAGGAAGCCGACCAGAGGTATCATGAGTACGCTCGCGTCAAGGGCATCGGATCCGTAGAATTGGGTGAATGCGCCTACTTTCGGGTTGTAGCCCGCCTCGAGCACTTCCTTGTGGATGTTGCTGCGCAACTGGCGCCATCTGTCGATCGGCAGGCCAGCTGGCTCGCTCCCGGAATCTCCTTTGCCGATCGCGCGAGACATGCCTTTTGTACCCGTGTTCCGTGCAGGCGCGGTAACAGCATCCGGGGGGAAAGCCTCCGCCATTTTGATTATTTTGTCCACCCCTGCCCAGGCCATCACCTTTGAATGGGTAAAGTGCCGTTGCGGGCCGCGTACCTCCCATATCCCGTCATCCGGCCGTGACCAGTTGGATTCGAGGAACTCCATGAGCGTGCTTGCCAGGCCCCAGGTGGCAGGTGTCGGGATGTCTCCTACTCTTGCCGCTTCGCACAGGGTGGAGAGCACCTCGCCGTAGACGTCGAGCTGGTACTGTTCCGACGCTGCATTGCCGATCCGTACGGGCTTGGAGCCCTCGTAGCCAGGTAGCCAGGTAGCGTTCCACTCGGCAAGCCGCCTTTCTCCGGCAGGACCGTACATTATCTGGAGCTCGGAGGGGTCACCGGCTACGGCTCTCAGCAGCCAGTCTCTCCATGCGAGCGCCTCTTCATGGTAGCCGCTCCTCATCAGCGCCCCAAGGGTGAGGGTGGCATCCCTGAGCCAGCAGTACCGGTAATCCCAATTGCGCATCCCGCCCAGGGTCTCTGGTAGTGCTGCGGTCGCTGCAGCGACTATGCCGCCAGTAGGCTCGTAGGTGAGCGCCTTCAGGGTGATCAGTGACCGTACGACGGCCTCTCCCCACTCTCCGTCAAATGTGCAGTGGGACACCCACTCCTCCCAACAGGTGCGGGTATCCTCTATGGAATACCAGGCATCTATGGGTCGCGGGGGATTTTGATGAGACTGACTCCAAGAGAGAGTGAACGGTATCCGCTGGCCTTCGGAGATGGAGAACTCGGCTACGGTGGAACGGTCGACGCCCCTTGTCTCGACCGGCGTCCACAGTGCCAGCGTGTCAGGTCCGGCAACGGCCACCAGCAGGCCATCTGATCGGTGTACCCAGGGAATGGTGCGACCGTATCCAAACCTGATGGTAAGGTCCATGCGCATATCGACCTTACCGGAGACTCCTTCAACGACGCGGATGACCCATGGATGCTCCTCCCTTATGGGCATGGTGTCGATCACCCTGGCGGTACCCTGATTGGTGTCGAACTCGCTTACCAGTACAAGAGTGTTCCCCATGTAGTGCCTGCGGGTTGCCATGCCCCCGCTGGCCGGTGATATTTTCCAGCAGCCATTGGAGTCGTTGCCGAGCAGGGCGGCGAAGCACGCCTCCGAATCGAATCTAGGCAGGCAGAGCCAGTCTATCGAGCCGTTCCTGCCCACTAGGGCCACAGTGTGAGTATCTCCTATTATGCCGTAGTCCTCTATGGGAAGTGCCATCTACCTATCCTTATCCTTATCCTTATCCTGGTCTTACTTTCCTGAATATCCCGCTGTCCATAATCCTCGCTCCACCCCGTCCATCACGTCCACCCAAATGTTCCCGCTGCCGTTGCTTACCCCGGCTTTCAAGTTGCCTTGCCATTACCGGCACTGTCGTTCAGGCACTGGAACATCCCATTGTCGATACCCTGGTGGTGCTGTGGAGCGCAGGATGCACTTCAGCCAGTACCGCTGGTGATGCGATTGCATAGCCCACCTGCGAATTGGTGGTCGAACGGGCAAACACCACGCCAATGACTGTGCCATCCGGCTCCGCGAGGGGGCCACCCGAGTTTCCGGGACGCACGATGGCCCGGAGGCCATATATCTGCCTGGTGACGTAGGCGTTGCCGTATATGTCGAGCCCCCTTGCATCGTACAAAGCCATTATGCCGGCAGTTCCGTAGGTGAATGGGCCGTCTTCGGGATAGCCCATCACTACGCCTGGGGTTCCGGTCGGCACTAGGTGAGGATCAAGCTTCAGGGGAGGCTTGGAGAAGGTAGGGGCCCGTAGCACCGATATGTCTAGTTTGGGATCGTAGAGTACCGGGGTGGCGGGAAACTGCTGCCCGTTTTCCAGTACGTACGTGCTCCGCTCGCCTGCCACCACATGAGCATTGGTGACGACGTATCCGGGTGCCACCACAAAGCCGCTTCCCTCCAGCATGAGCCCGCAGGCACGGCCTTCGATCTCCACGGTGGACGATGCATCAGCAGTGAGAGCGGCTCGTACCTGAGCATTGTCCGGCAGGGTGACCTTGCCGGACACCTGTGGCGGTATACCTGCAAAAGCAACCGGGAACCCCTCCTGGGTGAGGAAGCTCTCCACCTTGGAGAATAGAGCTGGAGGCGCAGGCAGTATCCGATCCATCGCGGTGATTATCCTTGAACCGCCTATGGCGCTATCCAGGGCGGGCCATCTGGAATTGACCATGAAGCTTGCCACCAGCCAGCAGGCGAGGAGAGTGGCCACTACCGCCACCCCCACTCCGAGCACTGTGTCCACCCCTCCAAGATGGATGCGCCTGATCGCAGTGGAGAAGAATGATCCCACGACCCTGCCCAGGCCACCGAGTACGATGGCGGATCCTAGTACGGCGACGATTACTATTACCCCCTTGGCCAGCGATGACGAGACCGTATGTGCGAAAAATGGCGCGATGAGGGCGCCCAGGAACAGTCCCAGCCAGAAGCCGCCGAACGACAGTATCTGCTGGACGGCACCGAGCCTGAGCCCCCTCACGGCGGCCAATCCGACCAGTACCAGTATCACAAGATCCACCCAGGTCATATCTATGTATATCATTACCGAAAATCCGGGGCAACGCTACTCGCCCTGGCTGTCTCCCGTCGTTGCTCCTTATCCGCTGCTAGTTTCTCCAACGCATCCAGCGGCTCCTCTCCCTCTCCCTGCCAGCATTCCACTTCGCTCCCTGCGGGCCCGATCCACATTCACCGGGCGACATGTTAGGATAAGTGTATATGGCAGACGACGAGCAAGAGAATGACCATGGTCCGGGTCGGCCTGAGTCGGCATTACCCGAACCCGGCCAAGCCAAGCCGAACCTACCCGAACCCAGGCAATCCAGTCCAAGCCAACCCGAACCCGGCCAAGCCAAGCCGAACCTACCCGAACCTGCTTACGGCAGGGCACCTTTTTACGGGTCGGAGGAGGTAGGCGGGTCGGGGGATTCCAGGCGCCGGCACGATGACAGTGATAATGATGATGCTGGTGTACGTACATACGGTCGCGTGAACGGCAAGCGTTACGGAGGTACTTCCGGCCAGGCCCGTCAAAATGGCAACCGCTATCCGCAAGATACCTCGAATGGCAACGACCAGCTACAGGATGGGATGTTTCCGGAGAATCCGTACCAGAGTGCTCCGCCTCGATGGGGGCATCCTGGAAGTGCCGGCATGCCGGGCGTACACGGAGCTGGTGGATATGGTCAGTTTCCTGGTCAGGCGCTACAGTATCCCGGACCGGTCGATTGTTTGGGCCGTCCATGCGCTCCGTGGTGGAAGCGTGCCCTAGCATACATACTGGACATTCTCCTTATCAATATTGTCGGCTCCGTGATCGTGAGCGTAGTCCTACCCGGTAAGATTTCTACGGGCAATAATGGATTGCCGGTGTTCAATACGCACCTTATGGAGGTCTACGTGCTCGAACTGGTCATCTTGCTGGGATACTTTGCGCTGATGGATGGCAGCACACGTGGCCAGACCGTGGGCAAGATGGCCCTCGGGATCGCCACTCGCGACGCTGTTACGGGCGGGCAGGCGGGTGCTGCAAGGGCGTTGGTACGCAGGGCTGTCTTTGTCGTGCTCTTCCTGGCGTTTATCCTGCCCGGGGTGCTGAATGCCCTTTCACCGCTCTGGAGCAAATCGTGGAGAGCCTGGCATGATTCCATCGGCAACACCCAGGTAATCAGGGTTCGCTGATCCGGCCCATTGCCACGCACGCACGAACGTTTGCCCGTGCAACAAGATACGTGGGCGCCAATCTGCTTTTTGAAGGTTATGGCTTACGCACCCACTGCTAGTTGCGTTTGGTCTGTGTCCACGAGATGCCCTTGTCGACATCTAAATCCCTTGGCAGGCCGAGAATCCTCTCTGCCATCTGGCTGCGCAACACCTCCGACGTGCCGCCTTCGATAGTGGCTGCCCTGGCTCTGAGAAAGGTCTGCGCCCTGGCTTCAGCCGCAGTGTTCCCTGGCATACACGCAACTGCGGACATGCCGTTGGCATTGATCGCAAATGTGGACTTGCGCTGGTTGAACTCGGCATTGAATACCTTGTTCACTGCCCCTTCGGGGCCAGGCCGAGCACCCCTCATCCTGGCGGCGTTGGCTCTGAACGTAGTCACCTCTTATACTTCCGACTCCACGTAGATCCTGGCGATTTGCCGGCGTATTGCGGGGCCGTCCGTGTGCGGCAGATCTCCGAGAAACGTTTGCCAGGGGTCTTTTCTCGTTCCGCCGAATATGGATACGGGATCCAGGGATATGCCAGAAAGAGCGGTGCGCTCATTCATCAGAGTGGTTCGGGCGCATCTCCAGCCGTCGCCCACCTGCCCGACCCTGTTGGCATCCGGGATACGCACATCTGCTAACAATCCAGGCCTCGCCCGAGAGTCCGCCATACTCTTTCGGCCACAGCGGCGCAGCATAAGGAGTGCGGCCTATCGTGCCCATCCAGGTCAGGAAATTCCACCCGGACGACCTTTTGGCCTTTTCGAACCCTTCCTCACGAATCAATTTTCTTGAATCTCCGTAGTAATTGTTGGCCGCAAATTGCGCTTCGGTATCTTGCCAGGCCAAGATCGTCTGCGGATAGGTACTTAAGGATGTAGCGTGCGAGGACGACATCATACGCTGCTTTCAGGGGTAATCAGTAGGGAGATGTTCACTGCTTATAATTATAGACGGTGCCTGTAACGCCATCACGGATCCATGTGCCACCACGCCAGTATCGCATGCTGGAAGCATAACCCATTCATTCCAGGCGCCTCCTCTCTTCGACTGCCCGCTCTTTCCGGACGCCAATTCCCGCTAGTGCTTCTGGGGGATCCGGCTGTTCAGGGCTTGGAACTGCAGGGCGGCGGCATCTTGTGTATGATGATCGGCGGCGCCTTGCTGCGAAGTGTATCGCCTAATGGCTGGACAGCGGAGGCAGCGGAGCAGCAGAGGCAGCGGAGGTAATTGCAATGCGTGAAGGCTATGAACATCTCGGTGAGATAGTGGTGTCCGAAGAAGACATACGGAAGCGGACTGCTGAGTTGGCGGCCGAGTTGGCTGCAGATTACTCGGAGCGCGTGCCGTTGCTCGTCGGAGTATTGAAAGGCGCATTGATTTTCATGGGAGATCTGATCAGGGAATTGGATATCCCTCTGGAAATAGACATGATGGCGATCTCATCCTATGGTTCGGCCACCTCCACCAGCGGGGTGGTAAGGATCATCAAGGACCTAGACACGGATCTCACCGACCGGCATGTGCTCATTGTGGAGGACATAGTGGACAGCGGGCTTACCCTTTCCTACCTGAAGCGTAGCCTGCTTGCTCGCAATCCTGCTAGCCTGGAGGTATGTGCATTGCTGGTGAAAGATGGCGTGCGGCGAGCGGATCAGGAGGTGCGTTACGCAGGTTTTCATATCCCTCCGCGTTTTGTGGTCGGGTACGGGTTGGATATGAATGAGCGCTACCGCAATCTCCGAGACGTATATATATATACTGGCCCCGAAGCTTCCTGAGGTACGGTATCGCACTGCACTACAGCGTTTGTCGATGGCGCGGCGCCCTGCTGGAGCAAACCGTCTGACCGGTAGGCAGTGTCCTCTGGGGGTACAGTACCTTCCTGCACGGCATTCTCTGGGGGTACAGCAGTGAGCGTGGACATGGAGAGGGCCGAGAATGCGGTCAGGGAGCTACTCCATGCCATTGGCGAGGATCCTGACCGTGACGGGCTGCATGAGACTCCCAAGAGGGTGGCCGCCATGTGCAGCGAGATATTCGCCGGTATCGAGCAGGACCCATCCCAGCACCTAGAGGTTACTTTTGCTGCTGGCCATGAGGAAATGGTCATGGTGAAGGATATACCGTTCGGGTCGATGTGCGAGCATCACCTGATTCCATTTCTGGGCAAAGCGCATGTCGCTTATATCCCTGGCAGGGAGGGAAGGATTACCGGCTTGTCCAAGCTGGCTAGGCTCGTAGAGGGTTATGCACGTAGGCTCCAGGTGCAGGAGCGGATGACCACGCAGATAGCCGACGCGATGGAAGCGGTGCTGTCGCCGCGGGGCGTGCTGGTGGTAGTAGAGGCGGAGCATCTCTGTATGGCTATGCGAGGCGTCAAGAAGCCGGGGACGATGACGATTACGTCTGCAGTGAGGGGAGTGTTCCGTGACGACCCGAGGACGCGCCTCGAAGCCATGTCTTTTGTGCATGGAACCAATGGTTAGCGGTTCAGTGACTGGTCTGTTTGCAGGCAGTGGCCTGGTCTATGACCGGGCAGTGCATGATGGCTCAGCAGATGACCGGGCAGTGCATGATGGCTCGATAAATGCAATTTCGGAATCGACGAGACTCCATGCCACGCTGGGCGGGCACCGGGCGATAATGGGCATAATCAACGTAACCCCCGATTCCTTCTTTCCCAGCAGCCGGTACCCCGAGCCCGGTATGGCCATTGAAAGAGGCATGGAGATGGTTGCCGAGGGCGCGGACATCCTGGACATCGGGGGCGAATCCACTAGGCCGGGTGCATCGCCGGTTGGCGAGCAGGAAGAAATGGACAGGGTACTACCAGTAGTTGGCGAACTTGCCAAGCATGCCCGGATTTCCATCGATACTCGAAAGGATGCCGTCGCACGCGAGGCCGTACGGGCTGGCGCATCCATAATCAACGATGTTTCCGGTTCCCTCTACCCCGTGGCAGCGGATCACCATGCCGGTTGGATAGCCATGCATATGAAGGGTGATCCGCAGGATATGCAGGAGTCTCCTACATATAGCGACGTAGTGGCCGAGGTCGAGAGCTTTCTGCTGGATGTGGCGTCCAGGGCCGTGGATGCCGGGGTGGAGGAGGTGTGGATAGATCCCGGGATCGGGTTTGGGAAGACTCTTGTGCACAATGTGGAGCTGCTCAGAGCGCTTCCCAGGCTGGCATCTCACGGGTTTCCCGTTCTTGTCGGTACCAGCCGCAAGAGTTTCCTTGGCGTGCTGGGGGCACGGCACGCCGGCGAGACACTGGATCCGTCCATGCGCCTTTCCGGTTCGTTGGCTACTGCCGTATGGGCGTTTATGACCGGTACATCCGTGGTGAGGGTACACGACGTGCGCGCCACCAGAGAGGCGCTCACGCTCTTGGAGGCAGTTGCAGCACAGTCGCCGGGCTTTCCCCGGTGAATTCCTTCTAATACGTATTCACCCAGCTCTGTTGCATCAAAAGATCCTATTAAGACTGAGAGGCTCAGCGAATAGGCATCTCGGGCTTGTCGGCCCCCAGCCGTCGCATCGCTGTGTTGTCGTCGTTGTCCAGGCGCTCTAGCCTGCCCTTCCTCCTCTGCCTTGCGCTGCTTGCCTGGATAACCGGCTCCCTATTCCAAGCTGCCTATCCGCTGAGCCTCTTACTCGTTGTGGGTCTTGTTGACCTCTTCCCCATGGTTGAAGCCGGCGGCTTGCGGGTCTTGGTCAGCATGCCTCTGGAACGGCTCACATGGATGCCCGGCACGACGTCAGTCCCCTTGCATTCGCCTGCAGCCACCGACAACACCCGCTCCACTCCGGCCAGGTCAGGAGGATAGCGATATTCTCCGGAGCGCAACCATTCTCTGATTGCCCGCCGGGCAAGAACTTTGCCGGTGCCATTCAAGGCATTTACGTCGCAAGGATCTATGCCATTAGCCAAGTCATCCAGAAAATCCGACTCCTCCCGTGCGAGCAAGGCGTGGCGGGCCAGCAACGGCACCACATCCCTGCCAGCAATCTCGCAACAGAGCGGGATAAGCTGGTGTCTCACTCTGTTGCGCAGGAATTGGTTGCTGGCGTTGGTCGGATCGTCCACGGTTTCCGCGCCCAGCATCTCGCAAAGCTGGACCGTTTCTGCCCTGCGTAAGTTCAGTATTGGATGACGTATGCCGGGCTTCATGGCGGACACGCCATCCAGGCCCGAGCCGCGCAGCAAAGATATTAGGACCGTCTCCGCCTGGTCATCCATGGTGTGTCCGGTGGAAACCCCATCCGGCAGAGCTTTCATACGTGCCTCCCTGGCCCTGGCCTCCAGATTAGCTCCGTGAGCGATGTCTACTTGTACCGCTTCGAAGCCTGCCCCAAACCTCGACGCTACCTTCGCCACGACACCCGCCTCCCTACCTGATCCTTCCCTCAAGCCGTGGTCCACATGGATAGCGGTCACCTCACATCCCGCATGGATGGCCAGTATCATCAGGGCTACGGAATCCGGCCCTCCAGATACCGCACAGTCGACATGGGAACCTGCAGGAGGCATCGTACAACGCTCCAGCAGGGTAATGGCGTATCGTCTGCCTGCGGCGTCAGCATGGACAGCACGTTCACTTACGGGATGCATACAGATATAATACTGCCCTGGCACGACGTTGCCCGCTCGCTACTATTTCTGGTCGGCATTGACCGGCTTGACCATCCAGTCTATTATATTCACACGATCGCCATCGAGATGCAAAGGAGGCATTGATGCACTCCTAGGACCGGATCGGGACAGGGCGCCTACAAGGAATCGCCATCGAGATGCAAAGGAGTAATGAGGCGCTGGGAACTGGAAGAGGTGGAGGAACAGACCGCTTTCCGCCGCGAATTCAGGCAATGGCTGGCGGAAGCGCTGGGCAGGGATTGGATGGATGCAGTGGACAGCGGAGACGTGGAAAGGTTCGAGAAGGTCAAGACGACATCCGGATGGAACTTCCTGACCTGGATGGGAACGATGGGCCGCACTCCCTATGCCGCACCACTGTGGCCGAAAGAGTATGGCGGGCTCTCGGGCGAGGCCTGGATTGTTAGCAGATGTGCGTATCCCGGATGCCAACAGGGTTGGACGGGTAGGTGACGGCTGGCGGTGCGCCCGGACCACCCTGATGAACGCACGTACTGCTCTTTCCGGCATATCCCTGGATCCCGTATCCATATTCGGCGGGACGAGGAAGGATCCATGGCAGACATTCCTGGGAGACTTGCCACGTAGGGATGACCCTGCTGTACGCTAGAAAATCGCCAGGATCTATGTGGAATCCGAGGTGAAAGAGATAACCACATTCAGGGCCAATGCTACCAGGATGAGGGGTGCTCAACCTGGCCCCGAAGGGGCTGTCAACAAAGTATTCAACGCTGAGTTCAACCAGCGTAAGTCCACATTTGCCATAGATGCCAATGGTATGTCCGCTGTTGCATGGTTGCCGGATGACAAGGCGGCTGGAGCTAGGGCGCAGACCTTCCTCAGGGCAAGGGCAGCAACAATAGAGGGTGGGACTTCGGAGGTACTGCGCAGCCAGATGGCGGAAAGGATACTGGGGCTGCCAAGGGATACGGACATGGACAAGGGCATCCCGTGGGCGCAAACCAAGCATAACTGACGAGACCCGCCCCGCAAGCCGCCTCCGGAAAGCCATAGACAATCACAAGTGCTGCCTGCTACACTTGTTGGATGAGGATTGTATGACTACGTTGCGGGGAAAATGGGCGGATGGCATAGAGCCAAGAAACTTCAAGTGGGTGTTGCTTGACCAGGTGGCCATAAGCGAGAGACCGGGCGGTTCCGGGTCAGCGCACCGTAAGGTGAGGCGCGAGGAGGAGATCATATGGCTGCGGGTGAATGGTTTCACCAGGATAGTCTCCCTACTGCAGTCCCCTCATAACCTGGCGGCATACGAAGAGGGCGGCATGCCGTATTCACACATACCGCTCCATTATGGCAGTAACGGCGCCGCGTCGTTGAAAGTGCTCTATTCGAGCATGGATCGCTTGATATCTGCCGGAGAGAAGATACTCCTGCATGCCGACGGGGTGGATGACAGGCTGGTGGGCGCTATGGGTGGATACCTCTTATGGTCGAAGCGATTGGCCACCAATATCCAGGTGATCGAAGTCATGGAGAAGCTTACCAAGGTGCATCTCTCCTCGGAGGGCAGGAAGATCATCGCCGTGGCATCCACCATCGGTTTGCACGATGCGCCTGGCTGAAAGCCCGCAGACCGCCGACCCGCCGGCGAAACGCTCCCCGGCAGCAGCAACCTCCGGAAGTCCTCCTGTTCCAGCAGCTCCTCCTGCCCATGTGGGGCTACACGTTCCCGTAGCGGGAACCACAATTGCCATTGACGGCATACGCGTTCTGGGAAGGCATGGCCTTACCCCGGAGGAGCAGGAGCATGCGCAGCCTTTCGAAATTGACCTACTGGTGGAGCCGGCTGGCGGTAGTGCATATGCTACCGATGATATTTCCGATACTCTGGATTACGGCGATATTGTGGCATTGGCTGTAGAGGTACTGGAAGGCCCACCCCACGGGCTGCTGGAGTCACTTGCCGGGTCCATCGTGGAACGCATAAGAAACGAGTACGGGGATCGGGTGGGATACGTGGCGGCCACGGTGCGTAAGCTATACCCTCCGATCGAGTACCACGTAAGTGGCGTCGGAGTAACCGTGGAGATGCCTGGGGCGCGGGGCGCGGCGGTGAATCTTGGTGGGTGGCGGTGAGGAATGTATTCCTGGGGCTAGGGTCCAATCTGGGGGATCGCCTGGGTTACCTCCAGGAAGCGGTCCGGGCCATCCAGGGAGAGCAGGGAGAGACATCTCTGTCGCCTGTCTACGAGACGGAGCCGCTGGGGGGCCCGCCAGGCCAGGGTCCGTATCTGAACATGGTTGTCCGGCTGGTGACGGACCTGCCTGCAAGGGAGTTGCTCATGCTCTGTCACGAGTTGGAGACCAGGGCGGGCAGGGTACGCAGGGAGCATCATGGAGCACGTACCTTGGATGTGGACATCCTGCTGGTAGAGGGAGAGACGGTTGCGACGGAGGACCTGGTAGTACCGCACCCGCGTATGTGGGAGCGAAAGTTTGTACTGGAGCCTCTCAGGGATCTGGAGCCCGGCCTCGTTCCGGAGGATGTGTTCCAGGGGGCGACCGGGCGAGTATGGAAGTTTGGTACCGTTTCAGCGGACGATCGACCCGATGATCATGCGGCTAGGTGATCGACCGTTTGTATAGTACAAGCGTGAACTGCATGGCTGTGTCGTGCGATCTCTTTAGGCGGACATGTAACTATTGTTGCCAACTGGCTGATCGGAAGTGGCTGGCAGGCCGGCGACCACGGTGATACGATGAATAATAGGAGTTCCATGGCATGACATGGCCGGTTGTATGGTCGGTCGGCTGTGGACTGGTTGAAGGATGACTTGACGCGACCGGTACCTCCAAAAGGACTGTAGCGCAGAAAGGAACTGGATGAAAAGTGTCCGAATAGTTGGTGCGGGTAGGGCTGGATCGTCGTTTGCATCAGCATTGAAAGAAGTGGGCTATTCGGTCGAGGGACCATTTGGCCGCGATATGGCTCTCAACGGGATGGCTCGCAATACCGATGTCCTGTTGTTGGCAGTTCCCGATAGGGCGATTGAATCTGTCGCTGGTGCAATTGAACCTGACGAAGGTGCAACCGTAGTGCATCTTTCAGGGGCCACTGGCCTGGATGTGCTCTATCCTCATCCCAATAGAGCGTCGCTCCATCCTCTGGTATCGTTGCCCGACCCGGATACCGGTAGGGAGCGATTGCTGGGCGGCATCACCTTTGCGGTTGCAGGAGATCCTCGGGTGGACGAAGTGGTGGAGATGGTTGGCAATCTCCGTGGGAGAGCCATTCATGTGGGTGGTGCTTCGAGGGTCTTGTATCATGCCGCTGCCTGTGTAGCGGCAAATCACCTGGTTGCCCTGATGAGCCAGGTGGAGAGGATCGCCATTGCTGCAGGCCTTGATCTGGCGCCTTTCCTTGACCTAGCCGGCTTTGCTCTTGACGACGTAAGGCACCTGGGACCGGCTGGTGCGCTCACTGGGCCTGCGGCAAGGGGCGACAGCGAAACGCTGGTTGGACATCTCGCCGCGCTTGATCCTGACGAGAGGGATCTGTACATGGCTGGATTGCGTCTCGTGGATGGGCTACTCGGACGTACGCTAGAGTTGCCAGGTGTAGCACTTTCTTCCCATGCCTCCCCCTCCCGTGATCGTGGTCGCCATCCCGTGGCAGGACAGGTGCAGGTGATCGAGAGCAGCCAGGAGTTGCAGTCCACCCTGGACCGTTTGCGCAACGAAGGGCTTTCCATCGGGCTGGTACCGACCATGGGGGCACTGCATGCAGGCCATGCTTCATTGATAGATCGTGCCAGCAGGGAGTGTGACGTAGTGGTCGTTACGATATTTGTCAACCCTCTGCAATTCAATGATCCTTCCGATCTCGAGAACTACCCGCGTGATCTTGACGCAGACATTGAGATTGCCCGTAGCCACGGGGCCGGTATTGTATTCGCACCAAGCGTGGACCAGATGTATCCAGGTTACCCGTTCAATCCTGCAGGGATGGTACATGTGAGCGGGATAAGCGAATTGCTCGAAGGAGCTTCGAGGCCGGGACATTTTGACGGAGTGGCAACCGTTGTGGCAAAGCTGTTCGCCCTCGCAGGTAGATGTAGGGCCTACTTCGGCGAGAAGGACTACCAGCAGGTCATGGTGGTGCGCCAGATGGTGAGGGATCTGTTCTTCCCGGTGGAGGTGGTGGCCTGCCCGACGGTGAGGGACTACGACGGTATTGCCCTTTCCAGCCGCAACAAGCTCCTGCCGCCGGAGATGAGGAGGGCTGCTCGCTGCCTGTACCGTGCACTGAAGGCGGGCGAGAGAGTAGCTGGAAGCGTGGGATTGCCATGGACGGCATCCGATCTGACTATCTCCATAAGGGATGCCATGATCGGCGAGATGAGCAAGGAGGATGGGGTGTCGCCAGATTATGCCGAGGTGGTACGGGCGGACACTTTCGATTTACTGCCTTCCTCGCACCCCCTCATACCCACACCCCCTCACACTCCTGGCACGCCGGTAAAGTGCAATGGCACGACTGAACCCTCGTACCCCCCGGTATCCGCTTACACCCCCTCACACCCACGCCCACACCCCCTCACACCCCCCGGTATGGAACCGGCGACTGCCAGCGAGTTGCGCCTGCTGGTGGCGGCCCGAGTCGGCAGTGTGCGTCTGATCGATAATATCGGCGTGAAGATACTGGCGGCGCAGGCGGTAGGGGTTGCAGATGCGGTAGCCCCCCATGCTGGAGATAGTGCAGGTGGGGCAAGTGCTGTGGATGCAGCAGGCGATGCAGGTGCGGCAGGTATGGTGGATGTTGCGTAACGGGGGTTGTCGCGAATTATGAGAAGGCGTATGCTCAAATCGAAGATACACAGGGCTACCGTAACGGAAGCCAACCTTGATTACGTGGGATCCATCAGTATAGATCCTACGCTGATGGATCTGGCGGACATACTGGAGAACGAACAGGTCGCGGTGCTTGATATCGACAATGGTGCTCGTTTCGAGACATACGCCATCAAGGGCGGTGCCGCCCAGATCTGCCTGAATGGTGCGGCAGCCAGGTTGGTCCATCCGGGCGACAAGGTGATAATCTTGACTTATGCAGACTACGAACAGGCCGAATTGGATGGATACCACCCGGTAGTGGTGCATGTCGATGCATCGAACAGCCCGCTTCCAGCGATCTCAGCAGTACTCGAACCCACCTCGCGTAGCTGGGAGTAACCGGCATGTCACAGGATAGCGACCAGGGAGCGGTTTCCCTCGACGTACTGGTGGTGGGCAGCGGGGTGGCTGGCCTGTTTGCCGCTCTCGGGTTGAGCAGGGTGGAAGGGTTACGAGCTGGCGTACTCACCAAGGGTGAGTTGAGCCAGTCGGCGACCCGCTGGGCCCAGGGTGGCATTGCTGCGGTATTGCCTGGTGACGAGGACAGCACGGATCTCCACATTGCAGACACCCTTGCCGCCGGACACGATCTGTGCGATCTGGATGCTGTCAGAGTACTCGTGGAAGAAGGGCCTGATGCGATCGTGAAACTTATCGGTGCAGGCATGATGTTTGATCGTGACACGATCGGTAATTACCTGCGAGCTAGGGAAGGAGGCCATTCCACCGCCAGGGTACTTCATGCCGGCGGGGTGGCGACGGGAGCCGAGGTGGAGCGTGCGCTTGTCGAGGCGGTGCGTGACAGTGATCTGGCCATTATGGAAGGCTGGTTCAGCTTGGATCTGATTATCGAGGATGGGCGTTGCAAGGGCGTCCATTGCGTGGATGTTTCAGGGAATCAGCGCGAGGTAAGGGCAGGAGTGGTTCTTCTGGCCACCGGAGGGGCGGGGCAGCTTTACTCGGTTACCACCAACCCGCTGGAGGCTACGGGAGACGGTGTGGCTATGGCGTTGAGGGCAGGTGTTCCCGTTGCCGATCTAGAGTTCTTCCAGTTCCATCCCACTGCACTGTACTATCCCGGGATACCCCGCCCGCTGCTGTCGGAAGCGCTGCGTGGCCATGGTGCCGTGCTGCGCGACAGGGATGGGAATAGGTGGGTCGACGAGCTGTTGCCTCGTGACCAGGTGAGCAGGGCAATGGCTCATAAGATGATCGAGCAGGGAGTGTCTCATCTGTGGTTGGATGCCACTCAGCTCCTGGACTTTGCGATACGTTTCCCTACTATAGCGGAGGCGCTCAGTGTCGCTCGACTCGATCCGGCGACGGATTGGCTTCCCGTTGCCCCGGCAGCGCACTACATTTCAGGTGGGCTGCTTACCGATCTTGATGGCGCTACCGCTTGCGCAGGACTGTTTGCTGCAGGTGAGGTTGCCTGTACCGGTGTGCATGGCGCTAACCGCTTGGCGTCGAACTCGCTGCTGGAAGGCCTGGTGTATGGCCTCAGAGCAGCTCGAGCTATCGTTGCCGGTAAAGATCGTGCCGAAGCCACTGGAGCCATGAGAGGCTGGATGGGTATGCCGAGCAAAGTTGGATGCAAGGTGATAGCAGCGTTGGAGGATGAGCAGGCGGAACTGCTCGGTATTGATATTCCTGTCCCGGATATGTCTATGTACGGGAGCGTACATCGCAGGGGCGCTTACGGTGCAGATGCAGATACCGCTGTGGGTGCTGGCGCCGGGATTGGGCAGGAGGGTTTGAAAAGCAACGACATCGCAAAGGTACGCTCGCACTTTCAAGATGTCATGACACGTGGTGCAGGCGTATTGCGTTCTGCAGAGAGCCTAAAGGAGGTTGCCCGCGTGATTGGCGATGCACTTCGTGAAAGCGCCTGTGCCGGATACGGTACCGAGGTGGATTCAAACCCTGGTCCTGCTGCACCTTCTGCACCTTCTGGCCCTTCTGTCACTGCTGCTAAGCCTATGCTGCACGTGGACCGCAGCGATGGTAGCTATAGCGATGGGGACCGTGCCGGCACGGGTCGTAGTGGCCAAGCCCAGATGATCGGGCGCGACCATGCGGCGATACGTGATCGTGCCGAACTGTGCAATCTGTGCACTGTCGCCGGTGCCTTGGTCCGTTCCGCTTTCTATCGCAAGGAGACCAGAGGGGCTCATGCTCGGGTGGAGTATCCATTTGCAGCCGACTCAGGGATCGTAAGGATAGTGCACGGAGAGAGGGTGTAGAGCATGGGTGATCAGGACAGAGAGGTGATGAGTAGCGGATACGACCCCCCGATATTGGCCGTTCGCCAAGCGGTTGCGCTTGCGCTGGCGGAGGATCTTCTCCCACTCGGCGATGCCACCGCGAAGCTGGTACCTGGCGATCGCAGCGCACAGCTACATATAGTTGCCCGCGAGGATGGCATAGTGGCCGGCGGTCTCTGCGCTGCAGAGTCATTTCGTCAAGTCGACAGTTCGATAGCGGTCGATTGGAGGATTCCCGACGGAGGCAGGATAACCAGGGGATCGGTGGTTGCGGAAGTGGCTGGTCCTTTGCGGTCCATCCTTACAGCGGAGAGGACGGCGCTCAATTTCCTGTGCCATCTCTCAGGGGTGGCTACGCTGACGGACAGGTTTGTTGCGGTGGTATCGCGGGCCAGCCAGGTTACGGCAGTGCTCGACACGCGCAAGACCACTCCAGGGCTTAGGGCACTGGAGAAAGCCGCGGTTCGAGCCGGCGGTGGGAGGAACCACAGGGGTAATCTGTCGGAAGCCGTGCTCGTGAAGGACAATCATTTGGTTGGGTCGTCCATTGCCGAAGCGGTTGCCAGTGCACGTGAACTGTGGCCATTCAAGCTGGTGGAGGTGGAGTGCGATACGATGGAACAGGCGATCAAAGCTCAGGATGCCGGTGCAACGATGGTGCTACTCGACAACATGACTCCTGACGAGGTGGCTGCTTGCGTAGTGGCGTTGCGCTCGCGAGCCGGCGGGAAGCGCGTGCTGGTGGAGGTATCAGGTGGCGTCACCTTGGAGACAGCGCCACTTTACGCTGCTGCAGGCACCGACTTCATATCGGTAGGTGCTCTTACGCATTCGTCACCGGCGGTCGACCTGGGGCTGGACATTCCGGTCGCGTCGGCGGGATAGGATTGTAAGGTTGTTGCAAGGTTGTCCTGGTGTCAAGGTCATCAGGCCAGTGCACGGGCTGCGGCATAGTGGCCGCAGCAGGTTGTTGCAAAGTTGTCCTGGTGTCAAGGCTGTAAAGTGCTGCTGGCTGTAGATATCGGGAACACCGAGACGGTGATCGGCCTGTTCCACCTCGAGGAGAGCCCGGCGGATGGGCACAGCCCGCGGGGTGACACGAATTCGGGGAGTGAGGTAAGTTTTCGAGGTACCGGCCCGATCCCGGATACCCTTGTGCATCATTGGCGTATCTCTACTGTTCCCGAACATACCGCGGACGAGTACGCGATGAGTTTCTCAAACCTGCTCAGGCTTGCAGGGATGGACATCAAGGATGTCGTGGATGGCATAGCGGTCACCTCATCTGTTCCGAATGCCGCTGCCTCCTTGCGTGCGATGGCCGCTAAGTGGCTGCCCGGCGTGAGACTGGTGGTGCTGGAACCGGGATTCCGTTCCGGCATGCCTATACTGTACGAGGACCCGAGAGAGGTAGGGCCTGATAGGATTGCCAACGCCATCGGCGCGTACAATCTTTACGGAGGTCCCTGCATAGTGGCTGATCTGGGCACCGCCACCACTCTGGACGGCATATCCGCGGGCGGGGAGTACCTCGGAGGAGCGATAATGCCGGGAGTGTCTATCAGCATGGATGCCCTCTTTGCTCATGCTGCCGCTCTCAGCCAGGTCGTGCTCACTCAGCCAAAGTCGGTGATCGGAAGATCGACGGCGGAATCCATCCGGTCCGGGGTACTCTACGGGTTTGCAGGGCAACTGGATACCATGTGTGGGTTGTTCCGCGAGGAACTCGGAGGGCACGCGACGGTGGTGGCCACGGGTGGGCTTGCTGAATTGGTGGTTCCATACTGCAAGGCTGTGGAGCATCTCGATCCCTGGCTTACACTATATGGCCTCAGGCTGGTGTATCGCCGTAGTATGAGTGGACATGGCTGAAGACCCATCATCTTGCATACCGTACCGTTACGAGAGAACCACGACCGCCGCTTTGCTGCATGACCAGTTCTCGGACCTGGCTGCCGAAGAAGAGACCGAAGTGCGTCACAGCGTGGCCGGCAGGGCGATGCTCGTCAGAAGCCAGGGGAAGATCGCTTTTGTGACCCTGGTGGATTCCTCCGGGCAGGTACAGCTATTTGCCCGTGCAGCTACCACGGCAAAGTTCAAGGAGTTCACCAGGCTTTCTCTCGGCGATTGGATAGGGGCCAATGGCAAGGTGGTGAAGACAAAGCGGGGCGAGTTGTCGATACTGGTGGAGGACTGGGTGATGCTGGCCGAGGCCAGGCTGCCGTTCGGAGACAAGTGGCGCGGCATCACCGACGTGGAGATCCGTTACAGGCAACGGGAGGTGGATCTGTGGGCCAACGCACGCTCTCGTGAGATACTCCAGTCGCGTTCTACCATAATAAGTGAGACCAGGAGGATGTTGGAGGAGGAAGGGTTCGTCGAGGTGGAGACACCCATGCTACATCCTATTGCAGGCGGCGCGCTGGCTAGACCCTTCGTAACTCACCATAATGCGCTGGACATGGATCTCTACCTCCGTATAGCGCCGGAGCTCTACCTGAAACGCCTGGTGGTCGGAGGTTTCGAAAAGGTGTTCGAGATTGGCCGGGTCTTCCGGAACGAGGGAATATCGCCCAGGCATAACCCTGAGTTCACCATCCTGGAGCTTTACCAAGCGTATGCAGATTACGAGGATCTCATGGTGTCCATGGAGTCGCTCGTCAGTACTCTCGCCAGGAAATTACTGGGTACCACCAGGATCATTTACCAAGGCAAGGAGGTGGATCTCGAGCCACCTTGGAGGAGGGCCACCTTGGAGGAGCTGGTGGAGGAGAGTACTGGTTGCGCCTTTACAGTGGATACCCCTGTTACAGTGATGACCGAATTCCTGAGAGATCTGGGGACTGTTCCTGAGAGTGGTTGGGGTAGCGGGAAACTCTTGATGGAGATATATGAGAAGGCATGCGAAGCGCATCTTTGGGGTCCTGTGATCGTGAAAGACTTTCCCGTAGAGGTTTCTCCTCTTGCCCGGCGCCACAGGGACAACCAGGCGTTGGTGGAGAGGTTCGAGGTGGTGATAGCAGGTAGGGAACTTGCCAATGCCTTCTCGGAGCTGGTTGACCCCGATGATCAGAGGTCGAGGTTCGAGATGCAAGCGCTCCGGCATGCCAATGGTGACGAGGAAGCGATGACGGTGGACGAGGACTACATACACGCGCTCGAGCATGGACTGCCTCCCACTGCCGGTCTGGGAATGGGCATGGATCGTCTTGTCATGCTGCTGACCGATCAGCCGAGCATTAGGGACGTGATCGCCTTTCCTACGCTGAGGCCTCAGTCTCGAGCCACGGAATGAGCGAGGTGTCCACCACATGCGAGCGGCTTAGCGCTATCCTTGGTCAAACACCATGAACACGCCATTTATAGGGCCGTTGAGAGACCTTTCGGACCTCCTGCCTACTTGGAGGAACACCAAGTTGTATCCTGTCGAAGGGACGCGTACGGTTTCTCAATTTTCTAGGAGGCCTGTCGGGAGATCGAGTACGTCCGAGCAGCACAGAAAGCAGGTGGTTCCGGAGCAGCGCGGGAGACAGGCGGATCGTTCGACCGCATCCTTCGATACGGGCGGCAGGCGCATCAAGCATGCAGTGCACATGATACACAACGTATTACTGGTGGAAGGTCGTCGGCTACGCTACGCCGTAAGTGACAACTATGATGACATCCCCATTGATCCTGCAGGCATACCGGAACCGATGTGGGTGGTCAGCCTGCACGGGTTCTTTGCGGGTGGCGGCATGTACTGGGAAGAGTCGCGTTACTTGGCGGAAGGGCTTGGATGGAGGGTGCTCGCGCCCAGCCTGCCTGGTTTTGGTGGTAGCGATCCGTTGCCGTGGCGACAAGTGAACGTGTACGAGATGGCCGGACAGGTTGCCATTCTCATGGACCATCTTGGCATAGACAGGGCGCTCCTGATGGGTCATTCAATGGGTGGGGCGATTGCGGTGGCATTTGCCGAGCAGTATCCTGAAAGAACTCTTGGAATCATCTACAGAGATGGCGCCGCTACGCCGGGATGGCGGCAGCGTAACGGGCTGATAGTGGATGCGATAAAGCCGTTTGCCCCTGATGTAGCCAATGTGGCTGATCTTGTTGCAGCGCTGGTGTTCGATCTGCCCGACATGCTTGTAGGCAGGCGCAGGGCGGAGACCATAAGGGCGGTTTTACCTGATTTCAGGCGCAACGTTAGATCGCTCGGACGTACGATCCCGGTGGGAGCAATGCTGTTCACAATAGACATGACGGCTGATATCCGTAATCTTGCGGAGAAGGGCGAGATACCCCTGCTTCCGGTCTGGGGCTGCTTTGACAGGATAGCCCATGCCGCCACAGCGGAGGAGTTCGAGGTAGCAAGTGGGGAAAAGGTGCTCTGGGTACCCGGGGGGCACTCGTGGATGCTGGCAAGACCGAATGGGCAGTTGGATATTTTGACCCGGCTCGCCAGGGGGAGAGCCTTCACGGGAGAGGTCATGAAGCGTAGGGCTTTGCTGTCGCGCAGTTCCACCACGCGATTCACGAACAGTGCAAGCACTTGAATCCATATGTCGGCCGCAATCCCCTTCCGTAAGGGCGGGAGGTTCACCTGGATGTAGCCGCAAACTTCCTACGTTCTACCGTCGTTCTACCGGATTCCAGGCGAGAGTGCCCCGTCTGTAAGGACGCGGCAGTTCACCGTTGTCCTTGTATCATCAGTGCCACCTCGATTTATATGGAGGCGTATGCAGGCGCACTGTTGCGGATTCTGAAAGAGTGGTAACCTTGGACCATGGCTGATGAGAACAAGCAAGAGAAAAGGAGCGCGGGCACCCAGGGCAACCGCCAGCCAGCCGGTGGCAGGCAGGGCGGTATAGGGTCTGGCGGATCGGGGTCTTCCAGGGGGAAGCCAACGTCTCGATCGGGTTCTCCTAGTGCGGGTCGTGCATCGCAGGCATCCAAGCCAGCTGGTCGCTTGGGTGGAGGTGTCGGCACTTACCGAGAAGGTGGACATGCGTCAAGTGGTGGCCGGCCGCACCGGGATCAGGATGCCAAGGCAGGCAGGAACCGCCAGGTCGCAGGTGGGTCTGGTCAGGGGCGGGGTGCCGGGAGGTCCACTGCGTTCATGGCGTGGGGTGCGGTGTTCTTGGTCATCGTCATCGTGGCGGTGGTGGTGGCCGTCAAGCTCAGCGGGTCATCCTCCAGCTCATCCAAGGCGGCCTCGTCGCAACCTGCACCTACATCGGTGGTGAAGGATGTGACTACGATACCATTGTCAGAGTTCGACTCGGTTGGGGTTCCGAGCAAGTCGTTGTCAAGTACCATAAGTTTCAATCCTCCGATAAAGATCACTAAGAGCCAGCCTCCGCTTGTGGACAATGGCAAGCCCGAGGTGTTCTACTTCGGTGCAGAGTACTGTCCTTTCTGCGCAACCGAGCGCTGGCCAGTGGTGGTTGCCCTGAGCCGATTCGGGACATTCAGCCACCTTCGGATCACCACATCGTCGGCGATTGATGTCTACCCGCAGACCAATACATTCAGCTTCTACAAGTCCAGCTTTGCCAGCCCGTACCTGTCCTTCGTGCCAGTGGAGTACGAGACCAACAAGCCACTTGCATCAGGTGGTGGCTACACGACTCTTATGACTCCTACAAAGACGGAGAGCGCGCTTGTGGCTAAATATGATGGTCCACCCTATACGGGGCCGGCGACATCTACTTCCTCTTCTGGTGCTATACCGTTTGTGGATATCGGGAACAAGGTAATTATCTCTGGCGCAAGCTATAATCCTGCGCTCTTGTCCGGGCTCAACTGGTACCAGATTGCAAGTCAGGTGAAGGGTGGCAATACTACGCTTGGCAAGGCTGTCATCGGAGTCGCTAACTACATTACGGGTGCGATCTGCTCGATTACCAAGGATCAGCCCTCATCGGTATGCACCAGCGCTCCGGTCAAGGCAGCCCAGAGCAGTATGGGTCTTGGCTGATCATCCGGTGCCCGTACTACGCACGCTGGCTTCACCGCTGCATGCAAGTAGGAGGTGAGTCCCATGTCAACCAATGATCTGAGGCCTATACGGTTGGCGTGGCGCCAGATGGCCTGTCTTGTACTGGCTGCCATCGGCACGGGAGTCTCCACCTACCTGACCCTCACTCACTATGACAGGGGAGCGGTACCACTGGTCTGTTCCACCACGTCTCTGATCAACTGTGCGAAGGTGACCACCAGCCCGCAGTCGGTCATCTTCGGTATCCCTGTGGCGGTGCTGGGGCTTCCCTTCTTCCTTTCCATGATGGTGTTGAGCATTCCAGCCGCTTGGCGCACTCCTGTGCGTAACATACACCTGGCCAGGTTGGCGCTTTCTGTCGTGGGAATGTGCTTTGTGATCTACCTCATTTATGTCGAACTGTTCGACGTCGGGGCAATCTGCCTATGGTGTACGTCTGTACATATCATGACGTTCTTGCTGTTTGTCATCATCGTTACAGCGACACCATCGCTGATCCTCCAGCCTGACAGCCCAGCCTGATGCGATGGCTAGCCTGACGTCCTAGCCGTAAACATTCAGGGCTTCGCTCGCCCAAGGTGATCCGTCGGCACGAGGTCTCTATGCCAAGCTACACTGATGTCGTTGCGGAGTGCCAGTTGACCGGCTGATCGTGAGGCACCTCGTCCGGACTACTGAGCGCCTCGATCAGCCGGTTGAACAGGTATTATCCGGACCCGGAGCTGCGCTCCGGGTGAACCAATGTGCCCATTGGCCGGATAATGTGCGTATAACGCTTAACACGAGAACACCTGACCCGTGTTGTACTATTTCACATAGACCCCCTACCGCCGGTAGCTGGCGACAGGCTGGAGATCACGGTAACGGGTCATAGAAGCGGGAATGCCACTGCATATTTCGTGGGTATGTATTGACGTGCCGGGCGAGCCTCACTGTCAAACCACTCAGGACGGCTTAGGGACGAAGCAACAACGGACGCTTGGGCAATCAGGTGTTGCCTGCCTGTACGTGAGGTTGCCTTGACAACGACGCGGCAGGCTGTGCCGGTCACAACTGCATTACTTGCCGTATCGTGCTCGCCACCTCGAGCAAAGCGTCCTCGCCCTCACTGGTCGAATTGCGCGCAGCGGAAAGTACGCAGTGATTCAGATGGTCGCTCAGCAGGCCAACCGCCACTTCCTGTAATGCCCGATTCGCCGATGCGACCTGGATTACCACGTCAGGGCACCAGGTATCGGATTCGATCATCTTCTGCAATCCCCGCACCTGCCCCTCGATTTTACGTAGCCGTACCAGGTAATCCTCCTTGCCTGAGGCATACCCGCGAACCGGTCGCCGGCGATTGCCTCCCGCTACCGGCGGATGGCTGCATTCTTCGTTGGTTATGCCGCCGCCAGACTCCTTACCTCTGGGTTCCTTGCCGAGAACATCGGCTTCAATCTCTGCTCTCACTTGCCACCTCCATTTACCGGTTGGAACCTAACAGGTCGGTTATCAGTTGCCTACACAGCCAGCTTACACCTCGGGATAGGGAAAGGAGTAGGTGTAGGGGGTAGGGCTATTCACCACTACCAGAACTACGACCCACGACCCACGACCTTAATGGCGATGACCATGCTGTCATGCCGGTAGCATCGCACGGTGAAGCATGTTAGAGATGACCGTATTATCCCCCTACATAATTAGTCCCTGTCGATTCCATCCTATGGCACTACCCCCTAGGGGTATATTATGGCATTCTAGATGTATGATAACGATAGATGATGTTAGAGGCTCAGCGGATACCCAAGATTCAGGATTTCAATAGCATCAGCACTCACCAATAAGGAGGTCCCATGACAGAACAGGCAAATACCAGCACCACCACCAGCAAGACGCAGGAACAGCTATTGGATGCGGATTCTGGGCAGGCACCACACTCTGCGACTCCACCCGCTTGGCCAAAAGATGCCCTGCGAATCACTTTCGGGGTGATCTGGCTCATCGATGCAGCACTTAAGTGGACTCCGGGGTTTCGTTCGGGCTACATGGGCATGATCATGGGCGAAGCAAAGGGACAGCCAGGCTGGCTGCAGCCCTGGTTCAGCTTCTGGATCCATCTGCAGCACCCGGCGGCAATGTTCTTTGCCTATCTGGTCGCCATCGTAGAGACGCTCATCGCAGCCGCTCTTGTATTGGGATTCGCCCGCAAGCTCACCTATGTCTCTGCAGCGGTGTTCAGCTTCCTCATCTGGTCGACGGTCGAGGGTTTCGGAGGTCCGTATACCGCAGGATCGACCGATGTCGGCACGAGCATCATCTATGTCGTGGTCTTCCTAGGCCTGCTCGCTCTGAACGCTTATGCCAGCCCCGCACGCTACAGCATGGACTACTACCTCGAACAACGGATTTCGTGGTGGTGGAGGATCGCCGAGATATGTCGGCGAGACCCGGCCGGTTCGGCTAAGGGTCAGCCGGAACATGTATCTCCAAATGCAGCATTCAATGTATAACCGGGTTCACCCCACCAAGGCCAATTCCGGTAGAGCTTAAAAAGCCATCGTATCGTGAGTCAACTTCTCTTCAGCACCGCCGTTGTTGCCGCCTTTTTCGTCGGCATGGTGGCGCTGTTCGCTCCCTGCTGCGTATCGATCATGCTACCTGCCTATCTTGCAACCGGGGTGCATCGCCGGAGAGGGTTGCTCACTATGACCTTCATCTTTGCCGCTGGAGTCAGTGCAATCATCCTGCCGATTGCATTCGGAGCAACCGCTCTGAGCCGGCTCATCAATGGCGAGCATGCCATTGTCTATTCAACGATGGCCGTAGTGATGCTTCTCCTGGGCATAGCCATGGCAACTGGATTCCGCCTGCCGATCCCAATGATAGGCCATCGGGCCCAGGAAGGCGGCGGGAACTGGAGCGAAACCGGGTACCCTCACGGATAGACCGCCGCTAATGCGGCTATGGGAATGTGGGCGAAATGCGTAGCGCGCCTGCGTAACCACAATCATTTAGCGTGCTCTTCGTGGTAATCAGCCTCGACATTGACGGACCATACATCATGAGAAGCGCCTTGGAGTATGTTCTCGACAGCAAGCATGGCGGTGTACATAGAGTGGTCCTGGTTGTTGTATCGATGCATCCCATTCCTACCTACCGGATATACATTGGCGACATTTATATCCAGCCACTTCCGTATGGTTTCGACTGCTTCCTGGTACCCCTCGTCATATACAGGGTAGGCCTTTGGCATCCGAACCACATACCCGTTTTCGACAACGTCCGCACTGACAAGCCCGATACTGTCCAACTCGCGCTTTGCCAATTCCACTAGTGTCTCGTCCGACATCTCCCACAGCTCATCCCCTTCAGAGACGAAGTATTCCATACCAAGACATGTTTGGCCGTCCTTTACCATCCAGGGTGACCACGATCCGAAGTTCTGTATACGACCGGCATACACATTAGGATCATGGATATAGATCCAGTTGTCCGGGAAGCCGCATGATTCAGGTACTATGAGAGCCACCGTCAAGAAATCCCTGTACGACAAGCGGCCCGCAGCGACCAGCACCTCCTCTGGAGGAGAGGGATCGAGGACAGTGGCCAGATCCCGTAAGGGCATGGACGATATGACCGCCGATACCTGCACCTCACGTAGGGAATCACTGCCACCATCAGTGGAGCGCTCACGGTACGATCGGCCTGCAGGGACTATCTCCGGCTCATGCACATCCAACTGAAGGGACGCTGATGCTTGCCCAAGTGACTGGTGCCTTACCTCCATCTCCGGCTCATGCACAAGCGTCGTGTTGCTACGACCGGCATTACTACGGTAAGTGACATGGGTGGCCAAGCCACCGGAATGCCTCACGGAGACCACGGGACTGTCCAGCAACACAGTACCACCGCCACTCCTTACAAGTTCGCAGCAGCGTTCCCACATCATTCCGGGACCGTACTTGGGATATTGGAACTCCTCTATCAAGCTCGTAACCGTCTCCCCGCCAGACTTCTTGAAAATTGCCTGGAGCACAGCCTTGCTCAGGGACAGATTCTTGATCCGCTGCGCTGCCCAGTCTGCCCTGATCTCAGTTGCGGGCATGCCCCACACCTTCTCGGTGTATGACTTGAAGAATTTGCGGTAGAGCCTCCAACCAAAGCGCGATGCCGTCCATCCCTCAAAAGTATCCTGATCAGATGGAGGCTGTATGCGGGCCCAGGCATACGACCCCATACAGAGGACAGCTTCCAGCAGGCCCAGATTCTTGAGCGCATTGACTGGTCGGATCGGATAGTCGAAGAACTTTCCATCGTAGAATATGCGACTCATCCGCGGCCGCACCAGGAACTCCGTATCCGATAGAATGTCGTGCCAGAATGATTCCACCTCTGCTACCTTGGTGAAGAACCGATGCCCGCCTATATCGAAACGCCAGCCATCCCGCTGGACAGTCCTGCTGATCCCACCGACGACGCTGTCCGCCTCGAGAACCAGCACATCTGCACCGCCCTGCAGTAGCCTGTATGCCGCGGTCAATCCGGCTGGTCCGGCGCCAATGGCCACCACAGGTCTCGGCACATTCAACGAGCCCCGGCCTTGGGCACTATTCAAGGTTACAGTCACGAATCACCCATATTTTCCTTTATGCTGTCCCGGTCGCCGGCATGGCGATCATGCTATCGATCGACATCGTCACGAATCACCCATATTTTCCTTTATGCTGTCCCAGCATACCGCAGGTGGAAGCCAGTCAGATGCTTATCATCCGTTGCCGTACCGGTCCGGTGGCAATCCAGCCGTGTTGGTCGGTCATCTTGGGACAAACCTGAACATACCCATGCCCTCGAAGTACGGTCCCGTAACCACCATCTGCCGCCATCTGAGGGTTGGAGCGTCCTGGAGGTGCTGTATGATCTGCTGGCACTTATTTCCAAACCCAAGATATCCTGGCGCCCAGACCACCCATATCTGGTTGTTACCGTGTCTCATCGATTCGAGGCGGTTGGCAAACGATAACGGATTGGCCCTGCCTACCACTTCCCTGTAGTCGATCCAATTCACAAAAGCAGGACCTGTACCTCTCGGAAACGTGGTCTGCAAATAGCGCCCAGCCGGCAGCAGCCGGTCAACCGCCGGGCCCAGCTGATCGGGACAGTAAGCCACTATGTCTCCCGGTTTGCCATATTTGGCAAGGGTGGCCGCTATCTCTCCTGCCTGGGTACGATTGGTGGTGATATTCGGCAAGCTGGCCGCAAACCCGCCTGCCACTGCAACCGCCAGTACCCCATTGCGTATCCTCGGATCAGCGATTGCAAGTAGACCCACCGCACTGAGCAGGATGATGGGTAGAAAGGCTACCGACGCGTATCGACTCACAAACGCGCTGCGACTTATATAGCCACCGATAAGCCCGGTCAGCAATGTTCCTGCAATAATGGCCGCAAGTGCCCTCCCTCTCGGTTTAGTGCGAAGGTCCAGATCGATGTGCAACCTTCCTTTGGCCGTACCGAACAGTCCCAGCACGCACAGTGCCGCAACAATTAGGAAGAGCAGGCGCCCTCCGAAGCTGGCCCCGCCTCCCATCTCTGCAAGCACATGGATAATAATCTCAGGTCCCGCTGGCCGGATCCAGGGAGTTCCCGTATGGTGAGCCTGGAAAATGAATATGGGCAGCCAGGGTAGGAAAGTAAGCGATCCTACGGCCATGGCGCCAAAGGTGGCCAGAGTATTTGACCGCGCATATCTCATGCCTGCAAAATGCCGTACGGACCCTGGCGTATCCAAATCCGTAGTATCGATCGCAGTATTCCGGTGAAAGCGCTTGGCCATTGTACGGGTGAAAACCCCTCTGGCATCGTGATCATCGGCAGGGTCATTCCGGCCATTACGCCTCACCATCCTGCTTGCAACCCAGCCAGTGGCAAATGCGTGGTACAGCAGCCACAGCCCTACCACTCCGACCAGGTACAGTGCCCAGTATTGCGTGTAGAGAAGCGCTGCAGTTATCAGGGCTACGGCAGCCAGATTAATGGCAGATGGCCTTCTCAGGCTGCGGTCCAGCGAAAGGAATCCCAACCCAGTCAGCAGCACCACCAGCGAGTACATCCTCGCCTCCGTATCGTAATAGACAGCAAACGGTGAAACGGCTAGCAGCAGTAGCGCTCCCCATGCCACCGTCCTTCCCCCGATACGCTTACCGCATGCCCAAGCAACCGGAAGTGTGGCAACGCCGAAAACTCCTGCCAGCGAGCGCACAGTCAGATCAGAGGTACCAAATAGCACCATCCAGTAGTGGAGGAGCACGTAATAAAGTGGAGGAGCACCATCCCGCTTCAGCGCTGCAGGAATCTGCGACACCGGTAGATGGGAAATATTGACGGTCAACGCCTCGTCAAGCCAGAGATCGGACTTCGTCCAGAATCGCAACAGGATTGCAAAAGCAAGCACCAAGCCGATCAGAACCTTCAGGGTGATCGCAGCACTCCTGCCATGGCCAGAGTCGGCGGGAACCGGATCATGCGCCCCATCCGCAGCCAAGTCGGCAGTTCCAACCTTCATGCCACTGCTCTCAATTGCCGTATCGCTCACCGGCGCATCGCCTCTGGTGCAGCACCGGTAGATCCATCATTCATGCGTATCACGTATGTGGCATCTCGCATTCTAGGTACTGCTTTTCTACAACGGCACTCCTAGGTCCGTGCTCGACGCGGCCTCCCAAATGCCAACGATACAAGATAGCCCTTGGAGCATCTCTCAACTGTTCACTCTCCCGCCGGGGAATTATCCTCCGATTCATCAAAACCGGCCGTACTTTCAGGGATATCTTCAGCAGCGAAACGTACTCCATCAGATACTCCATCCACCTCCGGCCCAAGGTGCTCTATGTCGTTCTCATGCACAGGCAGCGACGGGGTAGGGATAACGCCTCCGCTCTTGTCGCCTGCTTCAAATTCCATATCCGCCCATGCGGCCTGCGCTTCGGTTTCGGGGGTAAACTCCGTGAAGTCGTAGCCAATGTAATTGCCTTCATCGTCGAAGGCATGCTCCCCGAACGCCTCTCGATACTCCTCGGACACTTCGCCGCCTTCGGCGGCCTGCTTGATGGAAAGGCTGATCCGGTGCTTCTGCGGGTCAATATCGGTGATCTTTACCCACAATTCCTCACCCACGCTGACTACCTGATCTGGCGTATCGACACGATGGGACGCCATCTCGGAAATATGCACAAGTCCTTCGATGCCCTCGCCAACCTGCACAAAAGCCCCAAAGGGCACCAGCTTGGTGATACGCCCGTACACGAGCTCTCCTGCCTGATGCGTTAGCCCAAAATCATGCCATGGATCGGTCTGGGTGGCTTTCAGAGAAAGGCTGATGCGCTCCTTGTCCGGATCTACTTCGAGTACCTCCACTTCAATCTCATCGCCGACGGACAATATCGCAGATGGATGATCTACGTGTTTCCAGGAGAGTTCTGAAACGTGTATGAGGCCATCCATCCCGCCTATATCCACAAATACTCCGAAGTGAACGATTGATGACACAATGCCTCTTACCCGATCTCCTGGCTTGAGATCGGCCAGAAAATGGACCCGTTGCTCGCGCTGATCCTGTTCCATGAGAGCTCTCCTGGAAAGAACCACATTGTTCCGGTTCCTGTCAAGCTCTATGATCTTGGCTTCCATTTCCTGGCCTAAGTAGGGATGCAACTCCCGGATACGGCGGATATCGACCAAAGATGCCGGAAGAAATCCTCGCAAACCGATATCTACTATCAGCCCTCCTTTGACGACCTCTATGACCATGCCGTGGACACGACCGTCTCTGGCCTTGATGTCCTCGATCCTCGACCATGCTCTCTCGTACTGGGCGCGTTTCTTGGAAAGGACAAGCCTGCCATCCTTGTCCTCCTTCTGAAGGACCAGCGCTTCTATCTTCTCTCCCACCTTGACCACATCTCCCGGCAATACGTCATTGCGTATGGACAATTCGCGTAGCGGTATAACCCCTTCGGATTTGAAACCGATGTCGACAAGTACCTCTTCCCTGTCGACCTTGACAACAGTGCCCTCCACTAGGTTGCCCTCTTCCACCTCGACAAAGCTGGAATCTATAGCGGCGCTGATCTGATCGTCACCAAGATCGTCCATCGCTATCTCTCTGGGCACATACCTGCCCTGCTCATCGGTAATCCCCAAAGGAATGCCAGGAACGGTAACCGCCCCGGTAAAGGGCTCTTCAAAAGCGCCACTTGAATAGCCACTTTCTTCGTGTAATCCGGCCAATCCGGCCAATTCTACAGACATGTACCTCTCTACTATCTAGTTACTTGATGGAACATAGAAACCCCCAAAGAACAGAACTGACGGTACTTGGTCAGGCATTCCTTCAAAGGTTCCGCCGCTGATGGCGACCGAACACTAATAATAGCAAATTCGTGGCACACAAGCCACTCGCCGGCCACCCGGCGCGAGCCACCCGGCAGTTACGCCGTAAAAATCTTTCTTGATGCCATTCTTATGGCTACCAGCCTGTTGTAAACTAGTGTAGGTTGCGCGATAATAATAAGTGGGATTAGGTAATGGACAGAAAACAGGATTGGTCGTAAAGGGGTAGTCATGCCGCTCTCTGAGCATGAGCAACGAATACTTCATGAATTGGAACAGGCCCTCTTCAATGAGGACCCGCAGTTTGCCGATCGCGTCCAATCGGAGACGGTATACAGTCATGCCGGAAGATACCTGAAGTGGTCCATCGTACTTTTCCTGCTGGGACTTGGTATCGTGATCGGAACTTTCACGTTTTCCGTTCCGCTGGCTTTCTTCGGATTCGTGGTGATGCTCGGATCAGCAGCGTCCATAGAGGCGAACCTTCGCAGGATGGGCAAAGCAGGGATCAGGGATATAAGCCAGGCTCTTCGTGGAGAAGTCGAGAACAAGAAGATTACAAATCTGAGAGACAAATTCAAGAATCGCTTCAGGCAAGAAGACAACTGACCGGGAAACCTCCACATATTTCGCCAACTATCCACTGGGAATCCGTATGCTCTCGCCAGGGAACAATGTGTTGCTACCAACTTCCTTTTCCAGCTCAGAAGCAATCTTGCCTGCCTTCGACATTGAACCCCGATCCAGAGATGCAGCGATACCCCATACAGTGTCCCCACGTCTCACTTGGTAGATTTGCCCCGGACGCAGTGGGATGGGACGGTCGCTGCCGGTTTCTCCACCGTCAACATATTGCCCGTGTTCTGACGAACCCTTCTGTAAATAGATAGCCGAACCGCTTCCACTCACCGATGCCTGGCTCAGTGCCGGAGGACGATGACTGCCCGATGCAGACAACGCAAGAATGCCGGCAGCGGTAAGCGCCATGACTACCAAGGCCAGTAGCAGCCACCGTGGCCTCTGCAAGACTATATCGTAATATGATGTTGTTATGCCGCCATCTCCTGCGTACTGCCCGTGGACTCTGCAATCCTTATGCTTTGCCAACCCCACATATCCCGCATCCACCAGCGTCAATGCCATCTCTCCTCCTTCCGTCTCGCCATCTTTCCGTGCATCATTTCCACACTGCAGCAATCATGCATGACATATCATCACCAGTGATACAGAACGCCTGTATCACCAACCCACTACCCGTCCCATCCACGCCGACTGCATACACTCCTACTCCTCTCATATATTATAGTACATATGTTCGATTAGGTCAACGAACTAATGTTTGCATCTTGCCGTACCATGTGGTAATGTATCCGTAGAGGTGGTAATCACTGCTTGGCAGGATGCATTGGGCCGCCCGGTGGAAGATCGCTCGCCTGGAAGTCGGGCGCAGACTGGAATAGGAGGCAACCAAATGGCACAGCCCATGACGCCCAAGCGTACAGAGATAGTGGAGTTCATCCGTGAATACTTGCAAAGTCATGGCTACCCGCCCTCTATACGTGAGATCGGCGAAGCCGTCAGTTTGAACTCTCCATCCACGGTGCTGGCACATTTGAAAGTGTTGCAGCGGGGTGGGGTCATCGAGCGAGACCCCACCAAGCCTCGCGCCTTGAAGATACATGACAATCTGGCCAGTAGCTACGGCGGCAATAAGCAGCTACCGAACTCCCACGGAGGCTCCGGTACACTGTCTGCAGTAGACATATCCGCAGTAGACGCATATCCTCCGCAAATCCAAAATATTCCTGTAGTAGGTGACGTTGCGGCCGGGCTAGGTGTGCTTGCCATAGAAGCAGTCGAAGATACGATTCCATTGCCCACAAGCCTCGTTGGCAATGGAAAGCTGTTCATGCTCAAGGTACGTGGCGACTCAATGGTCGAGGCTGGCATACTCGACGGCGATTATGTTGTCGTACGGAGTCAGAAGACAGCGGAAAATGGTGAAGTAGTGGTAGCGGGGATCCCTGGTGAGGAAGCCACCGTAAAGACGTACTCGCTGAAAAACGGTACTATAATATTGTCTCCCGCTAATCCCACCATGCATCCGATCGTACTAAAACCCGATGATGTTACGATCTTCGGTAAGGTAACTGCTGTCTTCCGGCGCCTGCAATGATTCTACACCGGCAACGGACAACGTACAATTATGAATGCCGCATCTCCAGACTATGATCCGCGAGCCAATGGGCTCGATTCCCGATGATGTCACGCAAGCTCATCCTGTGGCCAGTCGTTGCCGCCCTGACTATAGTCCTGTCGGGATGTGCCAGCTCACCTGGAAATCCTGCCCTATCCAAGACGGTACCAGCCGCCTTCAACCCAAAGCAAAGATCGGGACCTGGATGGGTACAGGGCGTATATGTGGGAATGGTGCATCCGAATATGGTTTTCGATGCCAAAGAAGCGCTGTACCTGGCAAATCGAGCCGAAGAAGGAGCCATCCCCATGTCGTCGCTTTCCAATGCCTACCTGGCACCTGAATTAGTGGCAAGCGCCCAACGCGTCGTCAAGCAAGAGCTTGCCAATCTCAAGGGAGCCAAGCTGCAGAATCCCACCTACATTGGAATACGACGATCAAAGCACGTAGGTATCTCCGAACGGGCAGCCAAGTCGGGTACTGCCACACGGTACCTGGTGAATATCTGCTTTTTCAGCGGATGGAGCGCGGTCAAGGGCAATGCCCAGGTTGCGCCTGCCGGCTACTTTTCCACCACTGTCACGATGACCCCAGTCGGTACGCATGGATGGCAGGTGCTGGATGCCAACCCGTCACCGATCTCGGGACCCACTGCCTGCGAATCCCACAGTGCGGCAACCCATCCAGCATCTCACAAGTGAGGAGCAGCAACGGCAAGCATCAGCATGGCATTTACCGTGGAAAAGCTGCATAGTGTGCACCCAGCGCCCGCCAGCTGTTGCCGAGTCAGCCACTGTACCCGACATGCACCGGAAACAGCGATCACGATCTGATCAATTTGCACAAGTTGCGGCTCTAGGCCGTTGCTGGCCTGGCTGATCTATCATTACAGTAATGGATCAGGCCCATCATGTACCCTTGAAAACCATCCGTCAACAGTTGCTACTTGATAGAACCGCTGCTGGCATGACCTGGTGCCGATCTTATACAGCAGCAGTAGACAGCTGGATAGTCGACATATTTTCCAGGAACGTCGGTAATCGCGCTGAAGGCTTGTCGCTCCTCGCCATTGGTGGTTACGGGAGAAGGGAGCTTTACCCATACAGTGACCTGGACATCCTGCTGGTACATCGGGAAAATCTGGAAATTGCCAAAATCGCCGACACGCTCTGGTATCCCATATGGGATGAGGGAATCAAACTGGACCATGCAGTACGCACCCCAGAAATGGTGGTCACTACTGCAAGAGACAATCCTCGAGCCCTATTGGGACTCCTTGACGCGCGCCACCTGGCAGGAGATCACCATCTCTCGCGTAAAGTTATCGAGTCGGTCAGGCAACTATGGATCAGCAATGCACCGGCACTCCTTCCTGGCATCACAAGCGAATTGACGGCCCGTCATGACAAATTCGGTGATCTTGCATTCCTGCTGGAGCCGGAACTCAAGGAATCCCGAGGTGGACTTCGAGATATTGCTACATTGTCCTGTCTGGCAAGGAATGATACTGATCTTTTGGCGGCAGTGAATATGGATAGAGCGCAGGAAGCTCACGCACTACTTGCAAAAGTACGCATGGAATTGCACCGTATGTCGTCAAGACCTGGGGACTGCCTACGGCTACAGGATCAGGAACAGATCGCAACCAGTCTTGCTGCAGGGTCTGCCGATGGATTGATGTCGGCAATTGCAGATGCCGGTCGCGTAACCGCAACCAATCTCGATGCCCTGATGCGGCGAATGAACGTGCCTGAACCGCCACGCCATCGCCATAGGATGAAGTCATTTGCCCTGCATCCTATAGGTAAGTCCAGGACGCACGGCACTACGACCGATACGCATACCACGCTTGAACCCATAGAAACAGGTATATCGCTATCCAACATGAGCAGCGGCACGGGTTTCCGTTACAGAGAGATCGTCCTAGAGGCCAACCCGCATACCGGCGCCGGACACGACTCGATCAGCTCGACTGGTAATCCACGCGTGATCGATACAACCGGTGCGGCAGGTACAAATACCAGCAACCCGACAGGTACCGGATTCGACGTTGATTATGACACATCGCTCCCGTTTCGAGTTGCAGCCGTATCTGCCGAGCGCTCCATCCCGTTGTCGCTGAACACTATCAAGACCATATCAACCATGCTTCCTCCAGCAGATTGGGTTTGGCCCGAATCAGTATTAAAGGCGTGGATGCGGTTGCTACAGGCTGGCCCCGAAGCGATCGCAGTTCTCGAAATACTTGATCAAGAAAATATCATCTCCAACTATATACCTGAGTGGAGCATGGTCCGCAATCTCCGCCAGCACAATGCCTATCATAAATACACAGTGGATAGGCATCTGCTAGAAACGGCCGTACGCGCTACCATGGCATGCCCGGACAACGCCGGTGACGATACACGACACATGCTTGTGACAGCTGCGCTACTGCATGACATGGGTAAGGGGATGCCAGGTGATCACAGCATCAACGGTGCCAGATTAGCTCGTCGTATAGCAATCCGTATGGGATTCACCGAGCCTGCGGTGTCGGTCATCGTAACCCTCGTAAGGCATCACTTGCTACTTCCAGACCTCGCCACCAGAAGGGATATACACGATCCGGTCACATCCGAGAGAGTAATTACAGCATTCTTGGAGCCGCAAATACTTGAACTGGCTGAAATACTGGCAAAAGCCGACGGTGAAGCCACGGGCCCCCTGGCATGGGGACCATGGAAAGAAGGACTTGTTCACGATCTCGTGCTGCACACCCGGTCGCTCATGGGGGCAGCCACTCGCGACATGGAAACGACAAGCATGAAGGCGAAGGCGAGTACCACAATCCTGCCGGACAGCAATGCTCTTATCAGCCTGGAGCGAGGTTACCGAACCGGACAGGATGCTCGCGGAACCAGTGTCACGTTCATCGAAGACCCACCCGCCAACAGGGTAATGGTCAAGACACCAGACGTACCAGGTGTACTCTCCGCGGTGGCCGGCGTCTTCGCTTTGCACGGCATCGACATCAGGTCAGCGGATATATCGAGTGTGGGTGGTACGGCCATAGACAGTTTTGTCGTTGAAATGCGTATCGGGGACTGGCCCGATTGGAATGGCATTGCCGTAGAGATCGGGAAGGCACTCAAGGGTGAGTTGCCCCTCAATGATATGATCCTGGCGCGTGAACAAGTCTACAACAGTGCGTTTGCCAAACGCTCCATACTTGATGGCTGTGGTGCCGAGGAGACGAGGGTGGAGATAGACACGGAAGCATCAGCTGCCTATAGCGTGCTGGAGGTACATACCAGCGACTCCATCGGGCTGCTCTACAGGCTTACAAGGGTGCTCTTCGACTTTGGGATGGATATAGCCAGAGCCAGGGTGTCCACGATAGGCAACCAAGTGGTGGATGCGTTCTACATAGGCAACGAGCAGCTGAAAGCAGCCATGCAAGGGAATTCCCTGAAAGACCATCTTGAAAATGCCCTGCTGGAGGCCGCATCGCTATCATCCAGCCAGAACGACCAGAGCGACGAGTAGAGCCGGCAGCTCGTGCACGATGCAATTACCCTGTTGCCCGGCACCCCTATACTCCAAGTCTGCTGCGGCCGCTATGCCGGCAGCTCGTGCACGATGCAATTACCCTGTTGCCCGGCACCCCTATACTTCAAGTCTGCTGCGGCCGCTATGCCGGCAGCTCGTGCACGATGCAATTACCCTGTTGCCCGGCACCCCTATACTCCGGTGCGCTGGCCACGTCTGAGACTCTCGCCAAACTGCGCCAGCTCCTCTGGCCGTAATTGTTACAGTTTCATGACAACGTGAGCAGTGAAGCACTTTTTTTCTTCGTACGTAATATAATCAGTATTGTAATGCACTGATTCGGGCATGGGTTCGGAAAGGCTCTGGTGGGGCGGCAATAGATACAGACTGGATGAAACGCATAGCCTGTCGGGCAATAATAAGCTGTAGTTGGAGTCGTACGCGAAGAAAGGAGCAAATTTGACATGAGCGCCAGTCATGGACGTACAAGCTACGGACGGTCGAAGAGCCACAAAGGAGCTGTGTCGTTGTTCATCCTCGCAGGAATTGCCGTAGTGGCTGCCGGCGCGTTCGTTGTAACCTCTGCGGGCAAGGTGTCTCTTGCCGGCGCAACCGGTTCTTCGGGATCTAGATCTGCCAAACTCGTTGCCACCCGCCCCCTTCCTTCTCTGAGTATTACGTCTACCACACCCGCCCCAGGAGCAACCAATGTAGCTCCGAATACAGGAATTTCGGTGACCTTCTCGGCTCCACTGGCCAGCGGCGGACCGATGCCGTCACTCTCGCCTGCCGTACCGGGAAAGTGGACCCAGCCATCACCTAACACATTAGCATTCCAGCCGAGCGCTTCCTTCGCACCGTATGGCACGGAAACAATCGACATCCCTGGAAGCACGAGCGGCATCAAGGGCACCAAGGGACAGATACTGCCTGCAAATGCCAGCGTTGTCTTCAGCATCGCTCCTGGCTCTCTACTGAGAGCGCAGCAGCTACTAGCCCAGCTGGGCTACCTGCCACTGACTTTCAATCCCTCCAACCCCGCACCAGTTGCGCCGCAGAACGAAGCCATTGCCCAGCCCGGCACTTTCAGCTGGAAATGGGCCAGCATGCAGCAGTACCTGCAATCCATGTGGACACCTGGGCAGACCAATATGGTTACCAAGGGCGCCGTAATGGCATTCGAGGATCAGCACAACCTGTCGACAGATGGCATAGTAGGGCCACAGGTATGGAACGCTCTCCTGGCAGCCGTGGCCAAAGGCCAGACCGATCCAAAGCCCTATGATTATGTCTACGTATCCAAGCAGCTACCCGAGACAATGGACCTCTACAGCAATGGTCAGGTTATAATCACCACTCCGGTCAATACTGGCATACCACAGTCCCCGACTCCAAATGGAACGTATGCCGTATACCTGCGTTATCCTTTCCAGATAATGCGAGGCACCAACCCCAATGGTAGTCACTATGCCGACCCGGTCCACTGGATAAGCTACTTTTACCAGAGTGATGCTCTCCACGGATTCTACAGAGCTTCTTACGGGTGGCCTCAAAGCCTGGGCTGCGTAGAACAGCCGATTCCGACTGCCCAGAAAGTATATCCCTACACTCCCATCGGTACGCTGGTCACCATAGCCCCCTGACACCCGGTTTGCTGGCAGGCCTGAGCCATCAGTTTGCTCATCCAGCCTCGGATGAACAAACCAACAAACGGCAAACCAGCTACAGTGAATGCCGTTCTGCTACACACACCCTCGGACGGCCACAGAGATCATCAAGGATCAGCACCCTACCGAAGCCCACCTTTACGGCCATCTCCACGACCGCCTCTTCTTGCAATGGGTCGATCTCCAGCACCATGCATCCATTCTCCGACAGCCACTGTATCGCCCCGCCAATCAGCACGCGAAGGCATTCCAGCCCGTCTTCCCCCCCCACCAGAGCAACTTTAGGCTCGTATTCCAATACTATTGGATCAAGACTTACCCATTGGCTACGGGACAGGTACGGTGGGTTCGACACGATCATCGAGAGCCGCCCCCTGTCCCCGCGATCCAATGCATCGTACCATGATCCCTGTCTGAATATGACCATACCGGCGATTTCGGGACGGTTGCCTACGGTGTACTCCAGGTTTTCCGCAGCCAGTTCCAATGCATCACGCGAGATGTCCGTTGCCACCACCTTCAGCACTCTCCCATCCACCTTTGAGCCACCTTCCACGGCGATGGCCAGAGCGATGGCTCCAGAGCCAGTGCCCAGATCGGCCACCAGCAGGTCGTCTCCGGGTATTTTACTCAATTCCTCGAGCGCTACATCGACCACTTGTTCCGTCTCGGGTCTTGGGATCAGCGCCCGCCTGTCGCAGTGAATGTCCAACCCCCTGAAGCCCCACGTGCCTAATACATACTGCAATGGCTCTCCCGCTTCAATACGCGCCAACAGCGTGTACAACAATCCGGACTGCGAGGCAGGTAACACCGTCTGTCCGCGCAGCATAATGCCGCTTCTATCGTAGCCAGTAACCTTTTCAACTATCCAGTACGCGGCATTCAGTGCGCCCGTTGCCTTACGAGCTGATTCCAGAGCGTCCTTCATGCGCAACGCAGGGCCACGATGAAAACCGGAACCAGGGATAGATACGTCCTTGGACATGACTTCATTCTCCAGGATATGTTTCAACTGTTCACTTGGCGGGCATGGTGAGAGAATCGCCGGCCACAGAACTGTCCAAGAGTTGGCGAGAGCGTTCGTCAGCGAGGAGGCCATCCACTATCTCATCAAGATCGCCTTGAAGCACTCTATCCAGCCTGTAAAGGGTGAGCTTGATTCTGTGGTCCGTCACCCTGTTCTCCCTGAAGTTGTAGGTGCGCACCTTCTCTGAACGCCCACCGCCTCCAACCTGACTCTTGCGCAATGCCGACTCCTCTCCTGCCTTTCGTTCCTGCTCCAACTGGAGCAGCCTCGAACGGAGTACCTGCATCGCTCTCGCCCTGTTCTGTATCTGGCTACGTTCCTCCTGCATGGATACTACGATGCCGGTAGGTATATGGGTAATCCTCACGGCCGAATCAGTGGTGTTGACCGATTGGCCCCCTGGGCCAGTAGAACGGAATACATCGACTCGTATGTCTGATGGTTCTATCTCGACTTCCACTTCCTCTGCAACGGGGATGACAGTTACCGTAGCAGATGAGGTATGTACCCGTCCCTGCGATTCTGTTGCGGGTATTCTCTGGACCCGATGCGGCCCCCCTTCATGCTTGAGGCGCTGCCATGCATCTTCTCCTTTGAATACGATAACCGCCTCATTGATTCCATCCTGCTCAGACTGGTTCAACGAGAGCACTTCGGACTTCCACCCCTTTTGCTCGGCATATTTCCTGTACATTTCAAATAGATCCCTAGCGAACAAATTGGCTTCCTCGCCCCCTTCCGCTCCCCGTATCTCCAGCATGACATCCCGGCCAGCGTTAGGGTCTCTGGGTACCAGCACATCGCGTAGTTCCTGCTCGTACTTCTCCAGAGCACGTTCCGCTTCCTCCACCTCCGTCCTAGCCAGGTCACGGTCGTCACCGGAAAGATCGCTATAAAGCTCTCTAGCAGCATGCAGGTCGCCTTCCGCTTGGCGCAAATTACGTACTACTCGCGTTATGCTCTCCAGTTCTTTGAAGCGCTTGGAAAGTTCTCTCAACTTAGCCGGATCAGATATAACTGCCTGATCCGACAACTGAGCTGCTATCGCCTCGTATTCAGCCTCGTATTCCTCCTCACGTAATGGGTCCATCTCTAAGCCCGGTTCGCCACGTAAGCATCCACTGGATATTTATGGGTGATTATTGATTATGCAGATTGGCCACAGCAGGATGGGACCTCCTGCCCCGCCCTATTTCGCCTCGAGCGTCTTGCGCCGCTGAGCGCTCTTGCCATAACGACGGTTGAACCTCTCTACCCGTCCACCAGTATCAACCAGCTTTTGCTTGCCGGTATAAAAGGGATGGCACTGGTTGCACAGCTCGATATGCAATTCTTCCTTGGTCGAGCGAGTAACGAACGTGTTGCCGCACGAGCACGTTACGGTAGCCTCAACATATTGCGGATGTATGCCTGGTTTCATAGCCTATACTGCTCCTCTTTCGTATACAGTTTATTTGTTCAATCCTGCTTGCACCAAGTTGCCCCAGCCGCTGTAGGACCTTACGGGATGGGGGAGTCTGCCAACAATGTCCGGCACGAGCTACATTGGCGGAGCCGGCCCCTTGGCTATGTCAGCCAAGAAGTCGTCGTTGCCCTTTGTCGTCCTGATCTTGTCCATCAACAGCTCCAAGCCAGCTGCAGCGCTTCCATCAGCCGCGAGAGCGTTCAGCACCCTCCTTAGCTTCCATACCTGCTGAAGCTGCCCCTGCCCGAAGAGCAACTCCTCATGACGAGTCGAACTGGCATTCACATCTATGGAAGGATAAAGCCGTCTCTCGGCCAGATGGCGGTCCAGCCTCAGCTCCATGTTACCCGTACCCTTGAACTCCTCGAAAATCACCTCGTCCATCTTCGATCCCGTTTCCACGAGAGCTGTAGCAAGAATAGTGAGCGAGCCGCCTTCTTCTATATTCCGGGCAGCTCCAAAGAATTTCTTCGGCGGATACAGGGCGCCCGAATCCACGCCTCCCGACATGATCCTACCTGTTGCTGGCTGGGCAAGGTTGTAGGCACGAGCAAGCCGAGTGATCCCGTCAAGAATGATGACCACGTCCTTACCTAATTCCACCAGGCGCTTCGCTCTCTCGAGAGCCAACTCGGCAACCGTCGTGTGCTCATCACTGGGCCTGTCGAACGTAGAGGATACGACTTCCCCTTTTACAGACCTACGCATATCGGTCACCTCTTCGGGTCGCTCATCCACCAGCAAGACCATAAGATGCACCTCGGGGTTGTTGACCTCTATGGACCGAGCAATCTGTTTCATGACCGTTGTCTTACCTGCCTTAGGGGGAGACACTATGAGGCCTCTTTGGCCCTTGCCTATAGGACACAGCAAGTCCACTATCCTCGCGGTCATCGCACTCGTTCCGGTGTCACCGGGAATTTCCATCGTAAGCCTCTGGTCAGGGAAGAGCGGTGTCAAGGCCTCGAATCTCGGTCTCCCTTTGATCTCCTCAGCCGGCATGCCTCCTATGGTGTCAATCCTTATAAGTGCCGGGTACTTTTCATTGTTGATTGCGGGCCTGGACGCCCCCTCTATCCAGTCCCCCTTACGAAGAGCGAATTTCTTCACCTGACTGATTGAGACATAGACATCCTTGGCACTCGGCAGGTACCCGTCTGAGCGAAGGAAACCATATCCTTCTTCTCGCAAATCAAGGATTCCACTCGCGACGGCGAGCTCTCCGTCGTAGGATTCGACCGACGTGGATTGCATTTCTCTGTCGGGCCTGTCCGAGCGCTCCTTCCCTCTTTTCCTCCGATTACGGCGGCCCCCTGAACTGGCAGGCTGTCCCTGGGTCTGGGTCTGGGTCTGGGTCTGGCTTTGGCTTTGTCCCTGGCTTTGTCCCTGGCTTTGTCCCTGGCTTTGTCCCTGGCTTTGTCCCTGGGTCCTGGTCTTGGCCGGTGCGTGCACATGATCTCCAGACTCGCGGAATTGCTCGGCTCGTTCGCCCTCCCCGATCCCTGTAGATTGCGACACCTCATCCTGGTGGTGCACGGCTCCATCCTGAACAGGAATAGCTCCATCCTGCGTATCATGGGTAATTTTACCGCTGGTTTCCTCGCTCACAATAATGTCCTGCTGGTTGTCATGCACAACTCTCTCATCGTTCCTGCCTTTCGAGTGTCTCCCAGCCATCCCCAACTGAATGCCATCTACCGGCTCTGACTCCTGCAGGTCATCCTGTAGAGACGTTACTGAGGATCCAGCCAGTCCATTGCCATTCGGTTTCCTGCTATCTAATGTCCGAACCTCCTGCTGGATTGCGCCTTCACCGACCCTAGTCCCAGTCGCGCCGTTATCACCTGCCGGCACATGATCACCCCCCGATTCCCAAGCAGGGAAAGCGACCGGTAAATTACTGGTCGACGATTCTCCATGACCGTTGCCAACCTTTGCCAGTATCCTGTCCACGATATCAGCCTTTTTCAGCCGAGTCGTTACATGGACGGAGAGAGCACGGGCTATTTCCCGTAGCTCTTCTCTTTCCTTGCGTTCGAGCAGGGTCCTTTCGAGCTGTTGCTCATCAGGCACTTGAGTATCACCTCACCAATTAATAGATTGCTCATACCTATGTTGCCTCGTATGCATCACATATCTTGACATCGATAATGCAATGGATACCTCCGCTGTGCACGTCAACATACCGACCGGGCTTGCACGTGACCCCATGGAAGAGCGTATACCGCTTGAATTTACCACTGTACAAATCATCTGGCTAGTCAGCTGCCAGTGGATATATACATACTACACCCTTAGCTACCCATGTGCAAGCATATACCAGGGCAGGCAACGCCAACCGCTCAAACCATGGTACAAAATATAATACCATTGAAACCGGGAGGACGCGTCGTTGGCTGGGCGGTTCTGAACGGCCTCGGATAGCATGGCCCACCGAAGTGACCCAGCGGGAACGGTGGAACTTGGTCTCGCGAAGGGTGCGAAAATGGTGATTCCCGGGCACGGAGCATGCATGGTGGGAGACCGCCTCTTAGGGCGGCTATACAGTGGCCAGCGGGTTTGGAGTCGGTCCGGCTATCCTGGCCAGCGTGTTTCGATCAGTGTGGTGAACCACCCCGTTCCTGCCGCGCACTTCCATAATGGTATCCTCTTCGTATGACCATGTCTGGTCAGGATTTATTGTGACTACAATATTGAATTGAATAGTGCGGAATGCGTCCTGCAGGAAAGGGTTCGAGCAGATTCCGTAGGTCGGATCTCCTTGAGATGCGGTAAGCTCGAACGTAGTCGAGTCCGGGCTTGCCGTTCCTGATGCCATGGCTATCATGCCGCGAGTTATGGCAAGGGTCATGGTTACAATGCCGGCAACCGGTTCCCAGAGCCAGTACCCGACTTGATCGTGAAATGTTTCCACCTCGCCTGGTTTGACTATATGGGTGTGATAGCGAAGTCCGTAGAACAGCTGTGGCCCATTGGTCTGCGGATCAATCGGTTGAAGCTCGTATCGTTCGACGAATGCATCCTGATGGTCACCTCCAGCGGCAGGATGCTTGTCTGCACCCTTGACGCCCTCCCATATGCCCGCCATAGGCTGGAGTGGACCCAGCCGACTAAGCGTATCGACATCTGATGCAGATTCGGTATAGATATCGGAAGGATACTCGAACATATTCTGATCCTACTACCCATGCCGTGATCGTGTCAGTAGAGCATTCAGGTGTTAACAGCGGCATGCCGCTTGTCGCGGAATTGCAAGTACTCGGATACTGCATGATTCTGGTACTTCGACCGTAAGATCGACCCCTGGATGAGCGACCGTAGGGCACATTATGCGTCGTTTAGGGGCTTGTTCACTACATATTGGCTATTGTCACTGCGTGACGCAAGCCCTAGCGTATCCAATATCAGGTATAAAATTGCAGGTGACATGCAGATGGTGCAAGAAATGGCAAGAAATGGCAAGAAATGGCAAGAGAGAAGAGAGAGGAGGCAAGTGGCATTGATTATTTCCCAGGTACGCGCAAGGGCACGAGTTGCTGAAAGCGTGAAAGCCACTGCCGATCGTGGGGCGGCGCTTGCCTGCGGCACAACCGTGGTACCGACGCTGGGTGGGCCTCAGAGGTCGGTCCCGCCGATGTCATGAACGAGCCGAGGTGACGGTAGTGGAGGATGGAGCGCTACTTTCCCTAGCTGCCGCTTGGCGGGATGTAGATCCTGATCCGGAGACTCGTGCCGAATTGACCGGGCTGATCGAAACACGAGCGATGGCTGAACTTGGTCGGCGTTTCGAAGGCTCGCTGAGATTCGGTACCGCGGGCATAAGAGCGCAACTCGGGGCAGGGGCGCTTCGGATGAATAGGCTGGTTGTCGCCCGGTTTGCTTATGGCCTGGCCACTTATATTGCGCAAGGATATGACCGAGAAACTGCCGGCGGCGTGGTCGTTGGCTATGATGGACGAAAACATTCCAGCCAGTTTGCTGCGGATGTAGCACGGGTTCTTGCCCGCTCCGGCATTGCCGTCTGGTTGCTGCCGCATGAATTACCGACACCGGTTCTTGCGTTTGCGGTTCGTTACCTTGGTGCGCGATGGGGTGTCATGATCACAGCCAGTCACAACCCTCATACGGACAACGGTATCAAGTTGTATCAAGGGGATGGAGCTCAGCTGGTTGCACCAGCAGACGGAGAGATAGCTGCTTGCATGGATGCCGTAGACCCTCTGGCACTCCCAAGGGGATGGGACAGGGGGTCGTATTCAAAGCGAGACACCAGCGGCATCGCTGATGCGTACGTCAGAGCAATTTCCGGTCGATCCGGGCCGGCGTCCGAGCGCATGGTGTCAGGCCAGCCTGCCATCAAGGTTGTCCACACCGCTCTTCATGGGGTGGGTTCGGAGATCCTCAAGGCTGTCATGACACGTGCCGGCCTGCCTGCTCCGGTTCCAGTAATTGCCCAAGAAAGGCCGGACCCTACGTTTCCTACGGCCCCGTTTCCCAACCCGGAGATACCGGAGACTCTGGAGTTGGCCGTCGAGACTGCCGAGCAGGTACATGGCGATCTCATCCTTGCAAACGACCCCGATGCCGACAGGCTTGCCGTAATGGTCCCGGATCCGCAAGGATGGCACGCACTGAGTGGCGACGATCTCGGGGCGCTTATAGGCAATTCAGTACTACAGCGCCTTGCGGCTGGACGCCTCCTCGAGGGTCTCTCTGACTTGCCGCCGGTGGTGGCCACATCGGTCGTATCGAGCTCGCTTCTCCGGCGCATGGCCAATGCTGCAGGTGTGCGGTGCGTGACGACGCTGACGGGTTTCAAGTGGATTGCTCGGGCGGGGGGAGCGGCGTTCCATCTTGTCTACGGCTACGAAGAAGCCCTTGGCTACGCGTTGCGCCCATCCCTCGTAGCAGACAAGGATGGGATTAGTGCCGCGTTGGCTGTAGTGAAGCTTGCGGAGGAAGCTGCAGAGTCGGGACGGACGCTTCGTGACCTCATTGACGACATTTCGCTGGATTACGGGCTGTACTCAACGCGCCGGCGGGCTGTGCTGGTTCAAGGAGCAGATGTAATGCAGGGAATTCAACAGGTGCTTGGCAAGGTTCGCCGTAACGTGCCTAGGACCTTGAACGGACTGGCAGTCACGGCCACTGATCTTATGAGTCGTGATGCGGGCGTCGTGGATCTCGCTGGGGGCTACGCAGAGAAGTGCCCGGGGGAGCCGGTGGATCCTGCGAACGTGTTGATCTGGCATGTGGGGGACGGTTCACGCGTAATGGTCAGGCCTAGCGGTACGGAGCCGAAGCTCAAGATATATGCCGAGACCGTTTCATCAGTGACTTCGCGCAAGGAACTTGCAGGCGCACGAGCCATGGCGTCTGAAACACTGGAAAGACTTCTGGATGGCGTGTTGCGAATCCTGGGGTTGCAAGCGCGGGTACACGACATCCGGCTTGTCGATTCGGAGAAGATCAAGTGAGTATGACCACCCATGGTAGATTTCGCATCTGTACTAATAGACGAAAGTACTCACCGGATAGGTCGACGTAGCTTCCAGCTAGCTTGTGATGCTATCGACCCAACCGCTTACGAGTGCATCTGCCGTATTTCCCGGCGCTACAAGCCCCTCTTCGCCATGGTCAGCCAGCAGCCTTGCCATCAGACGGCGCACTATCATGGTTGACGTCTCGTCTTCCTGATAAAAGCCGACACGCAATGGAATGTCTACCACTATACTGGGATTGACAGCCAGCATAGTGGCTCCAAGTTTGGGGTTGCCAAAAATCACCGTCCAAGCTGCAACCGGCGGTTCAACCCCGCGATCGCGCATATCCTTGGCGTGGTTTACCGTGGCGTAAACGACGATGCCTTTTTCTTCGAGCCATGCTGTGAACGACTTTACAATGCCGTCGACATGGCCATCTACCCTGGTCGTCACGACTCGTGTCTGACCCGGCGAGCCTGTGCTCATAGGAGACTCCGTCATGCTTGGTACAACCCGCTGAACGGTATAATTATTCCCGGTTATGATCATACGAGATCGCCTGCATGCAAGGGCGCTACCGTTCAGGCCTTTTTGGGAGTATCGAGGCTTAAACGTGAGTACGGAGAATGCGTGGCACGCCATACCGGTCAAATCATGAAGTTCAGGTTTTCCAACACCCTGGTTCCCAGTTCTACGTTGCCGGCTATGGAGACTTTCCCTTCCTGTAAGGAGACTGCTGGGTCCCACCGTCCGCATCCGAGGCATGCCAAGGTCTCGAAGTCCATCTCCAGATATGCCTGATCAGCATCTATCTCACTGGCTGGAGTATGCGGGATATGCTCTGTGAAGGCGGCCCTGCCCTCAGATACCGCTATGGCAAAAGTCGTCTCGTCCGATCCAGCTATATGGAAGGCTACCAGTGATCCCTCTGGAGACTGTGCTTTTTTCCCTACTACATACGGTAAAGCTGACTTGATTCTCTCCCTGGCATGGTTGGCTATCTCTCCGGTCAGATTGCCTGGCCTGTCTATAGCTCTCCTTATATCCTGCTCGTGTACCCAGCAGTCGAAGACCCTTATGGCCATGAATTCACGGTACGGAGCCTGCCCTGCTGGAGTCCACCCCACTCTTGCGAAATCTGCTTCACTCAAAGATCTCAATGTTGCCAGGCGTGCAGTGGTTACCCGCTGGAACTCATCCAGCACCTGTTCCGGAGGAGTCTGACGCCTGGCCTCCACCCATAGTTCGTTGACCTCTCCGATGGGGTTCTTTACGTGGGGGAAGGCTACCTTGACGCCTGTTGCTACATCCGGCCCACCGGCCGGCTCCACCTGCTCTGGTGGTTTCTGTCCCGACAGCATAAGCTCCGTACCGATGATGTGAGAAATCTGATCCTTGACTGTCCATCCAGGACAATCAGTCGCCCGGGTCCATTCTTCTTCGCTCATACCTGCGCAAAGTTCTGCAAGAACCTTCCACTCTTGATCCAGTAATTCCACTATTGGTTCCCTTGTCCCTTGCGGTACGGTCTCCGGCATGGTTACATTCTTAGCCGGATTCGGTCCCGGAATGCAATCTGCCGTCTGCTGCGGCCGCTATGCCGCAGCCCGTGTTGCATCCTCAGCCGGGTTCGGTCTCGGAATGCAATAGCGGGAACTTGAGGAGCCATGCAGGAACCGAGTCCAAGCCAGCCGGGTCTTGCCAGGCTCGAGCGTGGGCACGGGTTTTACCGCGCAGTGGCAGATCTGCTGTTCTGGCGCGTGAGGGAGTCCACGGTTACGGCAGCCAGCAGGACCAGAGCGGTCACTATATACTCGGTTGCGGCGCTGACGCCAAGAAGGCCAAGACCGTTGTATATGGCTGCGATCAGAAGGCCTCCCAGTACAGCATGGATCATCTTGCCGCGGCCGCCGAACAGGCTTGTACCGCCGATTACGGCGGCGGCGACAGCAAAGAGAACGAGAGTTCCACCGTCAATGTTCTCAGAGATGGAGCCAAGGCGTGATTCGTATATTATACCCGCGAATCCTGCAGTCAGCCCGGCCAGGGCAAATGCAACGGTGCGGATCAGGGCAAGATTGATTCCAGCTCGCCTGGCAGCTTCGGGGTTACCGCCGATTGCGTACACATACCGACCGAAGCGAGTCCGTCCCAGCAGGAAGTTCCATGTTACAAGAGTGGCGAGTACGATGGGAACCACAAACGGTACACCCCGCAGAGGCACGGTCACTCCCCGGTTGGCATTGCAGATCAGAATGAGGATAACGCCTGCAATGGTTGCCACGGCTATGCGCAGTATTGTGAGGCTGGATGCAGGGGTGGGCAAGCCAGCTGAACGCTGGCGGTGGTTGTGCAAGATGGATAGTATGGCAAATAGCCCGACCACAAGCAGCATAGCAATCCAACCGGCTACCTGATTCAAGTTGCCATTGACCAGATCGTAGATGATGGAATTGGAGATGCTTATCAGACCTCCGCTGGATGGAGCTGCGTGATCGATCATAAGGATCATGACTCCCTCCCATCCGAGCAATCCTGCAAGAGTGACGACGAAAGATGGCAGGTGCAGCCTGGCTATGAGACTGCCCTGGGCCGCTCCTATCAGGGTCGTGGTTGCCAACCCTGCTGCCATGGCAACCCACCACGGCCAATTTCCACCGAAATTGGATACGAGAATGGCAGTAACCGTGGCTCCTATGCCGGCAACGTACCCGACGGAAAGGTCTATCTCGCCAAGCAATAGGACAAACACCTCTGCCATTCCCAGAAGGACGAATACCGCGCCTTGGACCAGTAGATTGACCAGATTGCCAGCTGATAGAAACAGAGGATTCTGGATCTGGAAGACGACAATGATGGTCACCAGTCCTGCAATAACAGGGATTGCGCCGCTCCCACTGCCTTTTATCTGATCCAACCAGGCACGGGCAGAGTTGCCAAGCAATGAGATTGACGTTGCATGCGGAGTAGTCGTTGCAGGATAATCGTAAGGAGCCGTATTTTTAGTTTGTGGCTCTTCTGGCTGTATTTGCTTGCCGGTTACCATGGCTCCAACCGGGCCGGCCATACGAGCCAGATGTGTTGCGGCGTCAGTAGAGGGTGAAAAATACAACGAGACGAGTTCAGCGCTATACAGCGCATAGGATGATGGCGGCATACCGGAGGCATCATGGTTTGGATGTGATCCCTACCACATAACACGCATCTGCATACGGAGCAGTGCACAACTGCGATACTGGTACGAAGCGATCCGCGATGACGGTCTTCGCCATGGTCATGGCGGTGATCCACTCTGGCTTCAACAGCACCGACGGGACATATTGATGCGTAGTAGGATCATAGGTTTTCGCATTCAGGAGTGTAGATGGAGGGTCCAGCCCTGCCCTGAGATATGTGGCGAGAGCGACAGTGGCTTGTGCCTCCAGGTAAATTGGCTTGTATACGGTTCCGCACTGGTAGCCGGCAAGTATATTCTGTAATCCGATGAGGGTGGCATCTTGACCAGTGACAGGGAACGTTCTGGGCGGGACGTGGAGGTTTTTGAGATAGTTGATGATAGGTGCTGCGTCTTCATCGTTAGGGGTTACTACAGCATTGATGTTGGGATGGGCAGTGTACTCTTCCTGGAAGGTTGTAAGCGCCTTGTCTGGTTGCCAAGTGCCCGCCGGATGTCCGACTCTTATGTATTTGCCGGAGCTGAAGTATGGTTTCAGGACACTATTGTAACCCTGTGCATAAAGGGTTGCGTTGTTGTCGTGGGGAGAACCTCGCATTACCAGAACTTGTGGATGGTTTACATGCCAGGCAGACACGCAACTGGCAAACCCCTGCCCTATCATCTTGCCTACCTGGATGTTGTTGAAGCTAACGTAGTAGTTGTTGCGAGTACTTCCCAATGCCAGCCGATCGTAGTTGATCACCTTTACTCCGTGGGATGCCGAGTACTTCTCTATCTGCACGCCCACGCCTGAGTCGAGGGGATCCATAGCCAGCACGGTTGCTCCCTTGGTGATGGCGGACTCGGCCATGCTGAGTTCTGTGGACCGGCTTCCCTGGGCATTTTCGACTATGAATTGCGAAGCGTGAAAGCCGGCCATCTCGAATGCCTTGGTAAGAAATGGTGCATCGAACTCCGTGTAACGGGCTGATGTAATCGTGTCAGGCAAGATTACTGCAACCAGGCCTTTGCCTCGGGTAATTAGTGGCCTGAGGGATTTCATGGCTGAGAAGCTGCGCGAAAAAGAAGAGATACGTATCCTGATCGAAGTCGAACCGCTTGGTGCTGGGTTCATGGATGGCGCCGTGGGGGCACAAGAGGATGTCAGTAGGCCAGTGGAGAGCAGTAACGCTGGTAGCGATGCTACCCATGTGCATCTCCGTGTGCCTGTAGAGGGCGGTCTGTTCATCCAGGGTGGAGAGATGACCTATGGGCCTATCCCGCTTATGGCGGCATTGACCATGTTGAGCATATCAGTGCCAGTTTCTTCGACGGCATAGTTGGCTACAACCCTTCCATGGCGCATGACGGTTACCCGATCGCTGACCGTGAGAGCCTGCAATGTATTGTGCATGATGACTAGAACGCCTATGCCACTTTCTTTCGCTCGCATGATATATTCGAATACCTTATTGGTTTCTTTTACGGATAGGGCTGCAGTAGGCTCATCCAGTAGAAGGAGCTTCTGCTGGAAGTGTACTGCCCGCCCGATACTCAATGCCTGCTGTTCTCCTCCAGACATTTTCATAACATTTTGATCAATCGAACTCAGGTTTCGCAGGCCAATCTCTCTCAGTACTTGCTGGGTTTCGGCCCTCATCTTTTTTACATCGAGCCGCCAACCTCGTTTCAACTCAGCCCCCAGGAAGAAATTACGCCAGACATTCATGGTTGGTACCAATGCAAGGTCTTGGTACACCGTAGCAATACCGGCTAGCCTGGCACTCTTGGAGTTTCGAAAAACCATTCGTTTGCCATCGAGCAGGATCTGGCCACTCGTAGGAGAAGTTGCTCCTGAGATCATCTTCACGACGGTGGATTTTCCGGCGCCATTGTCTCCCAGTAGGGCGAGCACCTCACCTTTGGCTATGGAAAAGTTTACCTTGTCGACGGCTACGATGGCGCCGAAACGCTTTGTAATGTCTCTTAGTTCGAGTGCAGGTATATCATTGTGCTGCACATTGGGAGTAATTTCAGTAGCGCCAAGAGAGGTTGCAGATGCAGTCATTGTGCTGAACCCGCCTGGGTGGTGTCTGTAGATCGGCCATGAGCGTGTTCAGCGATCCAGCTGCGCTGCCCGACTGCGCGCTTCACAAAGGAAGTAATACCCTCCGTCTTTGCTTGAAGCGCCACTGCCAAGATCAGCACGATCCCTACAAACAGCTCGTAATATACCGTAGAAGCTCCTGACAGCACCAGGCCGACTGTAATGACCCCTAAGAAGAAAGAGCCTATGACGCCTCCATAGATTGTACCAATCCCACCGAACAGGGCGGTCCCTCCTATCACGGCCGCCGCTATTGCCTCCAGTTGTAAACCAGAGCCTGCTGACGCCTCGATGTCACCCAGGTGAGCAAACAGGACTATACCGGAAAATGCCGAAAACATACCGCACAGGACGAAGAGCGCCATCTTTGTCATGCCTACCCTCACCCCTATATTCCGTGATGCATCTGCATGACCGCCCGCGCCGAAGATATGGTTGCCAAATGTTGTCTTGTGCAAGACGATGGCCATCACGACTGCAAGCCCCAACCACCATACCACCTCCCAGCGTATGCTGGTGCTGCCTATGTAGCCGCCGAATATGCTGAAACTCTTGGGCAGCGTGACAGCCGTAATTGGCTGCCCGGTCGTGACCATCAATATGAGTCCCGCAACGACGTAACTGGTGCCTAGAGTGGTGATGAACGATGGAATTCCGAAGCCAAGGGTAATGAACCCGTTGAGCATGCCGATTGCGGCGCCGATTGCCAGGCTGACGATAATTGCCGGGAACACGCCAACCGATGTGTATATCGTAGCAAATGTCATTCCGCTGGCCACAAAGGTCTGACCGACGGAAAGATCGAATTCGCCGCCGATCATGAGCGCCGTGACGCCGATCGCAATGAAACCGATCTCGGAACTTGCATTGAGGACACCTCCAATATTCAGTCCCGTCAGTAGCTGCTCCCTGCTCGTGATCTCGAGGACCAGTACCACGATGATGATCATGCCGATGACAGCCATCATTCGAGCACTTATGTACCTCGTGATCCCCCCTGACTTGAAAGCACGTACCGTATCCTCTGATGCATCAGAATCCCCTGTGCTCGTTTCCTCCACTACAGTTTTGCCTAGCGACAATAGCCACCTCCAGCTATGGGGTGCCACGTTGTCCCAATCCTTACGTGACATTATATGCTGCAAGGGAGGGGACAACGTGGCTGGCTGAGCTGGTTCAACCAGCTCCTTTTACTCTACGATACGCGTAATTATATGCCCGTGTTGGTAACGACGCTGCTCTTCAGCCATCCCTTGGCGACATCTTTTGGCGTATTCTGCACGAAGACGGGACCGGTGGACATGTTGATCGGATGGGCATCGTAACGTGCTGCTGTGTACAGGTTGACAAGCGCGTCATATCCCTGCAGGAAAGGTTGCTGGTCAACGGTCAGCTTCACCCATCCGTCCAGCATGTAGCTATTGGTCACGGGGTCGTCATCGAAGCCCACCATGGGCAATTTCGAGGATGTCATATGCAAAGCCTGAGCCGCGTCCACCACCGCTTGCTCACCAGCGCTGCCAAGGGCAAATACCGCTGCAGGCGTGCCATGAGTCTCGAGGTATGACTTCACTATGCCGGCCGATGCCGGTACGCTGTAGTCAAGGTTGAGAACGTTCGACGACGTTACGCTGATTCCCTTTGAGGACAGAACCGACGCTATGCCTTGCCATCTTTCGGTGCAGGTCACATTGATATAGCACTGGTCGGCAATCATCACGCTCTGGCCGGAGTGCAGGCCGAGCAACGAGACAGTTTTTGTGGCCAAGTCCTGACCTGCGAGGTAATTGGGTTGGCCTACGTATGCTTCCACCGGGGTGGTGGTGTAGTTGTTGTTGTGCGGTAGGCTGTTGTACGCGATGATCGGAATGTGCATTGACCTTGCACGCTGGATGTTTGCATTGAGTGCAGTCGTGCTGACTACCGAAACTGCAATTCCTGCCGGGTGCGAATTGATGATGGTTGTGAGCAAGCTGTTTTCCGCCGCTATTTCCCCAGTACACTGGAGTGGATCTTCTATCTTCAAATTTACGCCCAATGTTGCCGCGGCAGCCCTTCCACCATTGTTCACGGCAAGCCAGAATGGATTGGACGGGCAACTCTGGTAAAGCTCGTAAAATGTGCCTTTTACCGGGCTGACCTTTGCGGTTGGCTGATTGGTACTAGTACTAGGACTGCTGCTCGAGCAGGCCGAGGCTACCAGCGCCACACCGATCAAAATGATCGGTAACCAGGGTGTCTTATGCTTTTTGGTCATATTTATCATCATGGTATGATGTTCCTTTCTTTTACTTCCTATATTGCTATGGTTATTGTCTATCATTTACTTGCATTCGCGCTTACCGGTTACTGGAATACTGGCTGACATAGGGGCACCCCAGCTACGAGTAGGTATTCTTGATGGAGGTGAAGATGCTCCTTGACATGCTCAAGCACCGTAGACATGCACGCGCCTTGCCCCTGGTCGGTCTCCAGCCGACATGTTGGTACTCCATGATGGCAAGGACCTGATGTCCCCTTACGTGAACTCATATCTGGATACCCACGCAACTTAGTGTACGACATTTCCTGTTAACATACTGTTAAAATCCTGGGAATATCGTGAATAATCTATAAATAGCGTGAAGCTCGCAATCAGTCTGCTACAAACCGGTAGCCTGCTCGGGGTTGGGTGATAATCAGAGGTTCGTCACCCTCGGTTTCCAGCTTGGCCCGGAGACGCCTTATATAGACGCGAACATACTCGGTTTCGGTCTCGTACCCGCGTCCCCATACTTGCCGAAGTAGGTACGCATGTGTAAGCAGTTGCCCTCGGTTGATTGCCATTTCACGCAAGAGAGCAAACTCTGTCGGGGTCAAGTACACCTGCTTCCCGCACTTGGTTACCTGCTCTTTACTGAGATCGATGAGCAGATTTCCTGCCACTATTGGGCTAGGAGGCTTTCCATCCGGCTGACTCGGACGCGTGCGGCGAAGGGTGGCAGTTACGCGAGCCATCAGCTCTTCGATGCCGAATGGTTTGGTCATGTAGTCATCGGCACCTGCGTTGAGGGCAGTGACTTTGTCATGTTCACCCCTGCGAGCGGAGACGACAATTATGCCGACTGGCGATTGCTCGCGTATTTGACGGCACAGTTCGAACCCGTCTGTTGCAGGGAGCATCAGGTCGAGCAGTACTATGTCTGGCCGCAGCGGATGTCCGGCATCCGTAAGTTGCAGTACGTGCGTACCGTCGCTCGACACCGTTACGTCGAAGCCGCGTACCGCCAGGTTGGACCGGATCAGGTCGACGATGTTGAGGTCGTCTTCCACGATGAGGACCTGGGTATGCATGCTATTTTTCGCGGTCATCGAAGTACCATGGTGATGCTTCGATGCGACCAACCGGGTATATATGAACCCAGGTATATATGGCTATCCGTCCAGTTCATCGGTGCACCAGCTTAGCTGGCTTGCCCAGCTTTCCCGGGACTTTGCACGGCTGTTCCCAGGGATAATGCTTCGGTGGGCGCCTCTACTGGAAGATGAACGCTGAATACTTTTCCTCGTTCAAGTTGCTGGAAGGTGATCTTTCCTCCGTGCGCTTCGACGATTCCCTGGGCAATGGACAATCCCAACCGGGTCCCTGAGGTACCTGGTTGCTTCCAGCGTGCTGGCTCGAGCAGGGATGTACCCTCAGGCACCTCGGTTCCGTCGTCCGATACGTGGATCACTACTCCGTAGCTACCATCCAGCGATGCTGTCACGCTGACGTGTGTTTCCGGTGGGTTATGGTAGACAGCATTGTGCAGCAGGTTCACGAAAACCTGCTGCAGCCTGTCGTGATCAGCCCATATAGCGGGTAAGCTGTCGTCACACTGTATAGCTACATGAGCGCTGTTGAGCGGTAGGCACGCAGCAGCCGCTTCAAGTATAAGATCGATTTCACACCAGTCAGGTATCAGTCGTAAGGTGTCCGACTCTATACTCGAAAAGTCGAGAAGATTATTGACAAGTCGTCCGAGGCGTGCTGACTCTGTTGCGATAGTGGTCAGGAAATGTCGTTGCGAATCGGCATCCCAGGTGACATCGGGCTGGAGGAGGCTGGAGGCATATCCTCGAATTGCGGTAAGTGGGGTGCGTAGCTCATGGCTCAATTTCGAGAGAAAGCTGAGCTGCAGATCCTGCGAGCGGCGCAAAGCCGCAGCTTCCTGGTTGGCTGTCTCGGCCTGTTCTCTCTCCAATGCCAGCCGTAACGAGTGAGCAGTGTCCTCTATTAGGGCAGTAGCGCTATCTGGGATGTTTCCGTTGTCCCAGCGGGCAACAAGGGTAGCCTGTCCCTTCGGCGCAGGGAAGGTCACCGCCATATACCGCCCGCCATCGGTGCCTTGCAGGGGTACGGCTTTTCCTGCCATCCAGGTGAGTTTTGCTTGGCTGATCAGCGGAGGTAGGGGATATTGAGGAGCGTTGAGAGCAAGGCCTGAATCCTCCACTAAGAAGCGGCAATGTGGAACATCGCCGTGCGGTACTGCCCACAGGCTGGTCATGTTGGCTTGCAGCCCACTGCGTAGAGCCTGTAATGCAAGAACGAATCCCTCAGTGACAAGAGTGGGTCCTGCCAGTGATTCGAGCATTTCGCGTACTGTCTCGAGCACGTGGTTACGACTAGCGGCATCTTCCAAGAGCCGGTCTCGCTCGATTGTATTCGCAGCGTAGCCAGCGTATAGTGTAATCAGATCAAGCTGATCTCGCTCAGGAGGACCTTGGATGCCGTTGAAAATGGTGATGACACCAATCAGGCCGCTGGAACCCATGATGGGAACGGACCAAGAGCTACGTATACCGCTGGTCGTTATCAGGTCGCGAAAGCGTGACCATGCCATGCCAATTTGCGCATCTTCTTCTATGACGGCTCGTCCGGTGCCAGCGGCCACCCCAATAGGACCTCCTGCCGTACCTGGCGACAGTCGAGCCCATGCCGAGAGGGCAGCAGGAGGCAACCCTTGGGATGCGACACAACGGAGTGCTGTTCCTTTCTCCTCGAGGAGATGGATGGAGAGCCTACCTACCGCAAGGGCTGCGCTTAGGGCTGAAAGAATGAGAGGCAAGCTGGACGAGGGAGGCACCGACGCCAACCTGTCAACCAGCCCGTGGAAACGGATCAGCTGGTGGCGGGCGGATGTGTCGGGTTGCTGTCCAGAGATAAGCGCTATGACATCATCAGCATAAGTCGTGCCGGGATCGATGTCAGCCGCTACTTGCCCATGATGAAGTATAATGATGCGATCAGCCAGCCTGAACATCTGATCAATATCATGGGATGCGAACAATATAGTTGTACCCTTTTGGTGAAGTGCCGTGATCAGCTCTTCAACTCGGGCTCCTTCATTGATACCGAGTGAAGCAGTGGGTTCGTCGAGCATCAGCAACTGCGGGTTCCCTCTCATCGCGCGTGCAACGGCAAGCAATTGGCGCTGACCTACGGAAAGGTGCTTGACGGGACGGTCGAGATCGCCGAGGTGTATTCCCATCTCCCGGAGGATAGAGGCTGCCTTGATGCTGGTATCGATTTCTGATAGGTAGAACCTGCTCGATTCCCAGCCTAGTAACAAATGCTCGGCCACTTTGAGGTTGTCGCACAGGGCAAGGTCCTGCCAGACTATAGCCATGCCCTGTCTGGCTGTAGCGGCTGGATCACGCCCTACCGGCTGTCCGTCGAACTGTATTGTTCCAGTTTCATATGATATATCGCCGGCTATGCAACGTATCAGTGTCGTTTTCCCGGCCCCATTCTCCCCCGCCAAGGCTACAAGCTCACCCGGCTGTACCTCTAATGTCGCAGCATTGAGCGCTGACAACTGCCCGTAGCGAACCGAAAGATCTTGTATTCGAAGGAGCGGCTTGACGTTCGGCTCGCCTGCTCTCAGAAAGTCGGCATCCATCTCAGCGGCTAATGTAGCCATATATCTAGAGTATAATCACATGGCGCTTTAGAAGCTCAGCGGATTGCCAGCTTGGATCAGGGAGGTGTAGTCCAGCACACGGGCTGCGGCATAGTGGCCGCAGCGACTTGGCGGATTGCCAGCTTGGATCAGGGAGGTGTAGTCCAGCACACGGGCTGCGGCATAGTGGCCGCAGCGACTTGGCGGATTGCCAGCTTGGATCAGGGAGGTGTTCATCCGGGGATGAGTCGGTGACAGGATGGGTGGTCATGCAGCTCACATGGTGGGTTGCCGTCTGCGATTTGACCTGCGTCCGCAGATGGGGTAAAATCTTGACTATACGGTCAAGTTTGTGCGTCGTGCATACAGCATATCTAGCATGTTAAGTATGTGCACCATGAAGAAGCCCGGAAGATAGGGAAGAGGTTCGGCTGAGCCTCTAAAGCCAGCGAGTTGGAGTCTCGTGAATTGGAACCAGAGGTCGCTTGACCTCGTAGATAGAAAAGAAGGAGGCATTACATGCCCACTGCCGTGATAGTAGATGCAGTAAGGACTGCAGGAGGAAAGCGCAATGGGAAATTGCGTGGATGGCATGCGGTGGATCTGGCCGCAGAGCCATTGAAGGCGCTGGTGGAACGCAACAATCTGGATCCTGGTACTGTTGACGATGTCATTACCGGATGCGTCATGCAGGTGGGCGAGCAGGCGCTCAACGTCGGAAGGAACGCTTTGCTGGCGGCAGGATTCCCGGAGTCCGTTCCCTCTACGACCATTGATCGTCAGTGCGGTTCTTCACAGCAGGCGATACACTTTGCAGCCCAGGGCGTGATGGCGGGCGTGTATGACATAGTGATCGCATCGGGGGTGGAGAGCATGACACGCACCCCGATGGGATCATCGATCGTGTCCGACCTCGGGTTTCCATTCGGTCCCACGGTTATGTCTCGTTACGCGGACAAGGGCGGCTTGGTCTCCCAGGGTATATCTGCGGAGATGATAGCCGATCAGTGGAATCTTTCCCGTGAGGACCTGGATACCTTCAGCGCTGAGAGCCATAGGCGGGCAGCAGTGGCCACCGAGGAAGGGCGTTTCGAGAACGAGATCATCCCTCTGAAGGTGAGAGACGAGGAAGGCAATCCTACTGACGAGGTATTTGCCGCTGACGAAGGCATCAGGCCTACCAGCACGGTGGAGGTGCTTGGTACGCTGAAGCCGGCGTTCAAGCCGGATGGTGGCAAGGTGACTGCAGGCAATTCTTCCCAGATCACAGATGGAGCTGCGGCTGTGCTCATTATGAGCGAAGAGAAGGCCAATGCACTTGGACTCCGGCCAAGGGCACGCCTGCACAGCTTCGCAGTGGTAGGTGTCGACCCGGTGACCATGCTGACTGGACCGATACCGGCCACTAAAATGGTGCTGGAGAAGGGAAAGCTGACTCTGGACGATATTGATCTTATCGAGATCAACGAGGCATTTGCCTCCGTGGTGCTTGCGTGGGAGAAAGAGCATCACCCTGACATGTCCAAGGTCAACGTCAATGGTGGTGCCATAGCCCTGGGTCATCCTCTTGGATGCTCCGGTGCCAAGCTGATGTCGACTCTGCTGAACGAGCTGGAGAGGACCGGCGGTCGTTATGGTCTACAGACGATGTGCGAGGGCGGCGGTATGGCCAACGCCACCATTATCGAGCGTCTGGGATAGCCTTTCCTGTCCATAGTATCCCATTGGAATACTGGAGTATTGGGTGATGAGCGGTCGTGCAGAGAGTACGACCGCTCATCTTTGCCCGCACCTGTCTGTGCAAATACACGGGTGTAGGCGGGTGCAGGTGTGCGCAAAGTGCACAGGCGCATCTGAGTTACCACTACCCCGCCAGATAAGCTAACCTTGTGGTATGGCATCCAATACCGGTCCAGGAAGCGCTACCCGTAAAGGCCGTTCAGCAGGACGGGTTACGGGAAGGCATGTGCATGTAAGGGAGAGTGCGCCGGTCCCCAACGCACGCTACACACCGCCCATCCCGAAAAAGGTGAGGAAGAGTCCTCCGTGGATGGGACCTGCGATAATTGCCGTGCTTGCCCTGGGGGTGCTCATGATTATCCTCAACTACACTGGCATATTGCCCGGTTCTCCGACCAACTGGTACCTGCTTGGTGGCATAGGGCTTTTCTTCGTGGGCGCCATTGCAGCCACGCGTTACCATTGACCCGAAACGACCCCAGCCCTGGCTTTGGCAATGGGGTGGATACCGGCGCATCATTTATCGCCATATTTGTAGCCAGGTTTCGGCGGTTTCGGTAGACTGGTGCAACAATGGTGGCGCCAAGAATACTGCTCATCGACAATTATGACTCGTTCGTGTACAATCTCGTGCAGGAGCTGGGAGAGCTTGGCGCCGAGCCGGCGGTATATCGCAATGATGCTGTGGATATTCCTACCATCCGTTCAATCGCTCCCGATGCGCTGGTTATCTCTCCGGGCCCGGGACGCCCGGAAGATGCAGGTATAAGCCTGCAGGCGATCACAGAACTGGCTGGCGAGATCCCCATTCTTGGCGTATGCCTGGGGCATCAGTCTATCGGGGTTGCATTCGGAGCAAAGGTTGTGCGGGCAGGAGAGATAGTGCACGGCAAGACCTCCGTGATATCCCACAACGGGTGTGGAATCCTCAGCGGTTTGCCGGATCCGTTCGAGGCCACCAGGTACCATTCGCTTGTCATCGAGCGTGGAAGCATCCCACCGGTGCTGTCGGTGGACGCTGAAACCACCGATGGAACCGTGATGGCCGTTTCCCACAGGGAAATGTCGGTTTGGGGTGTGCAGTTCCATCCTGAATCGATACTGTCTGTGGAAGGACCCAGGCTGCTGCAGGCTTTTATCGACCGGATCTGAAAAGCTCGCTTTTCCGGCTCTTGGTCGAGCGGTAGCTGCTGGACCGGGCACCTCTTTGCATTGCTAACCCAACTCCATGAACGTGGAACGGTTTCTGTCCACCTGTGCCGGCTGTCGTCACATCGACAAATCCGAGCAAGCATCCCCATGAACGTGGAACGGTTTCTGTCCACTCCCTATAAGGCACGTGGAACAAGCAATGCACCTTCCCACTGCGCTCCTGCCCCAGCAGATTCACCCGATTGCTCACGACCGTTGCCCGGCTGTATTCTGTAGTTGGAAAGAACGAAAGGATCACATATATGGGAGTAGTGCTCGTAACCGAGAAGATAGCCGAAACGGGCTTGCAATTGTTGCGCGACGCAGGCCACGAAGTGGACGTCCGGCTGGGGCTGTCACCGGGCGATCTTGTAGATGCAGTAACGGATGCCAATGCAATTATCATACGGTCCGCAACCAAGGTCACTGGCGAGGTTCTGGATGCCGGTAAGAACTTGCAGGTGGTCGGACGTGCAGGGATCGGGCTGGACAATGTGGACGTGGAGCATGCCACCGCACGCGGAGTAATGGTGGTCAATGCACCCCAGTCCAACATCCTCTCAGCCGCAGAACATACCATCGGTCTCATGATTGCCCAGGCCCGGAACATTCCCCAATCTCACATGGCCCTTGTTGGCGGTAGCTGGGAGCGTTCCAAGTGGGAAGGGGTTGAGTTGTATGGCAAGACGCTCGGCATCATCGGTCTTGGCCACGTAGGTGCTTTGGTGGCACAGAGGGCGCTGGCTCTCGGAATGAGCCTGGTTGCATACGATCCCTATGTCACTGCCGAGCGGGCCAAGCACATGAGCGTGCAGCTTACTTCGCTGGAGGATCTCATGGCGCAGGCCGACTTTGTGGTGATACATCTTCCAAAGACCAAAGAGACCATGGGGCTGGTGGATGCGGAACTGCTTGCAAAGGCGAAGCCTGGCGTCAGGATTGTGAATGCTGCAAGAGGCGGCATCATTGATGAGGATGCTCTTTACGAGGCAATCAAATCCGGGCATGTGGGCGGGGCTGCTCTGGATGTGTTCGCCGAGGAGCCTGCCACTTCCTCCCCGTTGCTCAGCCTTCCCAGTGTCGTGGTTACTCCCCACCTCGGTGCTTCTACAGTAGAGGCACAGGACAAGGCCGGGGTGACCATAGCCGAGCAGGTTATCCTTGCTCTGGCGGGAGAGCTGGTTCCATTCGCTGTGAATCTGGCGGCAGGCGCTTTGCCGGAATCCGCCCGCCCGTTCCTGCCGCTTGCGGTGAGTCTGGGGAGGTTCCTGGCCTGCCTGCATGAGGGACTGCCCGGCAGCTTGGAAATAGAGTACCAGGGTACTCTGGCGAAAGAGATGGGGGGAGGTACGTCCGTGCTGACGCTTGCTGCGCTGAAGGGGGTATTCGCGGCAGGGACCGAGGAGCCCGTTTCGTATGTGAATGTATCCCAACTTGCCGAGGAAAGGGGATTGGAGGTACGGGAGACGACTACGACGGCCACGAGAGACTTCGTCAGCTTGATTACACTTCGTTCGGGCGAGCATTCCGTGGCGGGAACGTTGAGCGGCCCTAGAACCGAGCCTCGAATCGTGATGGTGGATGATCACATGGTGGAGGTTCCTCCCTCTCCAAATATGCTTGTCGTGAGAAACGACGATCGCCCCGGCATGATAGGCATTGTCGGTACCATTATTGGAGAGGCGGGGGTCTCGATATCATCCATGGCCGTGGGCCCATCGGTAAAGGGAGGTACCGCTCTGATGGTGCTCTCCACCGGTGCTGCTGTTACGTCCACGACGCTGGCTGCTCTGCGCGCATCCAGTGGCATCCTGGACGTACACCAGATCTCGCTGGAAGGATAGCTGCGTGTGAACTTCTGCGCCGTCACGGACGTGTGAGCGTACCCGCTTCTTGCGTGACCGGATAGCCGGGTAAGATACGATAGAGGTACTGGCCCCCGTAGCTCAGGGGATAGAGCAACGGTTTCCTAAACCGTGTGTCGCAGGTTCGAATCCTGCCGGGGGCGCAAGGAAATAGCTCTTCGGATTTGCGGGGGGTAACGAGGTCCACGATCTGAGGCAATCACGGTGCCATAATCTTTTAATGCCCCGTTCCCGTAATCTACCGGCAGAACTCGAGACCGATCCGAAGAAGGTGCTGAAGCTCGTTGTTGGACTCCCTGATGTTTCGGTGCTCGGCGTAAACATATCCGGTGCTGTCGTGGTCTCCATGTAGAGAAGCTCGCAGAGCTGGTCTGCTGTCCAAGCTGTGATACCAAGGCGCACCTTAAGGGTTGGCGTGAGGTAGTCCTGGTCGAAGCAGAAAGGCCGTAACAGAATGGATAGATGGGCGTAGCGAGGAGTGGCGGCAGGGAATCGAGTGGGCGACGCTCGATCTCTCAGGTACCTACAAGGCAGTCTTCGACACCACACTACCCGCCGCCACCCAGGTGGCTGATCTTTTCCATGTCATCCGCCACGCCAACGACAAGCTCGATGAGTGCCGACGACGGGTCCAAAATGAAGTGATTGGCCATCGTGGTCACAAACACGATCCGCTCTATCCTGTTCGTCGACTACTTACCAAGGCCGACGAACGCCTCGAAGAGCACGGGCGCACCAAGTTCTGGGTCTGCTGCGTGCTGGAGACCCTAAGGGTGAAGTGACCACGACCTGGCATGCATGCATGCAAGCGGTACGTGAGCTGTATTCACATGCTGATGAGACCACCGCAGGCCACTGGGTCGACCGGCTTATCGACGACATGGCCGATACCGACAACCCCGTCGAGGTTCGTTCCCTGGCACGTACGCTTGCTCGCTGGCGCGAGCAGATCATTGCCTGGCACCGATCCCACGTCTCCAACGGACCCACCGAGGCGGCCAACAACCTCATCAAGCGCGCCAAGCGCGCCGCGTTCGGCTTCACGTCGTT
>JAKBVZ010000002.1 GCA_021841005.1 Actinomycetes bacterium | reverse complement strand
CAGGATGGCAAAAGAGTAGCTATCCGCTCGAGCACCATCTGCATTCCGGGAATACACCCTCTCTGACCAGACTATTCTTCGTGCGCCTCCGGGGACTTGAACCCCGAACCTGCGGATTAAGAGTCCGATGCTCTGCCAAATTGAGCTAGAGGCGCATATACAGTGTAGCCATACCACCCCTGCCGCACAAGCAATACAATGCATATCATGTTGCGATACACTCCTACCTGCCACTACCAAGTAGAGCCATCATACTCCGAGGGTGGCCGAGGGGACTTGAACCCCCGACCTTCTGGGCCACAACCAGATGCTCTAACCTACTGAGCTACGACCACCAAGCTATGACGGGCTCGACCGTCATATACATTATAATAATACACCATGCGACCGTTAACGCCTCACTAGGCCAGCAACCGGCCCAGACCATAATGCCAGGAACCGTCGCTCTGTAAGGCGCGTACTCGCCACCCAGATGACGCAACGGTACATACCTCGCCTATCCTGTCGGGCAGCAGCTGGACCTACTGTTACGCACCAGCCATATATGCGGTTAGCTGGATCGTTGCGTACTAATTGTACTCACGTTACTTGCCGGATAGCACACCAGCCACTTCTGTAGGAACAGCAAGATCATGCAGCCGACCCAACGGCCTACCCCGTCATCAGACTCACTGACCTCCTGATAACATGTATCGGCAAGCCCCTGTAGCTCAATTGGATAGAGCAGGTGACTTCTAATCATCAGGTTGCAGGTTCGAGTCCTGCCAGGGGCGCTGGCGCATCTCCTTGCCACGTGGTAAAGAATTGCTGGAACACTTGAAAGTGGGCCAGCTTTGGGGACCCCTCACATGGCTGTGGTAGCCTGATGCTCTATATGGATGATATGCAAAAGATGGAACATCAGATTGAAGACCTCTGGACAGTACGGAAAACGCTGAAAACAGGAGACCGGGATTCACTCCAGCTGATCGAGCCGATCATGGATCTGCTTGAGTCCGGGAATCTGAGAGTTGCCGAATGGGATGGCTTGAGCGAAACGGTCAAAGTGAATCTTTGGGTCAAGCACGGCATATTGCTGCTGTTCAAACTGCTGCCGGCTGGAACACTGCATAGTGGTCCATTCCGGTACCATGACAAGGTCCCGATCCGGCAGGATCCCGAGTCCGCAAGTATCCGCATAGTTCCAGGCGCCATAGTGAGAAGGGGCGCATACCTCGGTCAAGACGCCGTGCTGATGCCGAGCTTTGTCAACATAGGAGCGTATGTCGGAGAAGGCACGATGGTGGACACATGGGCAACTGTAGGATCGTGCGCCCAGGTAGGCAGGCACGTACATCTGGCAGGTGGAGTAGGTATAGGAGGCGTACTGGAGCCGCCCCAGGCCGCTCCTGTGATGATAGGCGATGATGTGTTTGTGGGGAGTCGATCCATGATTACGCAGGGAGCCAAGGTGGGAACAGGCGCAGTGCTCGGCGAGGGTACACTGCTAAACCCGTCCATACCCGTCATAGATGCAGACAGTGGCAAAGAGATATCGAGAGGATTTGTGCCTCCCTGGTGCATAGCTCTACAGTCACAACGAAAAAAGATATATCGTGGTGGCGAGTTCTACCTCCCCTGTGTGCTCATTGTGCGTCATCTCGTACCAGGAGAACGCTACGACAAGACCACATTGGAGTCCATTCTACGTGAACACGGGCTCGGGCTTTGATATGCTCACCGGCTATGTCGTTTCGCGTACTCCCCCGCCGTCAGCAGTATGCTACTCGGCCGCAACACCACGCTGCCCATTCGAGGACTCACTCGACACACCGTATAATCTAGACTTATTGCTATGTCCCTGACCGGAGATGTCCCGCAGTTCCCTGGATACGACCACCGAGCAGGCGGCAGTGTAGATGATCAGGTAGCTACAAGGCTGCTGGCGCGTGCCACCGACCTTGTGTCGATACCATCGATAAGCCGGAACGAAGGACAAATCGCCGATTACGTATATAATACGATAGAGTCTCGTCTAGAGGGAAGCACAACAACGCTGCCTCCAGTGGAACTCATTAGGCTGGATGGCAACAACGTGGTCTACCGAACAATGGGCAAACGGGCAAACCGGATCGTACTTGCGTCCCATATCGATACGGTCCCTCCGTCCGGCAGCGGACGTAGTGGTGGTACTGGGACTAACGGAAGTGGCGATGCCGGCAGTGGTGTCTCCGGCGACCACGGACACGATGGCAGTGATGTCGGCAGTGGTGGTAGCAGTGAAGTACATGCCGAAGGCCAATTGCCAACCTATGTGGACGATGGAACTTTATACGGCCTTGGCGCAGTGGATACAAAAGGGTCTGTGGCGATAATGCTAGATCTACTGCTATTCGGTCGACTGCCGGCCATAGAACTGACTTTCATCTTCTACTCATGTGAAGAAGTCAGCCGTAACGAGAATGGTCTCAGGCAGATACTGGAGACAAGGCCAGAGCTACTGCATGGTGACGTAGCCATTGTGGGAGAACCGAGCGGTGGCTATGTAGAAGCTGGTTGCCAAACGACGATGACTGCCACCATAACTTTCCATGGTGCAAGGGCACACACGGCTAGGCCCTGGACAGGAACCAACGCGATACACGCGATCGCTCCTGTGATTGACCGTATTGCACGTTATCAGGAAAATTTGGTGGATTTGGACGGCTGCACCTTCAGGGAACAGCTACAGGCCGTCGCGGTCAATGGAGGCATAGCATCCAACGTAGTGCCTGACCTTGCATCCGTCACGGCCAACCATAGGGCTGCGCCTCATCGGAGTCGGCAAGAGCTGGAGCAATGGTTGACTGAGTATGCTATCCAGGACACCACTGGATCGCTGATTGTTGACGACTATGCACAGGGCGCGCTACCAGCACTTTCCAATCCATGGATCAAACGACTCGTAGAGATCACGGGCAGACCACCCAGAGCCAAGCTGGGTTGGACGGATGTGGCTACCTTCGCAGAAGCCGGGATACCGGCATGCAACTTCGGACCCGGAGACCCTGAACTCGCTCACACCCCTCACGAGCGGGTATCGGCTGCAGAACTTGTCAGCGCGCGCTCTGCACTCGTGTCATTGATCTCGGCCGGTACCTCGTCGGGCAACGCATGACTATATAAGCCCAACCTGAAGCGGACTAGAGCAATCAGTAGGAGTGCCGAACCAAGTGTATGCACTTCGGACGGTATCACTGAAAACTTGGTAAACCATACCGCGTATCCAAAAACACCCTGCAATGTAAGCAGGATCACCACCACGTGGGCTCGACGGGCAGTGTCTTTGGCAGCATGGATGGCAAGCAGCGAAACCCATAAAGCAACCGCGACCCCATAAAGCACCAGCCCTACCGCCGCATGGATCTCCATGATCCCACCCAGCGACAGGTGGAACCTGGGCGTACCGGGCTTACCTGAGTGCGGCCCGGTGCCGGTGACTATGGTTCCCAAAATCACTATCACCCAGAACGCAACCATCATAATGCTCGAGAGCGTCATCATCGGTCCAGGAAGCGTCGGCAGCTTGCTCCGCACGACGACACTGTCGTCTATCCCAGCTCGCCAGTGAAGCACCGTGCCATCGGCAACCAGAACGAGCGCCAGCACAAGATGGGCAGCAACCAGCGGTGGAGCCAGCTTGAGCAGCACAGTGATCCCACCCAGTACGGCTTCACCAAGATATCCGATGATCAGTCCCGCCGACAGCAGTACGAGATCCCTGCGCCTCGACCACCGCAGTAGCGACAGCACGAAGACCGCAACTACCAGGATGCCTATTACAACAATGGTCATTCTGTTGGTAAACTCGATCAGCGAATGATAAGTACCGGGCGCAATGACGTCTTTACTGGTACATGCCGGCCAGGTGGTACACCCAAGTCCGGATTCGGACAATCGTACCCATGTGCCCGTCGCGATCAGTGCGGTAAGCGCCACCAGCGTTGCAAGTGTCAACTTTCGAAATACCGTGCTGCTAACAGTCTTGCTACTCATTTCCGCACACTATCCGTTCTCCTATGCAACCTTGCGGACCACCTGCCGGGGACCACCTGCAGGAACTATTGTAACAAACCTTTACCTGGCTCCGACGAAGTGCAGCTATTCCGAGCCGATCTTCTCTGCTTCCTTTTCCCGCATCATCTTCCTCTGCGCGCTTACGTCGGAAGGAGTACAGCTATTCCGAGCCGAACCCTGCCAACCTTCCTCATGCTAGCCTGTACCCGCCTTTACGGGAACATGGCTCGAAGGTGGTTCTGCAGTTGAACCAGATACTGCTGTACCCGCCTTTACGGGAACATGCCGCTTAAACCCCACCCCAATGGTTACCCAGAGATAGCCAGGGCGATAAAGGTTTACGTTGTCGAAGAGATTCCAGTAATCAAGGGAATTACGGTTGTACGTCACCAGAAACTGGGATCCTCTGTTCAGCGCTACCTGGTCCATTGCCTCGTACACCCATGACTTCGATGTATGATACAGGGATTGCCCCAGCGGCCCGACGTTATAACTTGCTACAAACGATGACGACAGGGTGAATGGGCCTACCGGTGAGCACCCTGCAAAGACATTGACGTTGCTGGAGAACGTTGCCCCGACCGATGACGTAATTAGTATATAGACGCCGTCAAGCGGGGTTACGCTGTACTGTTCGGATACCCCATTGACCACACCCACAGCCTCATGCGGGTTCCACGTCCAGCCATCACCGTCGAAGTACTCCCATGGACCAGCTAGTGTATCGGACGGGGTCCTGGCAACATACATTTTCTTGTTCTTCACGGCAGTTGCTGTGGCACCATATATGTACAAGTACCGACCCTGGCGCATTACGTACGAGCCCCATTGAATGGAACGGTTGGGCTGACTCACCGGCTCCATACTCTGCAAGTGCAAGCCCGGTAAAGAGAACGTTGCAATGACCGTTGCTGCTTGTTGCCAGTGAAAGCCACCGTTCTTGTGCCGGTGTATCTCCATGAGAAACTCCTGAAACTGATTTCCTTCCACTATCCCGGAGAGTGCCAGGTAAAAGTCACGCGGATTAGGAGGAACAACTAATGGCACCGGGTGACCAAGTGTACCATTGACCACTAAATGAAAGTTTCCACCATTTTGTGTAACAAATAAATTGTGTACTAGAGGCGCAGAGTAAGGACGGGAACCATTCGAGTTTACCGGACCGAGAAAGCTGTCAGCGAAAGTCCATAGAATCGAGCCGCTGGGCAAACTGTAAGCATGCACAGAGTCACCTCCGGTCCAACCAGCTCCAGTACTTGCGTAGCTGCTCCACTGCGACGCCAGCGCATTGTCCTTTTGCACGGCAAGCACCTCGGTGTTCTTGACTTTATTGATGCAGGATTTCGAAGGAGGGCGGACAGTCATGCCGAGACTGGGCTCCGGTGCAAAATACCTGTTGACAACGACTGACCCAGCCAGCACCAGCAAGCAGAGCGGCAGGATGACCTTCAGCCTACCACGAAGTGCCGCAACAGCCTGCTTGCCTCGGGTACGAATAACCGTGCCACGCCCTGGCTTAACCACAAATTCCATCAAAGCTATAGAGCGTCGCAGCCAGAGACCCACGAAAACAACAAGCAATGTAGAGCAGATTTTGCATGTAGCCTATGCTATCGGACCGATGACGCGAATGGACCGGCAGGCATCACGGTTGGTTTCGGTCGCGCCTGCGGAAACTCGAGAACGTGCGTGACCACATCTGATGCTGATGCGATGATGGAGTACTGCCGACCGAGCCAGTTCTAGATCGAAAATGCTTCAGGCATGCGCTACGGCTTCTAACGATAGATGCTGCGGAGGCGAACCGCTTCGGTCCAAGCACTAGAACATATCAGGCATGTCGGTAGTCTAAAAGGCGCAACCGGCTACTCTGGGCTGCGTCAAAGCTGCTGAAGAAGCTGGGCCTTCTTGGCGTTGAACTCCTCTTCGGTAATGGTGCCCATCTTGCGAAGCTGTTCCAGTTCCATCATGCGATCGGCTACGGTACGAGGTCTCTGCGGCCCACGAAGATCACGTACTCCGAAGACCCCCTGGGGAGGTGTATCGTCGGGCATCGTCCCTGCTGGAACACCGTAGGCACCACTTCCCTGCATCCCCGAAATTGTTTCACGGGGACCCGGAGCCAACCCCGCCTGATCCATGGCCTGCTGCCACTCCCGTTGCTGACTGGAATAGGTGGAATTGGCCGGAGCGGAATTGGCGGGAGCCCCGTTCACCGGCACCTGCTGACCGTAAGTCCCACCGCTGTGCAGAAGATACGATATCTGCTCAGCAATCAGCCCTGAAATCGAGTCCGGCTTCGGGAGGTAGGTAAAGACCGACACACCACGCTCGCCCCCCATATCCACCTGCAGATCGCCGAAGCCCAGCAGCCTGCCAAGAAGAGGGATACGGGTAGACACGTTGTTGATCCGGTCGAGGCGTATCTCCAACGTGGACCGCCCTATCACTCCCCTCCTCTCCACCAGCCGGAGCGACGTCAATACGATGCTGGTGGCCGCTCGCCGCATGGCCCTGAACCCAAGCCACGCACCGGCCAACAGGATCAGAACAACCAGTATGTACACGACAGCAGCGGGTGCAGACGGGACAGCAACGATCACCATCAGAGCAACGGCTATCGCAAGGGCAGCCACCACAAGTGGCCAGCCAAGTGACACCCAATGGGGCTTTACCTCCATGACCAACGTTTCTCCATCTGCAAGCGCCCGTGAGGGATATGCCATGTGCCTATAATACTGCATCGCTGTAACAATTACCTCTATCCGCTCAGCCTCTTACTTCTATCCCGCTTGTCCTCCGCTGGATGCGGGGAGGGTACCGGCTGAGTACCGGCTGGATGCAAACTGGATGCTGGCTGGTTACCGGCTGGGTGCCGGTCGGGTAACGACGGAAAGCCCGACGCAAACAGACCATATATGCACAAGCGCTGCTACATCTGATAGTTTTTCGTAAATGGACATCATCTTGGCGATAGATGCAGGTACCACCGGCGTAAGGACTGTGGCATGCGATCTGTCCGGTCGTATCCAAGCGATACATTACCGAGAGATTGCCCGGCATTTTCCACAGCCAGGCTGGGTGGAGCAAGAAGCTGAAGAAATCCGCGACCTTGTATTTGCGACGTTGCAGGACATGTCGGATGAGTGCCTGGAAAAGGGCTACCGGGTAGCATCCGTCGGCTTGACCAACCAGCGTGAGACGGTTGTCTGCTGGGATCGTGATACCGGCAAGCCGCTGCACCGGGCAATTGTATGGCAGGACCGGCGTACGGCGGGAATGTGCAACCAGATGCGCGAAGCGGGAATGGGAGTTCTCGTGCGCGATGCCACCGGATTGGTGATCGACCCATATTTTTCAGCCACCAAGATCAAATGGCTACTCGACAATGCCATAGATGATCCGCCACCGGGGATGATGTTCGGCACAGTGGACTCGTTCCTTGCCTGGAACCTGACTGGCGGTGTGTCAACAGGCGTATCGGTCACCGATCCGTCCAACGCATGCCGGACGATGCTCTTCGATATCCACAAGCTCGAGTGGTCGGAACAGATCTGCGATGCTATGGGAATAGACATCAAGCTGCTGCCTATAGTAGTGCCATCATGCGGTGAAATCGGCGCCATCTCCCGAGACGTACCAGGCGATTGCCTCCATGGCACTCGACTCGCCGGCATTCTCGGTGACCAGCAGTCCGCGCTCTTTGGCCAAGCCTGCCTGTGCGCGGGCATGGCCAAGGTGACGTACGGTACCGGGAGCTTTGTGCTTGTGAATACCGGCCATGAGGTCGTGGCACCGCCAGACGGGCTTGTCGCTTCAATCGCATGGGACCTGGGCAGTCACTCGACAGGAGACGCACGGGTCAGCTATACACTAGAAGGCTCGATCTTCTCCACGGGTGCCACGATACAGTGGCTTCGCGATGGTCTGGGGATTATACGCGAATCGTCTGAAATCGGGCCGCTTGCAGCGTCAGCCACTGGATCCAATGGGCTGTATATCGTGCCAGCATTCAGCGGGCTGGGCAGTCCATGGTGGGATCCGCATGCACGAGCGTGCATCGTCGGGATATCGGAAGGGGTTGGCAGGAAGGAACTGGCTAGGGCTACGCTGGAATCCATAGCGTTCCAGGTTCGTGATTGCATGGATAAGATAGCGAGGACTATGGCTGATCAGTCAGGAATAATATTGAAAGAGCTCAGGGTAGACGGTGGCGTAAGCGTCGTGGACGACCTGCTACAGATGCAGGCTGATCAGCTGGGCATGCCGGTGACAAGGCCCAGAAATGTTGAAACCACGGCAGTTGGAGTTGCTCTTATGGCAGCGCTCGGTGCCGGAGTGTTCATATCGCTCGACGATATGATTGGCGCCTGGCAAATGGATGTGACGATGCAACCTGAACAGGATCGATCCGCTACCGACGTGGCTTACCAGGGATGGATACGCGCGCTCGAAAAGTCCCGAGGGTGGATGGTGCCCGCAGGATCGAACATGGCATGATCGCTGGACGTACTTGGCCCGATTACGGCCGCGCTCTACCAGATCCGGCACGTGACATCCATGGCTCCGGTATAATCATCATGGTGGTCCTCACGGTTGTCGCCGTCACCGGATACGGAACATATCGGAACGAGCACGCAGGATGACTGCAATACTCGGTATCAACTGTTTCAGCCACGACACGGCTGCTTGCCTGGTAATTGACGGCCTGCCGGTAGCCATGGGAGAGGAGGAACGCTTCAATCGTGACCGTCATACTCGAAGGTTCCCAGATCTCTCCATACAGTTCTGTCTCGACCAGGCAGGCATTTCTCTTGATGATTTGGACGCAGTCGCCTTTGCTCACCAGCCATGGAAGGACTTCCAACTGGGCGCGATAGATGCTATTGTGAGAGGTGCCCCAAAGCGGTTGGCTGCTCAGGCGTTCGTGGATGGCCGCCTCGTGTACAGGGAGACCGCTTTTCGCAAGAGATGGCGTTGGAGCGGTCCAATATACCATGTCGGCCATCATCTGGCTCACGCAGCATCTGCATACTTCGCCAGTCCATTCGAATCAGCTGCAGTACTCACCCTGGATCGTGGAGGCGATTTCCTCTCCACGACACTATCGTATGCAGAAGGACCTAGGATACGCCCCATAGCCAAGGTTCGCAACCCGCACTCACTTGGTGAGGTGTACTCAGCCCTCACCTGGTATCTGGGGTTCCTGCCAAATGCGGATGAAGGCAAGGTGATGGGGCTGGCTCCATATGGAACTTCACGCCATGCGGACAGCTTGCGCGGGCTGATCAGGCTGAAGCAGGACGGCCTGTTCCGTGTCAACCTATCATGGTTCGGATACCAGCGGGAGGGGCAGCCCCTGTCCAGGAGATTCGTGAACAGATGGGGACCTCCAAGGGAACCTGAAAGCGAAATCCACGACCTGCACAAGGATCTCGCCTATGCTGTTCAAATAGTCACCGAGGAAGCGGCGTTGCATCTGGCAAGGGGGCTCCAGAAGACGACAGGAGCCAAGAACCTCTGCCTGTCCGGTGGCGTCGCTCTGAACTCAGTAATGAACACTCGAATAGCACGCGAAGCCGGTTACGATGACGTGTTCATACAACCTGCAGCAGCGGACTGCGGCAACTCACTCGGAGCGGCTCTATTCGCCTGGCATCAGATTCTCGGCAATGAGCGTTCTTGGGTAATGGAGCATCCTTATCTTGGGCCGGCATTCACCACTGCCGATGGACTGCGGGCAATGAAAGCAGCCGGACTCGATCCAGTTGAAATTGATGATCCAGCATCCAGAGGAGCCACTCTTGTGGCCAATGGCAAGGTCATAGGCTGGTTCCAGGGAAGAGCCGAGATAGGTCCGAGAGCTCTTGGCGCACGCTCGATTATCGCAGACCCGAGACCTGCCGCAATGCGCGACAGGGTAAACGATCAGGTAAAGAGGCGCGAGTGGTTCAGGCCCTTCGCTCCAAGCGTGCTGGAGGATAGAGCTGCTGACTACTTCGATGACTATATTCCCAATCCTTTCATGCTCATGGTCGAAGAGGTGAGGCAAGAGCGCCGGAACGAGATAGCGGCTGTAACCCATGTCGATGGAACCGGTAGGCTGCAGACCGTAACCAGAGAATCCAACGCCACGTTCCACCGGTTGATCGAGCAGATGGGACAGTTGACCGGCGTGCCTGTTGTCCTGAACACGAGCTTCAACCTACGGGGCGAACCTATAGTCAACCGCCCAGAGGAGGCGGTAGCCGATTTCCTGAAGAGCGACATGGACGCGCTCTTCATCGAAGGGGCAATGGTGGAAAAGCTCGACCGCGGACCTGGTACCGGGTCGTAGATCCCGTCTTGACGCATCCATAGCAATGCCGCAGCATCTGACCTCCAAGGGAAACCGGCGTCGCAAGCAGATAATGGACTATGCCGCGCAGGAATTTGCAAGAAACGGCTACCACCAGACCTCCGTATCTGACATAGTCAACGGACTTGGAGTAGGCAAGGGAGTCTTCTACTGGTACTTTGAATCGAAAGATATGCTGCTCAGAGAAGTCCTAGCGGAAGCCCAACGCGATCTGCGGCGCGTACAGCGGCAGGCCATAGCTGATGAGCCGGATCCGTTGCACCGGATAGCCGTTGCAATCCAGGCATCGTTCGCATGGCTCGCGTCCAATCTACATCTCTTCCTGCTGATGGAACAGGCTAAGGTGGACGAGCAATTTGCAAGTCTAGTGCGCCAGGGCGAAGAGACTGCAATCGCAGATGCCCTTCCCCACGTCAAGGCGGGCATGGATGCAGGTCTGATACGAAGGGATGATCCGGTTGTCATTGCCTATGCGATATTAGGCGTGACATCGAGCTTGGCCAGGCTGATGATCGTCGAACGCGGCGAAGACCCTCACAAGGTGGCCGCGACCGCCATAGCATTCTGCTTGAGCGGCATTACCGCAAAGAAGGTCTTACCTGCACCAGTGTCAACATGTCGCAAATAATAGCATTCTGCTTGAGCGGCATTACCGCAAAGAAGGCGGCAAATACAGGTAGCAACCCTGAGGCAGTAACCTATCGAGCGGTAACCTCGGAGCGGTAATCCTGGTATAACTGGAGCTGGTTGCGTCACAGCAGGCTTCTTGGCTCATACTGGTGGGCAAGGTTCCAGCGTGCGAGTACGCGCCTTGCCCGATTCCTGAACCGGAAGGTATTGACTGATCGGCGGAGGCGGGACATTAGGCGTCTGGTATGCGAGTGGGAGTATCGCATCGAGTGCTGCAGAATCGATTGGTGATGTAGGTGATGCATGAGATAGAAGTGCCTTACCCGCAGGATACTGAGCGAGCAGCGTAGTGCTTGCCATGGGCGCCGGCGGAAGGCTCGGCAGCGAGAGGTCGGGCGAACTAAAGTCAAGTGCAGTGGTCAGGTCACCTACGGTCTCCCTCCGCCAAGAAGAGAGATTTGGCACCTCCACTCCGAAACGCGTCTCGATAAACCGCAATACCGAGGTATGATCAAAGCGATCTGAATTGATCCACCCACCGCGACTGAACGGAGAGACAACAAGCAACGGAACGCGAAATCCCAGGCCTATCGGTCCTGTTATACCGTAAGCATCGGTGGGCGGAGCGGCGGTAAGGTACTCACCGGCAGTGCCTGGTGGAGCGGTAGGTGGTGCCACATGATCGAAGAATCCACCATTCTCGTCGAACATGATAAAAAGAGCCGTCTTGGCCCATACCTTTGGATTGGCTGCAAGCGCATTGATAACCCTGGCGACCATCCAGGCACCGAGCTGTGGCGGTGCCGGAGGATGCACGGAAGCAATGACCGGCGGAATCAGCCACGACACTTCTGGCAGCTCGCCACTGGAGACGTCCGCCTCGAAACTGGACGGCCAACTCGAAGCAAACGCATTCTGGTACAGGCTGCTGCGTGGGTTCTCGAACTGCTTGAAATAGAGTAACGCGTTGAAACCGATTCCCAAATTAATGGATTCAAGGCTCCCTATAGAGCTGCCAGGCTGCTGGTAGACCTTCCAGGAAACACCCTGCGATTCAAGCCGATCAAACATTGTCGTCCACGAGCAGGTAAACAGGTAATCTTTACTACTTTGCGCGCCTGAGATTCCGGGCGTATTTACGATGGGGCCACCATGCTTGCCGCCTGGATCTATGGTGCCGCTCATGGCATAGAGACGATTAGGCATGGTCGGCCCCATCACCGAGCAAAAATAATTATCGCATAGCGTGAATGAATCGGCAAGCGAGTACCAAAACGGTATATCGTTACGGTTGTAGTATCCCATAACGAGAGGTGCATACGGCTTACCGTCAAACAGGGCATGGGTAGTTACGAAGCTATTCATGGCGCCTTTGTTCCAGCTCAGATGCTGTGGTCGCCAATCATGGTCTGGCACATTCACGTTGCCTACAATGGATGCCCTCAAGGCTAGGTCGGCTGTGTCGAGGTGGTATGGCAGGAGATATCCAGGACTCCGTCCACCATCAGCGATTGGCCACGGCTGAGCAAATGCTCCTGCTTTGCCGGCCGGACGATCGTTGAATCCCCGTACTCCCGGGTATGACCCGAAGAAGTGGTCAAAAGACCGGTTTTCCATCATAAGCACTACCACATGCTCTATATCGGTGAGGCTGCCGCCGCCTGGACAGTGTTCGAGGGCGGGCTTGGCAGGCACCGTGACCTTGCGGCTTGGCGAGGTACTGCACCCTGCCAGAAAAAGGGCTGCACCTGCTGCAAGCCCCGAGCTGATAAGTTCTCGCCTGCTGATGCGGTGCACTGCGCAAAAGCGATCCAACTCATGTGATACATAGCTGTCACCCCCTACGTCTGCTCCCAATTCAGCTGCAATGTACGCATCTTGACTATTGATGCCGTATTTCCCGTCTTCATGGTGGTCCTGAATATTCATAAACATCAAATATATCTGAACGATTGGTCCTGTACCAGTCGGTAACAACATTGAGCCCGATTCGGGCAGTTCAGGCGTGCGAACGAATCACGATGGGAAAGCGTCGAGTGGCCGGAGCATGGGAACGTGCTCGGGGTAAACGACCGCGCTACTCGAAGACACGATGGGAAAGCGTCGAGTGGCCGGAGTGTTGCTGTGCCGGCTGCCCCCGACGCCGACCGGTATCCTTAATTATCCGGCAAGGCCGCTGATGGCTACGGTGGCCTCGCCGCCGTAGCGCATATTTATATTGATCAACACAGCTGTAAATGCCTCCAACGCCCCAGACTGAGCAAGGCTGCCGGCATCAAGACATCGGATTCCCTCTATCTGGCGCAGAAGGTTGCTTACGGTCTCCTTTGCTGTTGGATGATCTGAACAGAGCAGTATATCGGCTTGTAAAGTTGCCCGGATATCGCACAGTACTGAAGCCGGCAGATGATGCCCTGCCGCAACGACCATCGATTGCGGAAGTGCAGCGGCGACGAGTCCAGCCATCGACCCTCTCGGTCCCAGCATGGGCAGGAACTCCCTACCGGTCTTCACCAGCGCATTCAAGGTTGACACGACAGGCTTGCCTGCCAGGTCACCAGCGAGAGGTTTAACAGTGGACACCGCCCCATCCCACGGAGTGGTGACAAATACAACCTCTGCCGCCGCCGCATCCATGTTCGATACACCGGTAAGCTTGCAATCCGGGTTGACACACATCGCTGCAATATCTGTAACCACTTTGGCGGCCCGTTCGGGGTCTCTGGAGCCAAGCCGCACGTCCAATCCAGCTGCTGCAAACCTAGTGGCCAGTCCCCTACCTAGTGGCCCGGTACCTCCGATGATTCCTATGTCCATACAACGCAGTCTACTGCTCACACGACCGTATCAAGCAAACCCGCATCCCTTGGCATATTCCAGTCCAACTCACTCATATGGATGGTTTATATGTACCAGAGAGTTGTGATTGCAAGGCGGCGGATCGGCGCCGTTGTCAGCAATGCGATATAGCCGTGACCAGCGGCCCGGGATCGGTATCGCTGATCCTTACCAGTCTGGCACCCATGGCTCCAGCCAGTTCCTCCGCTAGGTCAAGCATCGCATTACCGCCTGACGTGCTGGATATGTCTACCACGATAGATTGCAGATGCTCAGACTTCATCCGAGCCGCCGCAGCTAAGGCCGAAACATGCGGATCCAGCCCGCTCGAGTCATAGGTCGATCGGCCATCGCTGACCAGCACTCCAAGCGTATCGTATCCACGATCATCTGCCGCCAGCATGACTTCGGCCATCTTGGATATGCCGCTGGCCAACGGAGTCCTTCCTCCGGTTTTCAACTCCATGATGCGTGACCGAGCTACCTCTAGACTACCCGTGGGATTCAATACAACCTCCGCCGACGATCCGCAGACGCTTACGAGAGCCACCCTGTCCCTACGCCTGTAGGATTCGTAGAGCAATGATTCCACGGCCCCGCGTGCAAACTCTATACGGCGATGGACTCCCATGGATCCAGAGGTATCGAGCCCGAACACGACAAGCCGTGGCCTCCTTGCCCTAGTCTCCTTGACTCTCAGGTCCTGCCGTTGCATGTTCAGCGCCGGCCGGCTGGCTGCATCACATGCGGTTGGTGTCGCGGTAGTAGGATCACCCCGAACCGCCTGAACCGCCTGAACCGTCTGAACGTCTTGATAGGCTTGGGCGGCTTGGCGTGAAGCAGCCACCACGATACTTTGTGCCAATGCGACCTGTCCAATCTGGCTGATCTCACCCTGGCCTCGTACCGGTACATACCTGACTACGCGTCCAGGTACTGCCGCCGATTGGATACCGCGACCGGATCGCTCGCCTTTGCCACCTGCAGACCAGGTAGGTCGCCCCATGCGCGTCGAATCGTCAGGCTTGCCCCCGGCATTTCCATCTTGCGGATAAGCAATAGATACCTTTGCGCTATTCGGGCCTGCAAATGGGTTCATCGATCCATCGTCCAGCATGCCGGAACCAGCGTAATCCACCGGCTGCTCCTGGCTGCCTTCACGGGAAAGGTAGTCCTCATGGTCCTCATGGTGCCCACCCTGGAAACCAGCAACTGACCCATCGGTGTTGCTACTCCGATCCGGCATAGCGAAGGCATCCGATGACCGTAATGATTGGCACGTACTTGTCATCTCCTGCCTGGTAGGGATGCATTCCAGGTCATCGAAACTCCCGTCATCCATGGACTCGTTCAGACCTGTGTGGCCACCACCTTCATCCATGCCTGAGTCGCCTAGCCCGCCATGAAGGGTATTTCCGAGCGCTTCTCCTTCACCACATAAGGTGCCATCTGTATACGCATCAGCGGAGCAACCATCGTGATTGTCGCCACCTACCAAGGAAGTATCCCAAATGGCCTGCCGGCCTCCATGGTCACCAAATATCTCCATGAGGGCAGCCTCCATCTCCTCCGCCGAGACATAGCCATCGCTCAAGGGATCACGCTTGCGCCTATGAGAGAGCGCGATCCTTGCAACACGTATTACATCATGACGCGACGTCACGTCCCTTCCCTCGAAACCAGACAGTGCGGAGGCAGCCTTGCAGCACGTTATGTCGCCCCTCATTCCACTCAGTGAGAGATGGACACAGAGCCGGGCGACTTTTTCAATGATTTCATCCGGAACCGGAACTGGCCTTGCAGACGCGATCTTCTGTGCAAGAGCTGCATCGGCTTCATCAAATGTCTTCTTGAATCCGGTCGGATCGGCATCGAACTGAATGCGCCGCCTGATTATCTCTGCCCTCACAAGAGGATCTTTCGGAGACATCACTTCCACGCACAGCCCAAACCTGTCCAGTAATTGTGGCCTCAGACCGCCCTCCTCAGGGTTCATCGTACCGACCAGCACAAACCGCGAACTGTATACTGCGGATATACCATCCCGTTCCACCCTGGCTATACCGCTAGCTGCAGAATCGAGTAGAACGTCCACTATATGATCAGGCAGCAGGTTCACCTCGTCCACATAAAGCACGCCTCCATCAGCTCTGGACAGCAGACCTGGGATATGACGTTTCTCACCTTCGCGTATGGCTGATTCGATGTCTATCGTGCCGCTTAGCATCTCCTCCGTAGCCCCAATGGGAAGTTCGACAAACGTGCCATCAGAAGGGAGCAGGCGCGCAAGGCTTCTTGCTGCTGTCGACTTAGCACTCCCCTTCTCACCCAATGCAAGCACTCCGCCTATCGTCGGATCGACAGCGGCCAGTACCAGTGCTAGCTGCAACTCGTCATTTCCCAGTACGGCAGTAAAGGGAAAGGACTCATGTTCTCTTGTCATTTCTGGATGCTCCTATCCTCTTCCCATCCTTCCGACTCCAGCATCGCGGTACGTAGCGCAACTATCGCACGCTCGGACGGCTCCCACATCCCTCTCTGCGCCGCATCAAGCAGGCGCTCCACAATGGCCCTCAGCGCCCATGGGTTGGACTGGGCAAAGAACTCCCTAACGTCATCGCTGGCCACATAGGCCTCGGTGAGTTTCTCGTACATCCACCCATCCACAATATGCGCAGTGGCATCGTAACCAAACATGTAATCCACAGTGGCAGCCATCTCGAAAGCTCCTTTGTATCCGTGACGTTTCATCGCCTCAATCCACTTTGGATTGACTACCCGGCTCCGAAGCACCCTTGCAGCCTCCTGTTCCAAGGAACGTACTTTAGGGGCTGCCGGATCCGAACTATCACCGAAATATGCCCTGGGCTCCCTTCCTGCAAGCTCACGAATTGCAGCTATCAGGCCCCCATGATCCTGCATATAGTCGTCCGAATCGAATATATCGTGTTCTCGATTATCCTGGTTCTTTGATGCTACGTCTATGGCGGCGATCCTTCTCTTAAGTGCATCCTTGGAGAATTGTGCATCCAGGTCATTGCTCCACCATTCGCCCAACCTGGCAACCGGCATGCCTGCAATGGATCCTGTTTCCGCAACTCTCCCAATGGCATTGGAACGTTCGCGTATCGCATAGGAATAGCTGCTCCTCTCCATGTACATAGCGGCAAGTGATGCCGAGTCCTCCCACTTTCCTGTCTCCATCAGGTCGAGCACGCCCGAGCCGTAGGCGCCCGGTTTCGGGCCGAACACCCTCGGATCATCTAGGCCGCTCGCTCTGAGCGGATTGAGATCAAGAGGCTCATCCATTGCCGCCACCATCGCAACAGCCGTATCGAAGAGCGCAATTACATTGGCAAACGCATCCCTGAAAAGTCCCGATATACGCAGTACTACATCCACCCGAGGCCTTCCCAACTCTTCTAATGGAATAACCTCCAGTGCCGTCACCCTGCCGGATTCCGTTTCCCAGCATGGCCGTACTCCAATGAGAGCAAGCGCCTGGGCGATATCGTCTCCCAATGTCCTCATCGTAGCAGTACCCCATACCACGATACCGACGCTCACGGGATAGCGACCCTCGTCATGCACGTATCGCTCCACCAGCCGTTCCGCTAGCTGTCTACCGGTTTCCCACGCGAGCGAGGAGGGTATTGCCCTTGGATCGGATGAGTAAAAATTACGACCTGTCGGCAGGACGTTGGCCATTCCCCTGCTCGGTGCGCCCGATGGCCCTGGCATCACAAACTTGCCGTCCAAGGCACGAAGGATGCTGCCGATCTCCGATGAAGTGGCATGCAACCGCGGGATCAGTTTATTGCATATCCACTGGACGGTAATGTTTAGCTGGTTCTCTTCCGGTCTGGACAATTCCTCAGCCAGCACGACCGCCGCTGCGGCATCCTTGCTCTCGGCATCCATGCCCTGCAGCGTATCTTCACGGTATCGATGCAACGCGTCATGAAAATTCCATCCTGTACTTTGGAGCACGCTCAGTAATCGCCTGATCTGCGCATCCACTTCGTCAATCGCAGCCCTGCTAAGTGTCCTGCCCGATTGTACCTCACCGACCTGTACCTCACCGACCTGTACCTCACCGACCTGTACCTCACCGACCTGTACCTCACCGACCTGTACCTCACCGACCTGTACCTCACCGACCTGTACCTCACCGACCTGTACCTCACCGACCTGTGTCTCACCATGTCCTGCCTGTAGTGAGGACGGATGGCCTAGCAACCTGGCAACAGTGTTGCGCAGCGACGGCACATCTCCTTGCGATAGGCGCGTCATTGCCATGATCATGTCAATCTCAGTATCGCCAGCTGGAGCCTGACCGAGCACGTGCAAACCACCTCTTATCTGTGCATCTTTGAGTTCGCAAAGATAGCCGTCTACTGCCGGTAGCAACGAATCGAGACTATTTGGATTGTCGTTGCTGATATCGTCCGCATCTATGCAAAGGTCACGATGGATATTCTCACCAATGATGATTTCTGCGATCTGTTCCCTGATGGCCGGCAACTTCGCTGGATCGAGAGTACAGGCACGCGCATGATCGTCGAGCAACGTCTCAAGGCGAGCCACCGCACCATAGGAACCCGCCTCGGTAAGGGGCGGTACAAGGTGATCTATTATGACTGCATGGCTCCTACGCTTGGCCTGTACACCTTCCCCGGGATCATTGACCACAAAGGGATACACCATTGGCATCGAACCAAGCACCGCGTCAGGCGCACATCCTGCCGATAACCCTACGCCCTTACCCGGTAGCCATTCGAGCGTACCGTGCTTGCCGAGATGGACGATCGAATCAGCTCCCCATTCCTCGTCCAACCATCTATAGAAGGCCATGTAATGATGCGTGGGTGGTAGATCTGGAGAGTGGTATATCACAACTGGATTGTCCCCGTACCCTCGCGGTGGCTGTACAGCGACGATCACATTCCCGAGATCAAGCCCGCAGAACCTGTAACAACCATCATTGGCATCCGGATAGCCCCACTGCTCGATCATGCGGTGTTTAAGTCGCTCATCCAGCCTATCGAACACCCTCCGGTAAGTTGCCGACTCCATCTTCCATCCCGTGCTGCCGTCATGGAGTATGTCTGATCCGTCCGGTTCTATGCCGTCGGGTTTGTATCGATACATTCCTTCGGAGGTGCTTTCCGCAGCTCGAGACTTCACACCTGTCCGGCCTCCGTCACTACCACGATATGCACCGCCTGCCTGATGGGCGAACCCAGCGTAATGCTCGGTATCGTAGCCGTATCCGGTCCCTAGTGGCGCATATTCTCTATAGTCTTCATAGATAAGTCCATCTGCAAGCTGACACATCAATTCATCTCCGCTAGATGGTATTGACGTAATGCTGTATCCTGCAACATCCATCGCATGCAAGAGATCAATGACCGACCTCGGGGTGTCCAGGCCAACTGCATTGCCCAGCCGACTCTTGGAGGTTGGATAGGCTGAGAGCACGATCGCAACTCGCTTACTCGCCACGGGTGTCCGGGCCAACCGTGCCATCCTTGTAGCAATGGATGCAACCCGATCCACCCTGTCTGGGATGCATCTGTAGGCCGTAATCCCAGTACCTATCAGTTCATCATCATCGACCGTTTCTTTGAACGAAAATGGTACGGTGATTACCCTGCCATCCACTTCGGGCATTGCCACCGACATGGCCACATCCACGGGTGACAATCCAAGATTGGAATCTTCGAAACGCCGCCTAGATGCTATCGAGCAGATGCCCTGCAAGACTGGCACATCCAGCTGGCAGAGAGGGTAGGCATCGAACGACTCTTTATCATGATCATATGACCCGGACGACATTGTCGTTACAATTACGGCATCGACGGAAGCGTTACCGAGAAGCGAGGTGACGTCCGCATGGTCGGTGGCATCTGCATGATCGGTACGGTCTACAAGACCTAAGAGACTTGGGGGACTTACAGGGCCTAGGCGATCGTCTTGATCACCCTGGCTCGGGATAGCGCCGGTTTCCATCTCACCAACATGGAAAGATACGTCGGACCCACTCCCGCTTCCTAGGACACCGCCTGGGACACGATCGGAAACGCTGCTGCTACCGCTGCTATCTCCATACGAGCGGAGTGAGTAAGTGTACACGGGAACGGGAACAGCACCGTACCGTTCCAGCGCCGAACACAATTCCGAGACATAGGATACATTGCCGGCAATGACCTGGGCCCGGTAGGCTATTACGCCAACCTTGGGCCGCATGGGGTCACCTTGGGCCGCATCCAGGGTCTCTCCATACGTAGCGTCCTGCCGGGGTACTCCGCCCGAGCGCCATGCCGGTGGTCCGTGTCCGCATGCCGCGTGTCTCATGTCCATGTATCCGGCGGTTGGCAGGAACTCGGGAGGGTCTGCAGCCGCGGCCATGCCAAGCAGATCAGTGCATAGGAACTTGAGCATATTCGCTACATTTACCGGACCTCCCGCCAAAAGATACTCGAAAGCCGTACCAGTGGCAGGTGCCGGTACGGTCGATAGATTTTCAAGATCGGTATCATGCGCCGCTTCCCCGCCGAATACCAGTAACGGGACTTCATGAGCGGCGCAATATGACCGTAGGTCATCCAAGCCATGGGACCATGACTTCGATCCACCGAGTAGCCTGATTACGACCAGCGACACTTGCGACAACTGCTGGGCGATATGGCTGGGCTCAGAGGCAGGTACGCCGCGCACGGGAGGCATTCCTGCTGGCAGCATCTCCACAGCCACCCTCAGGGCGAGCATATCTGTATCTACGTTGGAAACCCACAGGATCATTTCGATATCACACCTGATGGCTGGGACGGTCGCCTAGAGTCTACAGCCGATCCGTCTGCGTAGCGGAAACGTGCTTGATATAGACAGTTGGCAACACTGCGCTGAACACAGGCAGGATGGGCAAGCAAGAATTGACCAGTTCCGCTGCGCGCGCACGTCATCATCGCTCCCACCCGACTCCTGTAATTTCTTGTAAAAGCGTGAGATCTACATGGTCCCTTAACGACTTCGCAATAGCATCGATACGCGATTCGCGGTACGCATTGTAGGACACCATCGAAGGCAGCCAAACCTTGGAACGGTTCTTGGCGCAAGTAGCTAGGAACAGCGACCGCGTGAGACTATCTTCCATAAGCCCATGAACCGATGTTCCCCACAGGCGACTATGTCCGTCCACAAAACCTTCATACTCGGTCCCCCACGGGTCATCTAGGAGGAACCACGGACCGCCATTGCCATCACCACTGCATCCATCACCACTGCATCCATCACCGACGCTGCCGACACTACCGATGCTATCCCTATCGCCTGCAGTACCGGAGCCACCAGTATCGCCGACAAGGCCCGTATAGGAGAGACGACCATGATGTATTTCATACCCGCTCACGGTTGGCACGTTTTCCAATTTATCGCCATGATCTAAACCGGAATGCCAGATGCCAGTACGACGTCTCACGATCTTATCCTCGGCCATTACCGTAGCCACTGGCAAGATGCCAAGTGCATCGACACGACCGCACCTCGACTCCACCATGTCGTCCACGTAACTACCCATGATCTGGTAACCAGCGCAGATACCCAATATCGTAAAAGCATCCTCCCCTACGACCGCATTGCATAATGCATCTGCCAGCCCGCTGGATTGCATCCATAGAAGGTCGGCTACGGTACTCCGGCTACCCGGCAGTATTACAACGTCCGGCGCCCCCAACTGGGAAGGGTGCCGTACAAAGCGCACGGCCACAGCCGGCTCGAGTCTGAACGGATCTATATCGGTGGCATTCGCCAAGTGTGGAAACTCTATTACTGCTATGTCCAGTACTGCATACTTTGCATCTGTCGATAGACGATGCACGCCGCTCCCGCCGTCGCTACCAGCATTGCCAACACCGCTACCCCCACTCTGGACACTGCCATAAGGATAACGTGGTATATCGTTTGAAACGATATCGACTCCGGAAGGACCGTCTTCGGTTTCAAGGCGTTCCGGACAGATGGATGCCGCAGAGCGCGAGAGGGAATCCTCGGCATCGCTACCTATACCATCAATAAACGGAAGTATTCCGATACAAGGCATGCCGGTCATCTGCCTGATTGCTTCCACGCCCCCGTAGAGGACATCGTGCTCACCGCGCATCTTGTTCACTACATAACCCCTAATCAATTCGCTCAGGACAGGCGGCAATACACCCCATGTTCCATACACAGACGCGAACACCCCGCCGCGCTCGATATCAGCCACGAGCACTGCCGGCATGCTGTATTCCCTGGCCAACGGCAGATTGACTATATCGTGATCCAGCAGATTAATCTCTGCGGGACTGCCTGCCCCCTCGCATACAACGACATCGAATTCATCCCAGAGCAACTCCAGTGATTCTCGAACCGTTTCCATCATCTGCTCTGACCGGCGCTGGTATGCCCTGTACGTCATGACACCCACAGGCTTGCCAAGTACGATCACCTGACTCGAGGAACCATCCACCGGTTTGAGAAGTATGGGATTCATAGTCACCATTGGTTCGCATCGGCACGCCATGGCCTGCATGGCCTGAGCTCTGGATATTTCCCCACCATTTGCCGTAACGTAAGACTCCAGCGACATGTTCTGAGCCTTGAAAGGGGCTACTTTCACGCCTGCATCACAAAGCATCCTGCAAAGGCCGGTGGCGATAGTGCTCTTGCCCGAATCGCTCGAAGTGCCCAGCACCATGATGCCCGTCTTTCCGGCAGGCATGCTGCCCGCAGGGCTCAGGCTGGAAGTTGCCTCATCATATATGGTATCGCTAACCGGAAAATCTACCATCTACCGGCCACCATCCTGCACTGCAGGTAGGCTGTGCAACGCCATTTCCAATCGTTCGAGTCCCGAGTCACTGCATACCGATACACGGTAAATGCCGTCCATCCCGAAATTGCTGCAATCCCTCACAAGCACTCCCACTCGCGCCAGTCTTTCGCGGAACCCCTTGTCCGCTTCCACAAGAACCCAGGGTGCATCAGCCGTCCGAACGTCGAAACCCTTGGATGCCAGCAGCGCAGCAAGATCATCTCGTGCTGACGCAAGCAGCTTTGCCCAATGTACTATATCGCTACGTTCGATTACCGCCGTCACGACGTACGACTCGATCCCGCCGAATGACCATAGAGGCTGCAGTTTCCGCAACTCCTCGGCTGACCTCTCATCAGGGGCTATCGTGTAACCAATACGTAGTCCCGGACACGCAAAGAGCTTGGTGAGCGACCCCACCACGTAGGCACCAGAGAGGTGGTCCCCCCTGCTCCAAGAGCCGGTGGCCATCTGGAAGAATGCCTCGTCCCATACACCTGCCTGTTCGTCCGCTTTTGCTAGGAGCCCGGTAGGATTGCACGGATTGGAACGGAATCTCACTCCCCCCCGGTCCACTACCGGCAGGTGACGTTCGTAGAGCGAGAACTCAGGCGGATCGGCGTACCCTTTACCGACCAGCTTTGCCGTGAGCGCTATGGCTTCGGCACCTCCATTGGTAAGTACCAACAGATTCGGATCGACACCGATCTCCGCCGCCAGCATGCATCTCGCCCTGCATGCATCAGGGTAGCGGCTTATGTAGCCCATATCGACCGCCTCCCTGATGACGTTACGAAGGTCAGGCGCGAATGGATTGAGAGTGACAGAAAGATCCAAGATATGCGAGATATCCACACCAAGGTATCTCGCAACACTCTCCGCATCACCACCGTGATCACCCGGCGCTGGGATCATAGTACCAGGAACGGGCATCGTTACACCAGGAACGGGCATCGTCGTATCCTGCGTGCGGCACTTGCGAAGAGATGGCTGCCCGGCGCAACCGGCACTCCCGCCAGTATCACCACAACCGCCAGTATCACCACAACCGCCAGTATCACCACAACCGCCCGAAGAAGCAACAGCGCTCAATCGCATTAGGGCCGTCCATCGCAGTTGTCAACCTCTCGATTCCTTGGTGGATATAGCCATAGCCGAAAGCGCAGCAGCGCACCCGCCAACCAATATGTAAGAAATGCACGCACCCAGGACACTCACCTTCCTACTTAATGTGACCGCCCGTTGGATGTCGGCAGTGCACACCGCCCTACCACCGTCGTATACCGGTGTCATCACCGGCATACCGTCATAGTAATTGACACCACCCAGCCTTATCCCGAGTGCTGCAGCAAAAGCCGCTTCAATGATGCCCGCATTAGGCGAAGGATGTTCCTTGGCATGAGATAGCGCTTGTTGCACTACGTATCTTGCCCGGCGAGGTGCCGAAATAGCCGTTGCCAACACTGCCAACCTTGCAGGCACCCAATTTGCATAATCATCAAGCCTTGCAGAGAACCAACCGAAGTCGGCATAGCGAGTATTACGATACCCGACCATCGCGTCAAGAGTGTTGATGGCTCTGTAAGCAACCACTCCAGGAGTTCCGGCCAAGATTCCGTAAAATATCGGTGCGATAATAGCGTCTACAGTGTTTTCGGCGACCGATTCGACCACCGCCCTTACAAGGTCGACTTGCGACTGCCCTTCGGTGTCACGGCCTACCAAGGCACGGAGTTCTCGGTACGCCAACTCGATATCGGCTGAACCGAGGCTTGTTCCAACTCGTTCCGCAGCAGCGTACAACTCATACGCCGAGGTACAGACCCCTACCGAAACAGCAGTACCGGCAGTTCTTGACGGCCTGTCCACCTGCATCCCGAGGATGATGGCTCCCACCACTCCGGCCAGACCGTACAGCGTCCCGGCGATCCGCGATGGGCGGTACGTTACGCGCTCGACGTGTTGCATGAGCCGACCAAAGAGGGCAGTAGGATGCAATATCGTTGGAAGCTCCGGCACTACAAATGCCGCGATTGTACCCGCAAGTACCCCTACACCGCGCGCTGCATACCGGCGCGCTGCATATCCTTTTGTGCCAGATACGACGATACGCGACCCGCCACCTGCGCTGCGTACCACGTACCGGCGTACTGCACCGCCATCCATCATCTTGCCGCCGCCATGACAAGTCCGGCGGTTTCGGCAAGTACGATCGCCGCACCGATCACATCGCCGGTAAACCCACCGAGCTTTATATATCCAAATGCGATTACCAGCACAAATACTCCAAGAGATACAGCGATGGCAGTCAGACCGTACAACGGACTCCACATCGACATCACGGTAATGGCAATAGCAAGGCCTATAACTGCCGGAAATACTGAAGACCCCTTTGCGCGCCAATGCGAATGCCCTACTGGCCGTACCGGGGAGCTGTCATCGGTATTGAATAAATTCGCGATACCGCCATCCCTTGCATAGGGAACAAGGTTGACGACGGATGCAGCATATCCACGTGAAGATGCCCACAGCCCACATATCACCAGCAACGACGGATGGATATCCATCAGCGCACCGAAACGCACCATCAGCACTGCCACAACAGCTACGAGACCGAATGCCCCAGCATGAGGATCGGACATCACCGATAAGCGTCGTTGCCTGGACATTGGTGGCAAGAGTCCATCAGCGCTGTCCACCAGTCCATCCATATGCAGCGTCCCTGTACCCGCGATATCGGCGCCCACCACCAGCGCTGCAGCTACACCGGGAGGCCACAACAGATTGGCGCCATACCAAATGCCTCCCAGTAACACTCCTAGAACGACTCCGACAATAGGAAACCAGATCAGTGCAGACCGATCAATATGCTTCCTACCTGGAAATACAGTAAGGAATGCCACAGCAGATGCCGGCCCGCTCACTGGCGACTTCCCTGGCTTGATCGAAACGGTGATCCCGGAAGGCGCGACAGCTCCACCACCCAGCCGGCAACGGCCAGAAGGACGGAATCGCACACCGATGCAACACTCGAATTGGCTATGCCCGCTTGATCTTGGAATGCAATACCAGCTGAGAATACCGGGTGCACGGAGAGCCCAACCTCATCTGCGACCAGTACTGTCAGGAGACTGTTCCTACGTCTCCGTTCTATGGCCTGAACAAGGCTATCCAGCCCATGATCACGCGAGTCCACGCTTGCCCCAACAAGAGTGAGCGAGTCAACTAGAACCGGCACATCGGCAATGTCGAGTTGCCTGGCCAGTTCGTCGATAGTGTCAATTTCCAAGGTCTTCCATGTAGAAGGCCTCCTGGCCCTATGTGCAGCCAGGCGTTCCGCCCATGCCTCATCACCCTCTATATGAGCTGGACCCGTGGCTACATATATTGCGGGGTTGCAGCCAGAGCCCGCCCACTGCATGAAAAGCTTTTCGGCGATCTCAGACTTCCCCGATCGGGTACCTCCGATCACCATAGCCACTACAGGTTCCATGAATCCTCCACGTCCACGCGTACAATGCCAACCGGCAGACGATCAGGTCTCCTGGCTCACGGGTCGTCGCTCACCTCAGCCTTCCCGCTTCACAGCAGTGGCAGTCATGAGGGTCGCTATCCGTTTACAGTTGCGGGACAGCTCCGGATTTACACCGGATTCCCTTGAAGTGCGGGCAATTCGAACGCTAGCACTCCATGGAGTCGAAAACACGCGCTTCCAACTCCATATCGTCAAGGTGATTGTAGCACGACCTTGCTTGCCGCTGCAACAAAACGCTCAGCCGGTGCGCTGTGTGCACCCAAATGGACATGAAGATACGAGGCAAAAAGTTGGGGTGATGCGAAGCCACTGCGTACCGGAGCATGCATAGCAGAAGACCCAACCATTGCAAGCGCACCTCCGGCAGGGCGGGTAATGGTCCTGTGAAACTCGTGACCATGAAGCACGTCACCGGCATCGAGCAGGAACGAGGAGCGTTGCGCAGTGGCTATTCTATAGCCTACTATGAGGTTATCTTGCATAGATACCTCTGCATCTATCACGCCGGCGAGAGCAGTCTGTCCCATTCTTTTCGAGAGCAACACAAGCCCACCACACTCCGCCCATATAGCCACGCCATCATTAGCCGCAGAACTGATGCTATCGAGCATTGGGCGATTCGATGACAGGGCTTCTATGTAGACTTCAGGGAATCCGCCTCCCAGGTAAAGCCCTTGGGCCCCAGCGGGTATGCTGCTATCTGAAATCGGATCGAACGGCACCAGGTCAGCACCCGCCTCCGCAAAACGTTCCAGGTTGTCTCTGTAGACGAAGCTGAATGCAGGGCCAGCGGCATATCCAACCACAGCATTGGCTACAGGCTTTGCGGGCCGTATCTGCTTGGTGCTGAGCGAAAAAGCAGTACCCGCGATGGCCGATACTTGCTGGATATCCACCTGTGTACTGAACAGCTCACCTAGCTCTCGCACGCTTCGCTCCACTTCAGTATGGTACTCGATGGCTGGGATGAGCCCAAGGTGCCTGCTGGGCCACGATATATCATCATTCCTGCGTACTGCTCCGATTACCGGCGCCTCACAGTCGGAAAGCGCATCACGCAGGATCTCCTCGTGGCGAGCACTTCCAACCCTGTCCAATATGATGCCTGCGACATGGACATCCCTATCGTGACGAATGTACCCTTCGACGAGCGCCACCACTGACCGGCTCATTGACGAAGCATCCACCACGAGCAGAACCGGGGCATAAAGAAGCTTCGCAACGTGCGCAGTACTACCCCGGGAAGACGATCCGATACCATCATACAGCCCCATTGCCCCTTCCACCACGAGCATATCTGCTGCGTGGGCGGCCCTCTGGGCAAGGGGAAGGATCATACTCTCTCCGGACATGAATACATCAAGGTTTCTCGATGGCCTACCTGTGGCCGCTTCATGGTACCCAGTATCTATGTAGTCCGGACCCACCTTGGCAGTAGCCACTCTGTGCCCGGCAGCAGCCAGCGCTGCCGCTACACCGACCGTCACTGTAGTCTTACCGCACCTGGAGTGAGTACCCGCTATCACCACCCTAGGAGGTAGGCTCAATACTCTATTCCCTTACGAGCCTTGACACCTTGATCGAATGCATGCTTTACCTTGACCATCTCGGTGACGGTATCAGCCAGATCAATAAACTCCTGCGGGGCGTTCCTGCCAGTAATGATGACATTGGTCCTTTCGGGACGCCGCCGGATCACCTCCGTTACCTCTGCCACTGGAAGCCAGCCGTAAGCGATCGGGTAAGTCAACTCGTCAAGTATGACCATGTCATACTGCCCAGACGTAATTTTTTCGGCAGCTAGATCCCATGCACTGCGTGCCTTGGAAGCCGTTGCTTCGATGTCATCCGACTCCCATGTGAACCCATCGCCCATGCAGTGGAACTCCAACTCCAATTGCACAGCCAGCTTGCGTTCGCCTGTTTTCCATCCACCCCCCTTTATGAACTGCACAACGCATACTTTCCACCCTCTGGCCCATGACCTCACCATCACACCCCACGCTGCGCTGGACTTTCCCTTGCCAGTACCGGTATTGAGCAGTACCCTAGACTTCATGCATACTCCCTGCCGTACGTGCACCAGCAGGTGGGGTGACCTCGGGACACTGCTTGCCAGCACGGCCGATTTGCTGTTGTAACTCATCGATGCCGACGGCCTTGGCTGTCGGGCGCGTCTCATCGCCCGGAGTGACTCCGGTTATGATGCTCAAGTGACGGTTCATCGCGGTACTGGTCGTACGGAGATAATACATCACTATCTATGAGCAATGCCAGTTGCTAGGATGGTGACACAATGACAGGACACCGAAAAAGTGAATATCCTATGCACCAGGATGCTATGGATACCGGCAATGCAGGAACGCTATTCGGCGTAGGCGTGGGCCCGGGATCTCCGGACCTGATGACACTGCGTGCAGTGGAAGTTCTCAAACGTGTTGCACATGTCCTCGCTCCCTCGACTTCCTTGGAATCACCTGGGAGAGCCGAACTGACCGTCAGGGCAATAATACCTGGCATATCCGTAGAAAGATTTGCATTTCCCATGAGCACCACCATAGAAACCGCAGTGGAGCACCGTGCCGATGGGAAGCCGACTGCAGACAGGCAACCAATGGAGCAAGTCTACAGTGATGTCGCGCAAGTGATCACCGAATATACTGCCAACTGTAAAGACGTTGCGTTCATCACCATCGGAGACCCCGACATCTATTCGACATTTACCCGACTGCGACAACGAGTTCTGGAGATACGGCCGGACTGTACCGTAGAGACCATACCGGGGATCTGTGCATTCCAGGAACTCGCAGCAAGGACCAATACGACGCTCTCGGCGGGTGACGAGCAGCTCACAATAATTGCCCATCTTCGCAACGCGGATGCCCTCAGCACTGCGCTCTCCGATGCACATCAGTCCGTAGTGGTATACAAAGGAGGAACCCGCCTACCCGAAATAGCCTCTGCGGTCGAAAAAGCAGGCAGGACCCACGGATCGGTACTAGGAGTCCACCTCGGGCAAGAAGGCGAGTATATTTGTGGAATAGACGAGGCACCGCCTCAGCCAACTCCCTACCTGTCCACACTCATCGTACCGCCCGTGAGAGGTCGAGAGTAACGGCGATATGTGGAAATGACTCGACTGGTGTGGTACCTCGTGGTCGACCCGGAGCAAGCATGAAAAGCGACAGCGGTATCTGGATGTGACGTGCTCGCGGACATGGTAAAGGATGGGGACGAGAGCAAGCATGACGAGTAACAGTAGTATCTGGATATGACCGCTAATCATCAGGACTTATCAGACGCTACGCTGGACGCTGCAGCAGACACTGCACTAGTCGCGGCACTGGATCAGCATCGAATTCGCAAGGCGCGGAGGCAAGAGTCATGCATGTGAAGCCTACGCAGCCTGAGGTGGCATACCGAGATGGCGCACGTTCAGACAATGCCGCTTCCGGACTTATCAGCTTCACCGGCGCAGGACCAGGCGCAGCAGACCTGATAACTATTAGAGCTGCACGCAGGTTGGAGGAGGCGGACATAGTCATCTGGGCATCTTCTCTCGTACCACGTGGCATACTTGATTACGTACGCCACGGTACATCGGTCCTTGATTCTGCCTCAATGACCTTCGAGGATGTGATCCAAGTCTACAACGACCATCCCAGCGCTCGGATAGTCCGGCTGCATTCTGGTGACCCAGTCATATATGGTGCGATACAGGAACAGATCGACTGGTGCGTAACACACGGTCGCAATTTTGAGCTGGTGCCGGGTGTGTCATCGCTCAGTGCAGCGGCTGCTGCCATTGGCAGGGAACTCACCATTCCTGGCACGTCTCAAAGCATTATACTCACTAGGTCCGCTTCTCGTACCAGCGCCAGCATGCCGCCCAACGAAGACATCACACGTTTCAGCGCCACGGGGTGCGCAATGGGCATTTTCCTGTCAGCTTCCCGGCCTTTGAGTCTGCAACGACAATTACTGGCATTTGGATCCGCATACACCGCGAGCACGCCAGTCGCAGTAGTTGCCCACGCAACCTGGCCCGAGGAGCAAGTGATTATAAGCGACCTCGGACACCTTGCAGAAGCGATCAGGGCTACACGCACGAAGACCACTGTACTGGTTCTCGTCGGAGATTTCATCACTGCCAGGCCGCTGCGCAGCCACCTGTACTCGCCGGACTTCTCCCATAAGTATCGTAAAAAGTCTTTATATGGATCTACGCGCGGACGGCCTGCCGTCAAGAGTAACAACAATGACACTCTCTGACCGAGGCCCTTCACGCAACAATGACCGCTCCAAGATGTCAATTGCCACTCGCTCACCATCTGAACCACCCATACCGGATATTATGACTCAACGCCCTGGGACCCTACGCAGCGGGTACACCACTGGCACCTGTGCAGCCGCAGCAGCAAAAGCCGCCCTCACAGGCTTGGTCACCGGTAAGGTACCCCAGCAAATCGACGTAATGCTGCCACGAGGAGACCGCGTGGTATTGCCGGTTGACAACACCGGCCCGGTTGACAACACCGGCCCCAGCCAGAGTCCAGTGCAGGCAACCGCCGTAGTGGTAAAGGATGCAGGAGATGACCCTGACTGCACAGACGGTGCCCGGATGACAGCAACCATATGGTGGGCCGCCATGGATGTCGGCAAGGAAGTTTTTACCACACTACTGGCCGGCCCTGGTATTGGTACCGTCACCCTGGAGGGTCTCGGTATCCCAGTAGGCGAGCCGGCAATCACATCCATCCCAAGAAAAATGATCCTGGAGTCACTTGCCGAGGTAACCACCAGGCCGGTCGTGGTGCGATTTTCCGTTCCCGGAGGCGAGACCATGGCACGAGAAACCACCAATGATCGACTCGGGATCATCGGTGGCATCTCGATACTCGGCACCACTGGAATAGTAAAACCCTTTTCCACGGCTGCATACAGAGCTAGCATCATGAGGCAGATCGACGTCGCAACCGCCAGAGGGTTCAGGGATATCGTTTTCTGCATAGGAAGCCGTTCCGAAAGAGCGGCAATGGCAATACTACCGAACCGTGATCCGGTGGTCTTTGTGGAGGTGGGCGACTTTACCGGTGCCGCACTCAAACAGGCGCGCCGCAGACGCGTCTTCTCGGTTACTCTCGTCGCAATGGCCGGAAAGATCACCAAGCTCGCATCGGGAACCATGATGACCCACTTTCATGGGTCGAATGTGGACACTCACCTGTTGAGCGAGATTGCGGTGGCGACTGGCGCACCTCTCGATGTGGCTGCAACCGCAACCCAGACTGCCACCGCCCGGCATTTCTACGATGCCTGCTTGCGAAGTGATCATACGGCACCACTCGTGCGACTCTGTGAACTGGCAAGAGAACAGTGCATGGCATTCGTCGACTCCAGTTTCACCATGCAGGTATTCATGGTGGATTTTGACAGCGGAGAGGTAGTAGCCAGTGCCGGCAGCAATTGAGGTCTACACTCACTGTAAGTACGACGTAGAACCGTCGGTCTCTTGGAACATTAACAGCAGTGGCGGGACTGCCAATAGTATCTGGTGTAAGTAGGACGTAGAACCTGGCGAACCGATGTAGTCCTGCTTTGCGCCAGCTCCTGCCAATAGTATCTGGTGTAAGTACGACGTAGAACCGTCGGTCTCTTGGAACTCGGGGGACCGGCGGCAATTGAGGTCTGCACTCACCATCGATGCCTCGATCTCGCGGCCGATCTCCTCAACCCTGCGTACCGGCAGCAACTGAGGCAGGCACTCCATAAGTGCGACGACCCAACCAATCGTGAGCTGCATCCGCAACTACGCAATGAGTCTTTACGTTAGTGATACACCACTATTCTATAATCGTACATATGTTTGCTACAGTGCAGAAGATCGAGATGTCCTTGGCGGAGGCGCTCTCTGGCT
>JAKBVZ010000008.1:83767-101123 GCA_021841005.1 Actinomycetes bacterium | reverse complement strand
CTCGCGACGACTGCGCGAGAGAAATTGTGCGCGGCAGGTTTCAACGTGTTCGACGTTCCGATCTCTTCCGAGGCTCGCGACGACTGCGCGGAGATTTTTTCCGTGGCGACTCTCACGCGCTCGCGACTGCGCGATGATTTTTCTTCGCGACCGTTTGACACACTCACACGCTCGCGACGACTGCGCGAGAGCGAAGCGTGGTCGATAGTCTCGTTGTTCTGCCGTTGATGCGGGCAGGGGAATCGATAATCGAGTGAAAAGATTAATCGGTGATGTGAGTGAGTGGAAAGAATAAGTTAATGATGAGTAATAAAATAAAATAAATGAGTGAAATAGAAAAGTGTGAGTAAGTGAGTGAAATGAAAATGAGTGAGTGAAAAGTGGTTGGAGTGTAACGGTGGAAAGAGGGTCGGCACCGATGCACCTAGTGTTCGGAACGCGTTCGAACGGGTCTCGATGCGATGCGTTCGGAACGCGTTCGAACGGTTCATTAGACCGCGTTCGGAACGCGTTAGTAACGCTTACCGAAGCGTTCGGAACGCCGTTAGTAACGGGCGTTGGTAACGCGTGGTAACGGTTCATTAGACCGCGTTGGTAACGCGTGGTAACGGTTTCGTAATGGATTTTTGTGGCCAGAAAGAGAGTTTTAGCGTTCGCACGGGTCTTGATGGGCTGTGTTCGGAACGGATTTTTGTATTCAGAAAGAGAGTGTTTAGCGTTCGGAACGGGTTCGATGGGCTGTGTTCGTAACGGTTTCCCGAAAGTGCACCACCGCCTCAGGACTGATGGGGAGCGTGCGAATGCGGTTGTAAGAGTTGTGACCTCGCGCCGCCCAGGGAAGGAAGGATGTGGGCAACCGCCCATCGGTATTGATCGAGTGTGCTGGCTCGAATGTCGCCAGTCTTCACTTCGATCCATGCATCCAGGAGCCCTGCCACCGTCCGAATCGCGGGGCGGGATTCCACACCAGACTGTACGCGCTTTCGGAGTTCCGCGAGTGCGACAACCGCCTCAACCTTGGTGTTCGCCACTCGACTTACGTAGCGCAGGCGACCGTTCGGTAGACGCTCAGGAAGGGGATACCGCGCCATCCATCTTGCATCGAAAGAATTAGCCGACTTCATGGGACATACAACAACTGCGATGCTTGAGCAGGTCTACCGCCACAGAGTGCGAAAGGTGATAGATGTGGCGAAGGTGTTCAATCCATCCTGACTGCTAACGCTAATTTGTGTCGCTAGCCAGTCAAACTCATCGAGTCACCTACCATCCCTCAACCCTCGTGGCTCTGGCCGGTGTGTGCCGGAAGGTACCCCTTATCGCCAGATGCCACGAGAGGCATCCTACGGCTCATAGAGCAACGTTAGGAACGAAGTAAGGGAAAACCATATCGGAAATACCAACGTGCGAATTACAGGCGTGTGAGATACCGTTCGTGAGAGGACTGTACGGATGGTATAAATATCATCTTGAGTGCATTCCAAATATCGTGTTTATATCATTACACGAGTATCGTATTACGAGTCCTCATCGCGCGTTTATCGCGCGCGTGTAGACATTCGTCCTGTTTTACCACGATTTGCGGTCGAAATGACATAGCCAATGACCTGCTATTTGTCACCGTCAGCGTTCGTTATATACGGTGCAAACGAGGCTGTTTAGTTTTCACACGGCTGAGGTCGGAGGTTCGAGTCCTCTAGCGCCCACCGGTAACGTCACTATTCAAAGTATGTATAGTGAAATCCACGCCTTGAAACCATGTGCTTGGTCTCTGACTCAGCTCGCAACACGATCTACTATCATCCCTCCAGCAGCCACTAGCACAGATACAAGAATCAGAAGAGCGGCCAGTTGCGGAATATGATCGTAAAGAGATTTGCTAACCGATAGGGCGATCCCATGGAGTTGCCAAGCTGTAACCATGCCCCACGCAATTCCGGTCAACACCTCGACAGCCAGGTATCGCGAGGAAATAGGTGCATGGCAGCTCCGGCATCTACCTCGAAGCAGGCACCAGGACAAGACAGGTATATTGTCCAGCGGCCTAATAGGAACTTTGCAGGCAGGACAGAACGATCTTGGCCTAGCAACGGAAATGCCCCTCGGAACCCTGTAGATAACTACGTTCAGGAAGGAACCAACCATGAGCCCGCAGAGCATTGCGACAGCAACGGCAAACTGATATTCAGTAACAGACATCATAGATGCCAGCCCCACTATTGCTGTTGTTACTGGGCAGAGCGAACCAGTTTCCAGTAGCACAGCAGCCGACGCAGGAGTGCACGAATACATACAGAGTGAATTTACCTTCGGAGTGCAACATTGATCGACTTTCCGTTATACCTTATCACCGTCCCGGGATATCCGCCTCTAGTCTTGAGTTGAGCTAACCTGTTCAATTATGCGACCAGAAAGTGCTCACACCATCCATAGCCGTACCCATGTACCGGATAGCAACGCCAATGAGGCGGGAACCGGTAACATACAGGCACATTTAGGCGGTGAGAACACTAAAAACCCCGCAGATTGCATCAATCCTGCTAATGGTGGCAAGCCAGTGCCAGCGTCAGAATTGCCCGCACCAGCGTCAGTGCCAGTGTCGGCATTGCCAGCACCAGAAGATGTGCTCCCGCACAGGCCGCCGTTCCTTTTTCTGACTGCAATTACCTATCTGGTACCCGGCAAGGAAGCTAGGGGCAACTGGCAGCTTACGGGCGACGAATACTTCTTCACCGGCCATTTCCCCGGAAGGCCAACGTTGCCCGGGGTGCTTATTGTGGAGTCGCTTGCACAGCTTGGTGCTGTCGCCGTTCTTGGCCATCCGTCGTATAAGGGAAAGCTGCCACTTTTCGGTGGAATCGACAAGGCACGTTTTAGAAATCAGGTATTACCAGGTGACAGATTGGAGCTGGAGGTATCCCTTGATCACTTATCAGCTCGAAGCGGCAGGGGCCACGGTATAGCCACGGTAACTGGCAAGCTTGCTTGCCAGACTGGATTGCTCTTTGTGCTGGCAAGTAGATAGACCCATGCTGCGATTCCCTGAAACCCTTGCTGTTTCATGTCCATTCATTGCTTGTATCGTCTCACGCTCCAGGTTCTATTCGTGAATTACGATGGATGATAACTCTGTGCTACTAGCCACCTGGAATGTCAATTCGCTGCGTGCTCGGATGGACAGGGTCATGGAATGGATAGCGTGCGCCAAACCAGACATCCTTTGCCTGCAAGAGACGAAAATGCCCGACTCGGCATTTCCTGCAGGCATATTTCGTGATGCTGGCTACGAGAGCATCCATCATGGAGACGGTGGATGGAATGGCGTGGCCATCCTGTCGAAGATATCTCTGAGCGATGCCGATACAGGATTCGGCGACGGAGTGGACGAACTGGGCTGCAGGCTTGTGTCTGCCCTGTGTGGCAATACACGGATAGTCTCAGTATATGTACCAAATGGCAGAGAAGTAGGAAGCGAGTATTATAAGGGTAAGCTGGAGTGGCTTGCCAATCTGAAACGCTATATAAATACGAGGCACGTACCAGAGGAGCGACTGGTCATCTGCGGTGACTTTAATATCGCCCCTGATGACAGGGATGTATGGGATCCAGAGGCCTTCGTCGGTTTGACTCACGTGAGCGCTCCCGAACGCGAAGCTTTGCAGGATCTTATCTCTTGGGGATTGTACGACTGCTTCCGAATCCATTACCCGCAATCCGGTCTGTACAGCTGGTGGGACTATCGTGGTGGAGCGTTCCACCAGCACCGCGGCATGAGAATCGATCTGGTTCTCGCCACTGGACCTGTAGCTGAGGAATGCAGTTTCGCATTGATGGACAGGACCGCACGCAAAGGCAAGCAGCCGCCAGATCATGTACCGGTTGCAGTATGGCTGGACATGCAGCGATGAAAGCTGGAAGCACCGAAGTAGCCGAAGGTGCAAACATGCATGTAGCCATTTGGCTGGGCACACAGCACCGGAAACGATAGAAAGCCTGATAAAGCAACCATGCTGAGATCGTTCCTTCAAGGGGAATTGTTTGGTTCAATATATGGTCGGCCACCAGTTGAAGTAGTGGCTTTGCACGGCTGGCGCCGGGATCACACAGATTACGAGCAACTCGGGTCATTATGGATGGATGATTGCGCTATCATAGCACCTGACCTGCCGGGATTCGGGGCTACTCCCCCACCGGGCTTGGCATGGGACAGCACCCAGTATGCAAAGCTGGTCTCTACACTCATAGAGGACGAGATTGGTACTCCGGTAGTTGTCCTGGGTCATTCGTTTGGTGGCCGCGTGGCGGTGCGTCTGGCCGCGAGCAGGCCTGACCTGGTCAAGTCGCTTGTGTTGACCGGAGCGCCATTAGCAGTACCTTCAAGCACGACCCAGCATCGAAAAAAGCCACAGATCGCCATTACTTACCGGGTGGCGAGGCAGATAGAGAAACTCGGCTTGATGCCAGAAGATCGCATGGAGCGTATTCGTAAGCGATATGGATCGCCTGACTACGCACATTCATCTGGAATAATGCGTAAGGTACTGGTAAATTTACTCGCAGAGACTTATTCTGACGACCTTGCTAAGCTTGCCTGCTCCGTGCACCTGGTGTGGGGCTGCGAGGACACTGAGGTGCCTATCGGGGTGGCACGCTCTATCACTCATTCTGTACCCGGTAGTCAATTGACCGAGTTGCCGGGCATTGGCCACTTTGTTCCTACTGATGCTCCCGCTGCACTGGCGAGAGTGGTCGAGGCTGCCGTTCTGGCCAGCAGATCCTGAAAAGGTCAGTGCCACAGATACTCCGGTTACCGGTAACGGTAACGGTAACGGTAACGCACTTGGTGACAATTGAGCTAATGTAGCCGTATGGCCGACAGGGCACACTTCATGGCGGTGACCGCGGATCACATGGATTCTCTGTATACCGCCGCGTTGAGGATGACGAGGAATCCCAGTGATGCAGAAGACCTTATACAGGAGACATATCTCAAGGCATACAGGGGTTTCGATGGTTACCAGGATGGTACGAATGTGCGTGCATGGCTCTACAAGATCCTCACAAATACTTATATCAATAGTTACAGGTCAGCCCAGAGGCGTCCCAAGACCACCGGCATGGACAATATCGAGGACCTCTACCTTTTCAAGAAGGTCAAAGAAGGATTCATCGCGAACAATGGCAGATCCGCAGAGGAAGAGGTACTCGAATCCTTCACCGACGTGGAGGTCAAGGAAGCCATCGAGTCCCTACCGGAAAGCTTCAGGATAGCCGTGCTCCTCTCCGATGTGGAGGGCTTCTCTTACAAGGAAATTGCGGAAATTACCGGGGTTCCCACCGGTACGGTGATGAGCCGTATATATAGGGGCAGGAAAGCCATCCAGAAATCTCTGCACGACTATGCCATTGCAAGAGGCCTCCTCGATGGACATGGACCGGAAGGCAGTGTCGACAGCAGGCAGGCAGGGAGGAATAGAGATAGGGAAGATGGCTCACCAAGCGTGGAACCTAGTGAGTCCTTAGCGAGCACGCAGGTGGAAAGGGTCTGCGGTTGACGTGCAACACGGCGGCGCCAGCGTCCCATCTACGATCCAGAGCACGCAGGTGGAAAGGTTCTGCGCTTTACGTGCAACGGGCAAGCAACCGACACGCGGTTGACGTGCAACGGACGGGCAAGTCGGAAGTCGCAACCCGCTGAACCTATTTGGCTAGGCCCATGGTAAAATAGTAACAGGCATATAGGCAGGAAGGAGAGGGCTATTTCATCGCAGAGGCAGCCATGGTGACCAAGGGAGAGAAACAGTCCGGTAGTGGGTCGCGAAAGGATCCCGAGATAGTGAACTGCAGGGAAGCTCTGGCAAAGCTCTACAGTTTTCTGGATGGCACCCTGACCGATACGCGTCGGGAAGCCGTCAAGCGGCACCTCGACGAGTGCTCGCCATGCGTCAGCGCCTACGGATTCGAGGCAGAGCTGAAACACATGCTAGCCAGTAAGTGCAAGGATCATGTACCAAGCCGGCTGGCTGATCGTATACATGGAGCACTCGTCGAAGAGGAACGCAAGGAAGGCCTCGGCACCAAGGAAGATCTCAATACGGACGAGTGAACGCAACCGGTAAATGACCGGTTCGCGCCCCGCAGGCAGCTTCAAGGAAGCTCGTGTGGAGGATGTCGGCAACACCCGCAGCGACAACCACGCCTCCTTCATCTGGTCAGTCGCCGACCTGCTCCGGGGTGACTACAAGCAGTCCGAATACGGAAAGGTGATCCTGCCGCTCACGGTGCTGCGCCGCCTCGACTGCGTGCTGGAACCGACGAAGCAAGCCGTCCTCTCCCGGGCGGCGAAGCAGCCGTAGTCATCCGGCCAGCAGGCGGTCTGTGACTGATCGACCCTAGCCGTCTACTGATGGTTTGGGCCGGTCGGCGTAATCTGCGCCACGATGTCATCGATCGGTTCTCAGTCCAAGGCTCTGCCACGGCCATCGAGCGCAGCGTAACCAACCAGACGGCCTTGCTGGGAGGTTTTGGTGCATTGGTGGCCCGCCGCGGCGGTAACACCGTTGCCGACTATGAGACGGTACTCGTCTATGGAGATCCCCGCCTCCGAACAGATAAATTTACCGTTGATCCAAATCCCACACGGACAACTGAGGTAATCGTGCTCGATCCCGATCCTCTCCTCTACCGCTATGGTCGAATCACGCCGTTGACCCAAGCCCGGGTGGATCTGTTCAATCTACCGGGCTGGCAGGCCGCCCGGTTCGTCTACCACTTCCTAACGTTCCTTCTTACCGATGCCGTCGCGGAACCAGGGCTTCTATCCGCCTGAATATTCCGATAAGCGCTTGAACCTGCACCCAACGCACTCATCGCGCCACGGCGACCAACCGGTCTGGTGCCGGCAAATCGGCATTGATAGATGAGTTCGCTTGCTCAGGTTTGTTAAATCGCCATGGAGGTGATGGTGGCGCATTGGCGCCTATTTGCGCTAGCCCATACTTGTGCTTGTACGCCGGATGTTCTCGATGCGCATGGATGAAAACGGCGGGCAAACCACCTTGTTCCCATCCCAATCGACGCTATGCCCATCTACGCTGGCGCCACCGGCATCCATGCCATGCAGAACAATGCCTACCTGCTCCGGCAGAGCATAGGAACCTTCCCGTTCCCAGGTAACGGTGGCTGCATCTGCTTCGGTGGAAAACTTCAGCTTGTCCAGCCTGGATTCCCCATAACCATCCCCATCATCATCGTAACAGACCCCATAAGCATTGCCCGTCTCATCCGGCCAGATGTGAAATGACAGGAGCTCCGGCCGGTGTGATGAGTCCAGCGGACCTGGATGGCTGCCTGCCCATGCATCATCGAGCGGGATTACCGATCCGTGACGAACCAGCACCGGTATCTCCTCTAGGCCACCCGGCAGTCTAACTACCCTGCCACCGGGCAACGTGCTCGATACCCGGCGTATACGGGAAATGTTGGCATCGGCCGCAACGACCGGATCTACGGGAACAGGCGAACCCACGGGACCTACGCCAGGAGCGCCGCCAGCGACTGCACCGTAGACCTTCTCATTGTCGTGACTCCTGCTGGAACCGACGAGGCTTCTGGTCTCATGCTCACCAGGATTACCCGGACATCCATAGTTGCCTGCATGCGATCCAATAATGTGAGCAGGGCAGCCTATATCACCCCACAGCGACGACCACCAGCCTCTTGGCAGCCTCACTGTACGAGATCTGCAAGAGGGTAAAGTTACTGGGGCAATGAGCAGCGCGCCACCCAGCATGAACGCGTCATTCACTTCCCAGAGCAATGTATCCTGATCGGGATCGGGATCCTGATCGAACCCCATATTTCCCAACGATCGCACCAGCGGCATGCCGGTCTCGCTTGCCTCGTGAGCGAGAGTGTACAAGTAGGGCAACAGCCTGTAGCGGAACCTGATGTACCCCGCTACTGCCGGCCGGATGGCTTCCGGCAACCGCCATGGCTCTCGCATGGGCACTCCAACAACCGAATGCGTCCTGAAAAGCGGCATGAACACCCCCATCTGCAGCCACCGAAGATACAACTCTGCGTCCGGGGCACCGTTGAATCCCCCGGTGTCCGACCCCGAGAATGGGAAACCTGACATACCTAGACCTATCATCGTCGGGATCTGCTGGCGGAGCGCATCCCAAGTGGACGCCGTATCACCAGTCCATCCCCAAGCATAGCGTTGTGACCCTGCCCAACCTGATCTCGAAATGATGAATGGCCGTCTGTGCGGTGCGGCTTGCTTGAGCCCATCGTAACCTGCTCTATTCATCTGCAGTGCGTAAAGATTGTGCGCTTCGCGGTGATCACCACCTCGCCCCTCCATGTTATGCACGGTGCTACGAGGTAGCGTCTTGTCGCCGAGGAGCGAGATGTTGGTAGGTTCGTTCATATCGTGCCACACGCCACCTATCCCGTTACTGGCGAACAGCTTGTACTTGGAGGACCACCAGACCCTGGTCGCCTCACTGGTAAAGTCAGGAAAGGCTGCTTTGCCGGGCCAGACTACACCTTCCTGTACCCTGCCCGCCGCATTCTTGCAGAAATGCCCCCCCGATAGACCCTCTTCGTACGTGTCATAGCCGTTGGCAATCTTCACTGCAGGATCCAATATGGCTACTATCCTTATACCCTGGCGTCCAAGTTCTTCGCAGAGTGAGGGCATGTCAGGAAACCGTTCGCGGTCCATGGTGAACACCTTGTAGCCATCCATATAATCTATGTCAAGATGGATTGCAGAAAGAGGTATTCCCATGGACTCAAACCCTTTTGCGATACTCCGTACCTGCTGCTCGGTCCTATATCCCCATCTGCTCTGGTGATAGCCAAGGGCCCATCGTGGTGGGAGAGATGGTCTTCCTGTCATATCCGTGTATCGCTCGAGGACTTCAGCCGGTGAGCCAGCGGTAAGGTAATAACGGAGCGCCCCTCCTGTAAATTTGATCCTTGCGAGCTGTTCGTTGCCATGTATATCCGTGCCATGTATATCCGTGCCGTGCGATATGTCAAGGCCAGCATCACCAGCATCACCAGCATCACCAGCATCACCAGCATCACCAGCATCATCGCTGGCACCGTCATTGCTGGAAAGAGGAAGCGACGGGACGCCTGTACGGGCGGCAGCGGTAGATATATCGCGTGGAAATAAAAAAGTGCTTTCCCATGAGTTCTCGTAATAGCACCCGGTGCACACTCCTGGCATCCCGGATTCTTCAGATCCTATGGAAATGGTGAACGGTATGCTCATGTAGAGCGGATCGACTCCCGGACCCCATAGCCCTCCCGGATCACGATTCCAGAGCCTATAACGCTTGCTCTTGGTGCTATTGCTGCCGAGCCTGCCAGCTGTAGTCGCCTTATTACGAAGGTTTACACCACTTGACTTCTCTCCAAGCCCGCATACGATCTCGCCTCGGCGTAGCATGTAGGACAGCTCCCAGCCTTCCCCGGCTCTCGATGGCGGCAGATCCCGGCGTAGGACTCGCTCGTACTCGTCAGATGGCGAGGACTTGCCGGCTGATGCGGACTTGCCGGCCGGAGACAGCGGCGATGGCAATACGGACACTGCAGGTATGTCAGTGTTAGCGGTGCCAGTACGCTCGTCTTCGAGCAGCGACGACGACTTCATACCGAAAGACACAGCACCCCTGGATGACACCTGTACAGAAAAGCCGTTGGAGCTTAGGCGTAAGCCTCCATCTTCAGTACTTGCACAGGCAACTTCCACCCCTGAAGGTTCGGGCGGTAGCCAGCCGTCTCTCGGGCCATACGCAACTGGAAGCAGTCCCGGAGTCCAGGTAATACGTACGATCTGACCAGCCATGAAGCGTACCTCCAGGTTGGCATTCTCAAAAAAAAGGGTTGCGCCATCAGAAAGAGTCTCGTATCCAGTCAACACCCCGGGCAACACATGCTCGACGCTCCTTTTCCTCCTCACCTCCCTCGCCTCTCTGGTCATACTCTCCATGCCCTGCGCGACAGTATTTGCAATGACCAGCCCGGCGGTACCGGGTCCTAGATCGGCAACCGAACGCACCGCAGCGGCACCCAGATACAACGCACGCCGCAACTCTGCACGAGAAATCATCATATGACGCTATCCGCTTCACTCTTACGGGCAACTAATCGCTGGTGCCCGCCTACATCCATCGGGAACATCATACGACACTGGCCGTTCCATCCTTGCAGACGGAACCCTGCTGCTCGCTCACACCGCACCCAAGGGCTCGGCCTGCAAGATGTCATCATCAAGCGAATTGCTGAGCTGCTCCAGAGCACTGCAAAGCGCTGGCGACGATGCTTCATCCAGCGCACGCACGGAAGCATCCAGCCATTCTCTCATCGCTAATGCACTCTGACTTATCGCATCACAAGACATGACAAGAGTCCTGGCTCTGTCTCTCTCAATGTCAGACAGGGGCTTCCCAAGCAACTCCCTCAGCTCGGACCCTACGCTCTCATCGTCAATCGCCACCAGCACCGGTAAAGTGTAGATACCTTCCGCCAGATCCTGCCCCGGATCCTTGCCTAAGTCGTCTTCACTGCCGATGATGTCCAGTATGTCATCTCGCAGCTGGAAGGCCATGCCGAAATACCTGCCAAAATCGGTCAAGGCAACGACTTCGGAATCAGGGAGCCCACTTGTAAGGGCACCGACTCGGCAGGATGCCTCCATAAGGGCCGCCGTCTTGCCCGCGATAACGCCGAAGTACTGTTCCCGGGTTCTCTCCGTTGAATACGCAGTCTGTACCTCCCCTATCTGTCCCCTGCACAATTCGCCCAGGGTCCTTGCAAGCAGTGAAGCTATGTGAGGCCCGAGATCTGCAGCTATTTCGGCAGACTTGGCCAGCAGGTAGTCTCCGGCAACAATAGCCACAAGGTTGCCCCAGCGAGCATTTACGCTCCTGACGCTCCGTCTCATGCTCGCCTCATCCATTACGTCATCGTGGTAGAGTGAGCCGAGATGGACGAGCTCAACAGCTACGGCGCCGAGAAGATCGTCCTTGCTCGCCTCTCTCACGCCCCCAGTAGCCACTGAAATAGCAAGGGCGGGCCGGAGACGTTTTCCCCCGGCATCTATCAAGTAAGTGGCCACTTGGTTCAACATTGGATCCCCGCTTGCAACGGACTCCTTGAGCAGACCTTCCATCTCGGAAAGGCCCTGTTGCACCGAAGGCATGGACAGCAAAGAAGATATATTCACACCTGCAATACTATGCCATCTGGACCTGTCGGCAACAATGCAGCGAACAGCCAGCATCTCTATCGTAAACCTACTCGCCCACAAGGGCAGTCGCCAGTGGATGCAGGGAGCACGATCTGCCCGCACAGAGGATGAGGAACATGATCTATCCGACGATTGCAAAGAAATCTCCCCCCCTGAGCAACGTTAGCGTTACAGCTACCTGTAAACTATAACTAGTGGTAAAGTAGATGGTAGTAAAGGTCGAGATAGATAGTATACAAATGCAGCAGATTAGGAAGGCAGTAGGCATCACAAGTGTTTGAACGTTTCACCGACAGGGCCCGAAGAGTACTGGTACTTGCACAGGAAGAGGCACGGTTGCTCAATCACAGCTTCATAGGAACCGAGCATATCCTCTTGGGCCTGATCCACGAAGGGGAGGGGATAGCCGCCCAAGCGCTTAATGAGATGGGGATTACTCTTGAAGGAGCCCGAGGAAAGGTTGAGGAGATGATCGGACTCTCGGGTGGGGCTCCAACGGGATCGCCGCCATTCACACCAAGAGCCAAAAAAGTACTCGAGTTGTCTCTGCGCGAGGCTCTACAACTGGGCCACAACTATATCGGCACAGAGCACATGCTGCTCGGCCTGGTGAGAGAAGGTGAAGGAGTGGCGGCGCAGGTGCTTGTCAGTCTCGGAGCTGATCTGGCGGGTGTACGCCAAGAAGTCATCCAGTTGCTGTCGAAAAGCATGGGGAAGGAGGCCGTGGGCGCAGGCGTTGGGCAAGGGTCGCAGGAGGGATCTTCGGGATCTCCCATACTGGACCAGTTCGGTCGCAACCTCACCCAGTTGGCAAAGAATGGAAAGCTTGATCCTGTGATAGGAAGGGGAAAAGAGATCGAACGCGTAATGCAGGTGCTCTCCCGGCGCACGAAGAACAACCCAGTTCTCATAGGGGAACCCGGAGTCGGTAAGACCGCTATTGTGGAAGGACTTGCGCAACGTATCGTCTCAAATGATGTCCCCGAAACTATAGAAGGTAAGCAACTCTACACACTGGACCTTGGAGCCCTCGTTGCCGGTAGCCGCTACCGCGGCGACTTCGAGGAACGACTCAAGAAAGTCCTCAAGGAAATACGGGCACGGGGAGACATAATCATCTTCATTGATGAGATCCATACCCTTGTCGGAGCCGGCGCCGCCGAAGGCGCCATAGATGCCGCTTCGATCCTGAAGCCCATGCTTGCACGCGGCGAGCTGCAGACTATCGGTGCCACCACGATAGACGAATACAGGAAACACCTGGAAAAGGATGCTGCACTCGAACGACGATTCCAGCCCATCAAGGTCGAACAGCCCACCGTATCGCACACCATTGAAATACTAAAGGGGCTACGGGACCGCTACGAGGGGCACCACGCAGTCACCATTACCGACCAGGCCATAGTTGCCGCGGCCAATCTCGCTGACAGGTACATATCCGACCGCTTCCTGCCGGACAAGGCTATTGACCTTATCGACGAGGCTGGTAGCCACCTGAGAATCAAGAGGATGAAGCGCCCTCCAGAGTACAAGACTCTCGTCGAAGAGATCGCCAAGATCAGGCGTAACAAGGAAACCGCCATCGAAAAGGAGAACTTTGACCAAGCGAAGAAGCTGGCGGACAGGGAGAAGGAAAAGCTGGAGATCAAGAATGGCATGGAGAAAGAGTGGCAGGCAAGCGGCGCTGAGCTCCATGACATCCTCGATGAGGAAGTGGTAGCGGAAGTGCTGGCGAATTGGACCGGCATACCGGTACATCGCCTCACTGAAGAAGAAACCGCAAAGCTGCTGCGCATGGAAGATGAGTTGCACAAGAGGGTCATCGGCCAGGAGGAAGCCGTCAATGCGTTGTCCCGGGCCATCAGGCGTACGCGTGCCGGCCTGAAGCACCCCAAGCGTCCTATGGGGTCGTTCATCTTCTTGGGTCCTACCGGTGTAGGCAAGACCGAACTTGCCAAGGCTCTGGCGGAGTTGCTCTTTGATGACGAGGATGCCTTGATTCAGCTCGACATGAGCGAGTACATGGAAAAGCACGCTGTATCTCGCCTCGTGGGCTCCCCTCCCGGATATGTCGGCTATGACGAGGGAGGGCAGCTGACCGAAGCTGTCAGGCGAAAGCCATTCTCGGTCGTCCTGTTCGACGAGGTTGAAAAAGCCCATACTGACGTATTCAACACCCTGCTTCAGATCATGGAAGAGGGCAGGTTGACGGATGCCCAGGGACGCAGTGTGGATTTCAAGAATACAGTCCTGATCATGACTTCCAACCTTGGAACAGCTGAATTGCGCAAGACCTCTGTCGGTTTCGCCAAGACTTCTGAGGCGGTGACGCACGAGATCGTCAAGCAGAAGATCAACGACGCTCTCAAGTCATACTTCAAGCCCGAGTTCTTGAATCGTGTCGATGAAACCATAGTATTCCATGAGCTCTCCAAGAGTGAGGTTGTAAAAATAGTCGACCTCATGATCGCAAGAGTCATAGAACAGGTAGAAGCTCAAGGATTGAGCATGAAGATCACCCATGCGGCCAAGGAATGGCTGGCCGACAAGGGTTACGATCCCGCGCTCGGTGCGAGGCCGCTACGACGGGCTATCCAGCAGTACGTTGAAGACCCGCTGTCGGAAAAGCTGCTGTGGAAGGAGTTCCGTGTCGGCGAGACAATTACTGTCGATATCGAGGATGGAGAACCGGTCTTCAATATAATGGAGGATATCGAACCGCCACCGCTGGAGCTGGCGGGGTCTGAACTGCCTTCCTGATAGATCGAGACCTCATGTCCAAGCGAGAAGCTCATGTCCAAGCGGGCGGTGCGTATAGTCGGCAGTAGGTCAGCTCCGGATTGCTTTCCGGTCATCTATCAGCAACATTACCGTGGGGATTTATGCACGGGTTCGCTAGATGGCCGCTAATCGATCAGATTAGCCGTGGAACAACTTTCCTGAATCGTTCCGCTCATCAAATCGCCGACACCATTCCCTTTGTGAGCACCAAGTCCTGTGTTGTGTCAAGAATCGATGATATGCCTGCCTGCAAGCGCCCTTCCAAGTGTGATCTCATCTGCATATTCCAGATCGCCACCGACAGGCAGGCCGCTCGCTATCCTGGTGATCTTGACACCGTAAGGCTTTAGCTGGCGTGCAATATACCCTGCGGTGGCATCACCCTCCACGGTAGGATTGGTGCACACGATCACCTCGACAATGCCTTCAGGCTCCATGCGTGATAGGAGCTCCGCCATCTTGAGCCGTTCAGGTCCCACTCCATCTATGGGGCTAATGGCGCCATGCAACACATGGTAACGCCCCCGGTAGGAGTTGGAACGCTCTATCGCTATCACATCCCGCGGATCTTCGACGACGCACACCATGGACGCATCCCTCCGCTCGTCAGCACATATCTCACACAGTTCGCTGTCTGCTATATTGAAACAGCGACTGCATAGCCGGGTGTTCTCTTGCAGGGAAGCTACGGCCATCGATAGCCGCTGCAACCTGTCAGGGGGTGACTGCAAGAGGAAAAAGGCTATACGTTGTGCTGACTTCGGCCCTATACCAGGCAAAGTCCCAAGTTCGTCAATGAGAGATTGAAGATGTCGTGTGTACAAGCGGCCTAGATCTCCTCGGCACCCGGAAAGAACTCACGAATATGCTCTTCCGGCGGTCTACGCTCTACTGTTCTTGGCTCTGGCCGATCGATCGGCAACGGTGCGCTCATGAGGTCTCCCCTCAGCACGTCGGTATCACCGGCAGCACCGGTATCACCGGCAGCGGCGTATTCTCCATCGTCTGTAGTGAAGCCAGCGTCATCGCCACCCAGTTTGCCCGTGACGGAGTCGGCAACTTGTCCCGCGGTCCTATCCTCTGCGTGATCAATGACCAATCCTTTCTGTGGAACCTTCATCTGCTGATCCCGTCCAGATCGTGAGGCACCATGGGATATCACGGTTTGCTCACCGCTCTGCTTGCCATTGACTTCGTCGCGATGACCGGCATCTTCACTGTCGACCAACAGCTCGAGCGTGATCTGCATCCCGAAATGCCTGGAGAGAGCCGCCTCCACCTCATCTCGGAGCTCTGCACAAGCCCGCATATGAGGTGCGTTTGGCAACGCAAAGGTAACGGTAGTGCCGTCAACGCGGACAAACCTACCCAGCACGTAACGACCTTTGGCTTTACGGGATATATCATTGACAATAGTATCGCCCCACGCCATGACGACTGCTTCTTTGCTCAACGGAGTGCTCGCACCTCGTGACACGCCTGAGCCAACCTCTACATCCTGGTTGCCTGCGTCGGTTCCTCCCGCTCCTGCAACATCCGTAGCATCCGTAAGCTCACCGGAATGCTGGCCACTCGCCTCATTGTCCTCTCGCCTCACCTGCCGGCCTGGCAACGAGGACGGGGAGGTGTGTAGGGACGGCTTGAACGCCCCTAGAGCGGGTTTGGCCAGCCCGCCGGGATGCAGGTCACGCAACGAGGTACCACTCTCGGTAGATGGCCGGTCAGGTGGGTCGGCGCCTACCTCCTTCCCGCTGCTCATGGATGCAACTGTCCGCTCCAGCCTCTCCACGCGTTCCAGCAACGCACTATAGGAACTGCCGGTCTCCGGGCTGCACAGCTTCAACAACACAGATTCCAGCTGAGTCCTCGGATCCAACGAATCCCGCATATCCACCATGGCACTACCCAGCAGCTCCATCGCCCTTACCAATGACGCCAACCCCATCCTGCTGGTCAGTTCGATGGCACGCGCCAGATCAGAACCATTGATAGATGACAATTGTGGAGCCAAGTTCCCGAGAAAGCCCTGTCGCAGGTAGTCCACCAACTCGACAGCCAACCTGGCAGGGTCCATCCCCGATGACTCAGTCCTTGCAACCTCCATCAGCACTGTAGCAACATCCCCATCTGCAAGTGCAAACGCGATGCTCGCCACATTCCCCTCTTCATCGTCCACACGACCGAGGATGGATATCTGCTCCAGAGAGGACAGTGCATCGCGAGCGGATCCCCTAGCTCTACGCATGGCCGCCGCCAGCGCCCCTTGGGGGAGTGGCAGCTGAGCACGATCCGAAACGTCTGCCAGCAGGTCCGTAAGCTCTTCTGCCCCGAGCAGGTGGAACTCGTAGTGCTGCGTCCGGCTTCTTATGGTCGGTATGACCTTCTGCGGATCTGTCGTAGCCAGCACAAACACCACGTGTGCGGGTGGCTCTTCCAGGGTTTTGAGAAGCGCGTTGGAGGCAGCAGTAGACAACATATGGATCTCGTCGATGATGTAGACCTTCCATCGCCCGGGCGTAGCAAGAGAAGTCTTGGAAATCAACTCCCTGATTGAATCCACGCCACTGTTGGACGCGGCATCGAGCTCGTACACGTCCAGGGACGACCCGTCCTTGATGGCGGTGCAGGACGCACATGCATCGCATGGCTCACCGGCAATACGGTCTGTACAGTTGAGGGCTTTGGCAAGTATACGTGCACATGAAGTCTTCCCCGTTCCCCGGGGACCGCTGAACATATAGGCATGAGCTACCTTGTCGGTGCTGATAGCATTGCTCAGCGCCAGGGCAACATGCTGTTGTCCTATTAGATCACGGAAAAGTTGAGGGCGAAACCGCCGGTAAAGTGCTTGATACTGGTGTGCATCCACGATCTCACCGTCGCTATCTTTAGGTGCTTCCGATGCAAGCGCACCCGCCTCCTGCGGGCTATCCATTCCAGCCATGCAAACACTCTACCGCAAGCTGGACCGGGTATGGATGCTTACGGAAGCAGCCCTGATGGCGGCCAGGTTTACTGCGGCACCCGAGTGATCCTGCTGAGAGCTGCTGCCTTCCGGCCCTGACTCGGTTCACAGGTTCTCGTCGCGCAGGACCCGACCGCCGTCAAGACTGCCGTCAATCTTTCGATATGAAGTAACCCCTTCCGATTTGCTAGCATATCACTAGTGAGGAGGAGTGCGAGAGCGGCCGAATCGGCACGCCTGGAGAGCGTGTGTGGGGCAACCCACCGTGGGTTCAAATCCCACCTCCTCCGCTCACCTCCCGTCGTCTCGAAAAGTGCTCGAGCGGCATAGCAGTGCTTATG
>JAKBVZ010000008.1:0-83667 GCA_021841005.1 Actinomycetes bacterium | reverse complement strand
CGAGAGCGGCCGAATCGGCACGCCTGGAGAGCGTGTGTGGGGCAACCCACCGTGGGTTCAAATCCCACCTCCTCCGCTCACCTCCCGTCGTCTCGAAAAGTGCTCGAGCGGCATAGCAGTGCTTATGCCGTTCCTGCCCGTAAGCGTCCACCGGACGCTTACGCAGCACGCCTGGAGAGCGTGTGTGGGGCAACCCACCGTGGGTTCAAATCCCACCTCCTCCGCTCACCTCCCGTCGTCTCGAAAAGTGCTCGAGCGGCATAGCAGTGCTTATGTCATTCCTGGTCAGAGATCAGATCTCTGTGCTGTCAATGCGCCAATACCTGCCAGTACTGCCGTGTAAGCGAGCAGTACCAAGCCTCCGCCCCACCATGGGAGAACGCGGTAACCACCTGTAATACGGTTGCCATCCTGCGGAACCCGCTCGAAAGCCATCAGCGCCGTCTGCGGCAGGTAGGGTACTACATGAGGAGCAATGGCGCTGATCAGCGCGAGCAACGAAGCCCCGATTGTTATCATCCCAACTCCTGTGATGATAGCCAGCACCTGGTTGTGGATCAAGCTGCCTATCCCTACCCCTATCAAGGTGAACAGCATGAAACCGGCCACATCCACAGGTAAATAAGTAAGTGCATTCCGCAAGAATGCACCTGGATCAAGGCGCCATACCGTACAGAGCAAGGCTCCGAATGCCGTGACCAGGATGGCGGTCAGCACTCCGTAGATCAGACCCCAGATAGCCGATGCGATCAGCTTGGCGGACAGCACCCGCGACCTTCTCGGCTCCACCAGGTACGTAAAAGAAGCAGTATTGTATCTGAACTCACCTGTTACACAGATGATCCCCAGCACGACACCAAAAAGCTGGGAGTATGTATATGACAGGGCCATGACATACGGATACCATCCCGAACTGCCAAATTGCAAGGTACCAGTTGGACCGCTGGAGAGACCACTGCCCGATCCCAGATTGCGCTCGACTCCATACAGTATGACAAATACGATCAGCAGTGTTACGGCAGCACCACTAGCCATGAGAATCCAAGTGGACTTGAGAGTGCGGTATTTCAATACCTCACCACGGATCAGCCGGATCACGATAGAGCCCCTTGCCCAGAATGCCCTGTCAATGCGAGGAAGGTCTCCTCCAGGCCGCCCGCAGCCACCATCTCGTAAATGACGATCCTGGCGGCTGCCACTAGTGGTCCAGCCTGTTCAGGCGCCAGCCCACCGACCAGAACGGTACCTTGACCATCCATACGCACTGTAGCCCCTGCCCCTTGCATCACCTGCGCCAGCCTTTCCGGCTCCGGTGTACGGAACCTGATCTCAGTAAGTCCAGACCCCTTGATCACCTGATCCAGCGGACCCGATACCACTTCGTGTCCAGCCGAAACAATCACCACGTCGTCAGCCAGCTGGGACATCTCACTCAGCTGGTGAGACGATACCAGAACGGTCTTGCCCTGGCTGGCAAGCCATTTCAGAAAATTGCGCAACCAGGCTATGCCCTCGGGGTCCAACCCGTTGCCCGGCTCATCCAGGACGAGAACAGCCGGATCCCCGAGCAGGGCCATTGCCAGCGTGAGCCGCTGGCGCATGCCGAGCGAGTATGCCCCCGCTTTCCTGCCCGCATGCTCGGTCAAGCCAACCATGTCGAGCAACTCATCCACACGGCCATACCCTGTTCCAATAGAGGTGGCGCATACCATCATGTTCGCCCTACCGCTACGAGCAGGATGAGCCGCCGTGGACTCGAGCACCATTCCCACATGCCTGGCTGGGTCCGGAATATCACGATACTTGACGCCACTAATGCTGGCTTCACCGGAAGTCGGTTTGACCAAACCTGCAATCATCTTCAAAGTGGTAGTCTTACCAGCACCGTTCGGTCCCAAGAACCCCGTTACTCTACCTGGAACGGCGCTGAAACTGAGCCGATCCACCGCCAGTACCCTGCGGTACCGCTTGGTCAGCTCATGGACCTCAATCACTGAAAGGTAATCACCTGCCTGATCGCCTCACCCCTCTTCATGATGGCCAATGCATCGTTGACCGAGGAAAGATCTATACGGCTCGTGATCATGCCCTCCAAGTCGAGGCGCCCGCTCTTCCAGAGATGGAGCAACATGGGGAAGTCCCTACGCACATCAGCCGAACCGTAAAGCGTGCCCTTTATGGACTTGTTGGTGAAGAAAAGCTCGAAAGCATTGAGCTGGATCATCTGATCCATCTTTCCTGCACCGACCACAACGGCGGTACCACCCCTACGCGCGTGGTCATAAGCCGCCCGCATGGTGCTCGCCAACCCTATGCATTCGAAAACATAGTCGAAACCATCACCGCCGGTGACTTCTGATTTCACGCTGTCAAGTGCGTCTGGCAGCACTGCATGCGTGGCACCAAATCGCTTGGCATCCTCCAGCTTGGACGGAACGGTATCCATGGCGACTATCTCTGCCGCACCTGCTATCCTGGCACCCTGTATAGTGGCGATGCCTACCCCGCCACAGCCTATAACGAGAGCATTTGAACCCGGCTCCAGCTTGGCGCAATTGATCGCGGCTCCCACTCCCGTGGTAACACCGCATCCGAGGAGCGCCGCTATCTCGAAGGGAACGTCTTTCGGCACGGCTATGGCGGCCTCTTCAGGCAGCACCACCTCTTCCGAAAAAGTACCGGTCCCCAAGAAGCCATAAGCCGGATCGGTGCCGTTATAGGTGAACCGTGGCGTGAACCCGATGCTCATGGTGATCTGGGTGCATAGATTCGGCTGCCCGCCCAGGCAATACCTGCAACGGCCGCACGGTGGTATCCAGGCCACCACAATATGATCACCTACGGATAGGTGCTTCACGCCATCACCCACTGCGACCACTTCGCCTGCGCCTTCATGTCCGAGCACTGCAGGCGCAGGCTGCGGAAGGGTCCCGTTCATGGCGGACAGATCCGAGTGGCACACCCCGCTTGCATGGATGCGAACACGCACTTCACCAGGTTGCAGATCCTGGGAGGTCATCACGTCATCACGTATGTCCAAAGTCTCGTCACCTACTTGCCTCAACAGCGCTGCACGCATATATAATCCTCCTCTGCCCTCAAAGCAGGAACTCTCTTAGTTGCCCGGCCCATAGGACTGATACTCGTAACATCAACCATTGGAGCACAAAACCTTACCCCTCGGCAAATACACCCGGACTCTACAGGGCAGCCAGGCCCAGCTGCGGCCGATACCGCGTTCGCGCCAAGACACATCTTGGTAGCCGGACCCCTCGCCACCTCATCCCAACAACCGCTATTTCAGTCATTTTGTCGGGGAGAGGCTGATAATTCAACATTGCTCACTTCACGAGTACCGTTACCAACCTGTGATAAATTATATCATATTTCACTATGCCTTATCAACTACTGGATTGTTCGTCTCACCATCTCAAGGTACGCTACAATAGTGCCGATATGAGCATATTAATTAGATGCCATACTGTACGGAGTACCGGGGAATACCGGTAGCAGTTGGAGAAAGAATCAAATGACTTCGGCAAAGGATCACTATGTTGCAGAATGCTGACACCCCATTACCAATAGAGTTACCCGGAGAACCGGCGCTGGTATACCAACCTGCCGTGGATCTTGCTACTGGCCTCCTCCTGGGTTTTGAAGTATTTGTGAGATGGATACAGCCAGATAGCGAAAGCATCCGGGCAGACGTACTGGTCCCTTGGGCCGAAGCATCGAACAACGTTACTGCGCTCGACAGGTGGGTCATCACCGAAGCATGCAAGGAGGCACAAAGGTGGCCCTCCGGAATGCAAGTTGCAGTCAATTGCTCCGTAGAAGACTTCCGTCAAAAAACAGCCTGTAACTCCATACAGCACGCTCTCGAACTGTCCGGTTTGAATCCTGATTTGCTAACTGTCGAGGTCAGCGAAGACACGATCTCTGATTCGAATTCAGTTGAGGAACTTCGCCGGTTGTCCTCTTTTGGGATACATCTGGCAGTGGACGACGTCGGTACCCGATGGTCAAGTCTCAGGCCTTTCAAGGACCTCAATGTCGACACAGTGAAGATAGACGGATCGTTCATCTCTGGGCTGGAATCTGATGCTGGCATGAATCGTTGTGTCGTTGAAGCATTGCTGCAGGTCAGCCACTCTCTTTCCATGAGCGCGATAGCCGAAAAGATAGAAACGGCTAGACAGGTGGCAATTCTGAAGGAGTTCGGCGTAGACATAGGCCAGGGATTCTTCTTTGCCTACCCTCTGTCGGTTGAGCAGGCGAGGAAACTTGCAAATGCAGAGTCAAGGCCCATCTTTTCACTTGGAACAGATAACAACAGCACTGTCCGGCATGTCCAGGACGTTCAACCGATGTATGCTTCCGCGTCAGACGACCTTGGAATGTCCGACACGGCTGCAGAATTGAATCACACCCTGGCTCCTGGCTGAAAACGCCACAGGTCGGCGCTGGTTACGCCTTTGTTGCATAATGTTTGAGTGAGTTAAGCGTACTGTTGCCGAACTCACTCATTCCTGGGATAATGTAACGGACAAAGGGAAAGTATATGCCCGTTGAAACCCTAAGTGCTTGGAAAAGGTATTGATTTTTGTAGAGATACTTAGATTACTGCTAGTTATTGCTGGGATACTCGTCGGCAAGGCACTAGGCTCCGAAATCGGCCATTCCTCCATCGATCTGATAACAGGACTGGTTCTCGGTGCCCTAGTGACCTATGTAGCCGGCGGGGTGATAGCTCGGCTGGTGGACAGGGAGTTGCAGAGCACCGTAGAGCGCCTGCGCTCCATGCCTGCTGGAGAAGTGTTTGCCGGTTCCGTAGTTGGTACATCGGGGTTGCTCCTAGGGCTGGTTATCAGCTTACCGGTAATAGCGCTCGTGCACTCCAGCATCGTCTACCCGCTGGTGGCCGCCATTGCGTGGGTACTGGCAGCGTTCGGAACCCGTGTAGGGGTCACCAAGGGACGCCAGATCATCAAGGCGGTAGGGTTGGCCAACCTTCTCGACTCGAAGGAGCCTCCACCGGCCAGCGCATTGATAGCCGACTCGTCTGCGATCATGGATGGCGGCCTTGCCGTGTTGGGAAAATCAGGATTGCTGCCTGGTGGGATAGTAGTTCCGGACTTTGTCATTGACCAGGTGAAGACCCTCTCTGAAAGCCCTGACCCGGTCAAGTCACGCCGAGCGGCCAGAGGCCTCGATACGCTGGAGCTACTGAGGGAGCAAGGAATTACCGTGACAATCCTGAACGAACACGTACCCAGTGAAGAATCGGAAACTGGCAAGGTACTGGTCCTATCGGAAAAGCTTGGCCTACGGCTGGCCACGTGCTCATCACAGGTCACCGAACAGCAGGTGGAGCGTGACAACGCCTCTCCTGCCATAGTGGACCTGAAACTGCTGGCAAGGAACCTTGTTCCGGAACGCCCCCCAGGCGAAAGGCTGGTGATCGATCTTGTATCCGAGGGTCGCCAACCACGCCAAGCGGTAGGCTACCTGGACGGTGGCGAGATGGTCGTGGTCAACGATGCCTCCCACCTTGTGGGAAAAGCACAGGTCGAAGTGGTGGTATCATCCACTCGCCAGACCAGCCAGGGTATCCTCATATTTGCCAAACTACCGTCATAGCAATATAAGATAGGGCTGTTCTACGAGGTATACTGGATGTCTGTGCTCGGTCGTCGAAGTGCCAAGTGCATCAAAGCACGTCGGCACACTTCAGGCCGATGCTACAGCACTGACCAGTTTAGTGAGCGAATCCTTGGCATCACCGAAAAGCATGGTGGTCTTGTCGTCGTAGAGCAGGTCGTTGTCTATGCCTGCAAACCCGGGCCGCATTGACCTCTTCAGGAATATGACGGCCTTGGCGAGAGAAACCTCGATAATAGGCATGCCATAGATGGGGCTGCCCGGCGAATTCTTGGCAGCAGGGTTAACCACATCGTTCGCACCCACTACAAGAGCCACATCGACCGTGGACATCTCGGAATTGGCGTGATCCATCTCCTTCAGTTCTTCGTAAGGCACATTCGCCTCGGCCAAGAGCACGTTCATATGCCCAGGCATACGGCCCGCAACCGGATGGATGGCATAGAACACATCAACGCCCCTCTTCTGTAATGTTTCAGCCAGCTCGCGCGCAACATGCTGAGCCTGCGCCACAGCAAGACCGTATCCTGGCACTATGGCCACCCGGTTGGAGTAAGCAAGCAGCACCCCGATGTCCTCGGGCGTCCCGCTCTTGACGCTCCTGCCTTCTTTCTCGGTAGCCCCCGAAGAAGTCACTACGGAGCCGAAGGCTGAAAACAGTATGTTGGGGATCGACCTGCCCATAGCCTGACTCATGAGTCTCGTGAGCAGCATACCTGAGGCGCCTACCAGCGTACCTGCCACGATCAGAACGTTGGAATGCAGAGTGAACCCAGTTGCCGCAACTGCAAGGCCTGTGAAGGAGTTCAGTAAAGCAATGAGCACGGGTGCATCCGCACCTCCGACCGGCAGCGTGAAGGCTACGCCGAACAGGAGAGCAAGTACGAGGACGACCAGCATCACTATCTTGGTCGGATCCACAAGCACCGCCACTATGCATCCTACTATACCCAGCGCCACGACAGCATTGACTGGCTGCTGGGCAGGGTACGTGATGGGTCTGCCGGGCATTATCTCCTGAAGTTTCGAGAATGCGATGATGGACCCTGTAAAGGAGATGCTGCCGACCACCACCCCAAAGATGACCTCGAATACCTGGTATGTGGCGAAGGTGGAAAGGCTAACCGGTGAGAATGAGAAGTGCATGATGGACACCAGTGCAGCCGCCGCACCTCCTACGCCATTGAAAGCTGCTACCAGCTGCGGCATGGCGGTCATTTTCACCCGGCGCGCCACGGGTGCCCCGACGGCAATCCCCACGACCATGCCCAGGCCGATAGCCCAAAGATTATGGATACCTGGCGTAGTGAAGGTGATGGCAATTGCTACGATCATTCCAGCCGCACCAAGCAAATTGCCTGCCCTCGCGCGCTTGGGCGACGACAACCCTTTCATGGCCAGTATGAAACAAACCGCAGCAACCAGGTAAACGATATCGCGACCTGTACCAAGACTCATATCAGAACTCCAATCGTCCTCTCATCTCGTCTCATCTTGCATGCCGGGTTCATTACGCAGGCTGGCTGCCCTTGCCGGCATCCCTCGCCGCAGGTTTGGCCTTGAACATCTCCAGCATGCGGTCGGTCACGACAAACCCACCTACGACATTCAGGGTGGCCAGGATGACCACTATGATGCCCAGCGTGATTTGGAGCGGACCGTGTGACGCGCCGCAGGTAAGGATTGCTCCAAGAAGGATAATGCCGTGAATCGCGTTGGTGCCCGACATGAGGGGGGTGTGCAGGATGCTCGGAACTTTCGATATCACCTCGTAGCCGACAAATGCAGCAAGCACGAAAACCGTGACAAATTGTAGTATCCCGCTACTCATAGTTATCCCTAGTCATGGATTTCTCCTGTTCTCTCTATCCTTCACCGTTGACAGCGGCGGACAGCGCGTCATTGGGTATCCGGCCATTCCTCGTCACGCAAGTACCCGACACTATCTCGTCGTCGAAATCAGGAGAGAACTCGCCATCCTTGACAAGCAGGCCGAGAAAGCTTGCAATATTACGGGCATACAGGAAACTTGCATGTGTTGGCATGGACGAAGGCGGGTTGGAAAGTCCCCGGACGGTTACGCGCCCCACTAGCACATCGCTACCCGCCTCGGTAACCTCGCAGTTGCCTCCTGAGTCTGCCGCCATGTCCACGACGACGGCACCGGGCTCCATGCCTTCGACCATCTCCTTTGTTACAAGCAAGGGCGCCCTACGGCCTGGAATCGCTGCGGTGGTGATCACCGCGTCAGAAACGGCTATCTCTTTGCCAATGAGTTCCCGCTGGCGAGCAAGGAACTCTTCCGATTGCTCCCTTGCATAGCCACCGGCTGCTTCCTGGGTCTCCAATCCAAGATTGATAAACGTAGCCCCCAGCGACTCGACCTCCTCTTTTGCGGCAGCACGCACATCATAGGCCCGCACCTGGGCACCGAGACGCTTGGCGGTAGCGATCGCCTGCAACCCCGCCACCCCTGCCCCCATTACAAGTACCTTCGCCGGTGGAACTGTCCCTGCCGCCGTCATAAACATTGGAAAGAACTTGCCGAGCATGGTAGCCGCAGCCAGTGCAGCCCTGTATCCTGCCACTGTGGCCTGGGAAGACAGGGCATCCATGGATTGCGCCCGACTTATTCGCGGCAGTAGATCCAGGCTATAGGCCGTCACCTTCCTCGACATGAGCACTTTGATGGTTTCACGATCAGCCGCAGGCTGGAGGAAACTCACCACCGACGTACCTTCAGGTAACATCGCCGCCTCCGACACCGAGGGCGGCCGGACCCTAGCCACCATGACGGCGCCCTGCAGCACGCTCTCGACATCCGGCGACACGGTAGCCCCTGCCTGCTCGTACATGCTGTCGGTAAATTGCGCATGCACCCCCGAACCAGATTGTATATGCACATCCCAGCCTGCACCAATGAGTCGCTGGACAGCATCGGGCACTGTAGCCACCCGGTTCTCCCCGGGAATCGTCTCTGCAACCACTGCCAGTTTCATGGTTTCCATTTCATCATGCCACTGGCCAAAAAGTCCAATCCGTTCCTCGATTGCAGCTAGCCAAGCATGATCACCTCACTCGCTACAGTCTGTAGTGCAGGCATCCAAGCCATGGAATGGGCAGCAAGCTACAATGTTGAGCTTGACTCATGTAAATTATTACACAATCACCTGTCGTCGCCCTTGCGTACACATGGCACCAAAGCCAAAATAGTAACTTATGACACGGGTATGGAAATCTCTGATTAGCAGCATCCGAGAAGGAATTGCCTACGTCGCGGGCGGCCTTAAAGTCATCGCAGAAATATGCATAATCATCATCACCTCTTCTACCAACTTCACATGTAGCCGCCTTCGCTCTGCCGTATCGCCGCCGTTGTCGGCGCTGGGCAGGTTACTGCCAGCGTTGCATCGCACCTGGCAAGTACAGGCAGTACACTCATGGGCAAGCATAGTTATACGCACGTCTCGCAAGATCTTCGCGTACCTCGCCGCAGCGACCACTCAGCCATTACGCCGTATTGGGATACTGGCTACACCTCGCCATGGTCACACGGACGGCGTGCACGGGTTGCGTATGGCCGGTACATCAAGCATCGTCATCTTGCTGATAGCCGCTACACTGGGAATCAGCGCATTCAGTCAGATCACGCCAAACGCCTACCATTCCAGGAATCATCCGGCCACCAGCCGGCAGCAAGCGCACGAGCCTCTTTCCATCAGCGCCACTACGCCCAATATCTCATGGCTAATCACCCGTCTCACCGCGTTCGAAAAGCATCTTGCATTCAAGAAAGCGGTCATTCCCCCGGCACCGCTCCCACCCAGGTTAGCCGGAGGCGCACCGCTCAGTCCTCATGAGGTTTTCGCATTCCTGCCATACTGGTCGTTGAACAATATACCCCAGGTCAACTTCTCGGATATCACCACTGTCTCTTATTTTGCTGTCCACCTGCAAAGTGATGGATCCATCATGCAATCAGGATCGGGGTGGAGTGGTCTCGAAAGTCAGCAACTCAGCGATTTCATCACCAGTGCACATCAGGCATCTACGCGGGTGGTGCTCACCGTCAACTGCTTCAGCCAATCATCCCTCAACAACCTCTCTGCACACCCAGTTTCTACGGGCACGACTCTAGCGCGCCAGGTTATTAACATCTTACGATCCAACAACCTCGACGGTCTGAACCTCGATCTCGAAGGCACGGGAGCGCAGGATAGGCAGGGATTGGCACGCTTTGTCGCAACTGTCTCCACTGCTATCCATGCTGCCGACCCACACTGGCAAGTGACAATGGATACCTATGCATCTTCTGCCGGTGATCCTTACGGATTTTTCGACATAAAGAGACTTGCCCCGAGCGTAAATGCTTTCTTTATCATGGCCTATGACATGAATGCGATCGGAACCCCATCTCCCACATCTCCGCTCTCCAATGGTACTAGTGACTACAACGCTCAGAATGCCCTGAGCGAATACACCAGCGTAGTTCCAGGCTCCAAGGTAATCCTTGGACTTCCGTTCTATGGCTATGTGTGGCCCACCGCTGGTCCCGCTCTCGGCGATCCGGCCACAGGGGAACCTATGCCTGAGACATACTCGCAGATAATGTCTGGCAACCACCAGGTCTACTGGGACGCGTCCACAGATACGCCGTGGATGTCCTACCAGGTGGGCTCCCAATGGTATCAGGCATTCTTTGACAATCCCACTTCCATCGCGCTGAAGGTACGCCTGGCAAACTCTTACGGTCTGCGGGGTGTGGGCGCTTGGGCACTTGGGATGGAAGGCAGTCATTCCTCAATGGTTGCTGCCCTTGCGGGAAACGCATCGGTGATAAAGACTCCCCCCCAGGGACCAACCACCCCGTCACCTGCACCAACCGCCAACGGATCCACCTCCTCTACCCCACCGGCAGGTTTGTCTGGTAGCACAACCACAACTACAACTACAACTACAACTACAACTACAACTACAACTACAACTACAGTACCGACCAGCAGTTTCTACGGTACCTACTCGGGACAAGAGATATCGCTGACGCTTATTCAGCGATCAAGTATAAGCGGGTACAATCTATACCCGGCGGGCACCATCACAGGGTTCAAGACTGGTAATCCATCTTTTGCCTGCCTGACCGCAGGCATACCGATCCCAGTCTATGGCATTGCAGGTTCTCCCCGGCAGTTTGTGGCCCAAGCGATCAAGGGACCGCAGTGCACCAGTGGAACTTGGTTATTCTCCACTAGGCCGGTGAACAGCACGCCTCTGACATCGACCGCCAGCACGCAGCAACTCAACTAGTAGTCTGTCCTATAACTATGGTGACGTAATCCGGCAAGCCAGGAACGTCATCTGGCTGGCAGGAACCCATGGTTATTCGCGGGACAGACCACTAGCTGCTCGAAACCTGCACGGTCGAAGGAGTGATCTCCACCCATGTAAGGCCGGGCTGGAGATTGATCGTGCTTCCATCCGATGCCAGTAGCCTGGTTGGAGACGTCTGCGAAGTTCGACTCCAGGTTCCCTTCACCTGTATACCATTCCTGAAGACGATCAGCGGTCCGCTGCCAATGAAATTAGCCCGCACGCCGTAAGCTCCCTCTGCGTCTTCCACGTAAGGACCGTTGTAGACATGGACAAACTGCACCACGACATTTGCAGCGGAGATCTGCCTGCCATCGGCCAGCATGGCAGGTGTACCTGAATAGGACAGCAGGTACTGCTTCGTACTAGGATCGTACTGCCAGCGAATATCGGCATAACTCGATATCGGTATATGCGCCTGCGTCGCGGGCGTTCCGTGAGGTGGCGCAACCGAATAAGTGAAGAGTGGCCTAGGGGGCGTCCTGTCACCCGGATGCAGCCCCCATAGCGCGCTCGTTGACGCAAAGGTGTCGTAGGGTGCATAGCGTCCAGGAAGGTGCTGGATGACCTGCGGATTGCTGAAGACATTCTCGTCAATCAGGTTGCTCGATGCCGCCAGCGCATTGTCAGTGGGAATGATCGCCCCCGCATGTGCATAGAGAGGCTTCGACAGCTGGCTCAGGATGCCCAAGTCCATGTAGCGGGCTGAGCGTATATCTCCTACAAGATTCGATTCATGGCACTGGAATACCACCACCCATCTCGTAATGAACGCCTCGACCGGCTGCTCGAACACTATATCTGCATTCTGGATTCCCCGCTGAGGCCTGGCGCTAGGATAGTTGTCCACCATCACCGCCAGCGCAGGTCGGTCCGGCACCTTGCCGCCGGGCGCCGGCTCCCCGGAAAGGGGGCACTTGGCGCCGCCTCGAGAAGCAACCTGAGTGCTTTTCGTATTAGAAGACTTCGGTACATGGCCATCACCAGTAGACTGGATGTGTATGTATTCCGCACCCACCAGAAGGATTACAGCAAGCAACAGCACCACACCTACCGTCAGGACAGCTTGGCGAAGGCGGTGGGCATTGCCTTTCGAGTGTTTTGCCATGCGAACAGGATACACTCATCCGCGGACCAATGAGTGTCATGGTGGCTGCTGAGTGTTGCCGTGATTCCTGGATTGTTCCACCAGCCAATGTTCTGGTCCATGCTCGCATGGCATACAGCACTGTAGGCACCGGTAATCTCCGGATCGTGCGTTCCGGTAGGATTATGCGTCCCCGTGAGATTGTGCTTGCACTGACGGTATCCTGTATCCTGGATGCAATGTCAATAGCAGGAGTGCCGGCGGTAGGTAGGTATCGTACAATGGCCAGACATGCCGTCTCGTCAGTAATCGGCTCGATGTGGGAGAAGGTTTGCCTGGCTGGCATGGTGGAACATGGTCACCCGAGGGCTAAACGATTTGCAAGTTTCGGCGAAGGCAGCATGCTCTCGTTCCCGCCAGGAACCATCTTCAACGAAGAATGGATCTCCATAGGAAAGAAGGTCATGGTGGGACCCAGGGTATCCATGTCCGTCGGCATGGTTCCCAAACAGCCTATTGCCGGCAACGACGCCATCCTGCGAATAGGAGACCGGTGCGTCATAGGCCAGGGAAGCTACATCGTAGCGCATACAGGTCTTGAAATAGGGAACGACGTACAGACCGGTCCGTACGTCTATATCACTGATCAGAACCATGGATACGAAGATCCAGAGCTGCCCATAGGCATCCAGTGGCCGGTCAACAAAGGCGTAACCATAGGCTCAGGAACCTGGATAGGTACTGGTGCAATCATCCTGCCTGGAACCAGCATCGGTCAAAACGTAGTGGTAGGTGCAGGATCAGTAGTCACAGGCAACATCCCGGACAGATGTGTAGTGGTAGGCGCACCGGCGCGAGTGGTACGCAAATATATACCCGGAACAGGATGGAACCGCGCCGGGTAACTGGCAACTAGCGAGTCCTCCCTACAGATAGGTGCTAAGCAAGGATGCAGGTGGCTTGCTGGTCAGCTGGAGGTCCAGTGAATTGGCGATGGCGCTCCTGGATGACCCTGTCTGGGACTCCGCTCCACTCGCCGCCCATGCCCATCCAACTCCGTCAGTAACCAGCATCCAGAAGGGTACCGGAAGGTAAGGTGACGGCCACCCGACCCCCACTTGAGACGGAGAGTCTGCCGCAGCCACTATGCTGCGGCCCGTGCGCTGGATTGGCGACCCGACCCCCACTTGGGTCACCTGATTGCCTGCCTGGTTGCCGGACGCAGGCACACCCAGATCGGCCAACAAGTTTGAATCCATCATATTGACCGTCCCCTGAGAGACGCCCACCACTGCACTCATCTTGCATCACTATCCTGCGGACCCATCCAATGTCACCATATCGCTGGCTACCGACCTATGATAATCCTCCAAAATTGCATTACAGCAACTAGAAATAGTATATCATAGAAGGAGTTCAATGTCAACTGATTCAATTAGCCTGGGGCAAAGCTTGGTATACCTATCAGACCTGATAGGAGTTCCTATCCATGACTCCCGCGACAACCACGCCGCCAAGGTGGTGGATCTCGTCGCTCGCCTTGCGGTTGAGGGCTACCCTCCCATCACCGGCCTTCTGGCCCTTTCCGGCAGCAGGCAGGTGTTCATACCGGTAAAGATGGTGACAGGTATGGAAGCCGGCAATCTTGGCATCCGCGATGGCAGGGACATAAAAAGTTTCGATCCCTTCAAGCGGCGAGCAGGGGAAGTCTTGCTGAAGAGGGATATACTCGGGCGCAAATTGATCCACTTGGGCGAGCACTCCAAGCCCCGCCTGGTAAAAGCTTCCGAGATCGATCTTGCCAGATCGGGCGACTCCTGGAAAGTCGCGGGCATAGAGGTTCGCAAACGGCGAAGACCCTTCCACAGAAACACCAAGCAGGGCGAAGAACACGCTACGTTCATCGACTGGGCCCACTTGGAGCCGTTTGTAGCCCACGTACCGACCTCCCGGTTACGCGTGTCGTACAGGAAGCTCGCCAAGGTACATCCCAGCGAACTGGCCGACTTGGTCGAATCAGCCTCACCGGCAGAAGGCGAGGAAATTATAGCGGCAGTGGGAGAGGATAAGGAGCTCGAGGCGGACGTATTCGAAGAGCTCGACGACGAGCATCAGCTGGAACTGGTCGCCCGGAGATCGGATACTGAGGTTGCTTCCCTGCTGTCAACGATGGCCCCAGACGATGCAGCCGACCTTCTAAGCGAGATAGACCAGGAGAGGCGCCAGCCCATCCTGCGGCTCATGTCGCCAGTACCGCAACTCAAGGTACGAAGCCTGCTCGGTTACAACCCCGAGACAGCCGGTGGCCTTATGAATCCTGCAGCGATATCTATTGACGGCAACCAGACGGTTGCAGACGCAATCGAGCGGGTACGTAGCGGGGAAGAACCCTACGAAGTGGCTTGTATACTGTATGTCGTATCCAGCATAGGCGAGCTGGCAGGGTCAGTCAATATCGTAGAACTCCTGAGAACCGATCCCTCCCATACGGTCTCTTCCGTTGCCCATCCGGACCCGGCACATGTGACGACCAGCTCCGACTTGCCGGACATAGCCACCGCCATGGCAGACTACAACCTGACAGCCTTACCTGTAGTGGATGACCATGGCATACTGGTCGGTCAGGTGACAGTGGACGATCTTCTGGAGGAACTGGTCCCCGAGAACTGGAAGAAGCGAGCCGAGCTGTCCTGATCCATGAAGTCCCGCCTAGCCGGGCGTGACAGCATGGACCTTATGGGCCTTATGGACGGGTGGATGCCGCTATGACGGTATTGGACGGTCCACCATCACCAGAAAACACGCTGGGATGACTTGCAGCAGAATGCACCAATGATGTAAACTGCCTGCAGTCAATGCGATTGAGCTTATCCGGCCAGCATAGCTTGGAATGGAATTGTATAAGATATAATCATTCCGGCGGGTAGCACCATGAAAGGAGGTAGGGAAAAGATGCGAAGTAAACCTCGAAGTACCACCTCATACATGCGCGCCCCCGGCCTCTGTTACATGGACTGAGAACACCCATCAAGGTTCATCTGCCCATCTGGCATCGGGGGCGAGCGAGGAAGACCTCGCAACACCGTCCCCGTAAATATCCAGATAAGGAGATGCCCCATGACCCCCACTACAAACAGAGAGTCTGCTGCAGCCACTATGCTGCAGCCCGTGCGCTGGACTGGATCCCCATGACCCCCACCGCGGATACAGAATCCACCCTTGACAACCTGCACGATACTAGCGTGACCAGCCCTTTGTCTGGCAGCAGTCAGGAACAACCCGAACGTTTCGTGCTCGACGAAGCCCATATCGGGGACATCCGCGGCGCACTGGGCACCATACGCATGCACGAACAGCCCTTGAGGCGCTCCTGGACCCGAAAGGTGCTGGCCCTGCTTGCAATCATGGGTCCAGGACTGATCGTCATGGTCGGTGACAACGATGCCGGTGGAGTAGCCACCTACGCCCAGGCTGGCCAGAACTACGGTACTGGTCTCCTGTGGGTACTGCTCATCCTGGTACCGGTGCTGATGATATCGCAGGAGATGGTCGTTCGCCTCGGAGCGGTGACCGGTGTGGGGCACGGGCGTCTCATCAAGGAACGTTTCGGGAAGGCGTGGGCCATATTTTCCATTATAGACCTGCTCATACTCAACTTCCTCACCATCGTCACGGAATTCATAGGAGTATCCATGGCGCTCAGCTACCTTGGAGTCAGCCCCTACATATCGGTTCCCCTGGCAGCAGTTACGCTCGTAGGTGTCACGATATCTGGAAGTTTCAGGCGCTGGGAAAGCGCTATGTACATCCTCATATTTGCCAGCCTGCTCATATATCCTCTTGCGCTGATGGCCCATCCCGCACCGGGTCCGATCCTGCACGGCACTCTCATCCCTGCCATGCCAGGGGGAGTAAACAACACGCTGGTGATGTTTGTCATCGCCATAATCGGAACGACGATAGCTCCGTGGCAGCTCTTCTTCCAGCAGTCCAATGTGGTGGACAAGCGCATCACCCCTCGCTGGGTCAACTACGAGCGGGCGGACACTTTCATCGGCTCGGCACTGACCAACGTCGCAGCCGCAGCAATAATGGTTGTAACAGCGTTTGCCTTCCTGCATACATCATTCCATGGACACTTCGCCAGTGCCCTGGGAGTGGAGAAGGCCCTGGGGACCGTCTTGGGGCACGCCGCAGGCGTGATGTTCGCCATAGTCCTGCTGGACGCATCCATCATAGGCGCCGCCGCAGTAACTCTGTCGACATCCTATGCAACTGCGGATATGTTCGGATTCAGGCACTCCCTGCACCGCTCCTGGAAGGATGCCAAGGGCTTCTACGGGTCGTATGCGCTGCTGGTGGCGCTTGCCGCCGGCATAGTGCTCATCCCTGGCGCGCCCCTGGGACTGATGACAATGTCCGTACAGGTACTGGCGGGCATGCTCCTGCCCAGCGCCATCGTGTTCCTGCTGATACTCTGCAACGACCGGGCGGTACTGGGACCGTGGGTGAATCCCACCTGGCTGAATATTGCGGCCGGGATCATCGTCGGCATTCTGGTGGACCTGTCCATCGTGCTCACGGTGACGGTGGTCTTTCCCGGCCTGAGCGCGATTTCAGTATTCGAGGCAACTACGGTGCTGATGGTGGCTGCATCCGTAGTCCTGGGAGTATGGCTGGCAGTACAAGGGCACGCGGGGAGGAAGGACCAAATCGCCCGCATACGTGATGCGGATGGTGACCGGCATAGTGACGGTGCAGGCGAAAGCGCAAGCCAAGATTACGGCGAAAGCAAGGGAGGAGGGGAAGGCGCAGGTACATCCTCCCGGCGCGCCATGAGGGAAGAAAGGGAGAGCTGGAGCATGCCGTCACTTGCACTGCTGGAGAAGCCGGCCTGGTCGCCCATCCGGAAAATAGGCATGTATACGCTGCGCGCATATATCGTACTGGCAGTAATAATGCTGCTGGTAAGGACCATCCAACTCGGATTGGGCCACTGAACAATTCTCCTTTCCGCCATGATACCAATGGGCTTAGGGTTATATGCGATTATGCTAATGTGATTACTGGCATGTGGAACATGCTTGGACACTGACCAAAGGCGAACGGTTTACCCGGCTTGATCGCTAATGTGATTACTGGCATGTGGAACATGCTTGGACACTGCTGGATCGCTACTCGCTGATGACCGGGTAGACACCCAATCTCCTGGCCCACTCCACATGAGCCTCTCCCTCCTCCCACGCATCATCGAGCACTCTCGGCTCGCCGATGACATCAATCCAGAAACGGTAGGCAAACGACATGCCTGGCCTCGGCCTGGATTCCACTTTTGAGAGGTTGAGTCCGACCCGGCGATAGCAATCGAGATAGGAAACGAGTGCACCGGGCTCGTCAGGCACATCGAAAATTATGGTGGACTTCGTCCTGCCAAGTGGCGAGACCAACTCCATACTGGACTGGCTGATCAGCCAGAACCGGGTACGGTTGTCGGGATGGTCCTGGATGCCGGTATCGATGATCTGCAGGCCATATATTCCCGCCGCTCTGGGACTCGCAATGACGGCTCTGTCCTCCTCTCTTGACTCCACGAGATCCTCTGCGCTGCCGGCGGTATCCAGCGCAACCTCTACGACAAACCCGTGTTCCTCGCAGAACCGCCGGCTCTGCATCAGTGCCTGGTGATGAGAGCGCACTCGCCTTATACGCGAAATGTCATTGTGACCGTAAGCCATCAGCGCCAGTTCCACTGGCTGCACCACCTCTGCCCAGATGGACAGCGGCAAACCTGTCAGGAGATCCAAGACGTCATAGACAGGACCTCTATAGGCATTCTCGATAGGCAGGAGACCCACCGCGTCAGGATCATCTACAAGGACACGAAACACCTCCTTGAAGGTGCTGAGGCCCCGCGGTTCAGCAGAAGGCCAGTAACTCAGTATGGCAGCTTCGCTGAAAGCACCAGGGGAGCCCTGGTAATACATGGCGCTAAGGTCCGCAGGCAATTCTCACCTGATCAGCATGGTGGCAGCGTGAGCCATGGTCGTGAGCGGCCCAGGGATGATGCCGAAGAACACCGTAAAGCAGGCGCATATGGCCATGGCTACACCTACCGACGGCGTTATGTAAATGGCCTCGCCACCACCATCCATATCGCCATCCATCTCCCTGCCGTACAAGACCAGATCCTCGCTCCCGTCACCGCCATCCTCACCCTCCATGCCCTTCCGTTGATCACCCTGATCGCCCGCGTAGAAGCCAAATGACATACCTTCCACCGGGTAATCCGCAGGAGTATCAGCCACACGCAGGTACTCCCCAACCTCGCTCAGCCCTCCATCCTCGTAAGACGCCGTGCCTCGGTGGGCACCTGCAGATGACATCGCACCTACCCCGGCAGGGATGGCATCCATGGGAGCAACCCCACTAGGCGCCGGCGCGGTGGAGAACATCAAGAGTACCACTCGCAGGTAGAAGAAGGCCGCTACCGCCGCGGTGACCATAGCGACAACAGCAAGCCAGGTTACGTGGGCTCCGATAGACGCCGTAAGCACCTCCAGCTTGGCCATGAAACCTGTCGTGAAAGGGATACCGGCCTGTGCAATGAGCATGAGTGCCAAAGTCCATGCGAGCCAGGGAGATCTTCGATGAAGGCCCCGGTAGCTTGCCAGGCTGTGCGCATCATCCGAACTTCCACCGACAACGCTCACAACGGCAAAGCTGCCCATAACCATGAACGAGTACACGAAAAGGTAATACAGCGACGCTGACACTCCTGCTGTGGAAGCTGCAGCCACTCCAAGAAGGATGAAACCAGCATGATTGATCGAAGAGTAAGCCAGCATCCGCTTCACATCGGTCTGCACGAGAGCCATCACGGCGCCAACCACCAGCGTCACGGCGGCAATGACCCATATGGCAGGCTGCCAGTCTGCACGGTAACTTCCCAGAGCCGATACAAATATCCTCAGAAGTGCCGCAAAGCCGCCGATCTTCGCAACTGCTGCCATGTAGCCGGTAGCAGGGCTGGGTGACCCCTGGTAAACATCGGGCGCCCACAGGTGGAAGGGAGCCGCAGCCACCTTGAAGCAGAGCCCCACAAGGAGAAGCGCCATGCCCGCCAGTAGAAGCCCATCGTGCAACAATATATTCTTAGAAAGATAGGATGCGATTCCGGCAAGGTTGGTGGTTCCCGTGGCGCCGTAAGTCAGCGCTATCCCGTAAAGAAATATGGCAGACGAAAACCCTCCGAGTATAAGGTACTTGAGGGCTGCCTCACCTGACTCCTTGCGCCGGTAGTCGTATGCAGCAAGCACGTAAAGTCCGATGGACATGATCTCCAAGCCGAGAAACACGACGATCAGATCGTTCGCCGCCGCCATAAGTATGGCGCCGGCAGCAGATACCAAGGTAAGCATGTGCATCTCCGGCGACACCCTGCCCTGCCGTCTCAGCCAGCCTTCTTCCATGAGTGCAGCCACCACCACGCTAGACGACACGATCACCGCCACCATCGAGCTGAAGCCGTCGACGGCAATGCTGCCGGCGAATGCAGCATAGGCACCATGACCTCCGTGTGCAGTGACACCCACCCACTGGTAAATGCTGAAACCGAGCGCTACGCATGCTGCCAAAACTGTCCAACCCATAGATGAAGCGGTGCCCATGGATTTTCTCGACAGTGAAGTCACCAGCATGATGAAGAGAGCTCCGCCCACAAGGATGATCTCAGGCAGCACCGCCGTATAATCCAGATGAGGGATAGTTAGCGTTGCAAGTAAGGTTCCAGCCATCATCGTACGGTATCACTTCCTGGATAAAGTGGCGACGCGATACCCAGCAGGGATGTATAGGGTAGCGCATGCCGGATGTGAAATGAGCTGTATAGCGTCCAATCGTATTGCGCGTTACGCGTTGCCGTGCCCGTCAGGACGTAATTGGATCTCGTGGCACCAGTACCCACCCCAGTGCTCGAGATGCCTGCAATGCCCGCAGGAGATGACGTCCCGAATGACTGCAGCCTGGATATACCCGTATAGCCGGTATATCCCGATACCGCAGCTCTGGGCGTATGCGCTGTATGCTGGACACGCAGCCGGTCGGCGGGCAGGGCGACCTTGCGGGAAAGCAACGGCTGGTGAACTCCTGCGGCACGGTCAGCGTGCTGCACCAGACGTTCCACGGAAGGAGTGATACGATCGAGGACCGGTTTCGGGTATACGCCAAGGAAGATTACGAGCCCTACGAGAGGCGCCATCACAAGCAGCTCTGGCCAGGATATATCCTTCGTACGCTTCACGGCCTCCTCCTCCGGCTTGCCGTGGAATGCCTGCTGGTAAGCCCATAGCATGTACAGGGCAGCCAGGATGACTCCTGTCGCTGCAACCACGGCCCACCACCTGTGCGTGATGAATGTACCCAGGAGTATGAGGAACTCACCGACAAAGCCATTGAGGCCAGGCAAGCCTATTGCTGCCAGCATGCCCACGGTAAATAGCGCAGCCAGCAACGGTGCCGGCTTCTGGAGTCCCTTGAGGCGTGATACATCCCTGGTAGCGGTACGCTCGTAAATCCAGCCAATGGCAAGAAACAATACAGCAATTATCAGCCCGTGGTTGACCATCTGGATTACACCACCAGCCATTCCTTCGCTTGTCAATGCAAATACTCCTAGTACGATAAACCCGATGTGCGATAAGGACGAGTAGGCTACCATTCTCTTCAGATCTTTCTGGGTACACGCCACTATGGCACCATATATGATGCCTGCAACACCCAGGGTCAGCAACAGCGGAGCCAGATCGATCGATGCCTTCGGAAAGAGGTTTAGATCGAAGCGAATGATACCGTACGTACCCATCTTGGCCATCACGGCAGCCAGTACCACGGAGCCGCCCGTGGGAGCTTCAGCGTATGCATCCGGCGACCAGGTATGGAAGGGAAATACAGGAGACTTCACAGCAAATGCCGCTGTAAAGGAAAGGAACAGGAGTACCTGAACGTAATAGGGCATATGTGTATGGGCAAGTACCGGCAGGGAAAAGGTGAGTATGCCGGTCTCGTGCTGGTGGATCAGAGCGAGGACGACTATGCCTACGAAAAGAAATGCCGATCCTAGAAAGGTATATACAAAGAATTTCATTGCTGCAGCGGACCGCTTCTCGAAGCCCCATCCCGTGATGATGAAATAGATAGGTACCAGGCTCGCCTCGAAGAACACGAAGAACAGGATAAGGTCCAGTGAGATGAACGACCCTATACAGACCGCCTCAAGCAGCAACATCCAGGCCATATAGGAATGCAGGTTGGTACGTGTGCGGGCTCCCGCCAGCGCCACTGGGAAAAGAAGCGCAGCAAGCAGTACAAGGAAGAGGGAGATCCCATCCACTCCTAGATACCAGGACACCCCGAGAGAGCGTGCCCATGCATGATCACTCACCATCTGGTAGCCGGCATCCTTTATGTTGAACCTGACAGCGATGGTCACAGCAAGAGCCAACGTGCTAAGCGCACCGGCAAGACCGATCACCTGCGCAGCAATCCGCCGGCGCCGCTCACCCAGGTTGCTGGGAAGTATCGCCACCACGAGGGCGGTACCGGCAGGCAGTAGTACAAGAGTGGTAAGGAAGGGGAAAGGACTCATGGCAATCTCACGCCCTCACCAGCATCCATGCCAGGAGCGCCACCAGCCCCAGGGTGATGCCCAGCGCATACTGGCGCACGAACCCTGTCTGCAGCTTCCTCAGCGCCCCACCGGCGTTTCTGGTCAACACTGCAACGCCATTGACAGCTCCGTCCACAACGCGAGCCTCTACTACAGCCGTAGTGAAACTTGCCAGGCGATCACCGGGCCTGCCAATTAGCAAGTCGTAAGCTTCATTGACGAACCAGGACCTGAACAGGAAAGATGGCTCAAGCTTGGGCCTGTCCCAAGTCTTCGTCCACAGGCGCCAGGCTATATATATGCCGCTCAAGGCCACCAGCGAGTCGACCACGGCCAGGATCCACTGGGAGGCAACGCTCAAATGTGCAGTATAAAGGTAGTGCCCGAAGACGGGATGGAGCCAGGAGAGTAGCCGTATCGTGTCAGGACCATGCCACGGTAATTCCAGCACGCCTCCTGCAAACGCAAGTACGGCCAGCACCAGAAGAGGTATCACCATCACCCTTGGGGATTCATGCGGACTTGGATACCCGTCAGCGCCAGCGCTATGCGTCGAACCACTGGATGACCACCTGGTATTCACCGCTTCGATGAATCGCGGATCACCGGTGAATGCCAGAACAAACAGCCTGCTCAGATAGTAAGCCGTCAGTAGCGCAGTAACGATCCCGATTACCCAGAGCACCGGGTATGCTGCAAAAGTATTATCGAGAACCGCACCCTTCGCAAAGAAGCCTGCCAGCGGGGGAACTCCTGCTATGGCAAACCAGGCCACCGCAAACGTACCAGCGGTGATGGGCATGAATCTAGCCAAGCCACCCATCTTCTTCAAGTCCTGCTCATCATGCATACCATGTATGACCGAACCGGCGCCCAGGAACAGGAGTCCCTTGTAGAACGCGTGAGCCACCATCAAAAATATTGCCGCAACGTATGCCCCCACTCCGACCGCCAGGAACATGTAGCCGAGCTGCGAGATCGTGGAATAGGCCAGTACTTTCTTTATGTCGCGTTGTGTACATGCTATCGTACCACCGACGAATGCAGTGACCACTCCGATGGTCGCCACCACAAGCTGGGCGGAATGCGACATGCCGAGAAGGGGATGCATGCGGCACATCAGGTATACCCCAGCGGTGACCATTGTAGCCGCATGTATGAGCGCCGACACGGGAGTAGGGCCCTCCATGGCATCGGCCAGCCACGGAAACAGTGGGATCTGGGCGGACTTTCCCGTAGCGGCGAGGAAGAGCAGTAGAACTGCTGCAGTGCCGGCAGCACCACTAAGCGCATGGAGATGGGCGAATATGCCCGAGTAGGAAAGGGTGCCGGTCTTCTCGAATATCAGAAACATCGCAATCAGGAAGCCGAAGTCGCCGATCCTGTTGTACACGAAAGCCTTCTTGCCAGCGCTCGCAGCTGTGGGGCGCTCGAACCAGAAGGCAATGAGCCAGTACGAGCAAAGCCCGACTCCCTCCCATCCAACGAAAGTAATAGCAAGGTTCCCGCCCAAGACAAGGAGCAGCATCGAGAAGACGAAAAGATTCAGGTATACAAAGAACTTCGAGTAATCCCTATCACCTTTCATGTAGCCTATCGAGTAAAGATGGATCAGCGCGCTGACCCCTGTGACGAAAAGCGCCATTGTCATCGACAGGGGGTCCGTGAGTATCGCGGCCTTGATGTCCAGACCTCCCACCGCTATCCAGGTGAATATGGAATGGGATATTTCACGCGCGCCGCCGGCATGGCGGGAGAGCACGCCTCCGAACGTGACAAGCGTCGCCACAAACGATCCCGCAACGGACCCAGTGCCTACCCAGCCCGCGACCGGATCCCCAAGCCTTCGCCCGAACGCCAAGAGCACGAGAAAGCCGAGGAGGGGCAGAGCCAGCATGGCCCAGGCAGCGTATACCACTTCTTACAAGTCTCCTTTCTCAGCCCTTCATCATGTGAAGGTCGTCTACGGTCGCATCAGGTCGCCTCCTGAAGATGGCCACCACTATCCCAAGCCCTACCACCACCTCGGCAGCGGCCACTACCAGGACGAAGAAGACGGCGGCCTGCCCTCCGATATCATTCAGTTTCTCGGCAAAAGCCACAAAGGCAATATTCGCGGCATTGAGCATGAGCTCTATGCACATGTACATCACCAGTACATTCCGCCTGATCAGCAGTCCAAGAGCACCCATCCCAAAGAGCACCACCGACAGTCCTATATACCACTGCAACGAAACAGTCACTCCTCCACCTCCTGCGATGTAGCGCTAGGGGCTCTCACCACTGAGGTACTTACACCACCCACCTCGCCACCTGAGCCATTCTCTCCCTCTTGCTCACCCGCACCTATCTCAAGGTCCTCCGACGATCCAGGCCCATCACTCATGGATACGTCATCGGGCTCGTCACCAGCTGAACCATCCTCTCCACGTTTCTCACTCGGAGCACCGCGCCCCTTGGTCAGCACCACCGCCCCCAAGATGGCGATGATGAAAAGCGCGGCAGTTGCCTCGAAGGGAAGCAGGTACGTGGTGAAGACCGACCTCCCCAGAGCAGCCACCTCTCCCCCTGGCTGGCTCGTGGCAGCCCCAGTGGCTGATGAAGCCCCCAAGGCGTAATGAGCGCCTGCACCCAACAGTAATATTCCAACAGCCGCCAGCAATACAAGCGCCAGTGCAAGCGGTCGCTGGCCCCTGAGAGACTCCCTGACAATGACTTCGCGCTTGTCCACTCCTAGGAACATGATAACAAACAGGAACAGCACCACTATCGCTCCTGCATAGACAATAATCTGGACCGCCGCAAGAAAATCATCCTTCAAAAGCAAGAAGATGAGCGCAACGCCGAAGAGCGCTATGACCAAGCCGAGAGCCGAGTGAACGGGGTTTCTCTCCACGATCACCCCTACGGCTCCCGCCAGGATGATGAGTGCGGCTACTGCAAACACGACTGCATCAGGCAGAGTGGTAGCAACTATGGCAGAAGAATGTATCGCCAGAAAACCGGTCATGCTTGCCCTTCCTTCGTACTTGGCTTCTCACCGGCTAGGAGGTGTTTACTGAGCAATTCCGACAGAGCCAGGTTCCCGGTAGCGGCATCATCACGCATCTGGGACTGTCCACCCTCAGGCGCTCTCGTCCCGTAACCCAACTCTGCTGACCACTGCACCTTACCCTCGAAAGCTGCACTTCCAGAAGGAGACGTCGCTCTCATCCAGGCTGAACTGTGAAGATCATTGCCTTCACGCCAGTCTTCCCAAGGTTGCCTACGCGGTCTACCCTCACTGTCCACCACCAGCTCCCTCTTTGTATATATGGCATCCGCTCTACTGGTAAAGGAAAACTCCAAGAGCTTGGACTCCGTGATCGCCTCAGTAGGGCATGCCTCTACGCACATATCGCAATGGATGCAGCGCAGGTAATTGATCTCGTAGACGAACCCGTAGCGCTCGCCGGGAGATGTAGGCGCCTGCGGGTCGTTGTCCTTCCCTCGTACATAGATACAATCTGCCGGACACACCGCCGCGCAGAGTTCACAGCCGATACATTTCTCCATGCCATCCTCGTACCTGTTGAGGATGTGGCGCCCGTGGGCACGAGGCGGCTTGGGGCGTTTCGCCTTCGGGTACTGGTTGGTGACCCTTTTCTGGCGTATGTGATCCAGAGTTACCTTGAACCCGCCAATAGGGTTGAGCTCTCCACTAAAAATACCATCCAGGAGCCCCATCAGCTCACCGCCCCGATCGGACGCTCCCCTGGAACGGGAACGCCTCCGTCCTTACCAGGCGTGACAGGTGACCCATCGGTCGGCGTACCGCCCGCAGGCAGCTCGCCAATCTGCTCTCCTCGTACATGGCTCACATGCAGGGCCCTGCCCAGCAGCAGGCCTCCGGCAACCAATCCCGCTGCCACCAGCAACCCCCACCACCTATCGACCACAACAGCTGCCACTACGAGCAGCCATCCCAACGAAATGGGTATAAGACGTTTCCAGCCAAGCTCCATGAGCTGGTCATATCGGAGCCTCGGCAAGGCTGCCCTGATCCATACATAGACAAACAGGAACACCAGTGTCTTGCCGAGAAACCAGAGTATGGGCCACAGCCATGGCAGGAAGTGGAACCCTGGACCATCAGGACCTCCGAAGAACAGTGTCACCATGACGGCCGACATGGTAATGGCGTTCATGAACTCGGCGAGGAAAAATAGGGCAAACCTGATAGAGGAGTACTCGGTCACGTAGCCGGCCACGAGTTCCTGCTCCGCCTCGACCAGATCGAATGGAGGCCTGTTGAGTTCAGCTGTTATTGCCAGAAAGAATATCACAAAGGGAACGATGCCCAGCCGGATGACATTCCAGTCCCAGAAGGCCGGAGCTTGCGATTGGACCATCGCCCTCGTGGACAGCGAGCCGGTGATCAGCACCACCGCTGTGATGCTCATGCCTACAGCCGCCTCGTAGGAGATCATCTGTGCAGATGCACGCACCGATCCCAGCAGGGGATACTTCGACCCCGACGACCAGCCCGCAAGCATGACACCGTAGACGGAGATCGAGGACATCGCCAGCAGCACCAGTATCCCCATCGGAGGATCGGCAACTTGCAGCTCGAATGTGTGCCCGGCCACCGTCACCATACCCCCGATCGGCACTATGGAGAATGCCACGAAGGCCGGCACTATCACAAGTAGTGGAGCCAAGCGAAATACCAGCCTGTAGGAACGTTCAGGTATCAAGTCTTCCTTGAAAAATAGTTTTATACCATCGGCAAGGGTCTGCATGATACCCCACGGTCCTGCCCTATTGGGCCCTATGCGTGACTGCATATCAGATATGACCTTGCGCTCGAACCATATCATCAGCATCACTGCCACCATAAGAGCGGCAAAGGCCACCAGCACCTTGATGACGACGATAATGAATACCGCCAGCGTCACACCGTGGATGAAAAGCGGATCGCCTATCATGATTCCATCCTTACAAAAGTCACCCCGTCCGCAGCAGCGACAAGCTCAGATGGGGTGGAATACACGATCACGCTGCCCTTGGGGACCGACTCATCGAGTTCCATGGGCAAAGTTGCTTCACCGACTCCAGATATCACCCTGACCCTCATGGTACCAGCAAGCCGGCGGAGCTCGCTACCTGGCTCTCCACCTGCACCTGACCCGACCTCAGCACCACCCTCTGGACTTAGCCGTGTGGCACCGGCTGGTACGTCTTCCGGATTGACCAGCACACGACTCTGGACGCGCAGTGGTGCCAGCGAACGAGTGGCGCCCACCAACGTGCCGCTTCCGTACAACGTCCTCGCAACAACGAGCCTCAGCGGGAAGCGCGAATCCTGATCGATCGACGGCAATACGTAATCGCTGCCCGTAGCTCCGGCTATACGCCTTGTCTCGCCAGCGCCCATCCCACCACTGGCATTGCCGGCTAGAGTATCTTGGGCTGATCCATTTTCGGATGCCTGGCTTTCCTGCAGTGCTTCCAGGTTCGGTACCTGCACTCTAACTGCCGCGGACACTGGTATATCCTCTCCGACCAGTCCCACCGCCATTGGAGCCCCCTGCTGATCCACTGACGCAATGCCGGGAAAGGCAATCGGATCCATGCAGCTGCCAGCCTCGCAGGCATTGCCGATGAGACTTGCCGGTACCTTGCCAGGATAAGAAGAAGGCACACTCACGGCATCATCGTCTTGACGATGGATGACAGCACCATCTCTCAGCACCGCCGACTTGGCCGGCTCACGAGAAAACATATCCCATCCGGGAACCAGCTGAGCCATCTCCATGGCTATGTCGTCTTGGCTGCCGAACCCCAGATCGGCACCGAGCACCTCCGCAACCCTGGAAGCCACTACCCATTCAGGCCATGCAAGCGCAGGCGGGATTACTTTCGGTGCAACGCTTGTAACCCGTCCCTCGACATTTGTAACCGTGCCGGCTTTCTCGTAGGGCAGGGCTGCCGGCAGGAAAACATGAGCCATCCTGGAAGATGCCGTCTCGAATGCATCCACGGCTACAATGTACGGCGTATGCTCCAGGGCCCGCCGGGCAAGCTGCGAATCACGAAAATCATCGATCGGATCCGCACCCAGCAGGAACAGCACCTCTATCTCGCCATGCGATGCGGCTTCGAGTATCCCCTGCGTATCCAGCCCCTTCAATGCCGGCAGGGATCCCCATGCACTCTCATAACGGTCCCTGCCCTCTTCCAGACCAATCCCACCAGGCAGTATGCCAGGTGCCATGCCGACCTCCAGCGCACCCATCACGTTGGCTCGCCTGGCAACCGGCAAGAACTTCGCTGCCGGCCATCTTGCCATTACGCTCATGATGGCCGCGCCCAACTCCTCATCTCCCTGAGCCATGGATGCCTTACCGGCAACAACCACCAAGCCCTCCCCGCTGGCGCCGGTCATGGCTGCTATGACATCCCCCAGCCTGTCCACACCTGCTGGTGCGTCACCCGGCATGTACGTCGTAGATACCTCCGCATACCTGCTCAGCGAAGACGGCCTCTGAGAAAGCTCCACCAGCCTGGTCGAGCCGGAGATAGTAGCTTCCCTGACTCTTAGATACAGAACCGGCAATTCCTCCCGTAGATCTCCACACAGCAAGAGAAGGCACTTTGCGGAACAGGCTTCATCAATCGTAGCCCGATCCAGCGTCGCCAGTAACCCTGCGTCCATCCCATCTCCGAGCAGTGCGTCCACAGAATCGGTACGTACAACCGACTTGGCCAGCTTCACCCAGGCGTAGGCATCCTCGTTTACGAGATTCGCTCCCCCTATGATCGCAATAGATGATGGTCCCCTGGCTGCCAGTGCATCTGCCAGCTTGTTGCCGACTTCAGTCAATGCCTCGTTCCAGGTTGCAGGAACCAGGTCCCCTGAAGTACCAGCGTTACCACCCTCACCAACTGCGGGATCTTCACCACCGGCATGCCTGCTTTTCATGCCACCGCCTTCGCCAGCTCCGATGCCGGCATCTTCAGCTACACCGGCAGAACCACTCTTGATGATCATCGGCTCGCATACCCGTTCCTCCGAATATATGGCCTCGAACGAAAACCGTCCCTTGTCACAGAGCCATCCATGATTTACCGGCTCGGAATCGATGCCCAGTACCCGTGACAGCTTGCCTGCCTGTGACTGCACGGCCATCCTGCACTGCAACGCGCAATGCATACATGATGACTCCACCTGCTCGGTGTCCCAGGGCCTGGAGGAGAAGCGGAACGGCACGGCGGTAAGCGCCCCTACCGGACATATCTGAACAATGTTGCCTGAAAAATACGGTGACATTGCATGCCCAGGGAACGCACCCACCTCGATCGAATCGCCCCTGGAAACGAAGTCTATTGCAGGCTCTCCTGCCACGTCTGCCGCAAACCTGGTGCACCTGCTGCACTGTATGCATCGCTCCCGGTCGAGCAGGACAAGGGAATTGATTGCCGTAGGCTTGGCCCAGTGGCGTTTCTCGTCGATGAATCTGGACTCACCTGGCCCGTAAGAATATGCCTGATCCTGCAGAGGACACTCACCACCCTTGTCACAGACAGGGCAGTCCAGCGGATGGTTGATCAGCAGGAACTCCAAGACCCCTTCCTGTGCCTTCTTGGCCTTATCCGAAGCCGTAGCAATTTCCATTCCTTCAGCTACATCCGCGTAGCATGCCGGCTGCAGGGTGGCTCCTCGCGGACCGGTAACTTCAACAAGGCACATACGGCATACTCCGACCGGCTTCATCCTCGGATGGTAGCAGAAACGGGGGATGAAGACGCCTGCCCGTTCAGCGGCCGTGATGATCTTCTCGCCTTTCCGGGCAACCACGTTGCGACCGTTGAGAACGATCCTTACCTCGCCCTCCTGCAACTGCACTCCATCCTGCACTTCGCTCTTTGCTACGTCTCTTGCCTCAGGCAAATGGGCACCTGCCTTCCTTCACATGGACAAGCAACTCGTCCCGGAACATCCTGATTGCGGAAGCTATAGAGGAAGGGATCGAAGGTCCGAGGACGCATATGGTGGTCTGCTGCGGCGGCCAGGTCAATCCTGGCGCAAGGTTATCGCAGACATCCATTAGCATGTCAAGCTCTTCCTCGCGCCCTTCACCATTCTCGATCCTCCATAATGTCTTCTCCAGCCATCCACTCCCCTCACGGCATGGTGTACACTGCCCACACGATTCCCTCCAGAAGAACTTGGTGATCCTCCACGCCGCACGTAGCGCGCAGGTGGTCTCGTCCATTACGACAACAGATCCCGATCCGAGCATAGATCCTGCCTTACCGACTTCATCCTGGTCAAGATGCATGTCAACCTGATCTGGGCTGAACCACGGCGCTGAGACGCCTCCAGGTATGAAAGCCTTCAGCGCCTTACCGTCGATGATCCCGTTACCCAGAGATTTGTCGAAGATGAGATCCTTGAAGGTCGTCTTCGCCATCTCCAGTTCGAAAACTCCGGGATTGTTGACCCGTCCTGACAGTGCAAAGAGGCGCGTCCCGGTAGAACTGCCTGAACCAAGGGCGGCAAACGCCGCACCACCATTCAGTACGATCCATGGAAGGTTAGACATGGTCTCCACATTGTTGACCACGGTAGGTTCGCCATAAAGCCCTATGGCAGCCGGAAAATAGGGAGGCTTGATCCTGGGAAATCCCCTCTTGCCTTCAAGCGACTCCAGCAGCGCGGTTTCCTCGCCACAGATATAAGCACCTGCGCCGGGGTGGACAACCACGTCCACGCTGAACGACGAGCCAAGGACGTTACGGCCCACGGCGCCGTACTCGTAAGCTTCGTTCAGAGCCTGCGTGACCCGCTCTATACCAAGCGCCATCTCACCCCTTATAAATATAAATACCTGAGCAGCTCCGATGGCATATGCAGCAATCATGACACCTTCGATGAGCTGGTGTGGATCCCGTTCCAGAAGGAGATGGTCCTTGAAGGTGGCCGGTTCGCTCTCGTCTCCGTTGACGACGAGATAGGTCGTAGGCGCCGCACGCAGCATGGACCACTTCCGGCCTGCCGGGAAACCTGCACCTCCCCTCCCGAGCAGGCTGGCGGTATTCACCTCAGCTGAAACTTCCTCCGGGCTCATGGACAACGCTTTGCGTAAACCATCGTACCCGCCAGTTGCCAGGAATCGCTCGAGGGTATAGGAATCCTCGTATCCAATACGTGACGTGACGATACGAGGGGCGCCGGTAAGTGCCATCGCTACTTCTTCCCCCTGCGCCTTCTACGTGCCGGTTGGGATGTCCCGGCAGTTCCACCGCCCGTTGCGCCACCCCTCTCGCTTCCTGCCACACCGCCAGCTGTACCGCCGCCGCTTGTGGAACTGGGCCGTTCCGGCTCATCGCTCGTGCCAAGACGTGCATCTCCACCACCATCGCGGGCGGTCAACCCGACCGATCTCCTTACCCTGCACAACGTACCGTGCGGAGGCACCTGTTCAGCCAGTTCGCCAGCGCGCAAGTCTTCTACGAGTTTGTCGAATTCCGCTCGGGTAAGCTTGCCGAAATATCTCCCATTCACCTGCAAACACGGAGCATTGTCACAACCAGCTATGCATTCAGCATCTTCCAAGGTAAACAAGCCGTCAGGTGTCGTTCCACCGGCCTTTATACCGAGATTCTTCTCTGCATGATCCAGCAGATCGTAAGCTCCTGCAAGCATGCAGGCGATGTTGGTACAGATGGATACCACGTAACGACCTGCAGGCTCTGTATGCAGCAAGTCATAAAACGATGCAGTACCGAATACCTCGGCTGGCGATACGCCCACAACGGCTGCAATCTCCTCGATGGCTTCAGGACGTAACCATCCGTCCTGCTCTTGGGCGAGATGGCAAATGGGTATCAGCGCCGAGCGCGGCTCAGGGTAAAGGGACACGAGCTGGCGAGCATAGGCGATCATTTCCTCTGATAGATGTGTCATACCCAGTACCTTCCTCTACCGGTCCACTTCACCCATGACAGGATCGACCGATGAAGTCGTGGCAACAGCATCAGCCACCAGCCCACCGGCCAGCATCACTGGAACAGCCTGCAGGTTGACAAACGACGGACCTCGAATGTGCATCCGGTAGGGCTTAGCGGATCCATCAGACACTATATAGCAGCCCAGTTCGCCCCTCGGAGACTCTATGGCCACGTATGCCTCACCCTCAGGCACCCTGAAGCCCTCAGTAAACATCTTGAAATGATGGATCAGGGCTTCCATCGACTCGTCTATACGCGCCCTGGGCGGCGGGGTAACCTTCCTGTCCTGCACACGGTAGTCGCCGGGAGGCATTTTCTCGATCACCTGACGTATTATACGTATGGATTCACGTATCTCGTTCAGCCGGATCGCGTACCGATCAAAATTGTCCCCGTAGGTGCCCACCAGCACATCAAACTCCACCTGATCGTAGGCCAGGTACGGCATAGTCTTACGCAGGTCCCACGGTATTCCCGTGGATCGCAGTATCGGTCCGGTCACCGACAATCCGAGTGCCTCCTCGGCGGTGATTACTCCAACTCCTTCCGTACGCTCCCTGAAAATCGGCTGGCCAGTGAGAAGGTCGTCGTACTCCTCCGTACGCCTCAATACATTGTCACAGATCAGCTCCACATCCTCCTCCCAGCCGTCAGGCAGGTCGGCAGCGACACCTCCTGGGCGGATATAGTTGTGATTCATCCTGAGTCCCGTAGTTTTCTCGAAGAATCCAAGCACCATCTCACGTTCCCTGAACCCGTATATCATCATCGACGTCGAACCCAGATCCATGCCGTTGGTCGCCATCCACATGAGGTGCGATGAAACCCTGTTCAGCTCTGACATGAGCATCCGTATCCACACTGCCCTGGCGGGTAGCTCCACTCCCAGCAACTCCTCGGTACAGAGTGAGAAGACCAGCTCGTTGTTGAGGGGGGATAGGTAGTCCATCCTCGTCACATTGGTACTTCCCTGCACGTACATGAGTTCTTCACCCGTCTTCTCCATGCCGGTGTGAAGATAGCCTATGACCGGCTTGGTACGCAGGATTGTCTCGCCATCCAACTCCATCATGAGCCTCAGCACTCCATGAGTGGAGGGGTGCTGGGGGCCCATGTTTATTATCATGGTCTCGCCTTCGAGGCCTTCGTCGAAGCTCTCCGGCGGTGTCGTGGAGCCGCTCGATGATGCCTCACCCGGGAGCGCAGCCTTATAATGCGTCACTGTCTCCAGCGCAGCCGGTATCTCTTCAGCCGATGAGCTATAGCCGCGAAGTACCGCTCCCCTTTCGCGACGCAGTTCTTTCACGGACCCTGACGATCTCGGCCCCAATTCTTGCGCGCCTTCGGAGGTGCTCGATGTGTACTCGCTGGTTCCAGTCATCTCGGCCCCGGCGCCTCCCTGAACTGCACTGGCACACGGCCTACGCCGTAGTCCTTGCGAAGGGGATGACCCTCCCAGTCGTCCGGCATGAGAATGCGGGTCATGTCCGGATGGCCATTGAAGACAATACCGAACATATCAAATGCCTCACGCTCCATGGCCTCTGAACCAGGATATATATCGTATATGCTATCTATCGTGGGGTCACTTTCCGGTACCTGCACCCTTACCCTGAACCTCGCCCCCAGGCCCAGGAAAAGAAGGTTGGCCACCACCTCGAATCGTTCCGGTACAATCCGCTCCGGTAGGTTCCCGTGAGGATGCAGCAGGTAATCGACCACACAGAGATCAGCAAGCATCTCACAACCGGCATCATCCAGCGCCGATACTACGTCGAAATACCTCTCACGTTGCGGGAACAATACGACCGGCTGCCGCCTGTGCGCAGGCAGTTGAGGGATGTCCCGTAAACCATGCAACACTGCATCCAGGGATCCCCGTTCGGTAGTTTCGGCACTGGCATTCGATTCCGTATCCGCGGAAGTCTCGGCGCCTCCAGTCATGTCCATGGCCATCAGCGCGGGGTCGCCACCCGGACCGGCATGGGAGCCTCTTGCACCCAGCCTGCGAGTCCAGTACCTTCTTGCCTTTCGTCCGTTCCACGCCGCCGGGTAATCTCTCCTGTGCGGATCTTCTCGTGCAATGTGAGTATCGCATGCATGAGAGTCTCGGGAGTAGGTGGGCAACCTGGTGCGTACACATCCACCGGAACTACCTGATCGACTCCCTGTACGATCGCGTAGTTGTTGAACATGCCGCCAGTGGAGGCGCACACCCCCATCGAAATGACCCACTTGGGCTCCATCATCTGGTCATATACCTGTCTGAGAACTGGAGCCATCTTCTGGGAGACCCTGCCAGCCACGATCATGAGATCAGCCTGCCGTGGAGATGCCCTGAACACCTCCATCCCGAAACGACTGATATCGAAATCCGCGGCACCCAGTGACATCATCTCTATGGCGCAACATGCCAACCCAAACGTTGCAGGCCATACGCTGCTCCTCCTTGCCCATTTGACCAGATCTTCCAACTTCCCCGTGAGAAAATTGTATCCGAGATCCTCGAGCCCCATATCAGGCCACTCTCCCCGGGTTACTGGACTTCGCAGCCACAACTGCGGTTTCGCCCGGAACGCGTGCCGATTGGCGGGCGGTGATGCGCGTTACTGTATTCTCCACCGTACGTTGGCTCGCAGCAGGTCTCCACTTCCGCACCGGGCCCCAATCGAACGCCCCATTGCTGACCAGGTAAAGGAATGTAACAAAGACAATCCCGGCAAACACCACCACCTCCAGCAGCCCGAAAGTGCCAAGTTGCTTGAAGACTACCGCCCAAGGATAGAGAAAGACTATCTCTATGTCAAAGATAACAAATATCATGGCAACCAGGTAGAATCTCACCGGGAAACGCTGTGGTAAATCCCTGGTCGGCACTATGCCGCACTCGTAAGGAGCCAGCTTGGCTTCAGATGGCTTCTTGCGAGGAGCGAGTATGCCGGACGCGACAAACGAGAGCCCTGCAAACAGCGCTCCAAGCACCATCAGTACCAAGATCGGTAAATACTGCTCCATAATCCTTACTGTTTTATCACGCTCGAACCTCGCTAGGCACATCGAGCAATGAATCCATGCAAATCACCAGGTCAGTGCATTTTGAGCCGGCAATTGCAATCACACGCATTCCTGGCGGTGACAACAGGCAGGACGCTCCGTCCAATCTCCTCCTCCCATCCGATTGCAATCACACGCATTCCTGCTGGCGGCAACAAGAGTTACTGATGGGATTCGCAGCAGTTCGCCAAGCCATTTATTCGTAATCACACGCATTCCTGCTGGCGGCAACAAGAGTTACCGCTTAAGATGTGGAGCATGGCTATGAACGCCAACGCCAAACCAGTAGAGACACGCGCCAAGGCAAGCGTCAGAGCAGGACGGCACGTGTATGACGCCCTGGTCGTGGGCGCTGGCCCGTCAGGATCAGCCGCCGCCTACTGGCTAGCGGACGCAGGATACGATGTAGCGGTTATCGAACGCAAGCGCTTTCCCCGAGAGAAGACCTGCGGGGATGGCCTGACCCCCAGGGCGGTAAGGCAACTGGAGGATATGGGCCTCGGCGATATCATCGCGAGAGCACACAGATACGTTGGCTTGCGAACCTGCGCCTACGGTCACCAGCTGGAATTGCGCTGGCCGGATCACCCGTCATTCCCATCGTACGGATATGTGATCACCCGCCACGATCTGGACATGCTCGTGGCAGAAAGGGCAGCCAAGGCTGGAGCTCGCATTTTCTACGAAACCGAGGCGATCGAGCCGGTAATCGACACGGCGGTGCGGTCCGACGCGTCCAGAGACAAGAGACTTCCGAAACTCCTCGGGATCAATACAAGGGACGTAAAGAGCGGTCGCATGGAAGAGCTCAAAGCACGTTACATCATACTTTCCGAGGGAACCACCTCACGAATTTCCAGGCATCTCGGCGCCGTAAGAGACAAGGGGCTTCCCTTGGGAATGGCCCTACGCGGATACTATACGTCCCCGCTGCACGACGATCCATTTATCGAGTCGCACTTGGATGTCAGGAATTCACATGGCGATGTTCTACCTGGATACGGATGGATCTTCCCCTTGGGTGACGGGCGGGTGAATGCCGGCGTAGGGCTGATTACAACGGCAGGGCGATGGAAAGGAATCAATACCAGCGAAATGCTGGATACGTTCATACGCAATTCAGCCGGCAAATGGGGTCTTTCCCCCAAATCCGCCTGCGGACCAGCGACAGGAGGTAGGCTTCCGATGGGACTCTCCACCTCGCCAAAGACCGGAACGAATGTCCTGTTGACTGGTGACGCAGCCGGATCGATCAACCCATTCAATGGCGAAGGCATCTCTTACGGTTACGAAACAGGCAGGCTGGCTGCTGCATGCGTCGCTGCAGCACTCTGCGGAGCAGGAGAAGATGCCATCTACAGTTACGAAGATCGCCTCCAGGCTGCATACGGTCTCTACTACAAAATAGGACGTACCTTTGTCAGGATGATCAGCAATCCAGAAGTGATGCACCGATGTGTACAGGCAGGCATGCACTCCAACGCCCTGATGGAATGGCTGCTGCGTATCATGGCCAACCTGCTACGTCCTGACGAAACCGCTCCCGCAGAGATGATATACCGAGCGCTGCTATCCGTGGCACGCGTCGCTCCCGACCCTGAAGATTTCTTGACCGGCATTGGAACGGCAACGCGGTAGAATATACGGAAGTATGGGAGCACATTGCCTATCGTAGTCGTAGGGATCAATCACGAGAACGCGCCACTCGACTTGGTGGAGAAGGTCACGCTCTCGGATGAGGACATCGGTAAGCTGCTGGTGTCCGTTGCGCAAAATGACGATCTGTACGAGGCAATCGTGCTCTCGACATGTTTGCGCACAGAGATATATGCAGTCACCGGACAGTTTCACGACGCTGTTGACGACTTGGCCCGGTCGCTGTCAAGCCATACAAGTACGAGCAGTGAACTCCTCGAACAGTACCTGGAAGTACGTTTCGATGACGACGCGGTCACGTATATCTTCGAGGTTGCTGCCGGTCTTCGGTCGTCCATACCCGGTGAAACCGAGGTTCTGGGCCAGGTGAAAAGAGCTCTGGAATATGCCGGTAAAGCCGGATCGGCGGGTCCTGTACTGAGCAGCCTGTTCCAGCATGCGATCAAAGCGGGCAAGCAGGTACGTACCGACACCGGCATTGCACGCGGTCCTACCTCTTTCGCTCACATAGCAGCCGAGGTGGTGGTGGATGGGATGCACGGGAACCTGGATAATCGCAAGATCGTGGTCATCGGCGCCGGAGAAATGGGGGAGGGGCTCGCCGGCGCCATATGCAGCCACGGATCACCTCAGGAACTCGCCATTTTCAGCCGGACATCCCGGAAGGCAAAAGCGCTGGCTGGTGCACTGGTAGGCATCAATGCCCATGGGCATGGCATGGAATCCTTACAGCGCCACCTGGTGGGCGCAGACGCGGTGATGGTATCGGTTACCGCGCGCTCCGTAGTGCTTGACCATGCCATGGTGGAGGCAGCCGTCGAAAAGACACGCATACTGAGCAAGGGTGCATCGGATAAGGGTGCATCAGGCACGAGCACGTCGAGCAATGGTGGTGACAACCACGCAGCATCCGACGGGACGGTGGACATGATCATAGCCGACCTGGGCATGCCGAAGAACGTAGACCCGCTCGTTGCATCCATTGACGGCGTTTCGCTGTTCGATATGGACTACATGGTGGCTCGAGCGGAAAGCACACTAGCAGGACGCCGGGAGGAATTCGATCGAGCCGGTACGATAATATCGAGTGGGATAGAGTCGTATCGCAGGTACCAGCGAGAACGCGGCGCCGTGCCAGTCCTGGCTGCACTGCGAAACAAGGTCGAAGGACTTCGCGTGGAGGAATTGAACAATGCACGCTCGAAGATCATCCAAGATGGAGGCATCAGCGACCAAGCCTGGGACGAGATGGACCGCATAACACGTCGCATCATGGCCAAGATATTACATCAGCCAACCATCGTACTCAAAGGAACTGCCGGTACCCCCAAAGGAGAGAAAATAATCGAAGCAGTCAGAGACCTCTTCGACCTCTGAGAACACGTCAACGGCAATGGACGCACCTGCAACATCTCGTAATCCAGCACCTGTCGGCAGATCAGTAATCAAAGTGGCAACCCGGCGCTCTCCACTGGCAATGGCCCAATCCAGGGAAGTTGTCGCCTGCCTGTCAGCTCTGGAAGGATTGCCTCCTACTCAGCTGTTGACCGTTTCTACAAGAGGAGACATCCTGGCCGATACTCCTGTCAGCGCAATGGCAGGTACGGGAGTGTGGGTAAAGGAGGTACAAGCTGCCGTCATCGCCGGAGATGCAGATATTGCAGTGCACTCAGCCAAAGACCTTCCTTCGATGGATACGCCAGGGCTGGTAATAGGCGCTGTCCTCGAAAGAGCGGATCCTCGCGACGCCCTGGTATGCCCGACGCCCTTTACGTCGGTGTTTGATCTGCCTGCTGGTGCAATGGTTGCCACAGGATCGACCAGGAGACGTGCCCAGCTTGCGTGGCTACGTCCCGATCTCACTTTCCGCGAGCTGAGAGGCAACCTGCACACCAGGATCGAGAAAATACGATCCTCCGCTACAGCAGGTATAGTAGCCATGGCCGCCATAGAGCGCTTGGACATCTACGATCAGGATATATATCCCATACGGACAGAATGGATGCTTCCCCAGGTCGGGCAAGGCACCCTGGCCGTGGAGTGCAGGGAGGAGGATACAGAAATGCTCGAATGGCTCACCAGGATAGACGACGAGAAGGCTCATCTCGAGTTACGCGCAGAGAGAGCTTTTCTGAGGAACTTCCAAGGTGGCTGTAGTATCCCGGCAGCAGCATTTGCCACTGCCGTGTTGCCCAACGCCCCTCACGGAAGTGCGATACTCGAGATCAAAGGCATGATAGCCAGCAGGGATGGTAGGGCTCTGGTACGCCAGAGCTTGATGGGCATGGAGCCTGAAGCGCTTGGCAACACGCTCGCGCATGACCTGCTTTACCGCCAAGGAGGCGAGATATTGATAGGAGTGGACCGCGATTGATCAGAACCCTGATTGGTCAGTAAAGTGGACGTACGATGACAGTCTACCTTGTTGGCGCCGGCCCCGGTGATCCCGGACTGATAACCTGCCGAGGGCGCGACCTGCTGGCACGGGCAGACGTGGTGCTCTATGACCGGCTGGTGGACAAAAGGCATCTGGCTGGCGTGCGCCCAGACGCCATCATCTATGATGCGGGCAAGCAGCCAGGGCACTCGGACCGCCAGGTGGACCTCAACAAAGTACTCGTGGAGTACGGGCGCGCTCACGAGACTGTCGTGAGACTGAAAGGTGGTGATCCCTTGGTGTTTGGCAGGGGAGGTGAGGAAGCAGAGGCGCTGATCGATGCTGGCGTGGACGTAGAAATAGTGCCAGGTGTCACCTCCGCTATAGGCGTGCTCACCGCCGCTGGCATACCAGCCACCTACCGGGGAGTAGCAAGAAGCGTTACGGTGGTTACCGGACATACCGGCAGGCAAAGCACCCAACAGCGGTCAGGATCAAGCTCGGAGCCGGAACCAGGAAAAGGGCCTCATGCACAGTCAAGACAAAGGACTCCCGAGGATGCATCATCACCAGGCTATACATCCAGCAATGGGAGCGACGACCCCGACTGGGCGCATCTTGCGCGGTTGAAGGGAACCCTGGTAGTGCTCATGGGCGTGGAAAACAGGGCCGAGATCGCAGCCCGCCTCATCGAGGGTGGCCGTTCTGGATCCACGCCTGTAGTGGCCGTGGAAAATGGGACGACACCCAGATGCCGTACGGTGCATACCACCCTGGACCATCTGGGTAAAGAGGATCTAAAAGCTCCCGCCGTCATAGCAATCGGCGAAACAGCTGCATCCAGCCTATCTGCACCCAAGAGATACCCACTGGCCGGCCTGGTGGTCGTTACCACCAGATCCCGTACCCAGAACGAATCGCTCAGTACAATGCTGATGGATGCAGGCGCCGATACCATCGATTTTCCCGTAATCGCCACCAGTGCACCAGATGATGACGGTGCAGACTTGAAACGCCATGCAGACTGGGTAAACCGTTACGATTGGGTCGTATTCACTTCCGTGAACGCAGTGGAACGTTTCTTCGCGCAGCTAAGAGATGCACGAGACCTCGGCGGTGTGCGAATAGCTGCAGTCGGTGACGTTACTGCCAAGGCGCTTCTGGCACGTAACATACGAGCTGACGTGGTACCACTGGGTAACCAGAGCGCGGTTGGGCTGATCGAGGCGATGCCGGCGCCGGGCCCTGTATCAGGACGCAACGAGACAGGGAGGGTGCTTTATCCCAGGGCGGCCGGCGCCCCTCCCACACTGGCCAAAGGACTTCGCCAGAAAGGATGGCTGGTAGACGAGGTAGAAGCATACAAAACCATCACAGCCACGGGGGATCCCGCTCTCACCCCCGAGCTAATCGACATGGTAAAGCATGCTGATGCCATCACCTTCGCGTCTCCTTCCGCTGTATCAGCGTACTTCGAGATCGTGAAAGACGGTAAGGTTCCTCCAGTGGTTGGATGCATAGGAGATACGACAGCCAAGGCCGCCAGGCAATCCGGCTTGGCCGTGGACATAATCGCACAAGATCACAGCGCCAGAGGGCTGGTGGATGGTCTCATTTCCTTGAGAGAACGGATGAAGTCGTGACTGAGTCTTACGCGACCTTTCCAGCAAGGAGGATGCGGCGCCTAAGGCGCACCTCAAGGATTAGAGACCTGGTATCGGAGACGTCTTTGTCGGCAACGGATCTGATCGCTCCTCTGTTTGTACGCGAAGGCATCGACCGCCCCGCAGAGATACGGAGCATTCCAGGGCACTTCCAGCACACGGTCCACTCAGCGCTGGAAGAGTGCAAGAAATACCTTGGCTTGGGCATACCGGGTGTCATCTTGTTTGGCATCCCACTGGATAGAGATCCACAGGGTTCCGGCGCTTGGGATCCATCAGGGATAGTGCAGCTAGCTCTGTCTGCGATACATGACGTACTTGGTGATGACCTGACGCTCATATCCGATTTGTGCCTTGACGAATACACCAGCCATGGGCACTGCGGAGTACTGGACAGCCAGGCGAGGGTGGACAATGACACCACCCTCGAACTCTACCGGCAAGTAGCGGTTGCACAAGCTAGGGCCGGTGCTCACATCGTGGCACCTAGCGGTATGATGGACGGGCAGGTGGCTGCCATCCGGGAATCCTTGGATGCGTCCAGCCTCACCGATACAGCAATACTCGCCTACAGCGCGAAATATGCCTCCGCACTGTACGGACCCTTCCGGGATGCCGTCGATGTACAGATCGCAGGAGGAGGCGATCGCCGCGGTTACCAGCAGGACCTGCGAAACTCGCGAGAAGCCATGGAGGAAGCTGCGCTCGACATTGCGGAGGGAGCCGACATCGTCATGGTCAAGCCTGCCCTGTCGTATCTTGATATAATCTTACGAATATCTTCCACCGTGAACATCCCGGTTGCCGCCTACCATGTAAGCGGCGAATACTCGATGGTGAAAGCTGCCGGTGAACGAGGATGGCTGGATGCTGGAGCTGTGATGATGGAGCATCTCGTGTCCATCAAGCGAGCCGGTGCTCGCTTCATCATCAGCTATGCAGCCGCCGAGATTGCAGAGATAATCGGACAGTGACAATGCCGCCAAGCACCAGGCTGCCGGCAGCTGCGAGGACTTGAAATGAACGATCTCGATGATGAGTGGTTCGCACAGTGCACGGGCTGCGGCATAGTGGCCGCAGCGGACTTGAAATGAACGATCTCAATGATGAGTGGTTCGCAAGAGCCCAACGAGTGATCCCGGGGGGGGTGGACTCACCAGTGCGATCCTTCAGCTCTGTAGGCGGTACCCCCGTAACGGTGGACCACGGCAAGGGGGCATACCTCTACGATGTGGATGGTCACCGGTACGTGGACATGATCCAGTCGTACGGTGCAGTCATCCTCGGCCATGCCGATCCAGGTATCACTAGTGCTCTCTACGATGCAGTCAGCAAGGGCACGACGTTCGGTACCCCTACCAGAGGCGAGGTGCTGCTTGCAGAGGAGATATGCGCAAGAGTGCCCGGTTGCGACCAGGTGCGGTTTGTATCGTCAGGCACTGAGGCCGCAATGAGCGCCATACGTCTGGCAAGGGGAGTCACCGGAAGGGACCGGATGATCAAGTTCGCAGGCTGCTACCATGGTCACTCGGACGGATTGCTGGCCAAAAGCGGCAGTGGCGTCGCCACCATGGGGCTATCCGGGTCGGGGTCCGGGTCCGGGTCGGTGACGGAGGCAAGATACCTGCCTGACTCGCTGCCTGGGTCTGCAGGTGTGCCTGTTGCGAGTGTAAGCGACACCATAATATGCCCATACAACCAGGTGCCTTCCCGTGACGTGCTGGATGAAAAAGTGGCATGCGTGATAGTGGAACCAGTTGCAGCCAATATGGGCGTAGTGCCTCCCGTGCCAGGCTTCCTACAAGGATTGCGTACAGCATGTAATGCTGTCGGTGCCCTGCTCATCTTCGACGAAGTAATCACCGGCTTCAGGGTAGCTTACAGCAACGCGTCAACCATATGTGGCGTGATACCGGATATCTACTGCTTCGGCAAGGTCATCGGTGGCGGACTGCCTCTTGCGGCGTTCGGCGGAAGGACCGAATTACTGAAGCAACTTGCACCCGTTGGGCCTGTTTACCAGGCAGGTACACTCTCGGGTAACCCACTCGCCACAGCCGCAGGTCTGAGTGTATTGAACCGCTTGGATGAGGATGCGTTTGCTGCGCTAGCAGGCAAGGTGGATTCATTCGTTGCAGGACTTCAAGCTGCACTGAGTGATGCAGGGCTGGAAGCTACCGTCCAGCACTACGGTACGCTATGCAGTATGTTCTTCGGAACAAGCAACGCAGTATCGGACTACGATGCCGCATCGGCTTCAGCCGCCACCGGCATATACAGCAAGTTCTTCCACCATATGCTGGACGGCGGCGTAATGCTCCCGCCTGGTCCGTACGAGGCGCTGTTCGTCGGATTGGCGCACAGCGACGCAGACCTAGACTACGTACTGGAGCAGGCAAGGACTGCTGCGTCAAAGACCGCAATGCATCTTTGAGCATTTTACGTGGCGCAAGCCCGGTCGTTCAGGGCCGGGAGGAGGTCAAAGACCGCAATGCGTATCTAATGCATATCTGGCGAAGAAGGAGCACTTCGCTCAGAGGCTTAGCAGGACAAGCCGGCTGGCCACCAGAGTGTGGACATTCCATTCATATCCGCTGCACATACCCTACCCTCCTGAGTCATCTTGCGAAGATGCGCCCATAACGAATAGCGCGCTATGGAGTGCAGGGACTCCGGAACATCTCTATATACTGTCGTAATCATATCATCTATAGATATACCCTGCCGGCGGTCATCGTCGATACTCTCCCTCTCGCTGCCGGGCACAACCTGTAACCCTCGGTGTGGATGATGCTGCCGGTCGCCGTCGGTGCTCTTGTCCTGGTCACCGCTCTCGTCAGGACGGCGACTTAGCCTCCCACCTTGGTCTCCATCTTTGTCCAGACTCAGGCGAGTCGCCTGAGGTGTCTTGCTCAGACGGCAGAGCGCTTCCCACACGACCTCTTCACGCATCTGGCGATGCTCGATGACGGAAGAAACTATCCTGGCCGGATCGTCCATCCACATGCCGTGACCTGGCAGCAGCGCCCTGGCCGGAGGGGTAATTTCCAGCAACAGCCGTAGACTGTCCATGTACTTGGCCATGTCGCCATCCAGAGGGGCTACAACCACCGTGGAACCCTGCATCAGATGATCTCCGGTAAAAAGCAGATTCTCTCCCACCAGCATGTAACATAGATGGTCCGACGAGTGACCTGGCGTGTAAATAGCCTGTAGCTCGGCTCCCTGCACGCTGAGTATGTCCCCGTTCGCCAGCAGCCTGTCAGGCTCGAACCCGGGACTCCGGGTAAACCCGGCTGTCTCTGCGCCGGTCAGCCGCGCCAATAAAGCTGCAGCTGGTGCATGGTCAAGGTGCTTGTGAGTGACGGCAATCTTGCTTATCCGACCTTCTCCTATATCAGCCAGCAAATGCACATGCTCGGCCAACTCCGGACCAGGATCCACAACCACCAGCTCATCGCTGCCTATGATATAGCTGTTGGTCCCTGGCCCGGTCATGACTCCCGGGTTGGGAGCAACCACCCTAGTCACTCCGGGAAAAAGTTTCGCGGGTTCTCCAGGTATGCAAGCTTGGTAAGGATCAAAATGCTCGGAGTACACTGCGGAAAGCATCATTCATCAGTCTATCGCCAGTCTATCGCTGCAATTCTGCAGCATCCATCGGACATCCACTTAGAGCCGAGCGGACAGGCAGGCGCCTTCAGTGCAAGGTGTCTCCGATAATGTCACCCAGGTCGCCAGAGAAAAGTTCCAGATCGACTCCGTGATCGACAAGAACCCTCAGCACAACTTCTGCAAACATCTCCGGCTCTGCTATCAGCCACGTATGGCTACCCTCCACCACCGTGCTCTGCACGCCAGCCGCACGACACAAGCCAGTAACGGCCCCATGAGGCACGAGCCTGTCACGGTCAGACCACACGATGGACACGGGGGTACCCGCTAAGGAAACCCGTTCCAGTTCAGCCAGAAGATTAGCTCTACGTACCACATTGACCATCTTCACCACTTCCGGGAGATTCCTCAAAAGATTGGGCATAGCTCCCTCTGCCACAGCTGGGAGTACCTTGGCTACTGACGATCCGGCAATCAGGTCCGTACCTAGTTCTTGGCCCCATTCCCACAGAGGCCTGCGAGACATCAGCTCGATCTCGCCATCCGCGCCACACCGTATAGGACCACCAACGGGATTACACAAAATGGCCAATCGGACCATTTCGGGAAAGTCGTGCGCCACCTGGATGGCCACACCTCCGCCAAACGAATGGCCTATAACCGTAACCGGGTCCTTCTGGCCCGCGGCATCCAGAAACCGTGCTGCCCACTCTGCATAGACCGGGAATGACCTCTCCCCAGCAGCAAGCCTGGGCGACCCTCCGAAGCCAGGTTGCGCCGGAGCAAGCACGCGGCACCCAATGCTTGCTAGTGACGCAATTGCAGACTTATAGGTTCTGTGACTTACTCCCCAGCCATGCAGGAAAAGCACCGGCAGTCCCTTTCCGGCATCAGCGTAGCTGAAAACACCTTCCTCCATCTCGGCCTCCCGCCATGAAATGGCACGGCTGGTCGACCTGGAACTGGCTGCATCGCCTGTCCTATCCTCTGTATTACCATCTAAACTGGCTGAACCGCCCCAAGGCAGGGACAAGCGTGGAAAAGGTATATTAGCTGGTAACTTAAGGCTTACCTTGGGTGCGCTTGCCATGGTGAGCATAGTACACCCTGCAGTTGGCGGTTTCCAGTATCCTGCCGCACCTGATAAAACAGCGATGCACCAGGCCAGGATTTTGATTGAAATCGTGGTAAGTTGGATGCCCAGCGATGGAAGAACCTACCGGCCAGGATGAAACCGAGAACGGCAACGAGTCCGGGCATGATCGGACCATGCTGCGTCATGCCGGGCACCACCGCGTGCCCACAGCCTTGATTGCCTGGAGTGCCATAATCGTCGTTGCCATCGTGGCATTGGCCCTGATCGGCCTGAAGCTACTGAGTTCGCCAATTGTTATCAACCCTAATCCTTTCCCGGCCGCTTCGTCATCGACTCTTCATGAACTAAGTACCGAGGCGTTCTCCACATTGAGTAATACTGGTGCTTACGACACTACAGGACTTGCCATGCCGGTATTGATACGGTCCGCCAACAACGGCAGCAGCAGGGTTCCAGGGAGCTCTTCTAGGGGCAACTCCACACCTAGAGGCAACCCGGTATCGCAGTTGCCTGTTGTGACGTTTGTAGGAAGCGAGTACTGCCCTTACTGTGAAGCCGCCAGCTGGCCACTGGTACTTGCGTTGAGCAGGTTCGGCACTTTCAGAAAGTTGGGAATAGCCGGCTCTTCCAGCGCGGAAGTATTCCCGAGCATAAGCGGCTTCTCATTTTACCGGCTGGCATACACGAGTAAGTACGTAGACTTCACTGGCGTGGAAGAGGCATCTTCCACGCCCTCGAGCAATCCCTACAACGGATTTACCACCATGAACTCTCCGAGCGAATCCCTATCGTCGCTTCTCCAGCGCTATGACAAGCCTCCTTATGTTGCACAGACCGACGCAGGAGCACTGCCTTTCCTGGACATATCGAACCAGGTAATAGTGGCCGGACCAATGTTCCCCGCAGGGCTACTCCAGGCCAAGAGCTACAGCACCATCACCAATGATATAGCTGGCCCATCCAAGTCCATTGCCGGGCAAGCAATTATCACCTCGGCCAACCTCATCACAGCCAGCATATGCGCCGTCACTGGAACAAAGCCCGCCGTTGTGTGCTCATCTCCTGCAATTCATCAGGCTACCGCTCTGCTCGCCGCAGACTCCTAATCCTGCGCTCACCCCGCCTTATCCAGGTACACCATCCATTCAGGCTCAGGAGTAAAGCGCATCAGCCATGCCTCCCGGCCAAGGGGACGGTACGGTACCCTGTGTAAGACCCAGCCCATCTCCTTTACGGTCTTGGCGCCTTTCTTGCCATTGCATCTGGTGCAGGCCGCCACGACATTCTCCCAGGAATGGCTACCGCCATTGCACCGCGGTATGACATGGTCGGTGGTGGTGGCCAACTTTCCGCAGTAGGCACAGACATGATGATCCCGAGCCAGAACGTTACGAGTGGTCAATGCCACCGAACGGCCGTACGGCACTGCTACGTAACGCATCAGGCGTATGACGGACGGCACGACTACGCTGACGCTTGGACTATTGAAGACTGCAGCCGATTCACAAACTGTTTCAGCCTTACCACCAAACAGCAGCGACAGGGCCCTTTGCGGTGACACGACGCTCAGTGGCTCGTAGCTGGCGTTCAACAACAGTACTCTGCTCATGATCCTACCACTTTACTCTACTCGCTTTCCCGATATCCGCTGAGCCTCTAAACTGTGAATCCAGGTTTATTTTAGCCTACCAGTTGCCAAGTCGTCGAGAGCACGCTATAATTAGCACTCGAAGAGCAAGAGTGCTAGGCGTCAGGTATCAGTGAATATCGAATGATGAGCATACCGAGCAGTCTTGCAGGTATGTTGGATATGCGACATGCGGTACTCTTGTTCTTGCCATAGAAAGCCCGTGCTGGGTAAAGCAGCATTGCAATAGCGTAGGAATGTCCTGGCTAAGCCGTGCGGTAAGGCCCGTGACGGGCAGTGCAGGTAGTAGGTAATTGATAGCTAACAGACAGGAGGCTCAACAGACATGAAACTTCAGCCACTCGAGGACAGGATAGTGGTCCGCCCGGGAGAGTCGGAGGAAACCACGGCATCCGGCCTTGTAATCCCCGACACGGCCAAAGAAAAGCCGCAGCAGGGAGAGGTGATAGCCGTAGGGCCGGGGCGGCGGGCAGAGCACACCGGAGAGCTTGTACCAGTAGGCGTATCGGTAGGCGATACGGTTGTGTATTCCAAGTACGGTGGTACCGAAATCACTGTGGATGGCGAAGATCTCCTTATCCTCTCCAGCAGGGATGTGCTGGCCGTAGTGGTCAAGTAGATGCACCGTAGGGAATAAGTTTCCCACCTGCATCTGGCTGGCAAGGACGTGCCGGCAAAGCGGTCTAGTGGCCGCACGCTTCACGTTCAGGCAGGATATCAGGCAGGATCTGGTGTAACAGAGCACATATAAGCAACAGTACACAGACGTTAAAGACACAAATATAGACACAAGGATAGAAGGACATACAATGCCGAAGATACTTCATTATGATGCCCAGGCGCGCAGAGGCCTAGAAGCCGGGGTTGACAAACTCGCCAATGTAGTGCGAGTGACTCTGGGTCCCAAGGGCCGCAATGTGGTGATAGACAAGAAGTGGGGTGCACCTACCATCACCAACGACGGTGTAACCATCGCCCGTGAGGTGGAGCTGGAGGATCCCTTCGAGAATATGGGAGCCCAACTGGTCAAGGAGGTGGCGACCAAGACCAACGATGTTGCAGGTGATGGTACCACGACCGCCACAGTACTGGCTCAGGCGCTCATCCATGAGGGTCTGCGCAATGTGACCGCCGGTGCCAATCCGATGGCGCTGAAGCGGGGCATCGACAAGGCCGTAGCGTCAGTGGTGGAGTCCATCCGTGAGCAATCCCACGAAATATCGTCCAAGGAGGAGATCGCCCAAGTTGCATCTATCTCCGCCGCTGACAACTCCATTGGAGAGATACTGGCAGATGCTATAGACCGGGTGGGCAAGGACGGTACTGTCACGGTCGAGGAGTCCAACACGTTTGGCCTTGAACTCGACTTCACTGAAGGAATGCAGTTCGACAAGGGGTACCTGTCGCCCTACTTCGTTACTGATCCCGAACGCCAGGAAGCCGTGCTCGAGGACGCCTATATCCTTATAGTCAACTCGAAAATCAGCTCCATACACGATCTGCTCCCGATACTGGAAAAGGTCATGCAATCCGGCAAGCAATTGCTAGTCATAGCGGAGGATGTCGAAGGAGAGGCGCTGGCCACCCTGGTGGTCAATAGGGTTAGGGGTATATTCACTTCGGTCTCCGTCAAGGCTCCCGGCTTCGGCGAGCGTCGTAAGGCAATGCTGCAGGACATAGCCGTGCTGACCGGCGGGCAGGTGGTATCAGAGGAGATTGGACTGAAGCTGGAAGGTGTCACCCTTGACCTTCTTGGTAGGGCAAGGAGAGTGGTGGTTACCAAGGACGACACGACCGTGGTGGACGGCGCTGGTTCCGAGGAGGACATCAAAGGCAGGATCGCCCAGATCAAGCGGGAGATAGAGGAGACCGATTCCGATTGGGATCGCGAGAAGCTCCAAGAGCGCTTGGCCAAGCTTTCCGGCGGTGTTGCCGTGGTACGGGTGGGTGCTGCCACCGAAGTGGAACTCAAGGAGAAGAAACACCGCATAGAAGATGCGCTCTCCGCCACCAGGGCCGCAATCGAGGAAGGTGTAGTTGCAGGCGGCGGCACGGCCCTTGTACGTGCCATAGGCAATGTTCGGAAGCTGGCGTCGTCGCTGCAGGACGATGAGGCGACAGGAGCTTCCATCGTTGCCCGTTGCCTGGCTGAGCCGCTCAAGTGGATCGCTGCCAATGCAGGGCTAGAGGGCGCAGTGATGGCTCAGCACGTGGAGTCGGAATCCGGATCGACCGGCCTCAATGCCGCTAGCGGCGTGATCGAGGACCTGATGAAGGTCGGTATCATCGACCCGGCGAAAGTGACTCGTTCCGCATTGCAGAATGCCGCATCCGTAGCAGGGTTACTGCTCACCACCGAAGTGCTTGTGGCCGACAAGCCTGAGCAGAAAGACACCGCTACGCCTGGAGCAGCCTGAGGAGTGCTGCAGGGCCGTGTAACGCCTCTGCGAGGCGCTGTAAGGTTGTGATGCGGCCTGCGGCGAGTAGGTGCGCCGCTAGCTCGTGGTGCAAAGCAGTTACCTGCCGAAGCAGGCTGGTTGGGTGTGCAGGGGCGTCAACGCTGATGGCTTGGTGTAGGGATACCACTTTCCCCCGTCGCAGTCCTGCCACGCGCCCTTTCTCCCGTCCAGGTTGCTCGTAGCCGTAGGATTCCACCATCCGACCTGGTAGCTGGTGGCTGGATAGAAACTGTAAGGTCCACTGTGCCAGGGACCGAATTCCCCCATCGATGTCTTTGTGGTGATGGAGGGAGGAATCTTGTAGATTCCTCTGGCGAAAGTCTGGGGAGTCAGGTCCGGTCCAGCGGCTTGCAGCCTGGAGAACAGCTCCAAGGCCATCTTGTAGGCAAGGGCAAAATAGGGTTCCTGCGGCTGGCCGCCATGATCTGCCAGACGGAACACTTTGAGCGCTTCACTCTGTGATGCGCTTGGCCACTGTCCCGCATCGATGACAAGGGAATGCTTCGCCTGGGGGGGCGAGATACGGCGCATCAACGGGTCTAGCCACCAGTTGAACATCCATTCGGGATAGTATTCCTCTGACGTTGCAGTGGAGGTAAATAGTATAGGCTCCAGTGGATCGCAACCACATATTATCGTAGTAACCCCATGGGCCTTCATCTGCGCGATAGCGGTGGAAGCCTGCTCCGATGCCTGCGACACAGAGAGGGCGTAGTTGTCCCTTGCGGCGAAGTCGACGCCACACTGGGAAGCAAGGTGGCTGGCTATGTAGTTGCCGTTGGCGGCATACAGCGGGTTCTCAGGTATGAGCAAGCCGAACACCCGCTTGCGGCTGCGCATCTGGGGGGTTCCGGCAAAGATTGCCTTCATGCCGGCCATCCTTTCGCAGATGAAGTTGACCGTGGCCTGATTGTTCTGGGTACCAGTGGGGAAGATTGTGTATTCATAAGGATAGTACTGTCTCAGCCATGAGTCGGGCATGTAGATGGAACTGAGCGAGATGATGTGCTGTACAGCCAGGTACTGCTCGTACGGTTGGGAGGAGAACATCGGAAAGGTCAGATCCGCGAAAGCGCCGAGCTGTTTTGCGGTGACTGCATCCGCTTGTGCCTGGGGCTGATCGAGCCCCTGATCTTCTGAGAGAAAGTTTCCGGTGGCGGTGAAGGACTTCAACACCACCTTGCGTCCCCACAACTCATAGGTACGATTGAAAAAGTTTATGTAGGTACGCAGGTCCGCGAGGAACGCCTTGTCATTGGGCATGGCACTACTCACCAGGGAAGCTATGGATGCCTGGTCACTGGAGTTCTCCTTCCGGTAAGTGACCGTGATCGTCTTGCTCGTCACTCCGGGAGAGGTGGCGCCTCCATTGTTCCCATGCCAGGCTGGTACGCATGAAGGCGCGTATGCTGACCAGGACACCTGGCGCACACCAGGGCCGCATTGTACGCCACTTATTGCCCTACCCGGTGCACCGGCCACCGGAACAGGGGTGATGCCTGACGGCAGTTGGATGGGGGCAAGGTTGCCCTGTGGCGGTCCGGGGGGCAGTAACTGCAGGATGGCGACTGCCGCCGCTGCAAGCACGATCGGTATTGCATACCGTCTTGCCAGCATCGGGAAAGTAGGGCTTTCCGGTGCAGTTCTCATATTCGCTTCCTGCCTGGTGCCATAGGACCTACTGCCATCCCGCCCGTGTTACGATATCTCTTCATGTTACTTGCGCCATTGCCGGCTTCGACCATCCAGCGATTATTACCGTTGCTCATACGCCACTCCTGAAGCCGACCGTGGGGGATGCCGAAAGGACCTCTTCGTCGCTTCCCAAATATGCCGCAAGTACTGCGGATGAGTGCAGTACCGACCGCACGCTTCCTTCGGCGATGACGCGTCCCAGATGCAGGCAGACAAGCCTGTCTGCTATGGACGACACCAGAGGTACGTCATGCTCGATGACGATAAGCGTTGCCCCGGTGTCCTCTGCCACCCCTAGGAGGAGTTCGGCAAGTGCTTCACTCTCTCTCTGGGCAATGCCTGAGGAAGGTTCGTCGAGGAGCAGTACCGACGGGTCATGTCCCAAGGCACAGGCCAGTTCAAGCATGCGGCGAGTACCGGTGGACAGTTCGGAGACTATGGAATCACGGTAACGAGTGAGACCCATCTGTGCCATAAGCTCGTTGACTCTGCTATGGACCACTCGTTCGGACCTGCGGGCATCTTTCAGGCGTAAGATGTTGGCAAGAGGATCACGTACCGGTACAGTGCGCTCTATGGCGGCTGCCAGTGCTTCTGACACTGCCATCGAGGGGAACAGCCTGGAGTCCTGAAACACCCTGCCGAGACCTAGCTCGGCCCGGACTGTAGGAGACAGCCTGGTGATATCCTTGCCGTTCAACGCCAGCCGACCGGTATCCGGTTTGGTATAGCCCCCGAGAATGTCAATGAGGGTGCTCTTACCTGCTCCATTCGCCCCGATGATACCAAGTATCTCACCTTGCTGGACGCTCAGGCTTATATTCTCGATGGCCACCAGCCCTCCGTATGACTTGGAGACGTTCCGCACAGTGAGCGCTTCTGTAGATGATGCGCCTGGTTGCGACACCTGGGCGTTCTGAGCAGTTCCGGGTGGTGGCACGGTAGTAGGTGGCACGGCAACCCCACCGGCCCCAGAAGATCCGGCACCTTCCGTAGCCCGTCTCTGGTCAGCCTTCTCCATGGCGTGAACAAACACTGATCTGAGCAGTTCCGGCTGCTTCTCCACACTTGGAGTCGGTCCGCTGAACCGGATGCGGCCGCGCTCGAAAAATACCGCCCTTTGAGCAACGGCGCTGGCTACATTGATCGACTGCTCCACGATCACAAAGGTCACCCCTGATGCAGCAAGTGATTCCACTGTCTGGAGCAACTGGTCAATTACCTTTGGCGACAGACCAAGCGACATCTCGTCTATCAGCATCAGTATAGGCCTGCACAGCAACGCCTGGCTTAAGGCGAGCATCTGCTGCTCCCCTCCGGAGAGCCTTCCCGCCTTCACATTTGCCCGTTCGTGCAGGGACCGGAAGACCGTCAACACTCTTTGAGCGTCAACCTTCGCAAAGTGCCGGTCATGGTGATAGCGTTTCACGGTCCAGCTTGCAAGCCGCAGGTTCTCTGCAACGGTAAGAGAGCTGAAAACTCTCTGCCGGGCGGGGACCATTATCATCCCAGAATGCGCCCGCTGGAAGGCGTTCAGCCGAGTTATATCCTGGCCAAGCAGCTTCACCTGCCCGCGGGTGGTAGGGATGAGCCCGGATACCACTCCAAGAAATGTAGATTTGCCGGAACCGTTGCTCCCCAGTATGGCCACTATCTCGCCTTGGGCGATGCCCATTCCGGTATTGAAAAGCGCCTGCATACGACCATAGTGAGCGTCTATACCCTTTGCATCCAATATTGCCGGACGCCCTCCACTTGGTGGGATGTATCCCGGTGTGTCACCCTTTTCTCCGGTGTCACCCTGCCTGCCGTCTACCGGCGTGCCGGTCATACCGTTGGTGGACAATTCCAGGCTTTCCAGCGCCGCCATTTGCAGGGCCGCTCTTGCGGTCCGTGACTCCTCCGACCGGTTCGCTCGAGTTTCTGGAAGCGCTCGAGTTGAGTGAGCTGCCTGGACCATTGTTCCTTGCGCGCTGCCCTGACCTGCTCCAGTGGCTGCCACCCCGCCATCTTGCGTCCCACGCATTTCTGGTTCTCCGGGCACCCCGTATACCGATTCCGGGCGGGGTGAGAGCATGCCTGCCAGACGGTTCCTGATCCTGATGGCCACGCCTCCCAGCCCGCCGGGTAGGATCATGAGGAGAACCAGCAGGCCTGCTCCAGTGGCGAAAAGTTGCATACCGCCTTTCAGGAAGTATAGTACTCCTTCCACATAAGCGGCTCCCAGTATAGCACCGAGCAGTGATCCCATTCCTCCTATTACGACCATGGCGAATATTTGGATGCTGTACTGGGGGGGGAATCCTCCAAACGAAATACCACCCAAGGCTACAACATACAACCCCCCCGCTATGCTCGCCATCGCGCCTGAGACACCGAAAGCCAGTAGCTTCACCCTCATCGGGCTAATACCGTAAGCGGCTGCGTTCTTCCCGTTATCACGCACGGCGAGCATTGCCCTCCCGAGTCGCGAGTTCCTCAGGCTCCAGGCGGCGAGCAGGACAACAGACAGTACCGCCAGGCACAGCTCGTAGAAGGCAAGCGGGGAGGCAAGGTTGATTTTTCCAAAGAGTTCCGGGCGGTTGATGCTGCTGGGTGTGATATATGGGAAGTAGCTCGGGCTCAACAGCCAGGTCGACAGCGGCACGGCAAACGCCATGGTGACCACCGCCAGGTACAACCCCTGGAAGCGCAGTGCAGGAATCCCTATCACACATGCCACGGCAGCTCCGGTGATCCCGGCCACAGCCAGAGCGACTAGTATTTCGACATGAGCATGTACCATCAGCGATGCGGTAGTGGCGGCGCCGACACCGGCGAAGGCGAACTGACCGAGGCTGATCTGGCCTGCCCATCCGGACAGTACCACCAGTGAGACTGCAATAATACCAAAGATTGCGATGTACGAGAGTAGGGTGACCCTTGATGCGGTCAGTAGCGACGGTACCATTATGGCCACTGCAGCTACAGCTGCGATGGCAATGGCGCGTCCCACTTTTACCTCTGGTCGGCGACGCAACGCCTCTGGGAGGGGATGCACTTCCTGCACCGCTACGTAGTCGCCCATGCCCTGATCGGCGACCCCGGCACCACTGCGTGCAGAGTACTTGAGCAGCATGCCCACCACCAGCAGCACGAAGAGAGCTACATCGGAGTAGACTGTGGTATGGAAGGACCAGTAGACAGCCTGCTGCATAATGCCTATGACGAGAGACCATCCTACCGCGACCGGTAGGCTCTCCATGCTTGCCAACATGGCTGCCACCAGTGGAATCAGCAGATCCGTGGGTCCCGACGCAACGCCGACGTTTACCCCCAGGATGGGCCCGGAAAGGGTGGCACCCACTCCTGACAGCAGCGATGCGACCACCCAAGCGGTGATGCTGAGCCTGCGCACCGGTATACCCAGCAGTGTCGCACGACTTGGCGAGTCGGCCACCGCCCTGATGCCGATTCCGGTATCCGTATATTTGAGGAATATCCACATTGCAACCAGGGCAATTGGCACTACGATCCAGGTAGTCAGGTAATTACCGTTGAAGATGAAGGAACCTACCGACGCCTTGAAGCTGAACGGAACCGAGAAGGAAGCCACCGACTTCAAGGGTACAAACAGTCTGGGCAGTTCCATTTCGGCGGCCCCAAGAATCTGCGCTACCCCGATGGTTGCCACCGTGAGTATCAGCCGTGGCGCTTTCTCGAATCTTCTGACCACGATGGTGGCTACGACTATCCCGCTGGCGGCGGCAACGAGCAGGCCTATGGGGACAGCTGCATAGTATGGCAGCGCGGTCCGGCCGATTACCAGCACAACGGCGGCTGATGCGGCAAGGCCGCCGATTACGCCCTGGGAGAAGTTGATTATGCGGGCGGAACGGTAGATGAGTATGAGTCCCATGGCTGTCATAGCACTGAGAGCACCCAGCGACAGGCCTTCCACGGTGACACCGAGGGGCAGGTGGTTTGGCAGGAGGATGCTGACAACCAGCCATGCGATTACGATAGCTGCCGGTAGAAGCAGTCTGGCTTCGAGGGGTCCGGTTGCGCCCCGGAACCTCGTGGTGCCTGAAGACCTGGTTGCATGCCGGGATATGGCTGCGCTTGGAGGTGTGGCTGCACCCTGGGATCCGGCTGTACCCGACCTTCCCTCTGACGGCTTCACTATTTGTCAGCCTTGCTGCTTTTTCCGGCTAATGCCCTCAATTTTGGCAACACCCTTGCCTGCCCTCACGACCGCGCTCCACCTACATACCTACGCTCACGCATCCCTATACCCACACCTCCGAAACCTGCCACCTGGTATCCCAGCATACACATATCTACTGTGCTGAGTGGCTATTGTTGCAGATTATATTATCAACTGCGCGACAGTACGCTGTAAATGCTTTCACATGTGACAGTGTCGGGATGCTTCGGTAACCTTGCCGCCTTGCTACCGTTGCCGCACGATCCGGGTAGGCAACGCTCCTATTCCCTCTATCTCCACTTCCACTAGATCGCCGTCCGACAAGTAGATTGGGGGAGTACGGTCGGCTCCCACACCTTCAGGCGTTCCCGTCGAGAGCACGTCGCCAGGCAAGAGCGTCATCGAGCCTGAGATATATGCGAGAATGTCTGGAGCGCGAAATATCATATCCGAAGTGTTGCCGGACTGCATGGTTATGCCATTGACCCGGGTCTCCAGATTAAGATTGTAAGGATCGCCCAACTCATCAGGTGTGACAAGCACAGGACCGGCTGGCGCAGTGCGATCGGCATTCTTTCCCAGTGTCCATTGTGTGGTAGCATGTTGGTATCCTCTTGCGCTGAGGTCGTTAAGGCAGGTATAACCCAGTATTGCTGCATTGGCTTCTTGCGGACCAACATTTTTCAACGTTGCCCCGATTACCACGGCCAGTTCTCCTTCCCAGTCAAGACGCTCATCGCCAGGAGGTATGGGAACTTCGCTGCCCGCACCCGTCAGGGTCGATGGGAATCTTGCAAAGATCGTTGGTTTGGATGGGAGCTCCTTCCCTGACTCTGCGGCATGGCGGGCATAATTGAGTCCTATGCACAGTACTCGCGAGGTGGTGGGTACCGGCGGCGCCAAGGTGAGCGATTCCAGCTCCAAGGTGTGCCGGGTAGGAGCAACGTTACCGGTCTCGTCGTCATCGATCGCAGCGTTGCGGGCTCGGACGCTGCGGGCTTCTTCCAGCGACTCCGGCAGTGCGGTGAAGAAGTCATCAATCTGCCCCAGCGGCACCACTATGTTGCCATGCAGTACGCCTATGCGCCGTCCATCGCGTGCTTCGTAACCTACCAGCCTCATCTATGGATTTCCTTCCTGTCCGGTTGCTTGCAGTTCGTCCTCGTGCGCTTTATAACCTGCCGGCAACACCACCGCCTCGGCCAACCTACCACCCATCTCCCCGGCATCTACTCACTGGATACACTTCCACCTTGCTACTGGTAGATCCTGCGCTGCTCCCAATTCGACTCCGTAGACGTCCACTCACTGGATACACTTCCACCTTGCTACCTTGCTACCCACCCACCATCCACTAGCAGGTCCGTGCCAGTGATAAACGATGCTGATTCCCCGGCAAGAAAGCAGACAGCCTCTGCTATCTCATCCGGTTCAGCCCAGCGACCCAGAGCCTGCTCGCCTTCCCTTTCAGCCTTCACTTCATCAAAAGAAAGACCCATCCGCTGTGCCTCCAGGGAAATGTCTCCGCGCAGCATGGCTGTATCGACCGAGCCGGGGCTTACTGAATTGACCCTGATCCTGTATGGTGCCAACTCCCAGGCGAGCGCCCTTACCATGGAGATTATTGCCCCCTTGGTCGAGCCGTAGAGTGCATGGTCACGCTGCCCGACATGGCCGGAGACGGATGCCATGCATACTATCGATCCACCCTTGGTCTGGATCATGATCGGGATCGTGTACTTGCACATCAAGAAAGTACCTCCCAAGTTGGTATCCACGACCTTGCGGTATTCCTCCCAGGAAGTTTCCTGGAATGGCTTGACAAGTACAACTCCCGCCACATTGGCCAGTACATCTATACGACCGTAATCGGATACTATACTGGCGATTACTTGTGAGACTGCATCTTCGTCAGATACATCGCACTGGTAGTACCGCGACACGATAGGTATGTCTGTGGGTGTGGGTGTGGGTGTGGGTGTAGGAGTGGGTGTAGGAGTGGGTGTAGGAGTGGGTGTAGGAGTGGGTGTAGGAGTGGGTGTAGGAGTGGGTGTAGGTGTGGGTGTGGGAGTGGGTGTGGGTGCGGCGGCATCATACTCATGCCATCCAGCAAGTGCCGCATCTTCTTCCGGGACAATGTCTATCGCTACGACTGAATATCCGAGCATGTCCAAGCGTATTGCGGTTGCGCGGCCGATTCCATGAGCCGCTCCGGTTACTACTGCGACCTTTCCGGTCCGGTCATTCACGGATGTCTCCTATACCCAGTATTTCCCTGGCTCGAGCGGGGGTGGCGACTGGTCTTCCCATGGAATGAGCGAGTTCTGCGGCTTCGCGTACAAGCTCATGGGTGGCAAGCAAAGTGCCATTACGACCGTAGGGGTTGTCCTCCGTTCCTACCCGTATATGGTCGCCCGCCGCCAGGGCACAGGCCATAAGCTCCATCTGACCATCTCCCATGATGCTGACGGTGGCCACAGAGTCCTCGGGGAGATAACGACGCCGATGAAGGTATTCTTCGGGATCGGCTGGCGACCACGTTCCGCCCGGCCAGTTGAAGAAGAGCGTGGTCACAAACGGCGGTGATACAAGGTCGCGCTTGATCAGGTATGCAAGGTTCCATATGGAGCCTGTATGCCATATTTCGAACTCCAGCTTTATTCCATAGCGAGCGGAAGCGCTTGCGTAGGCCTCGAGCTCATCACGGGTATGCAGTACGTTGGTATTGATGCCTCCGGCGAATGCCTCATCGTGGTGACTCGCTATCACCGAGAGCATATCCGTTCCACTTTCCAGCGCCTCCATGCGGGAGTCGAGCGAAAGGCTGGACATGCCGCACTGGATGATGATGTCACTACAAGACCGTACCGCCCTGATCGATTCTGCCCAGCTGTCTTCGCCGTGCATATGGAGGACAGCTGCGCCGTTCTCCGCGCAGAGCCCCGCTTCCTCGGCGCGCTCCTCAGGCGTGCACGGGTAGGGTACTTCGGGATGGAGCCAGCACACATTGGGAGTAGCGGTAATAATGACTGGTGTCTTGTCCATGTGGCCTACTCTACCGTTAATATGTAATGATGTACATACAAGGAGGCTATCGCGTGGGCAATAGATTTGTTCCGTTATCATTCGACAAGCACAAGCTGCTCTCCACAATGCAAGAGGTAGGGATAGGAGCCATGATCCTTACCTCCCCGGAGAACGTGTTCTATGCGACCGGCTATCCGGTACTCGCAAGCGCAGGCAACCCCATCCTGCATACTCTTTCCAATCAGTTTCCGGTTGTGGCATGCATTGACTGTGAGGGCAAGGTCATGTTGGCCTGCTGGCTGGTTTCCACCCTGGGAGCGGACTTTGGTGCTGACGAACTGTTGCTCTATCTCGACAGGGAGGGTGCCACTGGAGAAATTCGTAAACTTGTGGACCATGCAGCTACGCAGCCAGGACGGGTAGGCATAGAGTCGACCTGTCCTTATCATGTAGTGAAAATGCTGGAGGAATCCTGTGGTATGGGCGCTACTGGCGTGAACAGCGCCCGCGTCGATGCCAGTGCCGGAGGGGCTCGTACCGTTGCTGCTGGTACCACTGGAAGTGATGCTGGTATGGCTGGTGCAGCCAGTGGTAGGGGAGATCAAGGTGGCGGGGTAAGCGGGGATAGTAGGGTAGTGCTGGTGGACGCACTCATGCTGGACATGAGAGTGGTAAAAAGTGCTGCGGAAATAGCGTTTCTGGAAAAATCCATAAGGATAGTAGAGCGGTCCGTTTCTGAACTGTTCGACCTTCTCCGTCCAGGCATGTCGCGCCTCGATCTGATCAGTAAGGCAAAAGAGATCATGGCGGCCAACGGGGCTTCGGGAGTCAGCCATGTCACGGTATCGTTCGGTAAGGAGAATCCTGAGCTGGCGATAGATGAGACACTCGTCGGTGATCGGCTGGTGACACTGGATCTCGGTGCTTTCTACCAGGGGTATGCATCTGATAATCGCCGCTATGTCTATACGGGCACGCCTCCTGCTGCGCTGGTAAAGGCTCATGATATGATGGTGGACATTGTCGATCAAGTGGGTGCGGCTCTGTGTCCGGGAACTCCAGAGGGCGATATTTTCCAGCTGGCCGTGGAACTCTTCAATCGACACGGCCTCGATCCCTTCTTTGACCATGCAGGCCATCATATCGGCCTCCAGACAGAAGAGCGCTGGATCACTTCCGCATCGAAGCGCCCGCTTCAAGCAGGTATGGTCATCAACATTGAGCTGTACACTCCCGTCGAGGGCATCGACTTTGTGGGCAACGAGGAGACATTCGTAATCGATGTCTCCGGTTCCCGGCGGATATCGCAGCTTTCTAGGGAGATCATCTCGCTGTCCTCGGAGGTCTGGTAGATGAATGATAGAGCCTGCCCCAATGCAGGGCCCGGAAATAGCGTGTACAGGATGGTTATGCAGCTGGGATGACACTGGACCTTCCAATAGCACAAGACCAGATTGGCGCGCCCGACCCACGGCCAGTGAGGGTCGGCATGATCGGGCTTGGTACGATCCACGCGGTGCATGCAGAGGCGTTCAAACGGACTGCCGCCGGACATGGGCCGAATACCCGAGTACATGGCGACGGAGATGCTGATGCAATGAGGATGCCCGGAACAGGATTACCCGGAGAGATCGTGGCAGTGTGCGATACGGATGCCGGTAGGGCACGCCAGGTCTCCACTGACCTGGGATGCGCTGCGTACACTGATTACAGTGCACTGCTCAACAATGCGGATGTCGATGCGGTAGACATAACCTTGCCACATTCCCTTCACTACCAGGTTGCTAGCGATGCGTTGCAAAGCAGGAAGCACGTACTGGTTGAAAAGCCCATGGCACCCTCGTCGGCACAGTGCAGGGAACTCATAGAGCTGGCGCGGCAGGAGGGACTTGTATTCACGGTGGCCGAGAATACGCGGTTCGTTCATGCTTACCAGGAAGCAAAGAAGCTGTTGGATGCCGGCAAGATAGGCCAGCCGAGATTGATACGCACGTTGGTATGCGGGACGGAAGTGGAGCGACTTCGTGATAGGTCGCTCTGGAAAGGTCGTGTAGACGGCACTGCTGGCGGCACGATCATGGATGCCGGGCCTCATTCTTTCTACTTATTGAAATGGCTGTGCGGGCCAGTGGCGTCTCTCCGGGCATTCGGGTCGAAGCTAGTGGATGAGAGCGAGGTGGAAGATCATGCAGTAGTGTCTGGTTCCTTGGCGAACGGCGCGCTATTCACGTCTGAGTTTACCTTCACGTCGGAGATGCCCTGGAACGAGAGACTGGAGATCCATGGCACAGATGGGACCATTGTAGTAGATCAGCTGGCTAACCCACCCCTCACCATATTCAAGGGTGAGCTGGATTTTTTCGGTACCCATCAGACGAGCGTAATCCATGATCCAGCGTGGTGGAAAGGAGCATCAATTGTAGCGGGAGTGGCCGATTTCGTGCATGCCGTCCATGACCGCCGGCCCGCCACGGTGGACCCCTGGGACGGATACTACGCCATGGAGATTGTCGAAGCGGCGTACCGCTCGTTCAGCAATGGAGGGGTTGTAGTAATTCCGTAGAGGCTGCTCACGTTTTCCTATCCAGGACCGATGTATGGATAGTACATCCACCACGTTGAGTAGTCCCGTGGAGACTGCTCAGGTCTCCCAGTCCACGGTAGACTGTGTCCATGCAGCAGCTTCCTCCGTGGACACCGGTGAGGGCACTGATCACCTTTGCAACAGGGCCGTGGGCGATAGTGACCTTGGCTGTGGAAATTATCGCTGTACTCTGGTATTTACAGGCAGTGAGGGTGCTTCGCACCCACAAGTCGAAGCGATGGCCCGTTGTACGTACTGTATGTTTTGTCGGTGGCGTGCTTTCCGTGGCAGCAGCGTGGCAGTCGAGCATCTCGCCTTACGCTTCCAGGACTTTCATAGATCATGTCATGCAGCATGTGCTGCTCATGCTAGCAGCGCCCATCCTACTTTCCCTTGGTGCCCCGGTGACTCTGGCAATGCAGACCGTGAGGCGGGTCACGAAAGTTAGGATGCTGCGCTTCTTTGCCAGCCGTCCATGGATGTATCTTGCCCATCCACTACCGGCCAACCTGGGCAACTACGGGATAATGTACTGGTTCTTTCTGGCAGGAGGGATTATTCCGGCAATGAACCATCCAGCGTTGATGGACTTTGTGAACACGCTTTTTCTTTTCTTCGGGTGTCTCGTATGGTGGCCTCTCCTCAGCATCGACTGGATAGGGCGGCGGCGTTTCACTTATCCGGCACGCCTAGGCCTAAGCGCACTTGCCATGCCGTTTGACTCGTTTCTCGCTATAGCGTTGTTGGGGGGAGCCGCTCATAATTCCGTCGATCCCCAGATGTACTCACTTGCCAACACTCATGCCGGTGCTTCCGTATTCTGGATTGTCACTGGACTGATCACTTCGCTCATGACCATAGCCATAGCTGCTCAGTGGGCCACAAAAGAGAGGCACGTCAATGCACGGGCTGATCGCATGAGTGACAAGGGTATCTATACTGGTGGTTCGCCTATTGCCGGGTGGGCAGGCGAGGTAAAGTTGGATGCCGATGGCACGATGGTCGTACCGTGGGCGGATGCCGGGATCGTAGCGGACCTGGAACCTTCGGAGGAGTAGGTGCGGCTGCCGGAGTAGCTGCCGGCAGCCCGGTTCCCTCACGGATGGGATGCGGATGCCATAGCGTGGGCAGGCGCATCGGGCTGCATACTCAGGATCCTGAGCGGGACTGGAATTGGTCAGCCGTGTGCCAAAGTCAACACACTCCATGAGTCTTTGAGCGAGACCGGATGCCATCTCCGGTAGTTTGGCTGCTATCTGCCTGGCCAGCGGCGGCCGCGTGGTTACCAGTATGGGCTGTATGGGCTGTATGGTTTGCGCGACCTGCGTGGTCCGTGTGGCCTATGTGACCTGCGTGGTCCACGCCACCTGCACGAGCTTCACGCTTTTTTGCTACAAGGCCGGGTTTCCCGCCTGCTTCCAGATGTGCAATGGCATGGGACAGGTCCTCCACCAAGGAACCAGCCAGGTCCCGGCTGAGCCCCTCGCGCACCACCACCCTCAGTACGGCTATGTGCTCGGCATCCGGTGCCATAGTATATGCTGGAACGATCCATCCTCGTTCTCTCAGAATATCCGATATGTCGAATTCCGTGTACGGGTGTCGCCCGGTGAGCTTGAAACAGACTACGGGCAGGTCGTTGCCGTCGTTCACTATCTCGAATATCCCCAGTGAGCCTATCTGTGCTGCAAGCCACTTGGCACTTGCCTGCAGCGCGTGCATGATGGATGCATATCCTTGGCGACCCAAGCGTAGCAAGTTGTAGTATTGTGCGATGATCTGGCTGGCTCCCCGTGAGAAGTTGAGCTGGAATGTGGGATGGTCTCCGCCCAGGTAGTTCACGTGAAATATCAGGTCCTCTGAGAGGTAGGACTCATCACGCCAGATGACCCAGCCCACTCCGGGGTATACGAGCCCGTACTTGTGGCCTGAAGTATTGATTGAGCACACCCGGGGGATCCGGAAGTCCCACTCAAGTTCCGGCTGCAGGAATGGTGCCACGAAACCTCCACTGGCGGCGTCCACGTGCAACGGCACATCCAACCCCGTTCTCGACTGCAAGTCGTCAAGAGCCGCCGCCAGTCCGGCCACCGGTTCGTACTCGCCGGTATAAGTCGATCCGAGAATACCGACCACGCCGATCGTTCGCTCGTCCACCCTTGACATGGCTTCGTCCACGCCGATCACATACCTGTTCTCCGTCAGGGGAACGTAGCGTGGTTCCACATCGAAGTACCTGGCGAACTTCTCCCAGCACACCTGCACATTATGACCCATTACGATATTGGGCCGGTCGTCCGGTAAGCCGGTAGCCCGCCGTTTCGCTCTCCAGCGCCACTTCATGGCCAGGCCTGCAAGGTGTATCGCTTCTGACGAACCAACTGTCGCGCAGCCAGTGTAGTTCGCCTCTTCAGGTGCATGGAATAGGCTGGCTATTATATTTACGCAACGATCGTGAATCTCTACAGTCTGTGGGTATTCGTCTGCATCGACGAAGTTCTTGTCCAGGGTGGACACTATGAGCTGGTCAGCCTCCGGTTCCATCCAGGTGGTCACGAAGGATGCCAGATTGAGGGCGGGATTGCCGTCCAGGTTAAGCTCGTCCGCGATTATTTTGGCCGCTACCCCGGCGGGCATGGAATCTTCCGGGATACGGTACCGGGGTACGGGAGTACTCAGTCCCCGGGCTGCATACATGGGTATGAGGTATTCGTCCTCCATCGGCCCTGCTGCGTCTTGTATGGTTGCAGTCTCCCGGGAAGGCACGGCTTTCCTGTCCGTTGCGGTTCTAGTGCCGGTTCCCGATCCGGTATCTGGTGCGCCTGTACTCGTCGCACCAGTACCTGTTGTTGCATTGGGGCGTGTGCTGCTGGTTCTGCTGGTTCGGTTTCGTGCAAGCATGTTTTCCAGTCTTGCAGGTTTACTTGCTTATTGCGGGTCAAGAGGCATTACTTTTTCCGCTATGAGGCTTGTAACACCTTCAGCATGTTCGATGTGGCCTTGTACTATAAGAGCGTCTGTGGATAGAGCCACATGCTGCCATCGAACCCAAGCTCCAGGTGAAAAGACGACATTCACCATTCCTGTTTCGTCCTCCAAGTTCATGAATACAGTGCCTCCGGCGGTTGGTGGCCGCTGCCTGTGGGTCACCGTGCCAGCCACTTTTATCCTGCCACCCATGTATCCGGCCTTGGCAAGAGTTGAAGCCGGTACAATCCCTACGGAATCGAGCGTGGATCTTGCGAGGCTGATTGCCGTAGGACCTGTAGTAAGGCCGGACGCATACACCTCCGCGTTTGTCACTTCAAGAAGGGTCATGGGAGGAAGGTTGGGAGCGTCGCAATCCATCTCCACGTTAGAAATACGTGCCTGCCTGCCCAGAGAACTGGCAACAGCGTTCCTGGCGCTAGCGCGCGCAACCAGGCCGGCAGACCACGCAGTTGCCCTACGCCTAGTTGCCTTCTCTGGCACGCCGGACATACCTGACATACCTGACATACCTGACATACCTGACATACCTGACATACCTGACATACCTGACATACCTGACATACCTGACATACCTGACATATCAAAGCTACCTGATTCGCCTGATATGCATAACATGTCCTCGTCCTGCCTGTAGCTCTGGTTGCTGACCGCCAAGCCATCAAGAGCTCCGGCACCGGCAAGTAGCTCCATCTGCATTGCACTCAGTTCCGCCCTCTCTACGAGGTCTTCCATAGACCTATAGGGTCTCATCGCCGCGATGCGTCTGGCTGTTTCCGCTCCGAGATGCCGTATATTGGCAAGACCCAGCCGTACCGCCAGGTCCAATGTCCTCTTGCCCGCTTCTGGGCCAACCTGACAATCTACCCGGCTGCCTGCCTGCAAGCATGACTGCCTGCCACCAGGCTGGGTACCCGCCCGAATACTTAACTGGACATCCGCCTGTTTACTTCCTAGGTCTGGCCTTGCTTGCCAGCTGTCCTTCTCTTTACTTTTGCGGCAAAGCTCCAGAGAGGCCAATCCAGACGAATGGCACACATGTGGACCAAGCACCTCCACACCATGGCGTTGCGCGTCGAGCACGATACTTTGTGGAGACCAGAACCCCATGGGCTGGGCTCCTAGCAACGCTGCATAGAAAGCAGCCGGGTAGTGAAGCTTGATCCATGCACTCACGTACACCATATAGGCAAAAGAAACAGCATGGCTTTCCGGAAAGCCGAAGTTGGCAAATGCGGCAAGTTTGTCGTACATTTCCTCGGCCTGTTCTCGGTCAATACCGTTTGCAGCCATTCCGGCGAATATGCGTTCACGTAGCTTCACCATCCTTTCAGAAGAACGCTTGGAACTCATTGCCTGGCGGAGTGCGTCGGCCTCCGTCGCGGTGAACCCGGCTACATCCATCACCATGGTCATGAGCTGTTCCTGGAACAAGGGAACACCCAAAGTTCTGGCAAGGGATCGTTCAGCCAGCGGGTGAGGCGCCTGCGTGCTTTCCTTGCCCTGGCGACGCCTGAGATAGGGATGTACGGTACCTCCTTGTATGGGACCGGGTCTGATTAGGGCTATCTCTACGACAAGATCGTAAAAGGATCGCGGTTGCATACGAGGTAACGTGGCCATCTGAGCACGGCTTTCCACCTGGAATACACCGACTGTGTCTGCTTTGCAGAGCATGTCGTACACTTTCTCATCTTGGGGGAGTGCGCCTATATCCAGGTCTACGCCGTATGTATCGTGTATGAGATCGACTGCCATGTGGATGGCTTGGAGTATGCCTAGTCCGAGCAGGTCAATCTTGATAAGTCCCATAGCTGCGCATCCGTCTTTGTCCCATTGCAGCACGGTCCTGCCCGGTCGCCGGGCGTGCTCTACGGGGCATATCTCGGATATAGGCCTGTTGCATACCACGATGCCTCCTGGATGAAGGCCAAGATGCCTGGGTACGCCGATCATCTCAGATATGAGGTCGGCATGGCAGTCTACATTGCCGAGTGAGGGCAGGTTGCGACCGGATACGGGCAGACGGCATTCGTCACTCGATACAGGCATACCGCGGCTGGATGAAGTGCGACTATTCGCCACTAGGGAACCACCTAACGCTTTGCCCAGATCCCGTAAAGCAGATCTGTACCGGTAGGTGATGACACTGGAAACTTGAGCAACGTGTTCGATGCCATAGCGATTGTAGGCATACTCGATCACTTCGTCACGGCGTTGGGGCTCTATGTCCACATCTATGTCGGGTGGCTCTTCGCGAGCCGGTGAAAGGAACCTTTCGAACAAGAGACCCAGAGAAACCGGATCGGCTTGAGTGATACCAAGCGAGTAACACACTGCGGAATTGGCCGCAGAACCGCGACCCTGGCAATATATGCCATTTTCTCTGCAAAACCTCACAATATCCCATACCACCAGGAAGTAACCTGCATACCCAAGGCTGAGTATAACTTCCATCTCATGGTCTATCTGTTTCCAGGCCCTTCCAGCGGATGGTACATTTCGTGCTCCATAACGGTAGGCTGCCCCGGCTTCCACCAGATGCGCAAGCCATGAGTGCTGGGAATGTCCGCGAGGTACTGCGAAACTTGGAATCTGCGGTGCCGACGGATGCAGCTCCAGTGTACACTCGCCTGCTATACAAGCTGCCCGTTCCACTGATCCTGGCCAACGTGCGAAACGCCTATACTGTTCCGCCGCACTACGCAAGGATGCAGTGGCATTCGGGCTGATGTACCGTTGAGCCTCTTCGATGGTATGGCCTCCCCTGACCGCCGCAAGTACCGAAGCCAAGCGGTATGAGTAAGCACGGGCATAGTGAACGATGTTTGTAGCTACCAGCTGTACATTCTTCTTGATGGCAATTGCAGCAAGCGCATCATTGCGGGCAGTGTCCAGCGGGGTGCCATGGTTCCATATCTCGACTGCAACGTTGTCCCGCCCGCACATACCAATCAGCTTGTCGAGTTCCCGGGCTGCCGCTGAAGGCCCTTCATCCAACAGCGCACTGCACAGGGGTCCCTTACTGCAACCGGTAAGAACCATCCAATGACTGGTGTCCATACCAGCGATATCATAGTCATGCAGTAGGAAGCTGCCTTTGGCACCTCCTGCCAGATTGGCATGCGATAGCGTTCTCGACAGCAATGAGTAACCCTCCATATCTTTTGCCAGTACGACCAGATGCCTGCTTGCAGAGTACCCCCTATTATTCTCGTACTTCTCCTGGATACTGTGCGGTGCGGTCCACGTAACCTCAATCTCTGATCCGAAGATGGATGGCAACCCATAAGATCGAGCTGCTTCGCTGAAACTGACTACTCCATAAAGGCCATTATGGTCAGTGAGAGCCAGCCCGGCGAGTCCAAGCCGATCGGCCTCTTCCACTAGCTCCTCTGGGCTGGATGCGCCATCTAGGAAGCTGAAATACGAATGGCAGTGCAATTCGGCATAGCGCCGTACATCAGTCATAGGTGGCCTCCATATACCAATAGCCCCCTTCCTCCAGGAGCAAGTAACCGATTCCGGATACCGTCACGACCTGTATGCGCGCTTGACGCAACACACTATAAGCGTTCTGGGTGCGCGTACTCTGTATGTCCTGCATGCCATATTTACCCTGCGAGCGATGCCCTGCGCTGTTGGCTGTATGATTACCTGTGCTATGGGTCGAGCAAGCGCCTGAGCAATGGCGTTGGTGAGATGCGTATATATTCTGCTCCCACCACCGGCCCTCGAAAACCCATGGTCCTGCCCATGACGATATCCCGACCTGTGCGTTGCGTCCGATTACGAGTAGATATGGCTCTCCGCTTACCTCGCCATTTGCATACACTCGCACCATTTCCCCTTTCCGGTCACGTACTGCAACTGGTGTGGGATTCCTGTACAAGACAACGGGAGATGGCCCAGGAAGATACCCTGACCATGCCTCAGGCATATCCATGGAAGATGCCAGGCCGGCATTTGCTGCGCAATCCAGCCAGACTTCGGGTTTGCCAATGAAGCCTACGCCAGACCTGCCTTGCCCATTGACACACCCAGCCGGTGGCGCTACATGCGAGGTATCCAACTGAAGATTTTCTTTGCCGGCATCTACGGCGTTCTCTGTCTTGTCTAAACTGATTTGGCCTGGCTTGTGCCGGCCCAGTACATGACTGGACATCTCTTTCGGGGTCCACGCAATCTGTTCTGCACGTTCAGCAGGATAACGACCTCCGCGCAGCTTCCCCATGCTGACTGATCCATATCCCATCGATCGATATACATCGTGTATGGCCATACAGGCTTGCTCATCCTGCCGGCTGGGTGGCCCGCTCCAGCAATTGGGAATTTCATGCCGTTGGCCAGGAACTCCATCCGGTCGACTGGCGATTCCAGGATCATACTCTTTTGCACTAAACGGCTCTTTGCCATCCTGCAGGCATACGACCAACCACTTCATGATGGAGTCGTGTATGGTAGGCGTAAGCTTACCTTGTTTGCCAGTGGCTATTTGCCAGCAATAAAGTATATCTCTCCCGAAACGATTCAGCACGTCTTTTTCGGGAAGCCTGGCCAGATCTCCAAGGGTATCTATCCCTAGAATATCTGGATGCAGTGCATATCCAGCCAGAATATGCACTGGCAAGGGTGCCAGGAATGCAGGGGTCTCTCCTTGTGGTACCACAATGGTACCGTTGCCTACTGCCATGCAGGCAGCCAGGAGAGCAGCAACCATACCATCTGCCACGCCTGCGGTGGTTCCCACCCCATTATCCCTGGTTGCATCTTCAACAGTTTGCTTGGCAGCCACTGCGAACGACTCTTCCCCGCCAAAATAGCGCGGCTCTCGCCATATCGTTGAACTATATATTCCTATATTGACTTCTCGGAAAGAGGGGCCAACTGCAGCCAGAGCATTGCATACCTGCATGGGTGCAAGATGCCGGCAATCGAGATCGCCGGCGTACAGCAACGCAGGGGTGACTATCACCAAGGTACGTTCCATGCCAATTTCCATATCTTTATTCTAGTCCATATGTCGAACATATGTTCGCCACGCATGCTCGCGTCCGATCCCTTTGCAACGCCGTTCAGCGACCGGTAGGTAGGTAGGTAGGTAGCATTATGGCCGTTACTCAAGTCCCCATGATGAGGTCCCTTGCGAATACCCGGCCAATCCTGCTCCAGTAGGAATCGCCGACCCATCTCCGCCGCTCCGATCACCCTGCCGTAGCCACCTTGCCGTCTGACCCTGGAAGGTACAGTGTTCGCCTTACCGGGCGTGCTGCGGCACCCCTACCGGTCGACTCGACCAGGGCTACGCGACTATGCAAACGGCCGAATCCTCCAGATGGCCCCAGCCACTTCGAGGAGACTACTTCCATGATTACGCTTGCACCTATGTTCCGAACAGCTTGACCCTGTAGGAGCGTGCCCATGCCTGAAACCAGTACAATACATATAGAATTATATTTTCTGGCAATTGCAGCCAAGCGCTGTATGGTATACATGTATCGCTGCAGGTAGGTATCCTGCAGGCTCAGATTCAACAGTACTATGTCGATTCCCTTCAGTAGGGTGGCTGTAGCCTGCCAGAACTCTGCCGGAGGAAATGGCGATGCAGGTGCCCGCGAAGAAGTTGGTGGAGATACCATCACCATACGATTTAGATCGACGCCAAGCTCGCAGGTAGCCAGTAAACCCAGGTCGGTGAGTCCGGCAATCGCGCACCACGCGCCTTGGCTCGAAGCAGCCGCCAACAGTGAAATAGCCAGAGTGCAGGCGCCATTGCCGGCAATACTGCTCAGTACTTCTATGAAGGCACCTTTCTGCATGCCTCCGTACGGGAAGAACGGGGCCAGCGCATCTATCACCGGCAGCACTGAATAATTGTCGTAACGAGAACCTTTAGTGAGGAAAGGGCACGGTACCGAACCGCCAGCTATTCCTGTACTATGTACATTAGCGAACATTTGTTCTATACAATAGCATGGCCGCACCCATTGTGGCCTTCTTGTATCTTGGCCACTTTGGTATATCTTGTACATGGCGTAGCGGCAGGCCACAGAACGGGAAGGGGCCGGTAGGGCGGTGGTCGGCGATCTGGCCGTACCCGTAACGTACTGATTGCCCTATGGCCTGCACCTTTCAGGACGGAGCACTATTCTTGGATACTGTGGAATCCAATGCGGTAGAACCTGATGTTCGGAGTATCTCTGAGCGCGACTTGCTACGGTGGAGTGAGAGCCTTGCTGCAATAGCCCGTACGGGGCTCGGTTTTACGGAAAGCCTGTACGAGCAGGAAAGATTCGAAGAAGTACTGCATATAGCGGCAGATATACGTGCAGCAGCAGATGAGGAACGGACAAATGCAATACGGGCGGATGACGCGCATGCGCGTGCGAATGTAGCGCAGGCAAGCGACGCGAAAAGTACGGGGAGCGCTGCTCAGCTCCCTGGATCCAGCGACAGGGCAGGTGGAATGGGCAGGGCAAGCAAGGCGGATGGGTGGGTCCATGAATGGATGGGCCAGGTAGGTAAAGGCATCGCAGGTTACGTAACGCCGAAAGTGGCAGTAGGTGCAGCTGTGGGAAACAGCGAGGGTCAACTATTGCTTATCCAGAGGGCTGATTCCGGCATATGGCTGTATCCTACCGGATGGGCGGATGTCGGGTACTCCGCAGCAGAAGTTGTGGTGAAGGAGGTCAGGGAAGAAACGGGCATCGACGTCGAGCCACTTCGCATTATTGCCGTACTCGATGGGTTCCGGCTGGGTTTCACAAGAATACCTTTATACTCACTGGTATTCCAGTGCAAACCATTAGGTGGATCACTCGAGCCGCACCCATTGGAATGCTTGGATGTGGGGTGGTTTGGTGAAGACGAGCTTCCTTCACCATTGGCTGCCGCCGAGCGATGGAAGGATCACGTGTTCAAGGCTATACGAGGCGAGCCTGTAGAAGTGCTATACGACGTAGTTCGCAAGCCAGTATGGAAGGGTGAAACCGGTAATGCCGGCAGGGCTGGTGCTGAGCCCATCCACTCGGCCGCTAAACCTGACCGTACAAAGGAAAAGTAAGCTCATGGAAGGATATAGTATCCACATCAAGGCCCTGCAGGGCAACTACCACCCACACTATCGTCACCAGCCGAAAGATGAGCTATGACATGGCAGACCGTAGAGGGGGGACAATCCGCCGGATCCAGCTGGGCACCTCTTTCAGCCAGCTGCTCCAGCTCGCCCTTGAGCAGCTCCAAGTCGGCAATACGCTTCGATATGTCATTGCTGTGAGTACGAATAAGCTCGAGAACGTAAGCACATGGAACCTGCCCATGGTCTCGCATGGTCATGATCTCCCGTATCTCACCAAGAGTCAGCCCTATCGCCTGCGCTGAGCGAATGAACTTCAGCCTGTCCAGAGTATCGTTGGTATAGATCCTGTATCCATTGGCTTGCCGGAACGGGGCAGGAAGTACTCCAGTCTGTTCGTAGAATCTAATGGTCTTGGCGCTGACGCCTGCTAAGCCGGCCAGTTCACCAATGTTGTACCCCTCCTCCATCACGGAAGGGGATTGCGGTCGCGTCTCATTCATATTGCCTGCCGATTTCCAACATCTATCCCGTCCAGATCCAGCTACCCAGAGTACATTCCGTAAAACATGCGTAGCTGCACGGACATTCACTGATCACAATGCTATAACAATCTTCACTTTACTTCTTGACCTTCCATCTAAGTGGAAGGTATATAGTTACGATTGTAATCAATTATAAGAGGAAAGGGGAGAGTGATCGCCATGGCAAGTATACCGAAAATGCTGGGAAATGAGCAACAAGCGCTGATCAAGATAGAAGGTATGAGCTGCACCGATTGCGAGCACCACATAAAGACTGCGCTGGAAGGAGCTGGCGCCATGGCCGTGGAAGCCAACTGGAAAAGGGGTGAAGCCCGATTCACCTGGGCAAAAGAAGTGAGCGAGGAGGATCTCAAAGGCGCTGTACGCGCTGCAGGATACCAGCCAAAAGAGATTACCCTAGCAGGAGCTTTGGGGACTTCGCCAGACCCAACCGGTTCCGCTCAGGCTCACGAAGCACAAGCACAAGCACAAGCACAAGCACAAGCACAGGCACAGGCACAGGCACAAGCACAAGCACAGGCCAAGGTCCCTGGTGTTCCGGGTTTTGACTATGACCTGGTGATCGTAGGCGCTGGATCGGCAGCGTTTGCCGGAGCGATCAAGGCCAAGGAGGCAGGATACAGCGTAGCTCTCATCGAAAGAGGTATCATTGGAGGAACTTGTGTCAACATCGGTTGCGTACCGTCGAAAGCCCTTTTAAGAGCTGGCGAGGCCCACTGGCAGGCAGGGCATCACTCCTTGGATGGCGTCTCGACAACTGCCGGCGCAATGGACCTGGGTGCTGTTATTGCCCAAAAAGACGATCTGGTTACCCATCTTCGCAAGGCAAAGTACACTGACCTGATTGCTGATTACGGTTTCGAGGTGATTCACGGAAATGCACAATTTACCGGTCCTGGCAAAGTAGAGGTGGACGGCAACGCCATATCTGCTCAGGCATTCATAGTGGCAACTGGCGCCTCGCCGGCCATACCGCCTATTCCTGGGCTGGAAACGACTGGTTACCTTACGTCCACTACTGCCCTTGACCTTACCGAGATACCTGGACGCCTGGCAGTGATCGGAGCCAATGCTATTGGGCTCGAACTCGGCCAGTTCTTCCAGCACGCCGGTTCAGAGATTACCTTCATCGATGTTGCCCCGAGGATAGCTCCTTTCGAGGAACCGGAGGTATCCGATATACTTGCCGGCATACTTACCAGCCAGGGAGCCGTGATCTACGCCGGAGCCCAGGTGCTGGGAGTGAAGCGGGACGGTGACCACATCGACATCACGACCGCCGTCTCAGGTAAGCAGGTGGTTGTAGCGGTCGATCAGGTACTCGTGGCCACTGGGCGGCGACCCAATACCGCCGGGCTCGGTCTTGAAACCGCGGGAGTGGCGATAGACAGTCACGGTGCCGTAGTTGTCGATAGTCACCTGCGTACCGCCAATCCAGCCATCTTTGCGGCTGGAGATGTAACCGGGGCTCCTCAGTTTGTCTACGTATCAGCCTACGAAGGGGCACTGGCGGTGGACAACGCGATTCTCGGTGCCACCAGGGATGTCGATTTCAGCGGGCTTCCACGAGTCACTTTTACGCTGCCCCAGATCGCATCGGCCGGTGTCACCGAAGCTCAAGCACGTGAGTCCGGGGCTGAAGTGGCTGTATCGGTATTACCTCTCTCCGCGGTACCGAGGGCTCTGGTCAATCACGAGACAGCCGGGCTTGTAAAGCTTGTTGCAGATGGCCCATCCAGACGGCTCTTGGGTGCGACGGTTCTATCTGACGCCGCTGGAGAGGTCATACAGAGCGCGGTACTGGCCATACGCCACGGCATCACGGTAGACGATCTCGCGAGCACTTTCCACCCATATCTCACCATGGTGGAGAGCATCAAACTGGCTGCCCAGACCTTTGACCGTGACGTATCAAAGCTCTCCTGCTGTGCTGCATGAGAAGGTAGAGCATACCCGTCGCCTAGAGAGTTCTGGCAAGACGTTAAGTCTATTGCGTGAGTCACCAAGTGGAAGGTAGAGCGATCCTGCCGCCTGAACAGTACCAGTGAGAGATTCGCTGCTGGCTCGAATAACAGGAAGGAGGTGGTGTAAATGTACTCCGGTCCATGCCCTCTCTGCCCGTAATCGCAAGGTAGGGTAGACATACAAAAGCGGCAAATCGGGGATGACACGCTGTTGCTCACCCTCGACTTGCCGCTCAGCTCTTGTCGGCCATATACCTGGGCGGGAGAACACGCGGCATCTTACCGCTGGACGGTGAGCTCCTCCTTGAGCTTGCCCAGAACTTCCGGGTCCTCCAAGCCAGTTGTATCACCTTCTACGGTGCCTGTGGTGACCAGCTCCTGCAGGAGCCTCCGTACGATCTTGCCGCTACGGGTTCTCGGCATGGTCGACAGCAGATAAATCTGCTTGGGTCTGGCTATTGGCCCTATGGATTCCACCAAGCGATCTGCAAGATCAACCTCACTTATGGAGCCGTCCTTGCCGGCTGCCAGTGTTACAAAACCCACTGGTACCTGCCCTTTGGTGTCATCGGCAACACCGATTACTGCAGCTTCGGCGACGCCAGGCATCGATAGAAGGGCACTTTCCATCTCCATGGTTGACAATCTGTGCGCTGCAACATTGATAACCCCGTCCACCCTGCCCACCACCCAGACATGGCCGTCTTCATCTTCCAGGGCAGCATCAGCGGTATCATATAGCGCTGGACCTAGGCGGGTGAAATACTGTGTCTTGTAACGCTCATGATCACGCCAGATATCTCTGAACAGAGTCGGGAACGGCTTGTCAAGCGCCAAGAAACCGACCTGGCCTCGCGGAGCAGGATTGTTGTCGCTATCCAGGATGGTATAGCTATGTCCTGGCAACGCCGGCCCGCAAGATCCGGGCTTTGCGGGAGTGACGCCTACGACAGAGGAAGTCCAAGCACTACCTGTCTCGCTCTGGCCGTAGGTATTATTGATCTCGAGGTTGCCCTGGCCGACGTTGTCATGCGTCCAGTGCCATGTCTTTGCATCCAGCGGTTCGCCGACCAGCGAAATCAATTCCAAGTGGGATATATCGTGCTTCTCCAACCACTGTACACCGTAACGAGCCAGCATCCGCAGGAGAGTGGGAGCTGTGAATACCTTGTTCACCCGGTAGCGCTCGACTATGTCGTAGAAACGGTCAGGAGCTGGGAAATCGAGCGCCCCTTCGTAGGCAAGCATGGTTGCCCCCATGGCTGTGGCTCCTACCAGTTCAAATATGGGAAAGGTCAGCCATCCGGTATCTGCCGTGCACCAGTATACGTCTTCCGGGCACAGATCGAGCGCCATCTTTGTGTTGTGGTAAGCGCCTACCAAGAATCCCAATCCGCTGTGTACGAGCCCTTTGGGCTTTGCGCTGGTTCCGCTCGTATAGATGATGAATGCAGGCTCGTTGGCTTCCATGGCAACCGGTTCCGCCAGAGATGTCGTGCGTTCGAGAAGATCGCCCCAGTATACATCACGAGGCGCGTTCATGGGCACATCCGTGCTGCCGCTCCTGCGCACGACCACCACATGCTCTATAGTGGGCAAGTAGGGTAGTACGCTATCGAGGTTCTTCTTCAAACTGATTGTATTACCGCGCCGGAAAGCCTCATCTGCGGTAACTACGACCTTTGCTCCGGTATCCTCAATCCTGTCTGCCAGTGCCTGCGGGGAGAATCCTGAAAAGATTATATTGTATATAGCACCTATCCTGTAACAGGCATGGACGGTTGCAAAGGTTTCGAGGAGGTTGGGCAAGAGAATGGCTACGACATCTCCCTTCTTTACCCCCATCTCGGTCAGTGCTTGGGCGAAGCGGGCGGTTTGCTCCAGTAGGTCGCCGTATGTCCAGTGTCGTTCGGAACCGTCCTCACCTATCCAGTGTATGGCGGTGCGTTGTGGATTTTCGCGCGCATGCCGGTCTACGCAGTTGATGCTGGTATTTCCGTATGCGCCAGGAAAGTACTGGAAACCCGATTCCAAGTCTCCAGTCATGGCCACGTCCGGTGGCCATCCTGAAAGCCATTCGAGCTCGGTAGCTACGGATACCCAATAGGATCCTGGATCATCAAGCGACCTTAGGTACAGGTTCTGGTAGTCTTGCAGCGTTTTCATACCCAGCCGCCCGGATGGCTTTCTCGGTGGCGGCACGAGCCGACTGTCACGGACCATTGGAGGCAGTTCTGGTAATGCTTCTGTGTCGGGCATTGATGTCCCCCTTCTTTGTCTAGTCGATTTCTTTCTTTGGGATGCTCAGACCGTCACTTGATGTGTATAAGAATCGTGCGCATGACCTCGCAACTCGCCTCTTAGCTCACCGAAATCAGCCCTAAGCTGCCCAACGTCTACAGTAAGTCGGTCGATCCGCTCGGTCTGTGCATCTATCCTGGCGGTCTGGCCGGCTATTTCTTCCTTCAACTCCACACGCAGGCCGTCGATCCGCTCGGTCTGTGCATCTATCCTGGCGGTCTGTGCATCTATCCTGGCGGTCTGGCCGGCTATTTCTTCCTTCAACTCCACACGCAGGCCGTCGATCCGCTCGGTCTGTGCATCTATCCTGGCGGTCTGGCCGGCTATTTCTTCCTTCAACTCCACACGCAGGCCGTCGATCCGCTCGGTCTGTGCATCTATCCTGGCGGTCTGGCCGGCTATTTCTTCCTTCAACTCCACACGCAGGCCGTCGATCCGCTCGGTCTGTGCATCTATCCTGGCGGTCTGTGCATCTATTCGCGCTGCAAGCCTATCCATTTTTTGCCAAGTCATAGTCAACAAAGCAACCATAAACGCACCAAGTATCCCAATCGTTGTCCAACTCGCTGCCGTTGTCGCTAAAAACCTCATATAATCACCTTACCAGCCGTGCGACTCGCTTGCAATGCCGACCTGTACTTGCTTGATGCACGTATCTCCTTGATAGCCGTGTACATTTCCTGGCTCCGAGTCGCGCTCCGATATTCCATCTACATGAGCTACCGTTCAACTTTTTGCATCCTGGGTGGCCATTTCCATCTCCGGACCGACCTCTCCCTGATCCTTGTCCTCGCTTGGTGCAAGCCGTGTTCTGATGCGCTCATCAATCTCAACTGTCAATTCGGGCGTATCTCTCAGGAACTGCTTGACGTTTTCCCGTCCCTGGCCAAGCTGCTCACCTTCATATGTAAACCATGCTCCGGCCTTTTTCACGATGCCCAACTCCACAGCGACATCGAGTAACGATCCTTCGCGGCTTATTCCCGTCCCGTACATGATGTCAAACTCTGCTTGCTTGAATGGTGGCGCTATCTTGTTCTTGACAACCTTCACCCTTGTACGGTTACCTATTGCATCGGGGCCATCCTTGATCGACTCAATCCTGCGTATATCGAGACGTACAGATGAATAGAATTTCAGGGCACGCCCCCCGGGAGTCACTTCCGATGAGCCGTAAATGACGCCTACCTTTTCTCGTAGCTGGTTGATAAAGATCGCAACAGTACCAGACTTGGACAACGATGCAGTTAGCTTTCTCAGCGCTTGCGACATCAAGCGAGCCTGCAGCCCTACATGGGCATCACCCATGTCACCTTCTATTTCGGCACGAGGTGTCAGTGCGGCCACGGAGTCTATGACAACCACATCCAATCCGCCTGAGCGTATAAGCATGTCGACTATCTCCAGTGCCTGCTCACCTGTATCGGGCTGAGATATTAATAATTCGTCTATATCTACGCCGATAGCCTTTGCATAAGTCGGATCCATGGCATGCTCGGCATCGATATATGCACATGTTCCCCCATTACGCTGAGCCTCCGCCACCACGTGCAGCGCCAAGGTGGATTTGCCGCTGGACTCTGGTCCGAATATCTCTATCACCCTCCCTCTCGGGAGACCACCTATCCCGAGCGCTAGGTCAAGGGACATGGCTCCTGTCGGTATCGATTCAACCAGCATATGCGTACGCTCCCCCATTTTCATAATCGATCCTTTCCCAAACTGCTTCTCGATCTGCCCTATAGCTACTTCCAATGCCTTCTCTTTCTCCATTACTTTCTCCTTATCTCTATTCACGGCATGCTCGCGCCGGCTGGCACTCCCATCGTCACGTGCCTGTATCTGTTGTGTACCCGACACCATAAGGCAGGGGTGTATCACTAACGATTACCTCAGGACAGTATACAATCGAACAGCTGTTCTGTGGTGGATGGTGGGCCTCTTAGTACTTTCTCTGAACACACTACTTTGATATCGTTCACGCCATTCAAAGATATGGCGGCATCTTTGCGCTAACCTGCTGGATGTGGTTTCGACTCGTGTCATTGCGGCTCCCGATTCCTTCAAGGAAACAGTACCGGCCATAAAGATTGTTCACGCCATTTGCGAATCGTCATCTCGACTGGGCATAGAGTGCGATCCAACTCCCATGTCTGACGGAGGTGAGGGGTTCGCGCAGACATATGTCAGTGCACTGAAAGAGCATGGAATATCCTATTCACGACATCCTGTGACAGTATCTGGACCTGCTGGCAAACCCGTCGAGGCTATTTACTATACAGTCGATCCTGGAGGCGTTCCCCGCTTGGCCATAATGGATTGCGCGTCCGCAACGGGTCTAGCCCTGGTAGGGGGTGCCAGATACAACGATCCCCTGGCTGCCACCTCACGGGGAGTCGGGGAATTGATCATGGCCGCGATTACTGCCGGTATCAGGCGAATACTGATCGGACTGGGAGGTTCTGCCTGTACCGATGGAGGCTTGGGCGCGGTGGAAGCAATTACGACTGTAGTCGCAGCCGCTGGCGCCGGCAAGAAATTGAACGGCGTGGAATTGATTGCCTGCTACGATGTGAGCACTGCATTTCTGGATGCGGCCAGGGTATTTGCTCCTCAAAAAGGAGCCAATACCGAGCAGGTCAATATTCTATCGCAAAGACTAGTGGACCTGGCTCATTACTACGAGACGGATTACAGGATAGATGTAAACGGCTTGGCCGGCAGTGGGGCCGCTGGAGGGCTGGGAGGTGGGCTTGCCGCATTGGGAGCGCGCCTCGTACCTGGCTTCGATGTCATCGCGAACGCAGTACAGTTGCAGGAAAGGATGGCTGGAGCGAGCCTGGTAATCACTGGGGAAGGTCGCCTTGATGCTACGTCCTTCGAGGGAAAAGTGGTTGGCAGGATTATCCGAGCTGCACATGATCAGGACGTGCCTGTGGCGGTGATAGCGGGGTCAGTCGATCACGGATTGCCTGGGTTGAAACACTCTGATGTAGGATGGTTTTCGATGGAAGTGCCTGCCAAACAGCCGGCTGACCGATCGGCGATGATACCGGCTCAGATGAGCGCTAACCAAATCTGTCAGGCAAGCCTCCAGGTAGTGAGCTTGGTTGAGCGATATGGAAGCACCAGGGCGCTCGGGGATACACTTGGATGCGTGAAGGACGCGACCGAGAATATCCTTACCGGCCATACCCGCTAGAGGGCATATCATATGCAGGTAACGCAAATTCTTCGGTCGCCACAAGACGGGACCACTTCTCACGGCCCTCTTTCCTCGAAAAGGAAAGCTGCCATCCTGGCTGTCCTCTGCATTTCCATATTGATGACTACGCTGGACAATACCGTCCTGAATGTCGCTCTCCCTACCCTGGCACGGCAACTTCACTCAACAGTTAGCGATCTACAGTGGATCGTGGACGCTTACACTCTGGTCTTTGCTGGCCTGGAAATCACGGCAGGCAACATTGGAGACCGCTACGGTCGTAAAGGTATACTGTTCGGTGGAATGGCCGTATTCGGCTTGGGTTCGGCAATGTCAGCATTCTCCACTTCCTCATCGGAACTCATTGCATTCAGATGCGTCATGGGAGTAGGTGGGGCATTTGTGATGCCGGCTACCCTTGCAGTCATCATGGACGTATTCGTAGATCCGCACGAAAGAGCGAAAGCCATAGGGATATGGTCAGGCGCCTCCGGTTTGGGCGTGGCCATAGGACCGATACTCGGAGGTATACTGCTCGCCCATTACTGGTGGGGCTCCGTCTTCCTCATCAATGTTCCGATAGTCGTATTTGGCCTAGTGGCTATAGCCTTTCTGGTGCCGCCTTCAAGAGATCCGAGGACACGCCCACCCGATCCTATAGGTTCCATGCTCTCCATAGCGGGCATCGGCATGTTGGTTTGGGGCATCATAGACGTGCCGATCAATGGCTGGGGCGATCCGACCGTACCGGCAGCCATGGCGGCAGGTGCCGTGATCATGGGGCTCATGGTGCTGTGGGAAAGGCATTCGGCGCATCCCATGCTCAACATGTCCCTCTTCAAGAAGAGAAGGTTCACTGCCGCCGCTGCATCGCTGACACTCACGTTCTTCGCACTGGCAGGTGTAATGTTCCTGATGACCCAGTACATGCAGTCTGTGCTGGGATACTCCCCCATCCACATGGGCTTTGCGATAGCACCAGTGTCGGTACTGCTTGCCGGTGGTGCTGTCCTGTCGAGTTTTCTCGTGCCGCGTATCGGAACCAAGATAGTGGTATCAGTAGGTCTTGGAGCGATTATTGTTGGCCTGCTGCTGCTGTCAAGCCTTACTGTCAAGGAGCAATACACCAGCTTACTGGCTCCGCTGTTTCTCATAGGCGCAGGTGTGGGCATTGCGATGCCACCATCCACCGACTCCATCATGGGTTCGTTCTCTCATGAGGAATCCGGGGTGGGTTCCGCTATGAATGGCACTGCATTGCAACTCGGCGGCACACTCGGTGTCGCCGTGATCGGAAGCATGCTCAATGCTCGTTACAGGGCGGGAATTACGCCTCTCCTGGTCGGGCAGAAAGTTCCTGCTCAAGCACTCCACTATATAGAGGGGTCGCTGGCAGGTGCTCTTGCAGTGGCAGGATACGTGTCATCTCATGTAAATGCCAAGCTGGGCGTGGAACTTGCCGCAGTAGCAAAGCATTATTTCACCATAGGGGTCAACCAGGCCAATCTTATCGGTGCAGGATGCACATTTCTGGGGGTACTCATAGCCTTTATTTTTCTACCCTCGAGGCCACATCCGGAAGACCAGGCTCGCGAGGCTGAAAGGCTGGAAACAGCAAAGAGAAGTTACAAGACAGCGCCGAACACTGATAGCACTACCAACGCATTTGCCGAGCATGATCATGAAGTCGGTCAAGCAGAAAGTTCGGCTTCAGCCAGTACAAAGCATTCTGGCAACATGCCAAATCATATCGCTGACACAGATGAAGCCGGCACGGATGAGCGTTAAGCGGCTTTGCGTTTGCTTCTGACTCACGCAGGCAATTTTTTCTCAAAAACCCACTGTTGCCATGTTTCGTAGTGTAAACTACCAGTCATAGTAGCCATGCGACCGCTAAAGGGCATTTCACCTGGTCTTATGTACTGACGGCATTGCGATCAGGATATGGTGGAGCATTGCAGGATTAAAGCGTTTACGTATAGTGAAAGGGGCAAACTCAATTGAGCAGTACTACCAGTACAACAGACTCCGGCACCGGAGGAGCGCAGTCATCGTCGCCGAAGGGGCGGTTCCGATTCATCATTGACAGGTCGATGGACATATACCCGGATACTGCTCCCAGATATACCTATCTGGGGATCACCGTGGCAATCACCATAGTGCTCTACTACCTGTATTTCGTGGAGGGGGCCGTCACTCCTCTTATGCTGCCTTACTATCACATGTCCTTCCTCTACTTCATGACACTGGTAGTGATCGGCAATGCCGCCGCCGCTGTAACTGCTCTTGTCGGCGGTCTGTCTGACAAGATAGGCAGGGTAAACCTTACGCTCTATGGAGTGCTGGTAGTGGCGTTGCTGCAACTTCTCGCCATACCGAACATACACTCGGAATTGGGCTTCGGTATCGCTTACACCGCAATAGGCTTCGCCGAAGGGATCGTACTGGTTTCCACCCCGGCACTGATAAGAGATTTCTCTCCGCAGATGGGCCGGGCGTCGGCCATGGGATTCTGGACTCTCGGTCCGGTAATAGGAAGTCTGGCGGCCACCTTGGTTGCCGAGCATACGCTTGCCCATCTACATCCCTGGCAGGATCAGTTCATTATCTCTGGTATCGTGGCGCTGGCTATCTTTGTCGTAGCTTTCATCGGCCTTCGTGAGCTGTCACCAGGACTACGTGACCAGCTGATGGTATCGGAAAGGGAAAGAGCGCTCGTCCAGGCACGAGCCAAGGGCATCGACATAGAGAAATCCCTGAAAAGTCCGCTGCGCACCATGTTCAAATGGGACCTGATCGTTTCCGCTTTCGGCATCTCTACGTTCTTGCTCATCTATTATGCAGCCGTTACTGTATTCACCCTCTATTTTGTCGTAGTGTTCGGCCAGAGCACCGCCAATGCCAATGGCATAGACACCTGGTACTGGGCATTCGATGCAATAGCCCTCGTTGCCATGGGAATTCTCTCGGACAAGTTGCGAGTACGCAAGCCGTTCATGCTGGTGGGAGCAATCGGCATGATCGTGGCCACGTATATTTTCTTGAGCAAGGTCCATTCTCCGGCTACCGGGTACTACACGCTGGTATGGATCGTTGTATTCATCGGCATATTCGACGCAATGGCCTACGCTCCTTGGATGGCCGCCTATACCGAAGCGGTGGAGGAGAAGAATCCCGCGTTGGCGGCGACCGGACTTGCAGTATGGGGATGGGTGTTGCGAATAGTCATTGCCGCCTCTTTCCTGGTGATGCCAAGAGTCATTTCCACTGCATCGACACTTGTCGACAACCAGACTTCTGCCACAACGCTTCAAACCCTGAAGTCGGCCTCGCCGTATGTCGCCAACCACAAGCCAGCTCCTCCTAGCGTGCTTGCAGCGCTGAAGGCGACGGGCGAGCCTTATGGTAAGGCACTTGCAACCTACCTTGCAACTCCGGCAAGTGTAAATACCGTCAGTACCCTGCAAGCACTCGAGGTCGCAGCGCCATACGCAACCGCCAGGAAACCAGCCCCTGCAACGGTGGTTACTGACCTGAAGGCGACGCACGAGCCCTACGGCCTGGCACTGGCTGATTACATCTCCAGCGGGTACAATTTCGCCGCTGTACCCCATCCTCTGGTCAACCAGTTGCTTGGCCTGATCAATTTCAGTCCCGCCGCGGCCAGTGTCCAGGCTGGAAAGCCGGTATCCCCGGCAACGGTGGCAAGTATCAAGAAGTACTCACCGCAACTCGCCGTCCTGCTCGGCAATGAGAGGAGAATAGCTGGAACTCAACCAGGTGTTTTCAACCAGTTGCAGGGACTGAGCTACTTCAGCCCAGCCGCGGCCAGTGTCCAGGCTGGAAAGCCGGTATCCCCGGCAACGGTGGCAAGTATCAAGAAGTACTCACCGCAACTCGCCGGTCTGCTGAGCGTCGAGAAAAAGGTGATCCCGGCCGAGAAGCACTCCCCCAACCAATGGGAAGTGTGGTGGTGGGTATGCCTGGGAGGACAAGTGCTCTTTCTCATCCTGCTCTTTACCATCAAGGGCAGGTGGAGCCCGAAAGCTGCTAAGAGAGACTTCGAAGAGTACCAGAAAACTATCGACAAGGAATTGGCCGCTCTCGCAACGAGCCACACTGCGAGCTGATATAGGCTGGACGTAGCCGTTGCAGTTACTGCACGCTTGATCGTGTGGTAACTGCAACCGTTCCTCCTAAGTGCCTTTTAGTGACACCCGACTGACGCGAACGGTCTTCGCCAGTCTAGGATCCCCTGATCTTGCGTTTGCCGTTTTGGGTCTTCCACGGGCTCGATGCCCGATGCCCTCACGCCTTGGTAGCTTTGGGGTTCCCTTGCCCTCGGGTCGTTTGCCATTGGTGCTTGGCTCGTGGTAGCTCTCCGTACCAGCAGGTTGCCCTACCTCTTCGATCCTCTGGTCGGGTGCGGTCACACCTGGACTTGCCTGAGCTTTGCACCGGGCTCGGCGCCCGAGTGCCCTTCTACCAAGCACCACCGCTGCTGCGGTGTGCTTAGAGATCTTGTGAGACTTAGATGAGAGCGTCCCCTGCCAGTACTGCGCTCCCCAGATGGACGAGTAAGCCGCAGGTACTCCTGCGACAAGTATCCCTCGCCTCGATGCCATAGCAACCAAACGGTTACAGAACTGAGCCGTCGGCATCCCGCAGACCACCTTCTGGAACCACGGGGAGGACCGCTGTTCCTCACGACCGCTCGCGCGCATCTCGTGAAATCCAAGGTTCTCGACCGCTA
>JAKBVZ010000021.1:28533-102952 GCA_021841005.1 Actinomycetes bacterium | reverse complement strand
CTCTAAATTGATAGAGAGGCCAGTATCTCAGACTCAACAGTTATGCCGAACTATTCGATTAGATCACCTCCTGGATCAGGACATTCACGCGGATATCGGCATAACTGAAACATCGGCATAATTCGAATTATGCCGATATCGGAATAACACCAATAACCAAGCGGAGTCCGACCTGAGAATGGCCAAGCTCCAGCAGAAGATCTCTGGATCGCTGCGAGCCACCAATGGAGTCGAGAGACTCGCCAAGGTCCGCTCCTACATATCGACGGCATCCAAGCACGGCGTCAACGCATCCGACGTGCTGACCGCGCTCTTTGAGGGCAAGCCCTGGATGCCTCCGGAACCGCTTCGTATCTAGCGGATAAACATTCAAGTCAAGGCCAAGGCCACATCAATCACGCCATTCATGGTAGTTGTGTGCTACCATGGGGACCTGAATGGATACAAGGCGCTCTACCCTCTTTGCGAGCCAGCTTCCAGTTGACATGTGGCATCCGGCAATCAAAGATACAACTATAGCAGATGCGCTCTTAGACCGGATATTAGATGCTACCCACCGCATTGAGCTCAAGGGAGACACCATGAGAAAAACGGGTGTCGACAATCCAGCCCAAACAGATGTCGGCTAAGATGACAGAAATGAGACTACAAAAGGAGGTGAACCAGACGGTCTGAACCATCGAATGACCACCCAAGTGGGGGTGGCAAAAAACGATAGGAATGGCCGGCAAATTACGCAGGAATAGTCACCAGAACGCCTGTCCGCCTCGCGACTCCTCACGAGTACCGTGCAATTTTGGTGTCCGCCACCGTGCAGTTATTTGACCGCATCCATGCAGTTTTGCATGTCCGTTAACAGACCGAGGAACGAAGTGGTGCGACCAGATTACCCTGGCTACCCTGGACCCCTCAGCAGGCTACCGTTTGGCCCTATTGGAGCATCTGAACAATGCATCTTCGGTCGTAGACCACTTCCATGTCATCCAGCCGACCAATAAAGCGATAGATGACGTGCGCCGCCGGGTCGGAGCCACGTGTTGGGACACCGGGGCCACAAGGCAGACCCACGAAACGATGCTTGCCTGGAACCTCCCGGCGGGACTTATTTGCGATGCAGATCAAGTCAGTGCGAGCAGATCAGGAACCGTAGGCGGAAAGGCTGACCGGGTGGAAGGCGGCCCTATGCAAGGAGCCCTGGACTCGCCGTAGCACTCCGTGCGTCGTGAAGTGCTGCTAAACGCGTGAATCTTGACAAAAGCGGTTTCAAGACCTGGAAAGTTGGCGATATGTGACTAAAGCCTCTAGCAATGGGGGGGGGGGTGCTTATGATGCCTTTATGAGAAGGTCGAAATATGGTCGTACCATAATAATTTCCCTGGCGTTGCTTTTGGCCTCTTGCAGTCTGGCGTTGCTTTTGGCCTCTTGCAGTATTGTATCCGGTCCTGTATTGATAAACTCTGGACAATCCTCGAATGCTGGATACGTGTATCCTTCGTTTTCGGAGTGTCAGATCGACCCCTTCTGTGGAGATATCAATTACGATGAATTTTATATGGCTTCAGGAGTCCATTGGCAGGAGTGGTCGAGCAACGGAAGCATATACTACCTTCTTACACAAGATGGATGGTGGGGTTTGATGCCTAACGAACCTGGAGGACCCAGCTTCCCAGACTTTGATGAAATATCTTTTTGGCTCGCTTACTCAACCCATTACGACAGCAGTACTTATATCGGTGAACCAACCCCATCGTCAGGTCATAGTTGCAGCCCTGGATTTGTTAGCCCAGCAATGCCAGTATGGGTACCCTGCCTTGCATCGTATCCAAATTTTTCGGGCCACCACTACAACAATACAATTGATACTGCTTATGAGTATGTAAACAGCAACAATGGTTCAATACCGCTTGACAATGGCGGGCAGCTTACGGTATTGGCAAGTAATCCTTGAACTACCGGAACGTGAATGGAACGTGAATGGAACAAGTGTCGTGAAGTAAGAGCCAGTAGAAGTAAAACGCAATAAGAGGAGAGTGTGTTATGAATGCAGAAAATGGCGATGGTCCATCCACCATTTCCAGGGAACTAGGAAGCAACCACCTCAAGGAGCTGCGCAATAGCCGTGGAAAGTGGCGATGGCAATATACAGTCGTAGGGGGCGTGCTGGTGCTGGCGGTTGGGGTTACGCTGATAGTGTTCGGTCTTGGCAACACGGCAACACGATCAACCATGTCGTTTACGGCACTGATAAAGCCAGTTCCTTCAACTCATTTGACAAACGCCAATGTTGCCATACTACGAAAAGTAGAATCATCTGTGCCAAGCCTAGCGGCCGAAATGAAGATACTCAAAAATTCGGGAGTATCCTTGTCGGTAAATGGTACGTCTGTAGGGCTGGAACCGATAGCGAGCCATGTCGTGGGATTTGAGAATACTTTCTTGGCTAACGCAGCCAAGAATGCTCAACGCGTAGGATTTCGGACGTCGGCAGCGGTTGCAACCGTGAAGGACCAGGTTGCTACGGCTGCACTGGATGCAGCCGTAGCCTACGAGGCGCTGGTCTACCTATGTTGGCAGGCATCGCAGCACGATGGACATGAAGTTTCTCTGGCAGCTGCGCAGGCATACGCAGAAAATGAGTACAGGATCTATAAGACATCCCATTCGACATCCAGCTCGAATTCTGCACCATCCGGAGTGGGTTCGCCCCAACAAGTATTCCTTTCCCCCAATGCGGTGGAAGGATACAGAATCATGATGTCAATCTCTGCCGAAATGACTGCTATTGCCGGACCACAGACCTTCGACACAAAAACTGACATGCCTGTTAACCGTACTCCAGCACTATCGTCATGGATGGAGCAGCAGCTCTCTGGCAACCAGGTCCCGGCAGCTACCACACACAAGCGATCGTCCGGCAATGTGATATCGGTGGCTAATGTACCCGGGGTATCTGCATCGAACATTGCCAGTATGCTGCCTGCCGGTCTTTAGTGATCCGCTAGCGCAGGGATTCGGTTCCTGATTGATTATGAGCGCCGTTTGCCACGCAGGGATGGAAACAATCGACCAATATGACCCCGGTACGGTTGAGGTAATTGGCCCCACCTCCGCTTACGTAGCGTACCGGTCCGTCCTCGGTGGGCTTCCTTACGGTGTATCCGGCGGGCCAGAACCGCTCCACCGCATCCAACCTTAACTTCACCCGCGGAGAGACCGTACCCAATCGAGTCATCGTTCCAATCGGGTCGGCAGGGCAGGTCGCCCTCTATGCAAATACGGGCAGTCTCAACGTAGTGGTAGATGTAGGCGGCTGGTACACGGACGGGTCCGGCTCGTCGAGCGGCTCCTTGCCCTTTATGGCCATGGCGCCGAGCCGTATATACGACACCCGTACCGGCTCAGGTGAGCCGTATGCAGATAACACGCTTGGCTCCGGTAGCGTGCTGGCCGTTCAGGTGGCAGGCGTAGGTGGCGGCTCGGGTTCATCCTCCACGACGTCCTTCGCCTTCCCCTCACCACCCAAGGCATCCAAGCGCGAAGTAAAGGTGGCCGTGGTATCGGGTACAGGGAAAGTGTTGGACGGGCTTCTATGCTAAAATGAATGCCTGAATAGTTACGATTATACTTGCCATAATTTACTTTTTCCGCCCTTTCTTCTCCCGTTCCCACCAAGGGAGCAGTTGCAGTTCCACCGGCTCCAACCGTCGGTAAAACACAAGACCGTGACCATCTGGTAGGGATCGAATCTCTTGTGGACTCCATTTTGCTCGGAACGTCTGCGATGTGGACATACTACTTCCGCCCGATCCTGTGGAATGAGACTCGATCTCGATGGGTACTTCACCGGCAAGTCTGGAGATGTTCGAGAGATCGTCCGCTTGGGACAATCCGGGTAATACAAGTTTGATGGTCGCTGCATCCCACATCGCAGATGCCTGGGCATCTGACCAACGATGCCGTGCCTGAGCCAGGCTTTGTAAGATCACCACTGTTGAAATGTTAACTCCACCAGATTCAGACAGCAGCCCAGGCATGTTAGGAAGTGGCGCGATGTTCGCCACTTCATCGAGGATCAGACCGAGCGGTGGTTGCAGGCGACCGTTTTCAAGTGCTGCCGCCCGTTGCTTGGCGGTATCGGTTATGCTCGCTAACAGACATGCCAGGAGCGGCGCTACAGACAACTGAGATGACGCATCTCCCCAAAGATAGAGTGTGCTTTTCTCCGATAGATATTGTGTGATGTCAAATGCATTTTCCGGTGTGGGACTACACGCTTGTAGCACCCGTGGATCAGCCAAGGAGTCCAGGCTACGTCGTACCCCAGCCCAGATGTTTGCAGCCATACGGCTGTCTGCACCTGCCTTCGCCAGTTCTGCTGCCCATATCTCCGCCGTATCGAGACCAGAATGGGTGAGGATATCAAGAGGGATGGGTGATGAGGGATCGTTTGCCCATGCCACAACGTCCTTGATCGTCTTTTCCCCGATTGCTGCAGCATGTAGGTAGCATCGCATGATTGCGGTTGCCGATCCTGCCCAAAAATCTGCATTAGTTACAGAGTTACCCAGTCCACTACCGGTTGCAACCATTGCCCCTGCTCGGACAATAGCAACAAGTGGCTCTTCGCAGCCTTTGACGGGAGACCAACGTAGCGGTTCCACATCTTTCGCTGTCAAGATATCCGGTGATTGTGGCGCGAAGGAAAAACATGGCCCCTGGTTCACCCGATATTTCGCCGTCTTGATCACAATTTCCGGCCTTGTGCTCGTTGCCGCAACCGAGCCTGGATACGATATTATGTAGGGAATTACGATGCTGGCTGTCTTGCCGGAGCGTGGTGGGCCAACCACCAACGTAGAATCTTCGATGGAGGACCAAATGCCTCTTCCGGTCTGGATATCTTTACCTATCAGCAGACCCAACTGATGTGGCTCCGCCTTTTTCGTGTTTATTCCTGGCATTACGTGTGTCGCCAGTCGCAATCGCAGCTCTCCCATTTCTTTCGACACCTGCCCCCGGCTCATGCGATGTCCTTTCGTATTCCCCTTCCGTGCCTCTGCTATAACAAATGCCGTAATAGCTATGCCGATCACCCCTGCACCGGCGATAATTGTGGCGACTTGCCCCGCGTGTTGGTACACCCAGATCAGTCCTCCTCCGACCGCCAAGATAAAAACAACACTAAAGTCCGCAATCAGGGAACGTTGAGAGGGGCTTGCCATTACTTCACCGCCTGGTGCATGTGGGCTTGCGCTGAACCGACAATATCATTCCATAAGTTCCGAAACAGTCCCTCTACCAGCCCAATCGTATACGTAACGGAGTGGTCGTGAAACCACACCCATGCGGCGATGCCTACTACGACGAGAATTGCAAGTCTGATCATGATGTACCTCCTGATGTTGGCGTGAGTGTTCCCGGCATGTCGGTAACGACCCACGTACCCTCTGTATTCTTTTGTAAGACAACATCATCTACAAGGGAGATGTTGTTGATGCCTTCCGTTACCGAGAAGATGGCCCAGCCCGGTCCGCCGCCCTGATAGGTGGCTTGCGGTGGGGATGTGATCGTGGCTGGCGGTGGTGGCGAGGCCGTAGGCACCTCAAGCACTGCCCACATCTGCGGAGATACGTCTTTTTGCGGTGGCAAGATACCGATATTCACATCTGCGGCTACAGTGGTTGCCGTTTGTGTGAGCGAGGCCGGAGTGGATGGCGCTGGTTGCACTGGTGGCGCCGTAGTAAGCGGTGATGCAGGGCGAGTGGTCTTAGTCGGTGCCGCCGATGGAGTCCTTGGCGGTGGGGAATGGCGTACCTCTGGCCTTGGTCCGTAGATTACTAAGATCGCAATCAGGCCCGCAGCAGCGAGCACAAGCAATCCGGCGATGCCTCTTGCTCTTGTCTTGTTGTTCATCCTTTCACCTCCGCAGGATCGGTAGCGCCTTTGTAACGCAATCCATTTAACGTAAAACTCGTCGGTGGCGGATTAGTGGGGATGGTCGTTGTTACGACCGGTTGCCCTGATCCGCCGGAAGAAATGATTGTATTGTCATTGAAGTACATTGCTACGCCGGTTAATGCTGGTTTTTGTTGTGTCCAATGTACGCAAGGAGTGGTGGTGGTTGTGGACGAAGAAGAAGTGGTGGTGGATGTGGTGGATGTGGTGCTACAGGCATTCTTTGGTGGCGGCGGCGGGACGGTCTCGAAAAAGAGCAGGTCTCCTGGTTGGAGAGTATTGACCGCCTGGCCGTAGGCATATTGCGCTGGCACCGTAACAGGTAGTGGTATCCCCAGTGATTGATAGATCGCTGAATATAATGCAGAGCAGTAAGTTCCCCCTGTCCAGGAGCAGGACACAGGTGGTGTAGCAGGAGAGGTGGTCTGTCCGGTTTTCCCAGCAGCGATAAACGCAGCCATGATTTGTGATGCCTGTACCGTCGAGGCTGAGCTTGATCCCGCGCCTGCATACTTTTTGGCTCGGTTGATTACGGCTGTGGCGTACCAACCAGCCCCACCGTACCATCGCAAGGCATTGTAGGCATTGCTATCGATGCCATTAGTACACAGGGCGCGGGCAGCTGCGTAAACAGCATTTACGCTGTTGTAAATAGGTGAGTTTGCAGGCGGTATCTGGCCATTCGCCAGTCCGATGTTCGTAACCGGTACGGCACCTGGATAGTTCGGCTGCGATGTATCGTATTCCAAGAATGTCGCAGGCTCGAATTGCATCTGTCCGGCTGCAATCCCAGCGCTGTTTAATCCTGAGTGCACGCCCGCGGCGGTTGACTCCCCGAATGTGGACTCCTGATGGGCCACCCCAGCCAGATAAGTCCAGTTCATCGTACAGACACCGTTGTGTTCTGCCGCAGAAATAAGCAATGGTAGCGATACATACCAGCCGGGCCCGTGTCCATTGGAGGATGTGTGTGCTGGAATGTTGGATACTGCATACCCCGAGGGCGATGGTTCTGTTGCGCCAGTCGTACCCGATGACCCAGATTGGCCGGTAAGCGCTCCGAATGCCATGATGATAGCCAGAAGAATTATCACGGGCACCGCCACGATCCCCGCTGCTGCAATGGCGATGCCTTTCATATTGCACCCCTAAGCACCCGCAAGAGGCGTTGTTCCGATATGCGCACAGAGTGTATCTGCTCTCCTGCCAGGCGTAGCCGGAGTTTGGCAATCTCCCAGGTCAACTCGTCTTTGTCCATCCCGCTTGCCGGAACAAGCGTACTCCATGACCCGTTTTCAAGATGCAGGATGATCGGTACATCGATCTGATGAATTACTGGTGGGATCGCCTTATATACCGATGCCTCATCATCGAGCACTGCGGCGACGCCGCCTATCCATCTTTTATCGACACAGATAGCGCCGCGTGCGAACTCGTCCTTGGTGGCTTGTTTTTCGATCCAATTGCGTGCGAAATTCTCACCCGCATCCTGTATGCCCAGGCGCAACAGAGCGGTTACTGAGTTGTCCAGTACATCTTGTTCTGACCCTTCAATTGTGATTGTCCAGTCCTGTCGGGCTGGACTGATGGATACTGTTGCACTTTTCAGCCCCTCCAACGATTTAAGGACGCCGACAACATCGCTTATCTGTCTTACGCCAGTATTGCCAACCGCGAAACTGGACCACAGACACAGCGTCACTCTTGGCATCTGTCTTTTGCGGCGGACGCTGATCATGTGCACTTGGTCATTGTCAGATGATTCCGCTACCAGGACATGTGGTTGCCATGTCTTCTTGCGGCGGTTCTTGCGAATTTTCCGCAGGCCGGGTAGTGGAGTTGTGATCTTCCAAACTACAGTAGGCGACTTTTTCTTCGTCGATGTTATGGGCTGATGGACAACCGGTGTGGGAGCGGTTAAAACAGACACATCTTCTGCCACGGTGAGGTTATCTTGTACTATTACGGGCGCCGGTGATGGAACCTTTGGCGGCGTACCAGGGATGGTAGGTCGTGGTCGTGGTGGACGTGGCGTGGTTTTTGCCACCGTGCGTGATGTGTTTTTTATCGCCGGACGACGCTGGTTCTTACGGCGCTTAGTTGCTGTTGACATCTATGATCTCCTTTCAGTTGTAGGCTGTGACGAGGTTGATTCGGCAGGTGCTGCCACTGATGGCGCAGCAGGTGGCGGCGGGGATGTAGTAACTGGATTAACAACTTCTGACGGGTTATCTTGTGCGTGCCAGGTTGTTCCACCATCTGTACTCTCTATCCTGGTGGGTGTTATCTGCCCGAGTGGTTCCCCTAGTGTTTGAGCCGTAGCTGGCGAGGGGTTAATGGTAGTTGGGTTACCCGTAACGCCAACCGGCACCGTAGCGTTCAGCGATGGGGAACCGTCCGGTGGAATAGAAGGAGAGCTATTGCCACCGGACGGAGAACTGGTCGTGGCAGGTGTAGGATTGGAAGTAATTACCTGGTCAGAGGAAGTGGCTACCTGCTCAGAGCTACGAGTATTTATGTCTTCTGGAACCTCCAGAGGCACGCCGGAAGCGGGAGTGGGAGCACCATCGACACTGCTGGCTGCAGGAACGGAAATATCTGAATTACCGCCGATGGTGGTTCCGCTAGGATTACCTTCGCCATCAGGCGATGCCTGCAAGCCTTCTGTTGTAGGTGCAGACTGTTCTGCGGTTGAGGGTGACCCCTCTTTTGCGCCAACATCGACGGCACCATCCATATTAGTTTGCCCAGACGGAGTACGGCTATTTGTAGCAGTAGGGCCAGATGCTCTCTCACTACTTCCCTGTCCTCCTGCCGCCTGAGCGGTCTGAGCCGCCGATGAACCTGCCGCTCGTGCCGCCGCCACTCCGGCCACAACTGCTGCCCCGACTCCTGCGGTGGCGACTCCTGCGCCAGCGGCTCCGGCTGTGGCTCCTGTACCACCAGCGGTTGCTGATCCAGCGCCACCTCCACCACCTACGGAGCTGGATAGGGAGCTTTTCAGACTGGAAACACGGCTGATGGAGCTATGTGCGGTCTCGTGGGGATTTTTCATCTGCTGGATACCCTCCTCACCAGCGTGAATCAACTTAATGAGCATGAAAGGCGTTAAGCAGCCAACGGCAATCAGACCGGTTCCTGCAACGACATGTTCCAGTGTGGTCCCGAAATTGGCACCGTCGCCGAATATGGCGAGTCCCACCGCCAGGATCGATGTGATCACGAACGGCACGAGCAGCATAGCCAACGTCAGCTCCGCTATTTTCTTACCCCACTTGTAAGACGCTGCAAATGCCAGCGGCATCGCGAAAACGGTGAAATACACTACGGACTGTGCAAGCACCAGGATAATCCATAAGATGAAGCAGGCGATGAGGACGAATACTCCGAAGAGGATAAGGAGTATCGGTGTGCCCGTCATACCACTCACCGACAGCATCGCTACGAGACTCGCACCTACCTGGGTGGACGAATTACCAAAGGTTGCAGCAACCGCCTTGGACATTACTGATATCGCACTCTGTATCTCCGGCAGCATCATGAATAATATGAACGATCCGATGATGGCGAAGAAGACCCTTACAAGAGCGGCCAAGGCACGCTGGTAATTCTGCGTGACTGCCGCTATGGCTGCTGCTACGAGCAGCGCAAATGCGCCGATATATCCCGCCAGCCCAAGCCCAGTGTCGAACAACTGAGTATATCGAGCGCCGGTGGTGATAACGGTGTTGTTCACCGCCGCTTGGCCGATATCCTTGGCCAGCGTGGTCACGCCTGAGCCGATTGCGTCCGCGAGTGGGGTGAGCAGGGAACTGGAGAGGTTCCCGAACGCCCACCCCACTATATGCCCGATGCCCAGGATGGCGAAGACGGGGTACATTATGCTCATCCCCAACCGGGATTAGGCTTTTGCGCCCAGTCCAAAGGCGAAGTTAATCAGGATTATCGCAGCGCCCGCCAGGACGCCTACCACGATACTCGTGATCAGACCCGTTCGACCCCGATCACTGAGCCGCCCATTGGACGAGTGATGGCCGATTGCCATCATCGCAATAGAGGTCAGCAATCCAATCCCTGCCGCGGTCACAGCAATGTACATCGCATAGGCGATGAATGTCTGTAACAGCGCCCCGCCTGGAAATGTCCCATTAGGTGTTACATTGTTCAGCACTGCCGCTATCTGTCTCATCATATTATTGCTCCTTTCTTTCTTATATTTCCTACTGTCCGATTCCTACGATTGTTACCGTGACCAACGGGTTGCCGCCGTTTGTTACGAGGAACACCTTTCCAGTCGGGACGAATACGACATTGCTGACGTGTTCTCCGTTTCCGGTAAAGTTGATTGCCGACACCACTGGTACGGTCGAAGTAGATTGCGATGGATATACAGTTATGTATCCATCTGCTGATGCGTTCGATACTGTTATCTGCACCGCCACGGCAGTTACCCCTGATGGTGCAGAGATATCTACGGGTACTGGTGTAGATGTAACATGTCCGGTAAAAACAGTGACCGGCTTGGTCAAAGACACCGGATTGACTACTGCAGAAGTCTCGTATCCCTCGACATCCACGATGATGTTCACGAACCCAGCGCCTCGGTACTCTATGGTTACTCTCTCACCTGCGACCGCCACCATTTTTGCGGCAGCGATGGCATAGACACCGCCTTTGAATGTCGAGACAGGAACACACCTTGTCGTAGAACTACCAGGGCAGACCATCAGCTCTCCATCCGCTGTAGGCCGATCTGCCGTGATATTCAATATCACAGCAGTTGCATTAGCAGGTATTCCGCTGATGCCAGCTACCTGAATGTTAAGGTTCTGTCTTGCTCCACCCATCGTAAGTCCGCTGCATTGCACCAGGGCGCTACCGGACAGTTGAGAACGGTTTCCTGGCCTTGTGTCACATATTCGTACCGGCGAAATCGCGTGCCAGGTGGTCGGTGTAGTTTTGACTGGCGGAGTGGGAGATACATAAGTGAACCGGTCAGCTACCGATGTGGCAGAAGTACCTCCAGGGGTGGTCACTGTAACGTTTACCGTCCCTGTCCCTGGTGGTGCCACGGCGATTATCTCGATATCAAATTGCGATATTTCTTTGACAGTGTAGCTTGTGGCAGTCTTGGAGGCAAAGAACACATAGCCCGCACCGGAGAGGTTGGTGCCGGTGATGGTGACCGTAGTGCCGCCAGTAGTTGGCCCAGTGCTGGGACTGATACCGGTGACCACGGGTACTGGTGGAGCAGGCGTTGGCGTGGGCGGAATGGGCGTTGGCGTGGATGCCTTCAGCACATACACATTCGTGCCACCGCTGGCGTATATTGTTTTTCCACCGCTGGTGCCGACCCATTGTGCGACAACAATATCGGTTCCAACCGGCAGGCTGGAGGTGGCACACGTTGCAGTACCTTTTGTGTTCGAGACTGTCTTTACACAGAGAATTTGTCCATCAAACTCAAACTTCACTGTTCCTGAAGTCTCTGGCAGGTTGTTAATCGTGTCCTTGACGGTTGCTGTCAAGGTAGTGGTATCACCCGATGAGATATGTACCGGATTGGCCACAACTGATACCGTGGCGGGATCGGCCAGAACCTGGACGCTGGTGGTGGCGGAACTGGATGTATAGGTACTGCTGCCAGAATAATTAGCGGCAACAGTATCGGTTCCTATTGGCAAACTCGACGTTGTACACGTTGCAGTAGCGGAAGTCGAGGACGTACCAGTTAGTGATACGGCCGGACAAAGTACTGTTCCATCAAAACCAAAGGTAACAGTTCCGGTTGGAGTGCCGGAGCTTCCCATGACCAGCGCACTTAGTACCGTAGACCCTGGCACTGCATATATACCAGGATTGGCGTCGAGCGTAGTAGTACTGCCCGTCTTGGGTGGCGATTCGACGACAAAGGTAGTCGATCCCGAACTGGCGGCGTAGGTGGAATTGCCGACGTAAGAAACATTTACTGTCCAGGTACCAAGCTCGGTAGCAGGTACAATTGGTATCGGTGTCGATATTGTCCACTCTCCCGCACTGTTTAGAGAAGGAGAGCCCTCGCCTGCCACAGTGCCATCCGGTGCGGTGACCGTATAGGTGATCGCACCGGTCGGTGTGCCGGATGCTGCAGACACCGTAGCCGAAAGAGTTTCGCCTTCGTACGCATACACGGGATTAGGTGAGGCTGTGATCGTTGTGGTGGTCGCTGTAGTGGCAGGTTCGATTGTCAGTGTCAGGTAGCCGATGCTGTAGGCATAAGTGGAACTGCCTGAATACCTGGCAGCATAGGGAACAGCTCCACTCCAATACGCCGGAACGGTGTAGACGCAAGTCGCTACGCCGGAGGAATTGAGTGCAACAGAGCTGCATCCGCTGAGGTCGCCACCACCATCGCTGAACGCTACGGTGCCGGTGGGAGTGCCCGTTGCGGTCTGAACAGATGCCGTGAATGTGACACTCTGACCTGCTGGCACTGGATTGGACGATACCGTCAGTGTTGTCCCCGTATTCGCAAGATCCCCATCAATCTGTAGATTCGCACTACCACCTGAGGCCGCATAAGTTCCGCTCCCAGAGTAGTCGTCCTCGAACACATAGTTCCCCGTGCTTACCGACGGTATCGTATATGTGCAGGTTGCTGTGCCCGCTGAGTTAAGAGAGACAGAGATGCATCCACTGAGGTTGCCGTTTGGTCCGGTAAATGTAACAGTGCCGGTCGGTGTGCCGGATGCTGCAGACACCGTAGCCGTAAAGGTCTCTGTCTGTCCCACATTTACAGGATCGGGCGAGGTGGCTAGGGTTGTTGTAGTGGCGGTCTTAGATGATGTGATACTCAGAGATACAGTTACGCTACTGGACGCATAGGTGCTGTTGCCCAGGTATTCAGCGTAGTAATCGTACGTTCCTGACAGCCCCGACGGGATTGTGTAGACGCAGATCGCCGCGCCGGAGGAATTGAGTGCAACAGAGCTGCATCCGCTGAGGTCGCCACCACCATCGCTGAACGCTACGGTACCGGTTGGAGTACCCGATGCAGATGACACGGTAGCAGTAAAGGTCTCACTCTGGCCAGCCTGTATCGGATTGGCCGAGACCGCCATGGATGTCGATGTGGCCGTTTTTGGTGGGGCCTCTATAGTCAAGCTGGCCGATCCCGAACTGGTGGCGTAGGTGGAATTGCCAGCGTAAGAAACATTTACTGTCCAGGTACCAAGAGCTGCACTGGACGTAATGGGGTCTGATATCGACCATTCGCCCGATCTGTTCAAACTCACGGTCCCTTGAAATGCTACTGTACCATTCGGTTCCGTTACTGTATATGAGACTGACCCAGTGGGCGTACCGCTAGAGCTGGCAACCTCCACGGTAATCGTTTCAGTCTCTCCGGCATACACAGGATTCGGTGATACAGAGACTGTAGTGGTTGTCGCGGCAGGCGTGTTGACTGTCACGTTCATCACCGCCCAGCTCGCAGAATAATCAGGCCCTCCGCTGTAATCGGCGGTTACCGCCTGAGACCCTCCTAACAATGCGGAAGTGGTGCAGGTTGCTGTGCCCGTAGTATCTGATTCAGTACAAAGAGTTGTTCCGCCAGCACTGAAAGTTATCGTGCCGGTAGGGGTGCCCTGGCCGTCAGATGTGACCGTAGCCGTAAATGTTGCTGGCTGACCTACGGTGGCGGTAGAGGGACCGGTAATGGTTGTGGCGGTTGGCGACGGCACCAATACAGTCTCCGATCCCGAGCTGGGCGCATAAGTGCTATTGCCCTCGTAATCGACCGTTACAGTGATCGTTTCAGGAAGCGCACAAGTGGTGGCAGAAACATAAATGCTACCAACCCATTGTCCTCCGCTATCGAGACTGCTGTTCCCTGTGTCACATGTTTCGGTCTGGCCAGACGCCTCGCTGGAATAAGTCATCGTGAATGTAAAGGCACCAGTCGGCGTACCACTGCTGCCCGTTACGTTGATACCTAGGTTAATTGTTGCGGCATTATCAATGGGTGTCCCGACAGACGCTGTAACTGACGTAGTGCTCGGCGTAGTACCAGTTGCCGACGCAACGCCCGTAGTACCGAGTATCAGGCCAGCTGCTAGGAGCATCACACTCGATCCTGCTGTGATAATTTTTATCAGTGTTTTCATTTCACCTTTTCCTTTCGTCCAAATTGGATTCCTACCCCCTTATATGAGCGGATTAAAAGTCCTGGTCAGGGGCTTGTCGCATCGCGGCATCAGTGTCGGTAATCTGCTTTTCTCGTTCCGTGAGCACAACATCCACCAGGGTGTGATGGTTGCCGACGACCGCTAAGCAGCGCCCTCTACCGAGTTGGGTTAGCAACTCAGCTTCTCGATCCGAAAGTTCGAGCGCGGCAGCTAGGGCACCCGCTTCGTTTGCTCCTTGTCCAAAGGCGAATACCGATTCAACGTCTTGAAAAAGACCTTGGGCTTTTTTACTAATTGCCGACGAATCGTCACCTGCCGAAGCCAGGTCGGACATTCGATGCATCATGAGGATGAGTGATACGCCAAGGGATCGAGCGAGTTTGGCGGTTGAGCGTAAAAAGTCAATTCCGGTAGACAACACTGCCCAAGCCTCATCCACCACCAAAAAGCTCCGACCACCACCACCTGCCATCCCTGCGGTAAGCCAAGACATTGTTGCCGCCATTATCGGAGGCAGTGCTGCAGTATCGGAATAGGTGGCCGAGAGGTCAATAACACCACCTCGTGCGTCGAGAGAGATCGTGGACTGGCCGTCAAACATCCCTGCCAACCTGCCCTGACATAGATGCTGTAGGGCAAGTGCCGCCGGTCGGATGGCCGCTTTTACTGCCTCAGGTGACGACGCCAAGTCCAAAGCCAGTTCCTGATCCGGCTCCAGCATCGCATTTGCTGCATCGACAAGTGTAGGTGCAGAGGTAAGCCGGTGGCAGACAGCATCGATGGCACGGATTTCTTCGATTTCCAGCGGACGGTTCAACTCCGCGGACGCCAACGCCTCTAGTAATTGTGCTCTCCGTGCTGCTGTATCTGTTTGAGACAACGAACTCGGTACATCGAGTGGATTGATGCGCTCAGTACCGGACGGTTGTAATCGCAGCAAGGGTAGACCCAGTGCTTCAGCTAATGGTCCATATTCTCCCTTCGGGTCGAGCACCCAGGCTCGATAACCAAACACTCCTACACCTCGCGCCAGCAGTGCCTTAACGATTGATGATTTTCCGCGGCCCACCTGTCCCAGCACGGCGGCATTAGGATTCGTGACCATTCCTCGTTCATATAAAACAAATGGGTCCCAGCTCCACGGGGAGCCAGATAAGGCATCTTGGCCAACTAAAATACCTGCCCCTGATTGTTCAGCTGAGACTTGTGCTGGATAGAAACTACGGGCATGGCGAGTAGTAGTCTCATGGGTTTCCACCTGCGGCGGTGAGCACAGGGCAAGACAAGATTCCCATCCAGCACGTTGTGCTCCATATAGAGTTCGTATATCCAGGCGGGAACGCCTGGCAGCAGCGAGCACCGCATCCTTGGCGGACTCCACCTCCGTCTGGCTACGTCCGGCGACGGTGATCACAATCTTGGTGCGCACTAGTGATTCGCCCGCGGCGATCTCTTCTTCTCTGCGCAACAGAGCGGTCATTACGGATCGATCCCGCGCTCGTTCCAACCCACCGGCTCGTTGTCTCCGTCTGGCCTCCGATTCAGCCGATGTAACTGCTGCCTCGGCATGGCGCATCGCCAACCACGGAGCGATAGGAGTCATATGTACTGCAACGACATATCTCAGACCAGGTGGTATAGCTGTCAATAGCGGCCACATCCAGTCGGCACCGACTGCAGTACGCGGGAGTTCCGTGATGCCAAAAGAGCTATAGACACAATGGGATAGATCGAGAGAGGACAGATCCTCATACCAGCTTGGCTGGATATTTGGTGGAGTGTTTTTATCTAACGCCATAAAAGCAGCCGCAGTGGTAACACGGTCGGGATCGACAGCGATAGCAAGGTGTTCAGCCAATCCTGACTTGTCCAGTACTCTTACCGGCAAGCCTGAGGCAAGCAACCGGTGTTCTACGGCTGCTAATTCCTCGCTTGCAGCCTCGATTTTGCCATTACGAGGTTCTACCGCTACAGATGCAAGTAGGCGATGTTGGTGGGCGAGGGTGCCTACCTCAGTCAACAAAGAACGATAGTCGGCTAAGGCTGTCTCGTCTGGCTGGTTACTCTGGCGCGCTAACCACTGCGATAGATGACTTGCCGGTGCGGAGCCCGGATCGGGCAGTGTTTCGACAAGCCATTCAAATTCACGTACCGCTGGCGCTGCCAGGATGGATGCGATAGTACTGCCCCATCTGCGTAAGGCATCTTCTTGTTCATCGATGCTGCAGAGCGCAAAGTCCCTGAGAGATTGCAGTTGCCAAACACCTATGTATTGGCGGTCTCGATGGTAGAAAGCTCTGCCCTCGTGTTCTATGATCTGTACATCTCGATAAGGGGCATTCCAGGGCGACGGCTGGGATGGGGGAGCCGTTGGGACGGTGCCGTCGGCAGTAGCCGTGCCGGAGATCATAGAGCGTGCCCAATGGATAATGGGAGTAGCTAAGGTACGCAGTGGTGCTCCTGATGGCGAAGGTGCCCACAGTATGCCCGCTCCGATAATGGCGACAACGACTGCTCCGAACAGACCAATTATGATAAATACAATGATGGCAATAACCAGGATTACTGCCGCTAAAGCTAAGCCTTTTCCATCCAAGCCGAGGAATATTCCACTTGCTCGCCGACCAAAATAATATGCTACCGGCTCTTTTTCGCTTGTCATTAGCTTTGTTGAGCGTCAAGTAAAGCCTCGATAGCTTCATTGGCATCGTTCATAGTCATTGCCGCCACGTCTCGACCTTTAAGCAGTTGTTCGTAGAGGTCCAGGTTCTCCGCTCCTAAGCGGCGCAATAGTGCCTTCTGACGATCAGTAACTAATCTAGTAGCAGTGTCGATTGGTTCTGGGATACCAACTTGTAACACTGCGCCATCCCAGCCGATAATTTTTCGCCCCAGACTTGCGATCTTGATAGTCTGGATGTCGCCATCCTTTGTTTCCACCTCGACCTCTTCACCTGCGTGAACGACATCAACTGAACCAACGATGTACCAGATACCATCTTCTTGCCTCCAGTGGCAATATTTATTTCCTGCCATATCTATACCTCCTTATAACTTCTCTACTTATATATATGAGCGGATTTAAAAGTCCTGGTCAGAGGCTTGGCATATTGTGGTATCAGATGATTTTTGCAGGGTGTACCCAGAGTGTTCCTTTTCCCTAGTTTGGTATGGCTTGTAGAATGCCTCTCGTAGTCCTGACCGGGGTGCCTTCTGGCACCCCTTAACTGTCAGAACTACGAAGATTAAGATATTGCGTGCATAATTGCATCCGTCCGAAACTGCATCCCGCCAGACTGCATAGTCGTTTGCTTTTCAGGATGGTCTGGTAATAACCGATGATCTAGTATCCCTGATACGCTGGGTCCGGTGGAATGGTCTGGTATGTGTTGATAGTCTGTTGTGTGCTAATCTTCTTCTGCGTACCCGACCTACTTACCGAGTAAGTCGGATTACGATGATGTGTCCACCCTAAGGTCAAATATCCAATCATAGGGTGGATGGTCTATCACTACACGATGGTCTAGTAACTGATACACTTGCTTAGTTTTTGGGCGGGTGTTGTGCGGGAGTTTTTGTTTGGCATGGTGCGTCCAACCAGAGCGGGTGCCTGGGCACAAAAAAACGGCCTAGTGGCCGTGCAAGGGTGTTCGAGAGCGTGAGGTACTGTCGCTTGACGATATTTGTTGTTTTTTGCGGGGTCAGGTGCGGACGGGAGGCCCGCGGTGGGCGTGGCGGTGTGCATGCCAGTCCAGCATCGCACGGCCTACGGCCTGCTTGGTGTAGGCGTTGACGTCTACGTCGGCTGTGCGGACCAGGCGCACCGCAGCGGGGTAATAGCCATACGCTGCCACCATCTCCACGGCATCGGCTAGCGCGGCCTCAAGTGCATTCAGATTTCCACCGAATTTGTTGTAGAGCTCGCGTTTCAGTTCGGCCCAGGTATCATGCCCATGCTGGATACCTGTCGCACGCCTGGTCGCCAGCAATCCCATTACCCTACCCTCCTTTTTCCATGCTCGCGTCATCGGCAAGCATGCATGAGCGTGTTGCGCCATATTCCAGGTGGCGTGTGTTCCGCCAAGCTCCGGCAAATGTGCAATAACCTCGACATCATCGTACCCGTACTGGCTCAATTTGCTAACACCGCCGATGATGAGTGCTGTATGCCCAGGGTATAGGTTGCCTCGTATGCGTCCGAGTGCCTGTGCCTGACGGCGGGACTGTTCTGCTATCTGCCATTTGGCAATTTCGGGCTCCGCTGATAGCTTGTCCGGCCAGGCTATCCATTGCCCAGGAGTTACCTCTACTCGATGCCCTCTTGATCGTCTGTTCGTCCACGCTGGCAACTCAACACCTAATTGGTTCATCGTAGCACGATAGCATACCCATTTCATTTTTTCCTCGGCCGGTGGCAGATACAGGTTGCCCGCCATTATAAGGTCGGTGTCCAGCCAGTCATTTTGGGCTTTGTCGTGATTTCCGTACCATCCTGCTTTTTGTGCAGGCACCCCACAATGTTCTATCAGCAATTTTGTGTCCACCATGTAAGTCAAAATGTTAGGGCTGTGCAGTCCATATTTTTCTGCTGAGTGATACAAGTTCCCAAGCTTTTGCGCCCGCTGCAGTCGGCGTTCCTGGCGGTTCTCTCCGTGCATCGATTTTGTCCATGACCGCTTATCCACCAGGACTTTTACTTCTTGTCGGGTGTGTATATCTACAATATTTCCCTGCCTGGCAGTGACCACATTGACGACTTCCGGCTCTGGGGTGGCATCCAACAGACAAAATGGCCGTTTGCCCTGTAAAATAGCCTGGTACCATAGGGCAGGGATAGACATGTGTATTTTCCCATCGTTCAGTGTCAACCGTCCTGCTTTGTGACATTCGACTAGATCGGCTATCATTCGTAGTGGAGCCTCGACAGTTTCGTCTTTCCACGACACAATTGGTTGCTCCCACTCGGCGGTCTGAACGGCCTTGCCCGAGAGCCACTGGGGTAGTTCTTTCCCCAAAATATTCCAGGCTTCTAGCCCCTGCAACTCGTCTTCGGTCTTCGCCATACCAGTAAATATCTCACCTAGTGCCCGCTCGATGGGTTGCATTGCTGGATTTTCGTGGCTACGGATAGCCTGGAGCGCAGTCATGATATCATCACTCGATATATCTTGTCGAGCGTACAGTTCTCCGATTTCGTCTTTGACGACGAGCCTATCGATTGTTTGTCCACCACCTGGCGGTGTGTATTGTGTGTGATCATCTGTATAGGCATCAGCCGTAATGATGAGCACTTGTGCGTGCTTGGCCTTTTCGTTTTGCCCCAGGTATCCACACGGTGCAACATCCGGGTGCTCCGCAGCATACTCGGGGTCAAGAGCTTTCCCAGGCGGGCAACCAGCCACACATGCATTTGGCATAATAAGGTGATTTTGTCCGGCCAATTCCATCGCAATCTTATCCATCATCGGACACGCGCCAGGTGCAGACGGATTGCCGTCCTCGCCAGGTTGGTATCTGGCTTGCCATATCCATATGTTTATGCCCGGCGCTATAGTGCGTAGAATATCAGCCACTGCTTCGGCCTGTTCTTTTGTCTCTACTACCACCAGCAGCGGGATTAGTGCCAGCGCTAGCGTAGGTATGAGCTGTGTGGTCTTGCCTACACCGGTACCTGCCTGCACTAGCCACAACGGTGCAGCGGATAGTGATTTGCGCCGGATGCCGTATCCACCGCCCCGGTCGATGAGCCACTGGCGGTAGGTGTTTTTGATAGCGTCTGCTGCATCAGAGAGCGACTGTGTGGCATCATCGACCGATACTGCTGGCCTGCCCCGTAAATCCGCATGACGATCAGCCATGGTCACCCCCATCTCCTCTCGCCATCCAGATCGCCTCTGCGACTCGTTGCGCTTTGGCTGCTGCGCCGTGCGGCGAATATCCCTTTTTTCGGTACCGCCATACCAGCGTAGCAACCATCTCGGCGTGCGACATCCCGTCCCATGGCCGAAACGCCTCGCGACACTCCTCAGTCGATAGCCCCGTCACGCCATAGATCCGTATCGCCGCTGCGGTATGGACCGCATGGTAGAGATGGGCATACACCCATTTCGTCTCCGATCTGCCAGGATCGTACCTCTTCTTGGCGATCGCCCAGACTTGTTCTACCGCGGCCGCAGCGATATCCTCGCTATCCTCGCGCGATGTGGCGTATCGTCGCGCCATACGTTGCGCGGCTCGCATGATCGACTCCCAGTCGATGTCTCGCGCCGCGATGTCTGCGCGAGACATCATCGCTGCCCACCCCCACGCGAACGTGTGCGCACACCGGTCGCCACTGGCACTGCGCGTGACCGCGCCCAGGTATCTATCGCGTTGCGGTCAAACCGGACGACACGTCCAGGCAATCGGACATGTGGGATGGTGTGCTCCGCACACCAAGCACGGATCGTGCGGATCGACACGCCGAGGTAGTCAGCGACCTCGACAGCCGTCAGCCAGGTGGAATGGGTACCGTTACATGGCGGTGACGCGACGACCGTAGTCGCCGGTACGGAGGCTGGCCGGGACATGTCCAGCCTCCGTGCGTGTCGCACCGCGACACGCGATACGTGTTATATGCGGGCGGGGTGCCCGCTCCGTCGTTCCGGGTGGTGCGCCGGAACGAGGGGATATGGACGTGGTCTCCTCACCAGCGGAAAACGGCGTATCCACCACTTCCGCCAGGCGGGCGAAGGCGACATATCCCGCAGCGATGATATCTGCCAACCGGCACAGCAACAGTTGCTGTGCCGGGAGCTGGGAGCCCCATAGCGCCCCCCACACCAGCCATATCACGACCATAATACCCAATAGCCACGGTGCCAGTGGGCTGTGGCCTACTGCCAGAATCGCCCACCATGGCAGGGCCAAAACCGTCACTATTACTATCGCCGGTCCGGCGGCACCATATCGGCTGCGATGCACATCAATCCAATTACACAGCGTATCCGTTACCACCATGATTGGGCGCGGGAGTATGTATTCTGCGCACGCGGTCATAAGAGTATTATAGCACCCATCATCATAGAAGTCAACCCTTTTCTTACATTTTTTTTTGTGCCCTCTCCACAGCCTTTAAAGTGTTGCACACGTGCTTTTTTCGTGCCCAATTCGTGCCCTTTAGCTCTTCCTCTCCTTTCACTTCCTTGCATTAGCTTACAGTTAAATGCCTGGTCAGCGAAGTGTCAAGTGTGTAATTCCTGGTCAAAAAGAGGTTATATCTGACTGGGGGTCAAGAGGTCGCCGGTTCAAATCCGGCCAGCCCGACTGATCCATCGGCCGATAGCTACCCGGCTTCGCTGCGAGCGGTAGAACGCGGTCGATTGTTTCTCGCTTGTAGTTAATGTTGGCGTGCAGATAGATGTTGGCCGTGGCGAGTTGCTCGTGTCAGAGCACTATCACTGTGATGACGTTTCCTGCGAGAAAAGGCGCATCGCAGCGACATGCCGGAGCGTGTGCATGGTGACTCGTTTTACCTTGATCGACGGAGCGCTCGTTTCAGCCAGCGCGACATGATGGGCGAGTCGCTGCTCGACGGCGTCTCGACTGAGGTGCCCTGCCGGAGCGCTTCCAAGCCAGTGTGGCGTACGCATGCTAATCGGGGTGCTGCATCCGTAACGCGACAAGGCTAAGATATGTTGCGTGGAAGACGTGGAAGATGATGTCATGGAACGCTGCTTGCCGGATGTTGTCAGTTCCCCAGGAGAGATGGAATTGGACAGCATACGAGCAGAACTGTTGCAGATTGCAGATGCACTTGATGATGTGCATGCAGCTACTGAGCGTCTGTCACAGGGCGCGTATGGCAGATGCGCTAGGTGTGGAGAGCAGATATGGCGCGATACCTTGAGCGCGAATCCGACTGCCGAGTTGTGCGCTAGCTGTGGCCGTGCTCCCATACGCCGTGGTGTGTCTGACAATTTTGCTGGTTCTGGCGTAGCCGTTGCCCACGACGGAGTGTAGGGCCATGGATTGGGTGGATAGCGAGCTGGCAAGAATTTCTGATCCTGAGTATGTGTCGGGGTTAGAAGGCGTTGAGCTGGCAGACCTTAGAACTAGGCGAGATGAGTGTGAACGTTTAGAGACGATCTTGTCGTATTGCAGGAGGATAGCGGAAGGCCGGATGGATTTGGTGAGGGTCGCACTGGAAGAACGTGCGGGTTCCGCAGGCACGAGCGCTAATGATGAAACGGAGGGTGCGTCATCGTCCTTCGCGGATAGCCCGGCAGAGAGGCTTGCGGCGATCATGGCATGTGGTCCTCCTAGGCCACCTGGTCCGGCGAGGGTGTCCAAGTTGTTCTCCCCTGATTTCAACAGTGAAGATAAAGGCATCCAGGATACCATGGCTGAACTGGATTCGGTACTGAGCGAAGCCCAAATGGCGTACCTGCACGAGGTCCCTTTGCAAAATATTGCCGAGTCCCTTGCAAGACTGACCGAAATTGAATTCCGCCTGTCAGCCCAGAGGTCTTCTGTGCATGGGATCATGGACACGATAGATGCGGAAGTGGCCAAGAGGTATGAGCGAGGGCTGGTCACTGTGGATGCCCTTATAGACGATCTGAGTTCCAACGCGTAACCATCCGGTACCATCCGGTGGCGTGTCTATCCGGTGGATGGGCACGGACAGGTAGTACTGCTGTAATTCCATTGCGGACTCTTGCCGGTGGGAATGGCGTCGACGCTTTCTAGTCGCTAATATGGCTCGGCATGGAGATCAATAGGTGATTTATTGGACGGCCAATGTCGTCAGTCTCCTCGGAGCGCATGGATGGTAAAAGATCTACCCGACAGATGGCACGATCTGGGGTCGTTCATAAGGGAGCAGCGCAACATAGCTAGGATGTCTCTGCGGCGCCTTTCCGAACTGGCAGGTATCTCGAACCCGTATCTCAGCCAGATAGAGCGAGGGCTGCGGAAGCCATCCGCGGAGATACTGCAGCAGATTGCCCGGGCACTCAGGATATCCGCTGAGACGCTCTATGTCCAGGCTGGTATCCTCGAGCCTCAGGGAAGTGATCACGATCTGGCCAGGGCTGTTCTGGAAGATCATTACTTGAACGAGGAGCAGAAGCAGGCGTTGATCAAGATTTACCTTTCCTTCCGGCATGAGAACGAACGTGTTCCAGAAGCGCCCTAAGGTGGCCTATCCGATGGTTGAAGCTGCTGAAGGCGTCAGACCGGTCAATGGAATATCACGGAGGTGAGAGTAACGGAGCGTAGGCACCTGGCGATATTGTCGATGCATACTTCCCCTCTGGCACAGCCGGGGGAAGGTGACGGCGGCGGCATGAACGTATACGTGAGAGCGCTGGCTACCGCGCTGGCACGCCGTGGTGTGGAGTGCGACGTCTTTACTCGGGCATACGGACCAGACTTGATGCCTGTTCAGGTGGTGGAGCCAGGTTTCACCGTACACCACATCAGGGCAGGACCGGCCGCTCCCGTGGCCAAGGAAGAAGTGTACAGCCTGGTGGAGGAGTTTACTGAGGGCGTAATGAAGGTCATTTCCGGTTCGGGATTGCCACCAGAGGCGGTATACGCCAACTACTGGCTCTCTGGACTGCCAGGTATAGCCTTGCAGGAGGCGCTGGGCATTCCACTAATGTGTACTTTCCACACTCTTGCAAGGGTACGAAATGATCCGTCCCGGTTGCGTTGCGAGTCAGAGCATCGTATTGTGAATTGTGCTGATGCGCTGGTTGTCTCTACGCCGGTCGAGGCAGATGAGGTCGTCGATCTCTATGGAGCCGACCGGGGCAGGGTAAGGGTTGTCTCTCCCGGCGTCAACCATGTGTTTTTCAGTCCTGGCGACAAGAACCAGGCAAGGAGGGCTATAGGCATGGAGGGCGACTTCCCGCTGCTTCTATTTGCCGGCAGGTTGCAAGCACTGAAAGCCCCGGATATTGCGATCAGGTTGTTGCACGTCTTGAGCACCATGCGTGGAACTAGCCTTGCCCGGCTGGTGGTGGTGGGAGGTCCGAGCGGAGCAGGCGGTAAACGTTATGTCTCATCGTTACGTGCAACTGTCAAGCGCCTGGGATTGGTGGACCGTGTGCAGTTCGTTCCGCCGGTTCCACATGAGCTGCTTTCCAGCTATTACAGGGCAGCCGATGTATGCATAGTGCCAAGCGAGTCAGAGTCGTTCGGGCTGGTCGCTCTGGAGTCAATGGCGTGTGGGACGCCGGTGGTGGCACGTGACGTAGGAGGACTTGGTAGCCTGATCGATAGCGGACGGAATGGCTATCTTGTCGAGACGCCGTCCGCCGGCGCATTTGCCGTAGCCTGTCACAGGGTGCTCGATGACCAGGTGCTGGCAGGTAGCATGGGCCTTGCTGGCAGGTGGTCATCGTTGCGCTACACTTGGGCACGAGCCGCCACTGCCGTTGTAGGCTTGCTGGATGAGGTGGGGCATGGCGCTGCCATGATAGCATGTGGCGATGGTTGCTGAGTATACCGTGCTTACCGGGTCCACAGCGATGGCTGGCGGCGATGGCGTGCCGACGGCAGCCAGGCTGTGCATCTTGGGTGGTGGGAAGATGGGGAGTGCCCTGGGCATGGGCCTACTCGAGTCGGGGATACTGCAGCCATCAGATTTGCTGATTGTCGAGAAGAGCGATTCCAAGAGGAACATACTCTCCAATGACATGCCCGCAGGGACGGTCGTCGTCAGTGAACTGTCATCGGTGACATCTCCGCTTGAAGGCATAGTTTTGGCCGTAAAGCCTGACGACTTGGAGGATGCTTGCGCGTCCATCCGTAATCTCGGTTATAGGTCGGATAGAGTGCTGTCTATCGTGGCAGGAGTACCTATCAATCGTATCGAGTCCCTTCTTCCTGCCGCAATGCCGGTAATTCGATCGATGCCCAATACCCCCGCGCTTGTCGGAGCGGCTGTGTCGGCAATCGCGCCAGGTGAAAATTGTTCGGAGGATGACATGGCCTGGTGCGAGAGAGTGCTTGGAGCCGTAGGAACGACCGTCAGGGTGAAAGAGGGCGCCATGGATGCAGTGACAGGGCTGTCCGGATCAGGGCCTGCTTATATATTCCTTGTGGCGGAGGCTCTTGTGGAGGGAGGCATCCTTATGGGATTGGATCGCGAGACTGCGAGCCTGCTCGTCGCAAACACCATTTTCGGATCGGCGAAGCTCTGGATGGATACCGGAGAAAGCCCGTCTACGCTCAGGGCTGGGGTGACTTCTCCTGGTGGAACCACTGCAGCGGGTCTTGAAGCGCTCGAGATACGCGCTGTCCGTTCTGCGATGATAGAGGCCGTCAGGGCGGCTACCGAACGTTCGCGCAGCCTTGGCGAGTGATCCAAGTTCGCCTTGCGTGATGAGCTTGTATCACTCGTTTAGTAAGGTCTACAAGGGCAGCCTTGGCGAGTGATCCAAGTTCGCCTTGCGTGTGGTAAGTGCGGATCGTAAGTGCGTGTGGTAAGTGCCGCACCAAGGAAGCCATCGAGGATGCCAGTACCTGCTTCGTTCGGCTGCGAGATGGCTGTCAGGGATGGGAGCTATTGCTGGAGTACGATACGCCAAGGTTCGGCTGTGCCCTTGAATGCGAGATGGCTGCCAGAGTTGGTGGCTATTGTTCGAGAGGAAATGGCGGTGGGATGCGAATGATGACATTACGGTCGAAGTACTGCCCGCGTCCAGCCGGCTCGTAACCGTCATTACGATGTATCCAGTGATTGGCGGCAAGTTCCCTTGACCAAGAGGCGAGCGTAAGCGGATCATCCAGGCTGTTTCCACGAGGATCTATGGGAGCTGCATGATCCAACACCGTGGACACGATCAGAAGTTCTCCGGTCTGGCTGTCTATCCCAATTTCCACTATACGCGACTGCTGCGGCCAATCTATCAGTGACGCAGTGGTGATCTGCCAGATCCCGTGCGTGGCGGACTGCTGGTTCAGGGCGGGTATGAAGGATACGCGATGGGCATGGGTGTGTCCATTCATCCAGAGGACGGCATTGGGAAAACGTGACAGCACGGATAGGAATTCATAGCCGAGCACCCTTCGTGATCCAGTGCTACGATATTTTCTGGGAACGTAGCCATTGATCAGGGTTTCGAACGGATGATGGCTGAAGAGCACAAACAGCCTGTCTTCGTCCCGGCTGGTTGTCCATGTGCCGTCGTTTCTACGCCACCTGCTGCTGCCCCTGATTAGTTCTGCTTCAATCCATGCCAACTGCTCAGCGTCCATCGATCCCTCGAGGCCACCCCAACGATTGACGGTGTCGAGCACCAGGCATCGTAGCGGACCGGCATCGAAGCCATACCATGTTCGAGGACATGACATGCTCTTCCGGGGACTGCCTGCCGTGACCTCATCCGGTCCGTATTCTGGGAGTAGCGGTGGAGATGCTGCCGGTGGCGGTAGTGGAGCGGCTCCCGGTAGTGGACCTGCCGGTGGTGGCAACGCACTGTCAGTAGCCGTCTTTTCAATACGAGCGGAGATCCACTTGGCAGGATAGCCGATTTCCCGTCCGGAGTCTCGTTTCACCCGGCGCCATGGGACCGGTTGGCGGCGTAGTTTGTACCTGCCTGTTGCTATACGAGACGTGAGCAGGGCGGGCGGGCTGAAGCCTCCGACCAGCTTGTCGTGATTGCCTATAGTGACGTGCCAGGGCACGCCCAGACCGGTCGCCATGAAGGGCCTACGCGCTGCGTCGAGCAGGCCGGGCACTTCCGGGAAACCAAAGCAGACTCTCGGCATGTCAGGCTTGCGACCCGGAGGCGTTCCGTCAGGGTGCCAGTACTGCGGATCGTAAAAATGCGCACTGCCCATGCCGTCCCACCGTGCAGCATCGCCCGAATCGGGGGTTACCTGCGCGTTACCATCGAGCAGTTTCACAAACCACTCCATCTCATTTCGTTGTGATATTTCAACGGCATCACCGGTCGTCATGACAAACGATACTGGTGCACTGGTCACCGGGCCGGAACGGAGATCGCGAACAGCACGGCACATCGACTCGACTACATGGGCGCTGAAGGGTTCTTGCGGGCGGTATGCTTCGATGAGCTTGAAGATCGGTACCAGGCGGGATCCTGCGCGTTGGAGAATGCTCAAGTACTCAGCTCGGGCAGGGCTTTGCGCATCGGTTACGTGCGCATCGGTCATATGTACGAATGCAATCACAGGCCGGACCTGGCTCGGGGTGATGCCGGGATCGCAGGCACGCACGGGAACGCTGTCCGTGGGTATGCAGGCGTTGATTCCCGGCGCATGATCCTTGCCCTCGGGTGTGGCGGCTCCCTGCCTGTCTTTGCCCAGGGACATGCCGGATGTGCCTGTGCTTCCAGCAGGTCCATTGGTTGCCCGGAGCACGTTATCCACCCTTAGCGCGTAAGACTCGCCAGGTGCTGCCACGAGGTGCCGGTAACCGCCAGGGCCGGTATTGCCAGGAACGATTATTCGCGTAGTGCTGGCAGTTCCCGCAAAGCTGGAGCCGGGGATGGGGGCGGCGAATACGCTTTGGGCCATGTGAGGCAGTATAGTCTGTTGTGACATCACGTAGCCTTGGTGGCCAAGCGTCAGTGGTGGCATACCTACTTGCACACGTAGCGTCCAGGATGTACTATACTTACCACGTTGCTCGAGGCATGCCACGGTAGGCTTCGGGGTACCCGAGTGGTACCGAGCAATTTGTAATCTTGTAATCCGCAGATCAGATGGAGTTGACGCGTGCCGACAATCGAACAGCTTGTCCGTAAAGGGCGACAGACAAAACAGGCTAAGGCCAAGACGGCGGCCTTGAAGGGCGCGCCGCAGCGAAGGGGCGTTTGCGTGCGTGTATTCACCCACACCCCGAAAAAGCCGAACTCGGCACTTCGTAAGGTAGCCAGGGTGAGGCTCACGAGCGGGGTGGAGGTAACGGCTTATATCCCCGGTATCGGGCATAATCTTCAGGAGCACTCTATAGTGCTGGTCAGAGGAGGCAGGGTAAAAGATTTGCCGGGTGTGCGGTACAAGGTCATCCGTGGAGCGCTTGATGCCGCAGGAGTTCGGAGTCGCGCTCAGGCTAGGAGCCGTTATGGTGCGAAGAAAGACTCGCAATAGTGATGGCGCAGGTATTGAATTCAGATATTGAAGATGTCAACGAGCGTATCGAGCATGGCGGAGAAGCCGCGCGGGCCGTGCATCCAGTCAATGCTTGCAAATGCTACTAGGTTGTAGGGGGAAATAACATGATCAGGAGATACAGATAATGCCACGAAAGGGACCACCTCCGAGAAGGGAGCTTGCTCCGGACCCTGTTTACCGGTCGGTACTTGTAACGCAGGTTGTAAACAAGATCCTACTGAACGGTAAGCGTACGCTGGCCGAGAGCATTGTATATGGGGCAATGGATCAGATCAGGGAAAAGACCGGCTCCGAGCCATTGAATGTGCTGAAGAAGGCGGTGGAGAATACGCGACCGGAGCTGGAAGTGAGAAGTCGCAGGGTGGGGGGCGCCACCTACCAGGTGCCGGTCGAGGTGCGGCCGCGGCGGGCCACCACTCTGTCCATCAGATGGATCGTCGGCTATGCTCGGAACCGGCGAGAAAAGTCGATGGTCCTCAAGTTGGCAGGGGAGATACTGGACGCTTCCAACGGCACCGGCACGTCGGTGAAGCGTAGGGAGGATATGCACAAAATGGCCGAATCCAATAGAGCATTTGCTCATTACCGCTGGTGAGCTCGCTTTCCTGTATGACAAGTATGTGCATGTCACTGATACGCACGATACCAACTGCTTGCACGGTGCCAGCCGTCCAGATGACCCAGATGACGCTGGTCGCCCTGGGAGAGATCTATGGCTGACCCGCTTCCGATCAGAGAGTTTCCCCTGTCCAGAACCCGCAATATCGGGATCATGGCTCATATTGACGCGGGGAAGACCACCATTACCGAGCGCATCCTCTATTACACCGGCAAGAACTACAAGATAGGCGAGGTTCACGAAGGTGCCGCCACCATGGATTGGATGGTTCAGGAGCAGGAGCGAGGTATCACCATCACTTCGGCTGCCACCACCTGCAAATGGAACAATACTTGGATCAATATAATCGATACTCCTGGCCATGTCGACTTCACCGTGGAGGTGGAGAGATCCCTCAGGGTATTGGACGGTGCGGTTGCTGTGTTCGATGGCGTTGCCGGAGTGGAGCCCCAGACGGAGACGGTATGGCGCCAAGCGGATAAGTATAACGTACCGCGCATGTGCTATGTCAACAAGATGGACAGGATAGGTGTATCCTTCGAGCGCACCGTGGCGATGATCAAGGATCGTCTTTCGGCCGTGCCCGCCGTGCTACAGCTTCCTATCGGCGCTGAAGCCGACTTCGTAGGCGTGGTTGACGTGCTCAATATGAAGGCGCTGATATGGCAGGACGGGCTGGGTGAGACCTGGGTTACTGAGCAGGTGCCCGAGCACTTGGCAAGCGCTGCTGAGGCTGCCCGCCATGAGCTCGTGGACGTCTTGTCCGAATTCGATGATGTCATCATGGAAAAGTACGTCGGTGAGGAGGAGATAACGGCAAACGATCTGCGCAGGGCCATCAGGCATGGCACCATAGAGGGCAAGGTGGTGCCGGTACTGTGCGGTTCGGCTTTTCACAACAAGGCGGTCCAGCCGCTTCTTGATGCCATAGTCGACTACCTGCCGAGCCCTCTCGATGTGTTGGGTGCGCAAGGGACTTCCACCAAGGGAGAGGAGCTGGTAAGAGGTGCTGATGACCAGGAGCCCTTCTCGGCGCTTGCTTTCAAGATCATGAGCGATCCTTACGTGGGGAAGCTCACTTACCTGCGCGTGTATTCAGGGACGCTTGTCAAAGGGGCTACAGTGACCAACTCGACCAAAGGCAAGAAGGAGCGCATCGGACGTATTCTCCAGATGCATGCCAACCACAGGGAGGACAAGGATGCGGCGTTTTCGGGTGATATCGTTGCCGTAGTGGGGTTGCGCAACACCACCACTGGGGATACGCTCTGCGATCCGGCGAAACCGATCATCCTGGAATCTCTGGAGTTTCCTGAACCGGTCATGCATGTGGCCGTGGAGCCGAAAACCAAAGCCGATCAGGACAAGCTGTCCAAAGCATTAGGCGCCCTCTCTGAAGAAGACCCAACGTTCAGGGTTCACAGTGATGAGGAAACTGGCCAGACGGTCATCTCGGGTATGGGAGAGCTGCATCTGGAGGTTCTGGTGGACCGCATGTTGAGAGAGTTCAATGTGGACGCCAATGTGGGCAAGCCACAGGTTGCCTACAGAGAGACCATACGCAAGTCCGTATCTGGTGTCGAGGGCAGGTACGTGCGCCAGACCGGAGGTCGCGGCCAGTACGGGCATGTGGAGATCGATCTCGAACCTACCGGCCCGGCAGGCGGGTACCAGTTTGTCGACAAGATCACCGGAGGGACCATACCGAAGGAGTACATTCCTGCCGTCGACGCAGGCATACAGGATGCGCTTACCAGCGGGGTTCTGGCTGGGTATCCTATGGTGGATATGAGAGTGATCCTGGTGGACGGATCTTACCACGAAGTTGACTCATCCGAGCTGGCTTTCAAGATAGCTGGATCAATGGCATTCAAGGCAGCCGTGAGGAAGGCTGATCCTGTCCTGCTCGAACCTATTATGGAAGTGGAGGTCGTCACCCCTGAAGAGAATCTCGGAGACGTGCTCGGAGATCTGTCGTCACGCAGGGGTAGGGTGGAGGGCATGGACCAGAGGGGATCCAGCCAGGTGGTGAGGGCGCAGGTTCCTCTGGCCAGCATGTTCGGTTATGCCACCGATCTGCGTTCGCGGACGCAGGGGCGGGCGAGCTATACTATGCAATTCAGTGCTTACAACGAGGTGCCTGATTCGATTTCGAAGGAGATCATGGCCAGGGCAAACGGTGAGTAGAAGTTCTTCCGGCGGTATTGGTGCAGTGCTCATGTCGGTGCAGTGCTCATGGTAGTATTGTGCCCACAGCGGAGCGGATGCCGGCACGGTCGTACCGGCGAGCAGCCGGCCACAATGCGATTGGCTGGAAATGCGATTGGAGTGGAGTTGCCATGGCTGGTAAAGTGTTATGATGTCTCTGCTCATTGTCTGGGCGGGCAACGACTGCATGAATGGTCGTAGGTAGGAGCGATCGGACGGTTCAACCGGTCGTAGATGAAGGAAGGAAAATGGGTAGTTGCAAGTCGAAGCTGGGACTATCCAGAATGAAGAGGAGCTGAATCGAAAAATATGGCAAAGAAGAAATTCGAACGATCAAAGCCACACTTGAACGTAGGGACCATGGGTCACATAGACCATGGCAAGACAACATTGACTGCCGCCATTACGAAGGTGCTGTCCGAGCAGAATCCAGATGTGGCGTTCACCCCATTCGAGGACATCGACAAGGCTCCTGAGGAGAAGGCTCGTGGTATTACCATTCAGATCGCTCACGTGGAGTACGTGACGGCAAACCGGCACTACGCGCACGTGGACATGCCCGGCCATGCCGACTACATCAAGAACATGATTACCGGTGCGGCGCAGGTTGACGGAGCCATCCTGGTGGTTTCTGCACCTGATGGTCCCATGCCTCAGACGAGAGAGCACGTCCTACTTGCTCGCCAGGTAGGTGTTCCGTACATAGTCGTTGCGCTGAACAAAGTGGATATGATGGACGATCCCGAGTTGCTCGATCTGGTGGAGCTGGAGATCAGGGAGCTGTTGAACAGCTACGAGTTCCCAGGCGATGATGCTCCTGTCGTGAAGGTGAGCGCCCTCAAGGCTCTCGAAGGGGACGAGGAGGCCAAGAAGGGCATACTGGAGCTGATGGAGGCGGTCGATGCTTATATACCCGAGCCTGATCGTCCCATTGACAAGCCTTTCCTGATGCCCATCGAGGATGTTATGTCTATCACCGGTCGTGGAACCGTAGTGACCGGCAAGGTTGAGCAGGGCATGTTGAAAGTGGGCGAAGAGGTCGAGATTGTGGGATTGCGGGCGACCCAGAAGACGGTAGCGACCGGAGTGGAGATGTTCCGCAAGTTGCTCGATGAAGGGCGTGCCGGTGACAACATAGGCGTTCTCCTGAGAGGTACGAAGAAGGAGGAGGTGGAGAGAGGGCAGGTTCTTGCCAAGCCAGGCACTATTACCCCTCATACCAATTTCGAGGCAAATGTCTACGTACTGACCAAGGAGGAGGGTGGGAGGCACAAGCCGTTCTTCACCAATTACCGCCCGCAGTTCTATTTCCGTACCACTGACGTGACCGGTACAATTGAATTGCCCGAAGGTACCGAGATGATCATGCCCGGAGATAACACCACCATGACGGTCGAGCTCCAGAAGCCGATTGCCATGGACGAGGGATTGCGCTTTGCAATCAGGGAAGGTGGCAGGACGGTCGGTGCTGGCCGGGTCACCAAGATCATCAAGTAGGCTGTTGCTGACGGTGAGAGCGCTGGATGATGGTAAGGAGGGATATCGATGCAGGTGATGGATAGTCTTATGGCGCATACCGTCTGGCGTTACCCATTGTTGGCTGTAGTCCCATTGATAATGCAGCGAGCGTCCAAGTGAGCGACGGCCAGAAGATCAGGATCCGCCTCAAGGCTTACGATCATGAGATGTTGGACAGGGAGACCCAGAAGATAGTTCAGACCATTTTAAGGACTCAGGCCAAAGTGCGTGGTCCGGTGCCGTTGCCTACAGAGAAGCATCGTTTTACGGTGATCAGGGCTCCCCACAAGTATAAGGACAGCCGCGAGCATTTTGAGATGAGGGTGCACAAGCGTCTCATCGACATCATAGAGTCAACCCCGAAGACGGTGGACGCATTGCAGAGATTGGACATCTCCGCAGGAGTGGATGCAGAGATAAAGATCCAGTAAGAGTCCGGGGTTGGGCTCATCCATTGGATGCCGTCCATGCGCGGTGCAGTGGGAATCACCTTTGATGGTGGCGGTGGGTGCCTGCGATTGGACTTACTGGCGTGGAGCGTGTATGATAATACATCTTCGGAGAGAAAGGCCGTGGTAGTTCGCGGTGGTTTTCTCCAGCACGAGAACGTGTAATATAAGTAGGTGCTCCGGGCTGTCCGGGCGGGTCATATGCCTTGTACCTGATGCAGGTTGCTTGGCAAGTGCGGATACGTTGTGGAGAGCAAGTAAGTAGTGGTAACGCATGGGTGTTTGCACGTCCCTGTGCGTGCACAAAGTGCGTAGAGCGCCGGTAGCCGGTAACGGCAGGCAGTTGTTCAGGAGAGTTGGAGTCAAATGGCCAGTAAGGCGATCGTTGGAGAGAAATTGGGAATGACCCAGGTGTTTGATGACAGGAACCTGGTGATCCCGGTGACGGTTCTTAAGGTCGCGCCTGTGCGTATCGTGCAGGTCAAGAGACCGGAACGGGAAGGCTACTCTGCGTTGCAGGTGACATGGGGTTTCCGCAGGAAGAATTTGGTGAACCAGCCGGAGTCAGGGCATTTTCGTGTAGCTGGCGTGGAGCCGGGAAGGCGTCTGGTGGAGCTGAGGATAGACGATGTAAATGGGTTCGAACCGGGCCAGGAGATGGATGCATCCCTACTGGAGAGCGGCATGCGCGTGGATGTCACTTCAACCTCCAAGGGAAAAGGTTTTGCCGGTGGCATGAAGAGGCACAATTTCAAAGGACAGGGTGCGTCTCATGGCAACCACAGGATGCACAGAGCGCCTGGCTCTATAGGGGCTTGCGCAACACCTGCCAGGGTGTTCAAGGGAGTGAGAATGGCAGGACGGATGGGCGGGAAGCAGGTCACCACGCTCAACCTAGAGGTCATTGCCGCTGATCCCGAGCGCCAGGTCGTCCTTGTAAAAGGAGCCGTTCCCGGTCCTAGGGGCGGCGTTGTGGTGATAAGGTCAACTGTCAAGACGCCGGTACTTGCTTCCACCGGTGCAGTTATACAGAAAGGCGCTTCACGGGGATGACTGTGCACGGGCTGCGGCATAGTGGCCGCAGCGGATTGGATGTATCTACAGAAAGGACTTCACGGGGATGAGCGGATCGACGACTTACCGGAAGGCACCGGAACTGCGGACGTACACGGTGGCTAGGCGCAACCTGAAAGGTGAGGTCCTGTCAGAGGTCGCACTCCCGCCTGGGATGTTCGGCCTGGAGCCCAATGTTCCGGTGATGCACCAAGTGGTGGTGGCTCAGCTGGCTGCTGCCAGGAAGGGCACTCATTCCACATTGCGCCAGCGTGAGGTACGCGGTGGTGGTGCGAAGCCGTTCAGGCAAAAAGGTACGGGTCGTGCCAGGCAGGGCTCTATCAGAGCCAGTCAATTCGTAGGCGGTGGAGTGGCCCATGGACCGAAGCCGAGATCCTACCGGCAGCATACACCGAAGAAGATGGTGAAGCTTGCCCTGTATTCGGCTATGTCCGATCGGGCTGCTGAAGGCAGGGTTGCCTGGATTGATGAATGGAGTTTCGACGTTCCCAGTACGAAGGATGCCGGCAAGGCTCTTGCAACGCTTGAGTTGGATGGCAGGTTGCTGGTCGTGCTTGCTTCATCGTACAGTGACATAGCAGAGATGTCCTTGCGCAACATTCCAAGGGTGCAAATCGTGCAGGTAGGTGAGCTGAACGCCTATGACGTGCTGTGCAGCGACTGGCTGGTGTTTGACGACGCTTCCATGAGCCGGCTTACAGGTATATCTGAGTTCACTGGAGCCGAGATGCCGACGCCAAGTGGCGGTGAGGATGCAGGAATGACCGGCGACGGGGGCACGGGAGAAGATTCTGCTGCTGACAATGACGGTGACAATGACGGTGACAATGACGGTGACAATGACGGTGACAATGGGAGCGACAGCGACAGCTATGAGGCCCGAGCGGGCGACAGTGGTCATGATGAGGCCAGCGCAGGTGAGGAAGTGGAGGAATCATGAGAGACGCATCCCAGGTGTTGATCGCTCCGGTGGTTTCCGAGAAGTCATATGCACTGTCCGAGCATGGTACGTATGTATTTGTCATCGCGCCGGATGCCACGAAGCTGGAAGTGCGTAAGTCGGTCGAGCAGATGTTCAGCGTGAAAGTGTCTCGGGTCAACACATTGAACCGCAAGGGGAAGAAGCGGATCAATCGCCGTAACAACGTAGCAGGCAAGAGGCCGGATCGCAAGAGAGCCATAGTGACGCTTTCCGGTGATGACCGTATAGATCTTTTTCAGAAGAGTTGAGGCAGGAAGGTAGCTACAATGGCCATTAGAAGACGTCAACCCACCAGCCCTGGCAGGAGATTTCAGAGTTCGTCCGACTTTTCCGAGATAACTCGCTCCTCACCTGAGAGGTCGTTACTGGTGAAAAGTCACTCGACAGGTGGGCGGAACTCCTACGGTCGCAAGACTTCGCGCCATCGCGGCGGTGGACACAAGCGCCGGTACCGTGCCGTCGATTTCTATCGTAACAAGGATGGTGTTCCCGCCAAGGTGGCCGCCATAGAATACGATCCCTACCGTAACGCCCGGATTGCACTGCTTCACTACCTTGACGGGGAGAAGCGCTATATATTAGCACCTGTTGACTTGGGAGTAGGTGATATGCTCATGAGCGGGCAGCACGCGGAGATACGTCCGGGCAACGCCCTGCCGCTCAGGTATATCCCGGTAGGTACTGTCGTGCATAATGTGGAACTCCGTCCCGGGGGCGGTGGAAAGATGGCCAGAGGAGCTGGTGCGGCCATCCAGCTTGTTGCTAAGGAGGGAGCTTACGCTACCTTGAGGTTGCCTTCCACCGAAATGAGGAGGGTGCTGATAGACTGCAAGGCAACCGTGGGGGAAGTCGGGAATGTGGAGCAAGGGCTTATTTCTATCGGAAAGGCCGGCAGGAATCGGTGGAAAGGCGTCAGGCCCCAGACAAGGGGGGTTGCGATGAATCCTGTCGATCATCCTCTGGGTGGAGGGGAGGGTAAGTCGTCTGGGGGTCGGCATCCGGTATCACCGTGGGGGCAGCCCGAAGGCAGGACCAGGCAGCGCGGTAAGGACTCTGACCGGTTGATCGTGCGCAGGCGCAGGATCAAGAGAAGATCGAGATGATAGGCAGGTAGTGATAGATGTCACGTAGCGTGAAGAAAGGGCCATTTGTAGATTCGCATCTGCTGAAGAAAGTGGACGCGTTAAATGCCGCAAACGAGAAGAGAGTGATAAAGACGTGGTCGAGACGTTCGACGATCACTCCGGATATGGTGGGCCACACCATGGCGGTACATGACGGCAGGAAGCATATTCCTGTGTATCTCACGGAATCCATGGTAGGGCATAAGCTGGGCGAGTTTGCTCCCACCAGAACTTTCCGTTTCCATGCTGGGCAGGAGAGGCAGGGTAAGCGTTGACATGGTAGTCTGGCTGAAAGATACTCACACGATGCACGGGCTGCGGCATAGCGGCCGCAGCGGAGCGTTGACATGGTAGTCTGGCTGAAAGATGGTCGCATGGGTACAAAGGCTGTTCTCCGTTACGAGCGGATATCGGCGTTCAAAGTCAGGCCCGTGCTTGATCTCATAAGGGGCAAGGAGGTCGGTGAGGCACAGGATATCCTGGCGCGTACACCCCGTGCTGCGGCAAGAGTCGTCGCCAAAGTGCTGGCTTCCGCGGCGGCCAACGCAGAGAACAATGATTTCGCCAACCAGGATGAGTTATATGTGGATTCATGTTACGCTGATGAAGCGGCTACTTTGAAACGCTGGCGCCCGCGTGCTCGCGGGAGGGCTACCCGCATACGAAAGCGGTCATGTCACGTCACGGTCGTCGTGACCAGGCTGCCCGAAGAGAGACTGGAAACCTTGAGGAGCCGTACTGCACCTACTGCATCAGCTCACAGGGCACGCCGGGTGCTTGCCTCGCGCAAAGGTCGTCGTGGGAGCGAGCAGACCGAGGGTGTCGAGCAGGCTGGAATTGCCACCGTCACCGGGGATACTGGATTGATTGAGGGTACCGGCACCGCCGGGGGTGTTGACAATACGGATGGGGTGGTGAGTGTCGAGGGTGTCGAGCCGGTCGCGGATATAGAGGAGCAGGGGGTCGAGCAGGTCGCGGAGGTCGATCAAGCTGAAGCCGGTGGTGAGTACGATGATGTCGACAGCACTGGTGCCTTGGATCAGGCCAGGACCGCCAGTCTCGATCAGGTCGAGGATGTCGAAGACGCAGGTGATTCCGGAGAGGTAACCGCTTCTGGAGATGCTGCCGGGGATCCAGGAGAGGAGCGCTGATGGGACAGAAGGTCAATCCCTATGGATTCCGCTTAGGAGTTACTACAGACTGGAAATCACGCTGGTTCGAGGATCGTCACTACGGTGAACTTGTCGTAGAGGATTGGCGTATTCGCGACTATCTTCAGAAAGAGTTGGAAACGGCGGCGGTAAGCCGCATCGAGATCGAACGTACCCGGGATCGTTTGCGGGTGGACATACATACGGCTAGGCCGGGTATCGTGATCGGGCGTAAAGGCGCTGAGGCTGACAGGCTCAAGGGGCAACTGGCCAAGATGACAGGTCTCAGCCGCGGTGACATACAGCTGAATATCGAAGAGGTCAAGCGGCCGGAACTGGATGCTGCGTTGGTAGCTCAGGGTATAGCAGACCAGCTTGGTAAAAGAGTCGCATTCCGTAGAGCGATGAAGCGAGCTATGCAGACCGTTCGAAAGTCGGGTGCCGAAGGGGTGCGCGTACAGTGTTCCGGTCGGCTCGGTGGTGCCGAGATGGCGCGGAGGGAATCGTACAGAGAGGGAAGGGTGCCCCTCCACACCCTGCGGGCGGATATTGATTACGGCTTCAAAGAAGCCAGGACAACCTTCGGGCGCATCGGAGTGAAGGTATGGATATACAAGGGAGATATCCTGCCGTACCATCTGTCGGTCAATGATGGTAAGACCACCAAGGAAATCGACATGGCGGCTGGGCAGGCGGCCAAGAGCGATAGTACCAGGCACCTCGTAGTGGCGGGTGGTGGCAGGAGACGTAGTATGGCTCTGCCCGGCATGGAGGAGAGTGAACCGGCTGCACCTGTCGTGGTCGTTGATCCTTCCGATGATGATGTCGGCACGAATGTGGAAGGTATAGAGCCTGCGGAAGGATCATTGACAGGCGGCGGTATCCTAGACGCGGACATTGGAGACGGGGATGAGCGTGTGGGGTTGGATGATATCGAAGAGATCGATCAAGATCTCGTCGATACCGAAAATACAGCGATTGATGAGATCGTGGAAAACGTCGAGGAAGATGAAGAGGAGTTGGAGCGCAGGGCCAAGCCTGAGCATCGCGAAGCTCCACACTTTCGTAAGGAGGTGGACTGATGCTGATGCCTCGTAAGGTGAAGCACCGCAAGCAGCAGAGAGGGCGCATGAAGGGCGTGTCCAAAGGGGGCAACGCGGTTACCTTCGGTGACTTCGGTATCCAGGCGCTGGAGCCAGGTTGGATTACGGCTCGCCAGATCGAGGCGGCTCGTATTGCGATGACACGGCACGTGAAGCGCGGCGGAAAAGTATGGATAAGGGTGTTCCCAGACAAGCCGGTGACCCAGAAACCCGCCGAGACCAGAATGGGATCCGGCAAGGGCAGTCCGGAGCACTGGGTTGCAGTTGTGAAACCCGGCAGGATGCTTTTCGAACTGTCCGGCGTCGACAAGGAACTTGGACGTTCCGCGATGGAAAGAGCCATACAGAAACTTCCTATAAGTGCTCGATTTGTGGTGCGCCCGGGAGCGTATGGAACTCCCGAAGTGGAGGTCTGATCGATGTCGTTTGAAGCAACGGAAGTATTGGAGCTGAGGGATCTTGACAAGGATGAACTCTGGTCGCGGCTGGACGAGGTACGTAGAGAGCTGGTCAATCTGAGATTCCAGCAAGCTACAGGCCAGCTTGACGATCACTCGAAGCTTGGTCAGGCGCGAAGGCGCGTAGCCAGGGTGCTCACCCTCATAAGAGAATCAGAGTTGGAGGAGGATGGCTACCTAGTGAGGCGTACAGTATCGCTCCAGTCGCGCCCGCAGGCACAGCAGGTAAGGCAGCAGGCTGCACGCAGGGAAGCTTCCGCCCCGATCGGGGGTGTGCAGGATGCCACCGGTGAGGATGGGACCGGTGAACCCGACTCCGAGGCTGGTGGAATAGGTGAGGCCGGTACCGGTCCGGTGGGGAGTGTGCAGGATACCGGTGAGACAGACGGGGTCAGTGCTGGTGAGACGGACGGAGCTGGAAGCACCACTGACGATGATACATCGCATTATGAGGATGCAGGCAGTGTGAGCGTAGACGACGAGGAAGGCAACTAAGCGATGAGCGGTCAGCGGAAAGTAAGAGAAGGCGTTGTCATTTCGGACAAGATGGCATCCACTGTCGTGGTGGCGGTGAAGGAGAAGGTCGCTCACAGGCGTTATAAGAAAATGGTGCAAAGGACGAAGAAATTATACGCGGATGGCAGTGGCTTGGATGCAGCGATGGGTGACCGTGTAAGGGTAATGGAGACGAGACCGTTGTCGAAGCTCAAAAGATGGAGGGTGACCGAGATAGTGGAGAGGGCTCGATGATCCAGCAGGAGTCGAGGCTGAGGGTGGCCGACAATTCAGGTGCTAAGGAAGTGCTGTGTATACGGGTGCTTGGTGGCTCTCGCCGTCGCTATGCAGGTATAGGAGATCTCGTGGTGGCAACGGTCAAGGATGCCATTCCTGGTGCGGCGGTCAAAAAGGGAGACGTGGTGAAGTGCGTTGTGGTGCGTACCGCAAAGGAGCGTCGGCGGCCTGATGGCAGCTATATACGGTTTGATGACAATGCGGCCGTGCTGGTGAACGAGCAGCTACAGCCCAGAGGAACCCGCATATTTGGTCCCGTGGGCAGGGAGCTGAGAGACAAGCGGTTCATGAGGATCATATCCCTTGCTCCAGAGGTTATCTGATGGTGGATGCAGGCAGTGCGATTGGCAACCCGGCGGCTTGGCCCGTCGGCGAGGCGTCGGTCAGCCATCTCCTCGGTGGATGGTTGTCGGCAAGGGCGTCGAGGGCAAGGGCGTGGAGACCGGTTACGGAACAGCTACCGGTCGTGATGGACGGTTGCGGTGTATGGATGTTGAAGATGGTTGTTGAGGTGAGTGAATGAGGATAAAACGAGGCGATAAGGTAATGGTGCTTTCCGGGAAACATCGCGGCAAAGAAGGTACCGTCATGCGTGCTCTACCCTCCACCGGCAAGGTGATTGTGGAAGGAGCCAATATGGCCAAACGCCACACCAAGCCCAGAGGCCAGACCATGCAGGGTGGCATTATAGACAAGGACATGCCATTGCCCGTGTCTGCTGTAGGGATAATATGCTCATCGTGCGGCGCACCGACCCGGATTGGCATACGCTACGATGAGCAGGGCAGGAAGTTGCGTGTATGCAGGAAGTGTGGGGGTGATCTATGATCCCAGTGAACGGGCTGCGGCATAGTGGCCGCAGCGGACCTGTATGCCAGAAGTGTGGGGGTGATCTATGACACCCATCGCATCAGCAACTCCTATGCCTACGAGGAGCGCGGCCGGAAAGAATGTGGCTGTGAATAAGGCGGTGCCGCGTTTGCGGGTGAATTATGAGCAGGAAGTACGTTTGGCGATCCAGTCCGAGCTTGGTATTACCAATGTAATGCAGATTCCCAGGCTGGAAAAGATCGTGGTGAATATGGGAGTGGGGAAAGCCACCCAGCAGCCGTCATTGTTGGAGGGTGCGGTGGCTGACCTGACCGTGATTGCCGGTCAGAAACCTGTGATTACCAGAGCCCGCCGTTCCATTGCCAGTTTCAAGTTACGCGCTGGCATGCCCATAGGCGTAAAGGTGACTATCCGCGGAGACAGGGCCTGGGAGTTCCTCGACCGCTTGGTTTCCACTGCAATACCGAGGATAAGAGATTTCCGGGGTCTGTCGCCGAAGTCGTTCGACGGTTCCGGTAATTATACATTTGGTGTTACTGAGCAGCTGATCTTCCCTGAGGTCAACTACGATAAGGTGGACGCGCCGAGAGGCATGGACATTACAATATGTACGACGGCGAAGTCGGACAGAGACGCATACGTGTTTCTCAGGGCGCTCGGGTTTCCCTTCAGGAATGAAGGTGCAAGTGTTTGAGCGAATCAGCCAGGGTGCGCCCCTTCTAGGCGGATGCAACTGGTGAAGGGTTTGACGGGTTTGGATGAAGGCTCAAGGGCTCGAAAGGATTGGTGGACGATGGATGCGATGACATATGTAAGCGAGACCGCGACCTGCGGCGAAGGCATGAAGATGAAAGTATGAGGATATAGGGAGAATGGCAAAGAAGGCGCTCGTACAGAAGCAGCAGAAGATGCCCAAGTTCAAGGTGCGTGGTTATACCCGGTGTAAGCGTTGCGGCCGGCCAAAAGCTGTGTTCAAAAAGCTTGGACTTTGCCGGATATGTTTGCGAACGATGGTGCATCAGGGTGAGATTCCCGGCATGACTAAGGCCAGCTGGTAGGAGGTCGCCATGTCCATGACAGACCCGGTTGCGGATATGCTCACCCGGATAAGGAATGCAAATACGGCAATGCATGAGGAAGTGGTGATGCCTGCATCCAAGCTGAAGGAATCTCTGGCAAAGATACTTCTCGAAGAGGGGTACCTGTCCGGTTACAGCATTGTCGAGGAGGTCGGCGGCCATCCATGTTTACGAATCAGTCTAAAGTACAGTCCTACCAGGGAGCGAACTATTAGTGGCCTGTCCAGGGTATCCAAGCCAGGACGGAGAGTGTACGTGCGCGCAGGCAATATTCCCAGGGTGCTGGGTGGGCTTGGAGTGGCGGTGCTGTCGACGTCCAGAGGGCTGATGACCGATACGCGAGCACGGCGTGACAGGGTAGGTGGGGAGGTGCTCTGCCATGTGTGGTGATCTTGCCGTGGATGGCCAGGGAGAATTGAGAACAAGGGAGATTTACGGTGTCTCGTATAGGTAAGCAGCCCGTCCAGGTTCCATCCGGTGTGACAATCACTGCTGGCGAAGGGCAGATCGAAGTGAAGGGACCCAAGGGCGTCCTTTCGCGCGACCTGCCGGCTGAGATCACGCTGGTTCAGGAGGACTCCACTATTGTGGTCCAGCGCCAGAATGACGAGCACAGGGTGAAGGCGCTGCACGGCCTCTACCGTACCCTCATCTCTAATATGGTTACCGGAGTAACTGAAGGTTATACGAAACAGCTCGAGATCGTGGGAGTCGGGTATAGGGCGGTGTCCAAGGGTCCCAGCCAGATAGAGATGGCGCTGGGCTACTCCCATCCAGTGCTGGTGCGTGTTCCTGATGGGATTACCCTGGAAGTACCTGTTCCCACCAGGGTGATTGTTTCTGGCATAGACAAGGAACAAGTTGGCCAGATTGCCGCTGACATACGCAAGATCCGCAAACCGGAGCCATACAAGGGCAAGGGAGTGATGTACGCGGGCGAACGCATTATCCGTAAAGCAGGAAAGGCGGCCAAGTAGATGAGTACTTCCATAGCAGCTAGAAGAAGGCAGTTGCGTGTCAGGCGCCATGCAGGAGTGCGCAAGAAGGTGTCAGGAACCAGCGCCAGGCCGAGATTGGTGGTCTTCCGGTCGGCACGCCATATTTCAGCGCAGATCGTGGATGACGTAGAGGGTAGGACAGTGGCTTCTGCGTCTACGGTGGAGAAGGATCTGCGGAGTACCTATGGCGGTAATATTGCTGCCGCTGAGGAAATCGGTAGGAAGGTGGCCGCCAGAGCCAAAGATGCCGGCGTGACAGAAGTGGTCTTTGACAGGGGTGGTTTCAAGTACCACGGCAGGGTAGCAGCGCTTGGAGATGCCGCGAGGCAGGCAGGTTTGAAGTTCTAGTGGTACAGGAGAGTTCCAGAATATGCTAGTAGATGGCCAGTTTGAAGAGCAGACGATCATGGTCAACCGGGTTGCCAAAGTTGTCAAGGGTGGTAGGAGGTTCTCCTTCAGCGCGCTTGCAGTTGTGGGTGATAGGGACGGGCTTGTAGGGGTAGGGTTCGGAAAGGCCAAGGAGGCCGGTACGGCGGTGCAGAAGGGTATAGAGGATGCCAAGAAGATGCTTTTCGAGGTACCGCTGGCAGGTGCCACTATCACGCATCCTGTCATAGGACGGGCTGGTGCCGGCAGGATCATGTTGAAGCCTGCGGCTCCTGGTACCGGGGTAATTGCAGGGGGCGCTGCCCGTGCGATTCTCGAACTGGCCGGAGTGCATGACGTACTCGCCAAGTCGCTCGGCTCTTCCAATAATATCAATGTCGCACATGCTACGGTGGCGGCGCTCAAGCAACTCAAGCGTCCAGATGAGGTGGCAAGGCTGCGCGGGCTTCCGGCCGACGATATCGTGCCGAAAGGGGTGCTCCGGGCGTTCAGGGAGAGACAGAGGGCGCGTGAGCTTTACAAGGAGATTGATGTGAAATGACCGGAGAACAGGAAAATACCGGCTCAATGAGTACGCGGGGGATGCCGTCCAGGCGGGTCGGCGCGGAGATGCCGGCTGCTCCGGGTGTACCGGGTGTACCGGGTGTACCGGGTGTACCGGGTGTACCGGAGGCGCAGGGCGTACCGGGTACGCAGGGCGACACCATCAATTTTGGAGATTTGGCGCGGCTTCCCGCTGGCTCTTACGTCAAGATTGTCCAACGACGTTCTTACATAAGCGCGAAGCCTAAGAATAGGGCAACACTGCGGGCGTTGGGACTTCGAGGTATCGGCATGGAGAGGGTCCATCAGGCAACTCCTGAACTGTCGGGGATGTTGAGGAAGGTCAGCCACATGGTGGATGTATCGGGAGTGGATCAAGCTAGTGGTATCCGATCACGCAGCAAGGTGATCGGTCAACGGAGCGCAGGCAACAGGCGGAGCAAGGAGGATGGAGTATGAAAGTTCACGATCTGCATGCGGCGCCTGGCTCACGCCGTCCCAAGAGGAGGGTTGCTCGCGGGACAGGAGGTAAGGGCGGGAAGACCGCTGGCCGGGGGACCAAGGGCCAGGGTGCTCGGAACAATATCAAGCCCGGCTTTGAGGGCGGCCAATTGCCGTTGACCCAGCGCCTACCCAAGCTGCGAGGGTTCAACAACCCGTTCAGAGTGAGCTATAGGGTCGTTAACCTGGAATCACTCAACGCGATAGATGGCGATCAGGTCGACCCGGAGTTGCTGGTGCGGGTTGGGCTCGCCCGAAAGGGATCACTTGTGAAGATTCTTGGTGACGGCCACGTGGATCGGCCGATGACTGTGAAAGCTCATGGGTTCTCTAAATCCGCAAAGGCCGCTATAGAAGGTGCGGGCGGGAGTACCGAGGATGTTCCCTTGCCCTTCAAGGGTAGCCGCCCTCCTGCACGGGGCAATGCTCTGACCAATAGGTAGCCTTGGCGAACTCGAGCTATCTCGGCGGTGTAGGATAATTATTTTGGTACCTTTGAAAACCCCGTAAGGAGTGTATGTGCTGTCAAGCCTTAAGAACATATTCAAGATACCCGACCTGAGGAACAAGGTCCTGTTCACGCTGCTGATAATCGGGGTCTACCAGCTGGGAGCGAATGTAATCGTTCCAGGCGTGGACTTCAAGAGGGTTCAGCAACTGGAAGCCGCCGCCAAATCGGCGGGTATCATAGGGTTCCTCAACCTTTTTTCAGGGGGCGCCCTTACAAGGATGGCCGTATTCGGGCTTGGTATCATGCCCTACATCACCAGTTCGATCATTATCCAGTTGCTTTCTACGGTCATACCCAAGTTCGAGGAGTGGAGGGACCAGGGAGCCGTTGGCCAGAAGAAGCTCACCCAGGCCACCAGGTACCTTACGGTAGCGCTGGCATTGATGCAGTCCACGGGTCTCGTGTATCTTTTTCACAATGGAGGGGGCGGGCTGTTCGGCTCCACCAGGATAGACATCATTCCGGACTTCACTTTTCCGAGGGTTGTATTCATCGTCCTCACGCTTACGGCGGGAACAGCGTTTGTCATGTGGCTGGGGGAACTCATTACCCAACGAGGGGTGGGAAACGGGATGTCGCTGATCATCTTTGCCAACGTGGTTGCCGGGGTGGTGCCTTCGGGCGGAGCCGTACTTGCGGAGGGCGGTGATCTAAAGTTCGGCGTGCTGGTCGCACTGTCACTGGCCATACTTGTATGGATCGTCTTCATGGAGCAGGGGCAGAGAAGGATTCCGGTTACTTTTGCCAGCAGGGTGGTCGGGCGCAAGATGTATGGCGGGTCGTCCAGCTATATTCCACTGAAGGTCAATCAGTCGGGGGTGATTCCGGTCATCTTCGCGAGTTCGTTGCTCTACATTCCTGTGCTGCTTTCCAATGTGCTGCCCTGGGCGGGCTTCCGACTCTTCGTGAACGCCCACATACAGCCAACCAGCCTATTGTACATAGGACTTTATGGTGCACTTGTGTTCTTGTTTGCATATTTCTACGTATATGTTGCATTCGATCCTCACCAGCAATCAGACATCATTCGTAAGCAAGGGGGATTCATTCCAGGGATAAGACCGGGTCCGCCGACCGAGAGATATCTGTCCAGGATACTGAACCGGATTACCTTCCCGGGTGGACTGTACCTTGCACTTGTTGTGGTAGTGCCGGGGGTGCTGATGGCCTTGTGGGCCATTACGGCGTACCCGTTCTATGGCATCACGCTCCTTATAGCCGTGGGCGTGTCTCTGGAGACCATGCGCCAGATAGACAGCCAGCTGATGATGAGGAACTATGAAGGGTTCCTCGCTTAGAGGTCGAGCGGGTAGGCAACTCGAAACATTGCAAACGGCCGCAGTGGAGGATGTCTTGCCATGAGGCTGGTCGTGCTGGGAAAGCAGGGCTCGGGGAAGGGTACTCAGTGTGTCCTTCTCTCCCGGTACTTTGCTGTTCCACATATATCCACTGGGGATATGCTGAGGGCGGCGGTGAAGGCAAATACTCCAGTAGGGGTCAAGGTTCGCGAAACCCTCGAAGGCGGTGGGCTTATCTCGGATGACATAGTTACGGATGTGGTCGCTTCGCGACTCTCGGAGGACGATGTCCGTAGCCAGGGGTTCATACTGGACGGTTTCCCACGCACTGTGGCTCAGGCTGAGATGCTCGAGGAGATGTTGCGTCCTATGGAGCTCGATAGGGCGATAGAGCTGGACGTCCCCACCGAGCAGACTGTTCGGAGGTTGGCGGCAAGAAGGGTCTGTTCCGACTGCGGGGCAATCTATTCCACGCACAAACCCCCGAAATTCAACTGGACCTGTGATGTATGTGGCGGGGAAGTAGTGCAACGCAAGGACGACAAGGAGGAGTTCATACGCCGGCGTTTGGTTCTCTACGAGAAAGAGACGTTACCGGTGGCGCAATGGTACGAGGCAAGGTCCTACCTGCTGAGGGTGAACGGGGCCGGTACTCCTGAGGCCGTTCTCAAGAGGATACAGAAGGCGCTGTCCCGGCGATGATCAGGAGAAATGACGAGCTTGCCAAGATGCGCAAGGCAGGTCGGGTCGTAGCCGAGATGCTTTTTGAAGTGTCGAAGCACGTAAAACCGGGAGTGACTACGGCGCAACTGGATCGGGTGGCTCGTGACGTTCTGGATAGAAGGGGAGCAAGGTCGAATTTTCTCGGGTACCACGGGTATCCGGCAACCATCTGTACTTCGCCGAACGATGTCATCGTGCATGGGATCCCAAGCGATTTTGTACTTGTCGAGGGTGACATCATTTCGGTGGACTGCGGCGCGATAGTCGAGGGGTATCATGGGGACGCGGCTCGCACATTTCCCGTTGGAGAGATAAGCGCAGAAGCAAAGCGGCTTATCGAAGTTACGCAGGAGGCGCTTCGCGCAGGCATGTCTCAGCTGGTGCCAAGGAAGCACCTGAACGAGACCGGCAGGGCGATCGAGCGGGTGGGACGCCGCGCTGGTTACGGGGTGGTGCGGGAGTATGTGGGACACGCAATCGGTACCGCCATGCACGAAGAGCCCCAGGTTCCCAATTACTGGCCAGGTAAGCCCGGAATCAAACTGGCTCCTGGCATGGTGTTCGCGATAGAGCCGATGTTGAATGCCGGCGATGCCGGAACCATCCGTCTCGATGACGGATGGACCGTCGTCACCAGTGATGGAAGTATATCGGCTCACTTCGAGGATACGATTGTGGTTACCGAGCATGGGCCGGTGGTGTTCACCACCACGGATTGAGTTTGGGACACGCAAATGGACAGGCAAATATTAGAGGCTGGCGGGTAGGCAGCTTGGATCAGGGACTCGTAGTCCAGCCCACGGGCTGTGGCATAGTGGTGCAGCGGATTGACGGCTTGGATCAGGGACTCGTTTATCCCGGCGAAGTGCTTCTTGCTTCCCGATTACCATGTTCTTTGACGATGTGCTATAATTCGTCTTGGCGGTTTCTTGCCATTAAAATCCTGTGCGCGGAAGTGATATCATGCGCAACGTTTGCGATTTGAAGGGCTACGAAGCTGGAGAGCATTGTTGTCAGTAGTCGATATATATGTAAGGAGGTTGGCACCTGCCGGAAGCCAAAGAAGATGCTATAGTGCTGGAGGGAACGGTCGTGGAGCCGTTGCCCAATGCCATGTTCCGGGTAGAGCTGGAGAATGGTCACAAGGTACTGGCTCACAGCTCGGGTAAGATGAGAATGCACAGAATCAGGATTCTTACGGGAGACAAGGTTCAGGTGGAGGTTACCCCGTATGACCTTACCCGAGGCAGGATAACTTACCGATACAAGTAATATACAGATACGGGTGCTTGGACGGGATGGGTGTGTAGACGGGAGTGCGTACCGATGGGTGCAAGTGATATTTTATTAAATTGTACGTGGTACATGCAGGTTGTTGCTCTTCGGGGCTGGGCTGTGCATTGTGCCGGGGATAAGGAGAATATTCGATTTGAAGGTTAGGCCGAGCGTAAAGCCGATGTGTGAAAAGTGCAAAGTGATACGCCGTAAGGGTAAGGTGCTGGTGATTTGCGATAATCCGCGGCACAAGCAGCGTCAGGGCTGATCAGGTATGGCGCGAATAGCAGGAGTCGATATACCCAGGGAGAAGCGGCTGGAGGCATCTTTGACCTATATTCACGGCATCGGAGCATCTACTGCCAAGCAGGTGTGCGAAGAGGTGGGGATGAGTCCGGATGCCAGGGTAAGGGATCTCACCGAGGAAGAAGTGTCGCGGTTGCGTGCATGGATAGATGCCAACCTCAAGGTGGAGGGAGATCTGCGCAGGGAAGTGGCTCAAGGAGTCAGACGCAAGATGGAAATAGGGTGCTACGAGGGGATACGCCATCGCAGAGGTTTGCCGGTAAGGGGTCAGCGTACTCATACCAATGCGCGTACGCGCAAAGGCCCTCGCAAGGCGGTTGCAGGCAAGAAGAAGGTGAAGAAACATTGATCATCATAGGGAGATAGATGGCGCGTCAGCAGAGAACCAAGGCAAAGGCCGGGCAGGCTAGGAAGGTCAGGCGCCGGGAGCGCAAGAATATATCTTATGGCATTGCTCATGTGAAGAGTTCCTTCAATAATACGATTGTCAGTATTGCGGACCCGGAAGGCAACGTGATTGCGTGGTCTTCGTCGGGCATCGTGGGCTTCAAGGGGTCCCGCAAATCCACTCCATTTGCCGCCCAGATGGCGGCGGATGCAGCTTCACAGAAGGCGATGGAGCATGGTGTGCGTAGGGTAGACGTGTACGTAAGGGGGCCAGGTTCCGGCAGGGATACCGCCGTCAGGGCTATTGCCGCATCCGGCATCGAGGTGGTGAGTATCAAGGACGTGACTCCCGTACCGCATAATGGTTGCCGCCCGAAGAAGCGCCGCCGTGTCTAGTGTTGGTGTGATTGACGACAGGTTGGAGATATAGCAGATGGCAAGATACACGGGTCCTGTGTGCAGGTTGTGCAGGCGGGAACGATCCAAATTATTCTTGAAGGGTGAGCGATGCTACTCGCTGAAATGCCCCGTGTCGGAGGCGGTGACGGATCGTCATAGCCGTGCGTATCCCCCTGGAGAGCATGGCAGGGATCGGATGAGGCAAGGGTCTGAATACCAGGTGCAGTTGCGAGAGAAGCAGAAGGCTAGGCGTATCTACGGAGTGCTTGAAAAGCAGTTCCGTAATATGTATGAGGATGCCGGCAGGCGCAAGGGCATTACGGGCGAGATACTTCTGGCTATGTTGGAGATGAGGCTGGACAATGTCGTGTTCAGGTCTCGCTATAGCTCCAGCAGGGCCCAGGCGCGCCAGCTCGTGCGCCATGGCCATATACTTGTAAATTCCAAACGCGTTACCATACCTAGCTACCGGATTCGTCCCGGTGACAAGGTATCGCTTTCCGAAGCTGCAAAGGAAATGGCCGTGGTCAGGCGTAATCTCGAGCTGGTGGATCGTACGGTTCCTGTATGGCTGGCTACGGAAGGCGGTCTCGGGGACGTTACTGTACTGTCAGAGCCTAAGCGCAGCGAGATAGACGAGACGGTGAGGGAACAGCTGATTGTCGAGCTCTATTCCAAGTAGGGGTTCAGGTAGGGATTCGACAAGTAATGGATATGCCGTACGCGGGCTGCGGCATAGTGGCCGCAGCAGACTATCCCAGGTAGGGATTCGACAAGTAATGGATACGATATAACATAGGAGTTTGGTAGATGCTTATTATTCAGCGTCCGGTAGTTGAGTCGTTGGACGAGGAGAAGGCCGGGCGACAGCGTTTTGCAATCGGGCCGCTGGAGCCTGGTTTCGGACATACGCTTGGTAATTCGTTGCGCCGGGTGTTGCTGGCATCCATTCCAGGCGCCGCTGTCACCATGGTCCGTTTCGATGATGCCTTGCACGAGTTCACGACCGTGGAAGGCGTGAAAGAGGACGTTACGGACATACTCCTGAATCTCAGGGATATAGTATTGACGGTGGATTCAAGCGATCCGGTGGTATTGAGGTGTGACGTACGCGGCCCGGCCGAAGTAACGGCCGCCGATCTCCAGCTGACTGCAGATGTGGAGATTTTCAATCCAGATTTGCACATCGCCACCGTCAACAGTAATGGTCGGCTGGCGATGGACGTGACTGTGGAGCAAGGTCGTGGTTACGCTACGGCCGAGCAGAACAAGAGAGGAAGCACCATCGGCGTTATTCCCGTAGATTCCATCTTCTCTCCCGTAAGGCGGGTATCTTTTGTGGTGGAGCCTGTGCGCGTAGAGCAATCCACTGACTATGACAGACTGGTGATGGACATTACCACTGATGGATCAGTGAGCCCCCGTGTGGCGCTCGCGTCTGCCGCAGGAACGTATCGCTCGTTGCTCGATATTCTCGTCAACCTGGAGGAAGAGCCCAAAGGGCTGGAACTCGGAGAGGTGCAGTCGTCCTCGACCGGGTCGCCCGATCTGGACCTCGACATCGAGGACCTTGATCTTTCCGAACGTCCACGCAATTGCCTCAAGAGAGCTCAGGTCAACACTATAGGCGAGCTGGTGCGTCGTAGCTCTGACGAGCTGCTTGCCATTACAAACTTCGGCCAGAAGTCTCTTGATGAAGTCATCGAGAAACTCGACGAAAGAGGGCTTTCGCTGAGGATGAGGTAGGATCAGGTCGAAGGGCAAGTGCTTGGATCCATTGCCGATGTATTACAGCGTAGTATCTCGCAAGGGGCCGGGTCCGAGCGGATATCGGGGTCAAGGTAGGGAGAATGAAGCGAATGGACCTTGATATATCCGTTTCGGTGATCTGGCGGATCCATTAGGCTTGCTGGATGCGTACTTGGAATATTTGGAGTTGAAGGAGTTGTCATGAGAGGTACCCCGAGGAAAGGGCGCAGGCTGGGTGGGAGCGCCGCGCACGAGAAGGCCATGCTTGGCAATCTGGTGGCATCGCTGGTTGCAGCGGAGGCGCTGGTTACCACCGAATCAAAAGCAAAGGCGTTGAGGCCCGTGGCGGAGAAGGTGATCACTGCCGCCAAGAAGGGCGGCGTGCATCGCCAGAGGCGCGTGGTGGCTTTGATCAGGGACAAGGATATGGCGCATAAGCTTTTCGAAGAGATAGGCCCGCGCTACTCGGACAGGCCGGGTGGTTACACGAGGATACTCAAGATGGGGCCAAGACCGGGAGACAATGCGCCGATGGCGAGAATCGAGCTTGTCTGACCGGGACAACGGTGGAACGGTAGCGGCTCATACAAGGGATCTGGAGAGCGTTGCGTACGGTGATGCCAGTGCTGAGCACTGCGGCGGAGGCAATGCCGGTACGGGGGATCTGGACGCAGGGGATGCCGGCCAAGGGAATAATGCAAACCGGGTCCGTATTTTCATGCGCATTGCCTATGATGGCCAGGGTTTTCACGGGTTTGCTTACCAGCCAGAGGTGAGGACGGTGGCAGGAGTGCTGCGTGATGCATTTGATGCAATGTCCTGTGACCATAGCGGCATCATCTGTGCAGGTAGGACTGATGCGGGTGTCCATGCAAAAGGACAGGTCGTGCATGTGGATGTGGACGAGGCATTCTCACCCCGCAACCTGGCCAGATCGCTCAACCGGATGCTCGCACCGGAAGTCGTAATACGGGAAGCCGGCACAGCTCCTCCAAACTTTCATGCGAGGTACTCGGCTACGGCGAGAAGCTACAGGTATACGATCTTGAACTCAGGACTGCCCGATCCGCTGATGGTGCATCGGGCTTGGCATGTGAGGGAATCCCTCGATGTAAGAGCCATGCAGATGGCCGCTGATTGCACGCTTGGTACACATGACTTTTCGGCTTTTTGCCGCAGGAGGAAAGGTGAAATCCCTGGAACGCCAATTGTCAGGGAGGTGTTCCGTTCCGAACTCATCGTGTCCCTCCTGGACGATGAGGCGGAGGGGAGGGTATTGATGTTTGATATATCAGCTGGATCTTTCTGCCACCAGATGGTAAGATCACTCGTGGGGACCTACGTAGAGGTGGGTAGAGGCAGGCTTACTCCCGCTGATGTATACTGTCTATTGCAGTCACCGGCTGGGTCAAGGGTGTCCATGCTGGCGCCCTCGGAGGGACTCTGTCTCATGCGGGTTGACTATGATGGTTGCGAGTTGCGTGACGAGTACTGCTCGTTCGCCGGCCGTACCGGTAGGCTGGATGCCGCTGGACAGAACATAAGGGCTTAATGGAAATGGATAATTCGAGAGTGGTGATATCGTAATGGTGACTTATACTCCCAGCGCAAGGGATATCGAGCATAGATGGTATGTGGTGGATGCGGATGGCATGGTGCTCGGCAGGATGGCGTCCGAGGTAGCGAGGTTGCTCCGGGGTAAGCATAAGCCCATCTTCACGCCCAATCTGGACACTGGCGACAATGTAATTGTGGTGAACGCTTCGAAAGTTTCGATGACTGCGTCCAAGGCGGAAAAGCTGTTTCACTACACCCATTCAGGCTATCCGGGTGGTCTCAAGTCCTACAGGTATTCTGACCTCCTCAAGAGCAACCCTGAAGAGGTGGTACGGATGGCAGTTAGGGGTATGTTGCCAAAGGGCAGGTTGGGTCGCCAGCAGCTCGGAAAGCTGCATGTATATAGAGGGGGCGAGCATCCTCATCAGGCACAGAAGCCGGAATCATTGGAATTGTCTCATGTAAAGGTGGTTCGTCCATGAAAGAAAAGAAGGCATCGCCGATCCTGCAGGTGACCGGTAGGCGTAAAGAGGCGGTTGCGAGAGTGAGGTTCCGTCCTGGAGATGGGAAGGTTACGGTCAATCGGAAGCCGGTGGAAACGTATTTCCCGTCGCTTACCCATCGTACTCATGCGCTGGATGCATTGAGAGTGGCCGACTTCGATATTTCAGGTCGATACGATATAGATGCAACGATCGATGGGGGCGGTGTTTCAGGGCAGGCCGGCGCACTCAGATTGGGTATATCGAGAGCCCTTGTCGTGATCGATCCCGACCTGAAGTCACTGCTCAAGAGAGAGAAGCTGCTTACCAGGGATGCAAGGGTGAAGGAGAGCAAGAAGTATGGCCTGAAAAAGGCTCGAAAGGCCCCTCAGTACTCCAAGCGCTGATCATTCCTGGAACTGCATTAGTGCCATGACAGTATCTTTCGGTACAGATGGAATCAGAGGTGTAGCCAACCTGGAACTTACTCCGGAGATGGTGCTGGCGGTCGGGAGAGCGGTGTCCAGGGTCATCCCGTCCGAACGCTTTGCTGCCGGTCGGGACAGCCGCAGGTCCAGCGCGATGCTGCAGGCGGCCGTAGCCTCCGGACTGGCATCTGAGGGTGCGGATGTCCATGACCTCGGTGTTCTTACCACCCCAGGAGTAGCTTGGTACTGCGAAACCGAAGGGATTCCCGGGATCGTCGTATCGGCTTCTCACAATCCGTTCAGGGATAATGGCATCAAGGTGTTTGCAACTGGCGGTGTCAAGCTGGACAGGGATACTGAGACGGCCATTGAGAACGAGATCCACGGCCACCTCGCCGGCACGAAGCGTATGCCGTTGCCGTCATCCGGTCACAGCGTGGGTCGCATTTTTCTTGGCACTAATGTGGAGGAGGCTTACCTGGATCACTTGCTCGCCTGCATAGAAGGGAGGAGTCTCGCCGGCTTGGCTGTTGTAGTTGACGGCGCCAATGGAGCGGCCTGGAAGGCATTACCCGAAGCGTTCAGGCGCGCCGGCGCCGACGTGGTTGCCATAGGGTGCGATCCCGACGGTGTGAATATAAATGACGGGTGCGGTTCCACGCATCCGGAGATGCTCGCAGAGGAAGTCGTTGCCATGGGTGCCCATCTGGGGATTGCCGTAGATGGCGATGGTGACCGCTTGGTCGCGGTTACCAGTAAAGGTCGTGTCTTGGATGGTGATGAGCTGATAGCGCTGTTTGCCCTGGATATGCAGGAGAGGGGTCGGCTTGCCGGTCAGACCGTGGCGGTTACGGTGATGTCGAACCTGGGGCTTACCAGGGTTCTCCGGTCGAGAGGCATAGAGGTGCGTGAGACTCCTGTAGGAGACCGCCATATCCTGGAAGAGATGGAAATGTACGGACTTTCACTCGGCGGTGAGCAATCAGGGCATATTGTGTTTCGATCATTGGCCACCACGGGTGACGGGATCTTGACCGGGTTGTTGCTGGCTGACCTCGCTGTCCGCAAGGCCAGGTCACTCGACGACTTGACGGAGGGTTTGGTGCAGAGGGTTCCCCAGGTGCTCATGAACGTGGCCGCAATGGATCCCGGCCTGGTTGTATCGTCAGCTTCCGCCAAGGACGCTCTGCGTGCTGCCGAGGAGTTGTTGGCAGGTACCGGCAGGGTGCTGCTCCGGGCCAGCGGTACCGAGCCCCTAGTAAGGGTCATGGTGGAGTGCGAGAACGAGGAGTTGGCGGGTAAGGTGGCGCATGATCTCGTCGATGAGTTGGCTGGGGCGGCAAGCAGGATTTGAGCCGAGGGGAGCGCAACCCCGTCGTCAAGGGCGGGGAGGTTCATCCTACGAGTTCAGGTAGATACGGGGCACACGGGCTGACACGCTGCAAAGCACTTCGTAACTGATGGTGCCCAGCTTGGCGGCAATTTCGGAGGCGCCTATCCGGTTTCCATCCTGCCCTCCCATTATTACAACTTCATCGCCGATCGATATATTAGCATCGGGTCCGCAGTCGACCATTATCTGGTCCATAGTAACCGTCCCGGCAATGGGCATCCTCTTACCTTTCAGCAGTACGCTCCCGCCCTCGGCAAAAAGGCGGCGCGACACACCATCGGCATAACCCAGTGGAACCGTTGCAACTACTGACCTTTCTCTGAGGGTGTAGTGGCGGCCATAGGAAATCCTTTCGCCGGCATCCAGCTCTCGCACGTAAGCTATCCTGGCTTTCAGGGACATCGCAGGTACCAGACCCTGTACGGCATCATAAGGTGCGGCGGGTGTAGCTGGTGCAGCGGGTGTAGCTGGTGCAGGTGTGGGTGCGGCGGGTGTAGCTGGTGCAGGTGTGGGTGCGGCGGGTGTAGCTGGTGCAGGTGTGGGTGCGGCGGGTGTAGCTGGTGCAGCTGGTGTAGCGGCAAAATCGCGACAGTAGTGCTGCAGTGCCCTCATTACAAATTCGGAGGGCGATTCGCCATAGATGGCTATCCCGCAACGCACCATCGACAGCCGGGTACCCGGGTGGGCAATTGCTCCGGCCGAATTGGCCAGATGGAGCATGACCCCTTCAGGCAGGCCTCCTGCGGCACCTGTCAAGAGGTTCAGCTGGTGGCCGGTGAATGCGATGTCTTCACTGGAATCGCCGTCCGCAACCGCGAGATGGCTCCAGAGGCCGGTCAGCTGGAGCACTGGATATCTTTCCAACTCCTCGAACAGTCCGGGCAAATCTATCGTGCTTGCACCTGCCCTGTGCATACCGGTGTCCATCTTGACGTGTACACCGACGCGCCTTCCAATCCCTGCAGTTGCCCTACCCAGCCTTTCTATCCCACCGCGAGAATACACGGTTGGCGTGACGTGCAGAGTGACCAGTTCACCAATCTCACCAAGGCTCATGGTATCCGGGAGTTCTTGCAGCAGCAGCATTGGAGCCGTCACGCCGTACTCGCGTATTTCCACGGCCTCTTCGCCGAATGCCACCGCCAGCCAGCCTGCACCTGCAGACACCGCTGCTTCCGCGACCTGAGGGGCACCGTGACCGTAGGCATTTGCCTTGACCACGGCACAGAACGCGGCGGGTGCAGCCATCCTTGCCAGAAGGGAGACGTTGTGCCGGATTGCCCCAAGATCGACTTCAGCCCAGGCGTACCTGTTCTCGGGTGTCCACCTGGATTCCATCATCCAGGTCCCATGCTGTTTGCGAGGGAGGATAACCAGTCCGCCACAAGGTCGGGTAAGTCCATGGCGGTCAGACCCGTGGACCTGCCCAGCCAGGAGGCCCGTCCATGTACATGAGCGGCAAGAGCTGCTGCCATAGCAGGCAGTGTTCCGGCGCCGCGAGCAAGGAAAGCTCCGATCATTCCTGTAAGCACGTCGCCCGTACCTGCAGTCGCTAGGCGGGGCGAACCTGAAGTCACCACGTAAGCGTGCCCGTCCGGTTCGGCTACCACCGTGGTGCTGCCCTTCAGTAATACGGTTGCTCCAAGGAATCTCGCCAACCGGCGCGTTTCCTTGATTCTGTTGGCACCGATAGGATGTCCCGCGAGCCGCGCAGCTTCGCCGTCGTGGGGTGTCAGTATGACCGGGGGAACAGGTCGGTCGGCGTCGAGGTGCTCATGGTTTCGTCCGTTCAGGAGAGCAGCTGCTTCTTCTCCGGTTCCAAGAGCGTACAGGCCATCTGCATCCAGCACCATTGGAATTGAAAGGTCTTTTACCAGCTTGCGGATTTCTCTTGCAGTTTCGGGGCTACGCCCGGCGCCAGGGCCGATCACAGCGGATCTGCATCTGGCCGACTCGTCCAATACCTGGCGCGACCAATCTTGGTGGGCATCCAGCGCTATGGAAACAACCTCCGGCACGTGCAGGTCTAGGAGTGTGGAACCTGCTGGTGCAGGACCTGACGGTGCAGGACTTGCCGACATCAGCCTCACCATACCGGCACCGGAGCGCAGCGCACCCTTGGCGCACATGGATGCCGCACCAGTCATTCCCGGTGAGCCTGCAACTATGCATACCGCAGATTCCCATTTGTGTGCATCCCTACCTCTCTCAGGAAGATACAGAGACACATCACCGTCCTCCACGAGGAATATGTCGGCATGTCGAGACGCGTCTATCCCTATGTCAGCCAGATGCAGCTTACCCGCAAGCCTTGCACCATCGCCCTGGAGCAGTCCTGGCTTCATAGCGGCCATCACCACCGTAGCGTCGGCCTGTAAGGGATGCCCTGAGGCTTCTCCGGTGTCACCATGCACACCGGAGGGGATGTCGACGGCAAGTACGGGCACGCCTTCCGGTATGGCGGGAGGCTCGTATGTTCCATGGAACCCGGTACCGTAAGCTGCATCTATCACGAGGTCGAACTGCTGCATGGGTTGCTGCAATTCCGGGGGTGCAACCACTTCGACTATTGCGCCGCGGTCTCGAAGTATACGAGCAGCCACACGACCGTCTTCTCCGTTGTTGCCCTTACCGGCGATTACCAACACCCTGTGTCCATAACCCCCATGAAGCATCTCGAGTGCATAGCGTGTAACAGCATATCCAGCTCGTTCCACCAGGACCTGTAGCCCTACTTCGCGATGCGCATGCTCATCGAGTTCCCTCATCTCGCTGACCGTCACGACCGGAATCATCAGCTATCTAGCTTACCGCCAAGGCGAAGGCAACCGCTACGAGATCGGTATGGGTGATCGACAGGCGCCAGCCCTTTACGCCTAGTGTCCTTGCTATATATTGGGCATTTCCGTGCAGTGCCACGGTAGGGGCATGCCCTGGCCGGCACGTCACCTCGACATTTGCAAAGTGCAGCTTCCATATGCCTGTTCCCATCGCCTTGGCTACCGCTTCCTTGGCGGCGAACCTGGCTGCGAGGCGTTGAGCGGGGTCACCGGCCCGGTTAGCGTAGGCAAGTTCCTCATCGGTGAACAGGCGCCGGGATAGTTCCGGGTGCCGGGATAGGACTGCACGAAAGCGCTTCACATCCACTGCATCCACTCCTGCACCGGCTATGTGGATGCCACTGTCAACAGTAGGTGGTGTCATCGCCGGGGCTGTATCCAAATCAGGGGGACGGCAAGCCCGAGATGCCTATCCGCTGATCCTCTCAGGGCAAGCCGCATTCTCATTCTCATTCCACCGTGACCGTCTTTGCAAGGTTGCGAGGCCTGTCCACGTCACATCCTCTGAGCCGTGCTACGTGGTAAGCGAGTAGCTGCAGCGGTATCACGTCGACCACGGGGGCAAGCAGCGAGACGGTTTCGGGAACGTAGAGCACATGATCTGCAAGCGCGGCCGTACCGGTGTCTCCGTCGTTGGCTACTGCTATCACTTTTGCTCCCCTGCTTTTCACCTCAGAGATATTGGTATGCATCTTTTTCTGTAGGCGTCCCTTGGTGGCTACTGCCAGTACCACTGTTCCCGGCTCGATCAGCGCTATAGGCCCATGCTTCAGCTCGCCGGCTGGGTATGCTTCAGCTCGCAGGTATGCGATCTCTTTCATCTTGAGGGCGCCCTCCAGTGCCACCGGGTAACCTGTGTTGCGGCCTATATAGAAGAGGTCACGTTGCCCGGCTATATCTTCAGCCACCGCCCTGACGGCTTCGTCACGGTCGAGCGCGTCCTGCATGAGCCGGGGGAGATCCCTTAGCTGGTCCATGATAAGCGATGTCTCATCGTGGTACAAGATACCTCGGAGCTGGGCGAGGTAGAGAGCGAGCATCTGGAGCGTCACTATCTGGGTGGAAAAGGTCTTGGTGGCGGCCACACCTATTTCGGGTCCTGCGCGTGTGTAAAGCACGCCGTCCGACTGCCTGGTGATTGACGAATCGACCACGTTGGATACTGCGAGTACCTTTGCATTCAATCGCCTAGCGAGGTGTATTGCCTGGAGTGTATCCATGGTCTCACCTGATTGGCTGACCCCTATCACCAAGCTGCTGCTGCTGAGTATCGGGTCTCTGTAGCGGAACTCCGAGGAGATGTCTATTTCGGTAGGTATCCTGGTCCAGTGTTCCAGGGCATGTTTTACGACTAGGCCGGAGTGAAAGCTGGAACCACAGCCCACGATGAACACCTTGTCCACTTCGCGCAATTCGTCATCCGTAATCCTGGTCTCGTCCAGCGCCAGCTTGCCGTCTGAGATGAATCTACCGAGAAGGGTATCCATGACGGCAGTGGGCTGTTCGTGGAGTTCCTTGCCCATGAAGTCGTCGTAGCCGCTTTTCTGGGCAGCCTCGATATCCCAGGAGACATGGATGGGGTGCAAGGTCCTGGCTTGACCGTCCAGGTCCTGTGCCTTGATGCTTTCCGGAGTGATCTCGGCGATCTCACCATCTTCCAGCACGTAATAACTGCCGGAAAGCCCCAGCAATGCGGGCAGGTCCGATGCCGCCATACACATCCCACCGCCCATACCCACGACCAGTGGTGACAGGCGGCGAGCCACTACCAAGCTGCTATTGCTCCTGGTATCGAGGACGGCAATGGCGAACGATCCCGTTATGCGTCGGAGAGCCCTTCTCGTGGCTTCGAGGGTGGTCATATAATTGTTGTGCAGCTGGGTGCCGGTGTCCATTCTCAGCTCGTCTTCTATCAAATGCGCTATGACCTCGGAGTCCGTTTCAGAAGCAAGCTCGTGACCACTCGCGGTGAGTTCCTCGGCGAGTTCACGCCAGTTCTCCACGATGCCGTTGTGCACCACGGCTATATTACCCGTGCAATCCAGGTGAGGATGGGCGTTCTGCTCACTTGGCCTTCCGTGGGTGGCCCATCGAGTATGCCCTATGCCTGCGCTGTCAGATCGAGGTGGTCTCGGGGCCGACTGGACGCGTTTCTTTATTTCCTGCAACGACTGTGTGGATACTGCAGCCCGGATGCGCCATATGGTGGCATCATCTGCCCCATCACTTTCCATGCCGCCTACCAGTAGCGCTATGCCGGCAGAGTCATAGCCCCTGTACTCCAGCCTCTCGAGGCAATCGATCAGTAGCCCTGCAAGGGGTTGTTCGCCGGCTGCTGCCGGGTTTCGGGTAATAGCGATTATGCCGCACACGCCATCAAGCCTAGTACTTGGAAGACGCAGCCGTTGAGCCTGGATTTGCATCTCACAATACTTCCGGTCTTGCTGAACGTTTGCTCGCGATGGCAACCAGTGTGGCCCGTGGCGGATCGACACGGCGCGGCTTGACTCTGCATCGGTTGCCGCTAAGCTGGTGAAGATGGACTCGAGCAGCGGGTATTCGTTCCTGGAATGGCCGGACATCCCAGAAGGCGTGACACAGGTAGGTAAGGTGGCATGACCGCTGGTACAGTGGAACGCTATTCCCTGATCGATTGCCAACCACCACGTCAGGATACGGTGCAGGAAGTTCTCGTCGGCCTCTCCCGGACGCCGAAGCATCTGTCGCCCAAGCTGCTCTATGACGCCGACGGATCCGCTCTTTTTGATGCCATAACGCGGCAACCGGAGTACTACCTGACCCGTGCAGAGCTGTCCATCCTGTCCGGCATCGGGACTGATCTGGAATCGCTGGTCGATTCGGATGCCGTCATTGTCGAGCTTGGCAGCGGTAGCGGTGAGAAGACTCGCCACCTGCTGGGCATGCTGCCTACGGCGCCAGCATATGTGGCCGTGGACATTTCAGCAACCGCCCTGGATGGCGCTCTGGATTCACTGGCTGATGAGTTTCCCGGGAGGCGATTCATAGGCATGGTGGCCGATTACCTTGCACCAGTTGCCTTGCCGCCAGAGATCGAGGATAGACCCAAGTTGTATGTCTTCTTCGGATCGACACTCGGGAACTTCGAGCCGCCGGAAGCCATCGAGTTCCTCCACCGCATGGCGCTATCGCTTGATCCGGACGATGCACTGATGATCGGAATAGACCTGAAGAAAGCACATGCACGGATACATCAGGCTTACAATGATGCGTCGGGAGTCACCGCGGCGTTCAATTGCAACATACTGAATCGTATCAATCGTGATTGCGGGGCAAACTTCGATCTGGAGGACTTCCACCATGAAGCGGAATACCAGCCTGAACATGGCCGTGTAGCCATGTTCCTGGTCTGCCATAGGACGCACACGGTTAACGTAGCGGGCGTGGAGATTCTGTTCGATGCAGGGGAGCGCGTAACCACTGAATACTCGTACAAGTACTCCATGGACGAGTTCTACGCGCTGGCGCGTCAGGCTGGCTTTTCGCCCGTGCGGTCATGGACTGATTCGGGGGAGACGTTCAGCTTGCACTATCTCGCGCCGGATCTGGCCTGATACAGCACCTGGTTGTGAATGGCAACCTGGACAGCGGACTCCTACTGGCGCACCTGTTTGGTCACAACCAAAGGACTTCATCTGCAACGGAGTTGCAGCTATCAGTGGATGACCGCTACCCAGCCTGCCAATGCCAGCAGGGTGATGGCGAGGACAGGGACGGTGAGTACGATCCCTGTCTTGAAGTAGTGCCACCAGCCGATCTTGATTCCCTTTGTTTCCAAGACATGGAGCCACAACAGGGTCGCCAGTGATCCTATGGGAGTGAATTTCGGGCCAAGGTCGCAGCCTACGATATTGGCGTAGACAAGGACAGAATGACCTGTTCCATGGACTTTCGCAGCCGTAATGGAGAGCACCCCTATGAGCACGGTGGGCATGTTGTTCATCACGGCAGACAGCATCGCGGAACCGAATCCGCCCACCAGGGCAAGCGGTACGAGCCCAGCGTTGTGTATGTCGTGCAACCCGCTGCCGAGCGCTCTGGTCAATCCTGCATTGCGTAGTCCGTACACTACCAGGTACATACCGATGGAGAACACTACGATCTTCCATGGTGCTTCCCGCAGCACTCTGGAAGAGGAAAGCACCTCGGAACGGCCGGCAAGCAGTAGGAATACTATTGCCGCAGTTCCCGCGAAGAGGGAGACAGGGAGGTGTAAGGGTTCTGATGCAAAATATCCTCCTAGGAGTACGAGAAGCACCACCCATCCTGTCCTGAAGAGGCGGGGGTCCTTGATGGCCCCTGCTGGTTCTCCTAGGGCGGCTTCATCGTAGGTTTCAGGCAGGTTGCGCCGGTAGAAGAAATAGAGCACTCCTATGCTGGTGATGAAGCTAGCCAAGTCTACCGGGATCATTGTGGTGGCATAAGTGGCAAAGCCTATGTGGAAGAAGTTGGCGCTCACGATATTGACCAGATTCGATACGACCAAGGGGAGGCTGGTGGTATCTGCGACGAAACCCGCCGCCATGACAAACGGCATAGCCTGGCGGGGAGTGAATCCGAGAATGCGCATCTGCTGGTAGACGATGGGGGTGATGATGAGAGCAGCGCCGTCATTGGCAAACATGGCTGCTACGAGGGCGCCCAGTACGATCACGTATACAAATGCTCGGAGGGTATTACCCCTCGCGGCATGGAGCATGTGCAGAGCTGCCCACTCGAAGAACCCGATACGATCCAGTACAAGAGATATGACGATTACGGAAACGAAGGTGAAGGTTGCATTCCATACGATGCCCCATACGGTGGAGATATTATGCGGCTGTACCACCCCTATGGCCAGGGCCACCAATGCGCCGGCAGTTGCGGACCATCCTATGGAGAGCCCCTTTGGTTGGATGACGACCAGGGCAAGGGTGGCGACGAAGACGGCGCCTGCGGCTATGATCAGCGATGTTCCGGTCAGCATTGACGAGATACTCCAGGCACTGTACTATGCGCAGCAGGGGCGGGTAATGCGGCTGCTGCAGGCATTCGAGGCATGACAAGCATTTGCAGGTGCGCCGGGGATTTGAGGTATATACAGCAGTGTGAAAATTACGTGTCGTGCAGGCACAGCAGGTGTGCGCAACAAGCTGCCGGTAGAGCTATCGGGCTCGAATCTTCTGGGGCTGGTTCCGGCGAGGCTCATCCTTCGGTAGCCAGTGCCAAGAGCCGTTTCAAGCCGATGGGCGGTTCCGGTGCCCAACCGACAATCGTAAGTGGTCCCGAGGAGGCGGATGCAGCAGCGTCGATCCATCGTTGTTCATGGCTTGCCAGTGCTATCAGCAATGGATCTGTGCTGCCGGTGCTGCTGCTGGCGGCGGCGGCGGTGCTGCTGCCGGCGGTGGTGGCCGTCAGACTCTGGTTGACTACCCACCCTGAGGGCTCGATGCCGGCGCGCCGCAGGTCATCCTGCAAAGCTGTAGCTTCATGCACTGGGGTCTGTTCGGGAAGGGTAACTACCAGTATGGTCGTGAAACCGGGATTGGCCAGGTGGTCGAGAAGGCTGGACACATCGGCAGGTATTTCGTCTGATTGGCGGGCAACCTCGCGCTGGAAGCTACGGGCAGCGTCGAGCAGGAGCAGGGTGTGCCCGCTTGGCGCCGTATCGAGCACGACGATGCGATCTTCGGCATCAGCGACAGTTGCGGCAAAGGCACGGAAGACTGCTATCTCTTCAGTGCAGGGAGACCGTAGGTCTTCTTCGAGCACAGCACGACCAGCAGCATCAAGACCAGCGCCAGCGGTGGAGAGTACTTCAGCAGTATAGGCGGCAGTGACTTCCTCGGGATCGATTCGCTCGACAATGAGTCCCTCAGGCAGCTCCTCATTGCCGAGGACGCCGGTCAGGTGCGCGGCTGGATCCGTAGTCGACAGCACGACCGGCAGGCCACGATCGCTGAGAGCGCAGGCTATTGCAGCGGCGAGGGTGGTCTTTCCGACGCCTCCCTTGCCGACGGTCATGACGAGTCCGTGTCCCCTTGCTGCGATGGTATCCACAATATGCGCCAGGTTACGCGCATGGGCCGGGAGGCGAGTTGCGACTTGTGTGTTGGTGTATGTTGGTGTGTTGGTGTGTTGGAGCGGGCTAGGCGCTCCAAGGGGAGATGACCGTAATAATAAGGCACGCAGGTTGGCTATGCTGGTTGGGGGGTTGGCCACCAGTGGAACCATGTCGACTGGTAAGGTGGCTATCCGCTCGGGTAGGGCGTCTAATACGGAGTGCTGGCGAGTGAACAAGCCGAGAGCCAACGGATCTTCGATTGCTCGCTCGAATACGCCGTTGATGACGAGATGCTGCTTTGTAAGGCCGATGTCCGCAAGCTCGGCACTGGCACGCTCGGCTTCTGCCACAGCCCCGGCGTCCAGCCGGGTAACCAGCACTACGGTCGTACGGGCAGGATCAGACAGTGTATTATAAGTATCACCGTAGCGGGAACGCTGGCCAGTGAGGCCGGAGAGAGGGCCGATACAGGTAACTCCTACGGTATTGGTATCGATGTAGCCGGTCCAAGCGCCGGGCAGCGATAGGAGCCTCAACGTGTGGCCTGTCGGCGCAGTATCGAATATGATATGGTCGTAGCCAGTTGCAGCCGACAGCAACCCACTGAACTCGTCGAATGCCGCGATCTCGACAGTGCATGCTCCTGACAGCTGTTCCTCTATGCCAGCCACTACGCTATCGGGCAGTGCATCGCGGTATGGACCGATTACTCGTTCGCGATAGGACGCGGCGGCAGCCTGGGGATCGATGTCAAGTGCCCACAACCGCTCCAAACCTGTCACAGGACGGGGGTCGGAGCCCAAATCGGTACCGAGTACTTCGCTCAAGTTGGAGGCTGGGTCAGTGCTCACAAGGAGTACTTGCAAGCCACGGTCGGCCAACGCTACAGCGACCGCTGCGGACAGCGATGTCTTTCCGACACCTCCTTTGCCAGTAAAAAACAGGTACGGCGCGGGGTCTTCCAGTAGCTGTTCGAGTATGACGTCATTCCTGATATCGCAACCGGTAGCGGTCATGGCTAGCAGCACCCCTTTGAGCTCATGGTCATGGCGATACGACTGGCAGTGCCGCCGCTACAACAGGAATCGCCTCCTGTAACAGTGCTTGATGTATCAGATGTTGTATCAGATGTTGTATCAGATGTTGTATCAGATGTTGTATCACATGTTGTATCAGATGTTGTATCAGATGTTGTATCAGATGTTGTATCAGATGTAACACCTGATACAACATCTGAGATCCTCTCTGTATCTTCGGCTATGCCTACCCAGGCGGCAATCTCTTCTCCATCGGGGTAGTGGCCCAAGGCCTTTACCTTGCCATCCACGATCACTACGGGCAGGGCAGCCTCGCCGGAGATCTCCAGTAGTTTGCGCACCGCCTCGTTTGCTGTGAAGCGTCCGGGTTCTTGACTCAGGTTGAAACGTTCAACTGATACTCCTTGCGATGTAATCCGCTCGAGGTTAGCAGCGAACCGTGCCAAATCCGGGTCGACGCGTGGTCCGCATACTCCTGTCGAACAGCACATTGCTGGGTCGTATACTTGTAGTACGGTCATTATTGACAGCTCCTTTCCGGGGACAACCCCGATCATGGTTCAAGGTGTAACTGTATCATATCAGCTATCGTCGATAGACGATTAGTATCTGTCACAATTCTTCATAACCAGGGAGTAAGGTACTGCAGTTGAAGACCTCAGAGTGAAGCCACTGCTTCTTTTAGGGCGGCGAGTCCTGCTCTGTTGATACAGTAGGACGTTCGAGGACCCTCTATCTCACCCTGGATCAGACCGGCTTCGCGTAGGATCCGCAGGTGTTCTGAGATGGTCGATTGGGCCAGCGGCATCTCTGCGACGAGGTCGCCAGTGATGCATGTTTGACGTTCAGCCAGCACTCGCAATATATGCACACGGGCAGGATGCCCGAGCGCTTTTGCCATGGCGGCCATGGTGTCGTCTGTAAGCGGATGGCTTGGTGATGATAACGACTGTGCGTTGGGGCTGGTGCACTGAGCTATAGGCTTGGCTGAGCTTTGTGGCGTTCGTGGCGATGACGAAAAATCAGGCGCGCAACAATCTGCGCTTGTGGTGCCGGTAGCTTTGGTTTTTGTTGCCATCCTGACCAGATTCTAGCAAAGAGAACTGCCGTGCAGGAGAGCAGTGATTGCTTGCCTTGCTCTTCAGGTGCAGGTATCCGCTCCGGAAGGCTTCGAGCAGGATTCGCAATTGTAATCTTGGCTTACCTCGGTTTCGGGTACTGTTCATCAGGATGTCGTTTGGCTAGTCTGTCGAGATTATACGCTTGGTTGCATTTGTGCTACGTGGCATATGGGGCTGATCCTTCCTGATGGTTTCGACAGGAATTGGCTAACGACCGTTCTGGCAACAGCTAGCCGTTACCTGCCCCCGGTATGACGGGCTTGGATTTGGATGTTTGTTCGGTGTACCGGACTCGTCTATGCCGGTGCCATATGATGCATAGTGATGCATGCGACGTGGCCTGAGGAGCTTACAGAAGTTTTCGATAACTCCGTTACGGTGGAATATACGAGCCTTACCCGGAAGGGAGCGCCAATTTGTGTGCCAACGACTCCTTACATAGGTAGAGATTACAGCACTCTGGATGTGTCCACGGGACTTACATATCCGGCCAAGGCAGAGCGCGCGAGGAGGAACCCCAAGGTTTGCCTTCTCTATGCGGACCCCATTGGCAGCGGGTTGGATTCCCCGCCAGTTATCATGGTGCAAGGTATTGCTGCTGTCCGGGATAGTGATCTCCAGGCCAATACGGATCGCTATGTGAGTCTCACGCTCTCGAAGCTTCCAGAGGCATACCGGGGGAAACCCCGTGTGGCGTTGCGGCTGATGCCATGGTACTTTGCCAGGATCTGGATCGAGATTACGCCTGTAAAGATATATTGGTGGAACGGTAGATCGTTGGTATCGCAACCACAGGTATATGAAGTAGGGGATGATATCGTTCTACCGGTGTCCGACCCTGCTCCTCAGGGACACACGCCTCCCCCCTGGATAGACCCACCCGCATCATGGGAGAGTAGTGCCGATCTGGTGGTCAAAGATATGGAGGGCTGCCTGTGTGATCTGTCCGTGATCGGCGCAGATGGATTTCCAGCATGTTTGCCGGTCGAGAGGGTGGAAAGGAACCCGGAGGGATTCACGCTGGTTGTCGGGAGCGGGGCAGGAGAGCTGCTGAGTTCCGGAGACGGACCGGCATGCCTTACCTTCCATGCTCACCCAGGTAAGTTCACCAGCCAGCAGAATCGTACCTTTGTAGGCAGGTTGGCTGATCGCCTGACTTCCAGGTCCATGCCTGAGTCTTTGGTCGTAGACTCTTCAGCGCAGGCTCCTTCAGAAGGTACGTCGATTGATGTCCTTGGTCACGCCACTACAGGATCTGCTGACGTTTCCGCGGAAACGTTACTACAACGTAGTCTCCATCCCACTCCCATCTCTGGACGCGTTCCCGCGCCCTCTCCTGCATCCGCACCTGTCCATTCTTCCTTACCGGATGGCGCTGGTGGCGCCGACGCCAGCTCAGGCACCAGCTCCGGTATCCGTGACAGTGAGGTTATGGTACTGAGTTTCCAAGTGGACAGAGCCCTTGGGGACTGGAGCCTTGCCGGCAACCAGCTATCGATGTCGGTCGATTTCCTGCGCAAGGGTCTCAAATTGCGCCCGAGACTTCGTACCGAGTTGGCTAGGCGTGGCCAGCCTGTGCCGAAAGTGCGTATCCGTATTTGAAGTGCGTATTTCCGTATTTGAACGGTAGTGAGGACTCATTTGACCCTAAGGTACTTCTTGAGTCCATTAAACCATTTTCCCCTTGGACATCTGATGTCAACGCCTAAGTTGGGTGAGTATCGTGAAATATATGGTTAATAATTTTGCAAATACCTAGGGGCTTTCGAAGTACATTAGTCACTAGTATCTATATACTATCGGCATGGATATTCAGCAGAGACTTTGGCTATGTCATGCAGGTAGTAATGGCTCCGTGATGTCCGGTGCGGATGCACAGGGTGCGGGAATGTCCGGTGCAGATGCACACGGCATGGGGATGCGTCGTATACTCCGTTGGCTGGTTGCAGGAGTGTTTGGGTTGCTGGCCGCAGGCGGCATGGCGGTAGCCGCTTTTTTTATGTTGGGCAGTACTGCGGGGGCATCGAGCCCGACCGTCTGCACCTGGACCAACTCATCGGGAAACGCCGAGTGGAGTTATCCTACCAATTGGAATTGCGGTAGTGGGACATCGAACGGCCCACCAGCGGTCGGGGACGCTGTGGTCTTTCCGGCGACGATTCCCTCGGGTAGTTCTTCCAAGGCACCCTATCTCGACGAATCTACTCCTACGCTTGCGAGCATCACCTTCGACAATGGTTACAACCTGGGCATTACCTCCAGCGCTACGACCCTGACGCTCGACCCTTCTTATTATGGTGTGAGTGGTAACGTCGCCATCTCAGCTTACAATTCCAACCCCGCTGAAATTGTAAATGATTCCTCAACTCCAGGAACTTCAGGCTCGATCTACATAAATGGTAATGCCACTATCGAGGCAGCCAGCGGCTTGATCCTGGATGTTCCACTGACAGGCGGCTCTAGTAGCGACACCCTCACCTTCGGGAATGCCTCGGGCGGATTCGGCGGTTCGATCGAGTTCCTTTGGCCCTCTACCTATGCAGACGGCTCGACGTCGGTGGTGTCAGGTACGCTAACCAACGATATTATCAACTCACTACCATCCAGTACCTCGCTCCAGGTGGGTGCTGCTTCCTACGAGTTGAACGGGTGGTCCCAGACCCTCGCCGGACTCACCGGCACATCCGGCACCGTCGACTCGAACGCAGGGAGCCCGACCCTTACGATCGACTCCCCCAGTACGGACACCTTCGCGGGGGATCTCACCGGGAGCCTAAGCTTGGACAAGGCGGGAAGCGGCACCCTCACCCTGTCCGGCACCAACGCCTACACAGGCGACACCACGGTCTCCGGCGGCACCCTCGTGGCAGCAAACGGCGCAGCACTGGGAGGCACCGCCTCGACCGCCGGGAGCGGCGGCGCCGTCACCGTCGACTCCGGCGCCACCCTCCAGGTGGGCTCCACGAACAGCTCGGTGACCCTCCCGAACGACCTGGTGCTGGAGAGCGGCTCCACCCTCGCCACGCCAACCCTCTCGTCCTATTCATCTGCTACCGATTTCAGCGTCAGCGGCACGACGACCCTGAACGGCGGGGTGAGCGTGTACGCCGGGCACGACACGAACCTCTACCTCGAGGGCCAGTTGACCGGCACCGGGAGCGTCACCACCACCGGCCCCTACACCACCTGGATCACCGACTCGTCGAACAACTACTCGGGCGGCACCACGGTCGCTTATACCGGCACCCTGGTCGTCGAGGCCTCGGGTGCCCTCGGCACGGGGCCGGTGACCGACGAGGGGCACGCGCCGATCTTGCTGGACGGCTCCTCGATCTCGCTCGCCAACGACTTCACCATCTCGGGAGGGTCCTATTGCGACGGCGGCATCATCTGCGACGGCTTCTCCACATTCAGCCCGTCGGTCACCGCCGGGGCGGACACTCTCACCGGCACGATCGACCTAGCAGGAAACGCCGATCTCGGGGCGGCCTCGGGAGGCACCCTCTCCCTCACAGGGAACATACGTGGTAGTAGCTACGGCATCACCACGAACGGCGACGTGGTGCTCTCCGCCACGAACTCCTACACGGGCACCACCAGCGTGTCTTCGGGCACCCTTACGGTGACCAACGGCTCGGCCCTCGGAGGCGACCCCTCGAGCGCCGGAAGCGGCGGGACCGTGACCGTCGGCTCCGGTGCCACCCTGCAGCTCGCCTCGGGATCCTCGAACACGTCATGCCTTCCTTCGGGCATGGCCGCGCCATCGAGCTTCATCCTCCCGAACGACCTGGTGGTCGATGGCACCGGGACGAATGGTGCAGCGGGAATCGACAACTGCGAGGGCACCAACACGATCTCCGGGGAGGTCTCACTCGCCAGCAACACGGTGCCGGTAGACGTGAACTGCGCAGCCTCGCTCTCTGCTTGCCAGACGACCGATAGCCTTACGCTCTCCGGGCCGGTGAGCGGCTTCCAGGGCATCGAGCTCGGCAACGGAGCCGGCGGCGTGAACGGCATGCTCGTGCTCACCGGCACGAGCGCCTACACCGGGACGACGAGCGTCACCACTGGCACCCTGGATGTTACGGGGTCCATAGGCTCTTCCGCAGGGGTCATCGTCTACGGCGGGAGCGTCCTCGAGGGCACCGGTACCGTGCCCGCCATCACCACGAGTAGCTGCAGCAGCTCCAGCCCTTGCATCATCTACTCAGGGGATGCCCCGGGGACGCTCACCTCGACCGGCTACGCGAACCTCTCCGCCTCGGGGTCCACCCTGCAGGTGGACCTGGCCAGCACCTCGCCAGGTGCCTACAGCCAGCTCGTAGCTGATGGGGCAAATATCTCTGGCACGCAGCTCGACATAACCTCTGTCGCCTCCGCGCCCTACGGCACCACATACGACATCCTGCACAACACTTCGGGCTCTGCCGTCACCGGGGAGTTCTCCTACGCCGGCTCGCCGCTTACCCAGGGCGAGATATTCTCCGTCGACGGGCGAATACTCCAGATCAGCTACGACGGCGGTGCGTCGGGACATGACGTGACCCTCACCGACGTGACCAACCCACCGCCTCCGCCTCCTGCACCCTCGGTCACCTCCATATTCCCGACCTCAGGTCCCACTTCTGGTGGCACTACGGTCACCATCACTGGTACCGACCTCTCCGGTGCTGGCTATGTGTTCTTCGGGTCCACCACAGCAACAAGCTTTACAGTCAACTCATCTACATCCATTACTGCGGTATCCCCAGCTGGATCGGCGGGTACGGTCAATGTGACGGTTACCACTCCTGGAGGCACGAGCGCCACCAACTCTGCTGACCAGTTCACCTACGTGACCCCATCCTCACCTACTCCTGTATCCACCTTCTATCCCGTCACCCCGACACGTATATGTGACACTAGGCCAGGCAATCCTTCCCACCTCTCTGGAACCGCGCTCACCCAGTGTGAGGGAAATCCAATAGGGTCAGGCAAGACCCTCACCATACAGGTAGCAGGTCTTTCCGGCATACCAAGTGATGCAACAGCTGTGTGGCTGAATGTAACCACCCTCGGCGATACCTCCCCTGGATATCTGGATGTATACCCGGTCAGCACGACAAGACCGACCACATCTGAAGTATCCATTACATCTGCAGCTCCGGCGGCAACCTCTCTGTACGTGCGACTTTCCTCGAATGGTCAGGTAACCATATACAACTCATCTGGCACCACCCAAGTGATAGTGGACGTAGAAGGCTACAGTGCAGCGTCTACCACGACAGATCCAGGTTCCATCTACACACCCGTCATCCCGACCAGGATATGTGACACCAGACCGGGAAACCCCTCCAAACTGAGCGGCGTAGCACTCAGCCAGTGCGAGGGTAAAGCCCCATCTGCAAATGCAACGCTTACCATTGCAGTCCCGGGCATACCAGTTACTGCAACTGCCGTCGCGCTCAACCTAACCGCCACGCAGGCAGGTGGATCTGGGCTTGGATCCGGCTACCTGTCCATCTATCCCCAGGGCTCCACTATGCAGATTGCATCGGAGCTCAATTACTCCATAGCGGCAGGCACGGTATCGAATACAGTGGTGGTACCTGTAGTGGACGGTGAGGTGACCATATACTCATCGGGCATCTCCCAGATAATGGTGGATCTGCAGGGTTACTTCAGCACCTATATCCAACCCAGTGGATCATCGTCATCGAGCGCATCGACCTCCCTTACCCCGGGATCCATCGTCTCCATCAATCCGGTAAGGATATGCGACACGAGGCCAGGCAATCCCTCGAACCTCTCGGGTACCGCACTCAGCCAGTGCGAGGGAAAGACTCTTGCGGCAGGTTCCACGCTTACCGTTTCAGCTACGGGAAGCGACCTTCCTGTACCATCGGGTGCAACTGCCGTAATTGTCTCAGTTACTGCTACGGATGAGACCTCATCTGGATATCTGAGCCTCGATCCATCCTCCATACCCCCGGATACCTCTGATCTCAACTGGACCGTAAAGCCAAAGGCCGACAACGGCACCACCAAATCCCTGGATGTAACTCACCTGGTGATAGTGCCCCTCTCCGCCACAGGCACCTTCAGCATCTACGCCGGAATCGGCAACCCGGCAGGCTCTACGGACGTGACAGTGGATGCAGTTGGCTACGTGGGGTGAATGGTCAGGAGAGCGCTTGTAACCGCAAGGTGGCTTCGTAGCTGAAATCTTCCCCACTTTTACGGGCGGGGCTTCTGGTTCCACTATTTGATTGGGGCTTGTGTTCCCATTTGTTCAACAAAAAGCAGCTCTTACATACATGGGATCGAATGTATCTGATCTCAACTGGATCGTACGGTCAGAAGTAGCTTGGCCCTTGCGAAGTCGGCTCTCATCTCTGTGACGACAGACGGTCCGCCTCGTAGCGCAGCGGCCGGGTGGAAAGTAGGTACCAGGTGAGTGGCCTTTTCTGGTATCCCGCCCGCCGTGATTCCCGGTGCGTCTGCCGTCGGGCAACCCGGCACGCCCTGCTTCCTGGTTACGGCAGTGCGGGCTTGTATGGCGTACCTGTAAGACCTTCCCCGTACCTTCTTTATGCCATCTGCCGTATCGAGCAGGAGGCGGGTGGCAAAGTTGCCCAGGGTGACTATCACTGCAGGATTGATTTCCCTTATCTGGGCTTCGAGGAATGGCCGGCAGGCGGTAATTTCCTCCTCGAGCGGGTTACGGTTGTTGGGGGGCCTGCACTTGACGACATTGGCTATGTAGCATTGGGATCGCACGATGCCCAATTCCTGTTGCATGAGCCGGTCCAGCAACTTACCGGACTTTCCCACGAAAGGCTCTCCCGCGATGTCCTCGTCTCTACCAGGTCCTTCTCCTACAAACATCAGATCTGCGCCGGGGTCGCCGATCCCGAATACGACATTGGTCCTGCTGCCGGACAGCCCGCATGCAGTACAGTTTGTAGCTTTCCGGGCGAGTAATTCCAGGCCGGCATGTCCGGTGGATGTAGGTGGAACAATTCGAGTCATCGCGATCACATTCGTTGTGTCTTGCTTGCTGTCGCCCGCAGCATACCGGCAAGCTCGATGGGGCGTTCCAGCATGCTCATGTGGCCGCATCCTGGCAGTACGTGCAACTGTGCACCCGTGATGCGGGAGGCTATGCGCCGGGCATAATACGGTGGAGTCAGGACATCCGCCGACCCCACCAGTATGTAAGTGGGCATTGAGATCGTGTCCAGCTTTCCGGCCATGTCGAACTTTATAAGGGACGAGACTAGTTCGGCGGCCCAGGCTGGGGGGACGGACCTGACGAGTCGTTCTGTCAGGCACACGTGAGCTGGATCGGGCGACCTGCCGAATGCCAGTCTCGTCGACCAGTAGCTGAGATCTCCCTTTGGAATGATATGCCGTCCGCGTTTTGATGACAGACGCAGGGCACTTTCAGCCACGGATACCACAGCCGTGGTGAGGACGTCCAAGCCGGGTATCCTCACGAGAGGATCGGCTGATGTGGAGGTGAAGGCCAGCGCAGTGACCCGATCATCCAGCTTTGGCGTGGCGAGGCTTACCGCGTATTCCATTGCCACCATGCCTCCCATGGAGTGGCCGACGAGAATGGCATCTTGCAGGTCAAGCGCTTCGAGTACATCCTGAAGGTCTCTTGCCATCCTGAAGGTGACTGCGCTGCCGATCCTTACCTCAGTTCCATCTTGACGTGAGGTATGATCTATGCCGTTCCGGGGGTAGCCATTGGGAAAGAGGTTAACAACTTTGGCGGGTTGCGTTACCGACGACCCACCTCTCGCGCGTCCCCCTGCCTTGGTACTAGCAGCGGTTTCTGTATTTGCAGCTTCCCCACGGTATGTCCTGCTGTTGGGGGTATTGGGGGTATCTGCCATGCCGAAACCATCCCTGCCAGGCACAGATAGCCCGTGGCCGCGCTGATCCAGTGCTATTACCCGGAAGTCTCTCGATAGTTCGCGTAGTTGTAGGGCCCAGATCTCGGCGGAGAGGGTCACTCCATGCAGCAATACCAGAGGCCGCCCATTGCCCTTTTCAACGAGGTGGATCTTGCCGCCATCGTCGGTATCCACGGTATGATGCGTCACATCGTCAGGCAAGGTGAGTTCGTTGTGGCTGCCGGCTTCGACTGCCATTCTTGCATTGGATACCTTGGTGTGCTGCATCGCCCAACCAGTAGTCAAGGCGGCGCCGCTACCAGCGAGTGCAAGCGCTTTTGCCACGGCATACGGTTTCCTATCCATGAGATACCATCTTACCGGCAAGCCATTGCTGGTGCCGCATTTAATGAAGTAGGGTACGCTAAGGATGTCCAGAAAATACACAACATGCACGGTCGGCGAGACCAGGGAACTCGCTGCAGCGGTCGCATCCTTGCTGGAACCGGGTGACATGATCCTTCTCGATGGAACTCTCGGTGCTGGAAAGACTACCTTTGTACAGGGTTTAGTGGAGGCCCTAGGCATTGCGGGGCCCGCGACTAGCCCGACCTTTGCACTTGCCCATTATTACGGGCACCCTGTCCGGGAAGTCCCGCCAGCTCCGCCTCAGCCACCTAGTCCTGTCTCGACCGTTGCCGATCCTGCTGCAATGGATGGGCACTCTAATCCCTCTAATCTCATCCCTCACCCTACATCTCCTACATCTCCTACATCTCCTACATCTCCTACATCTCCTACATCTCCTACATCTCCTACATCTCCTACATCTCCTACATCTCCTACATCTCCTACATCTCCTACATCTCCTACATCTC
>JAKBVZ010000021.1:0-28523 GCA_021841005.1 Actinomycetes bacterium | reverse complement strand
CCTACATCTCCTACATCTCCTACATCTCCTACATCTCCTACATCTCCTACATCTCCTACATCTCCTACATCTCCTACATCTCCTACATCTCCTACATCTCCTACATCTCCTACATCTCCTACATCTCCTACATCTCCTACTCATATTCCTTACCACGCTCCCACCACGCCGACCCTGCTGGTACATGTGGATCTATATCGGATGGTGAGCTTCGCGGAGATCGACGATCTTGCTTTGGATGATGCGCTGGATGCCGGTGCCGTGGTCTGCATAGAGTGGGGCGCAGAGGGCTTACAGGTCTTCAAGGAGGATCATCTGGCCATAACGATAGAACCTGATAGAGAGTATCGTAATCGAATGATTACGCTTGATGCGAAAGGACCTAGCTGGGAGAGGAGACTGGATAATGGCAAAGAAGTACTGGCCAGGTGGGGAGCATTAGGCGAGTAGGATGGGAAGTTGTGGAGGTAAGATTAGGATAAGGTGTGACGTCGTACCGTTTCTTAGCGATGAAGGGAGCTGCGTGCTGTGATCGTACTCGGCATAGAGACATCCACTGACAGCGCCGGTGTTTCGCTTGCTGACGATAACGGAGTGTTGGCCGAAATCAATATTAGTCGCACTAGGAGATATGTGGAGACTATCGTTCCCGCGATAGAGACACTGTTGCGGATAGCCTGCATGGATATTTCCGTCATGGATGCTGTGGCAGTGGATACCGGGCCAGGCCTTTATACGGGATTGCGGGTGGGCGTAGCAACTGCAAAGTCATTGTGTTTCGCCCTGGGCATCAAGGCTGTGGCTGTTGGCAGCCTTGAGTTGCTTGCTCATGCTGTTTCGCGAACTATAGGTACCGGCTATATGGACGGATGGACGATACTGACGGTAATCGATGCAAAGAGGGGGGAGGTATTCTGGAATACTTATACCGTGAGAAAAGGCCAAGCGATTACTGAAGGTGCAGCGAAAGTGTCTCCTCCCAGTAGTATCGAGAGTGCAATTCATGCCGGAGTTGGCTCCGAAGAGAACAACCGACCTATGCTGGTGGTGGGGAATGGAGCTGTGCGCTATAAAGATGAATTGTCACGGATACCGGGGGTGAGTTTTGCGGGTCCCGCATTTTACGGCATTCCGGCCGGAGTGCTTTCAGCAGTGGGAGTGCAGAGGGTATTGGCGGGTGAGTCCATCAGTGCCGATGGCCTGGCCATCCAGTATTTGAGGGAACCTGACGCAGTTGTCAATTGGAAGATCAGGGATGGACTCAGCAGGATTGCCCCGTAACCTTACTGTTGCGGCCATGCGACGGCGACATCTGCGGGCTGTTCTGTCGATCGAGCGGGCCAATTACGCTCTACCTTGGTCGTCGGCCAGCTTCCTCTCGGAGATGATGCAACATTCCAGTCGCTACTACACAGTGGCGCTATTGGGCCGTACTGTAGTGGGATACTCGGGTTTAATGGTCATAGACAGCGAGGAGGCACATGTAAATACGTTGACCGTGAGCCTGGAGTACCAGCACCGCGGCGTAGGTACCTTTCTACTGCTCGACCTAGTCAAGGAAGCCATGGATCGTGGCGTGGACAATCTTACCCTGGAGGTGCGAGCTTCTAACAATACGGCACAAGCTCTCTATAGGAGGTTTGGATTCGTTCCTGTTGGTGTGCGTAAGGGTTACTACGAGGAAACTCGCGAAGATGCAATCATAATGTGGGCAAACTCCATACGGAGCCTTGAATATGCTGACCGACTAGCGTTTGTCCAATCCCGTATCGGCATGGAAGCCATGCCATCCTCGCGGTCTTCGAGATCATCGACGTCATTGGTATCCTCGAGGTACCCGGCACCCCCGCTGCCCCGGGAGGATAAGCTCCACCTGGAGAATGGAAACGATCTGTGACTGCGCGTCACGCGCCTGGGTTGCTCCACGACACATTCCGCCAGCATATAGACCAGCAGGGACGAGCGATCTCGCGCCCGGTACTGGGCATAGAGACATCGTGTGACGAGACGGCTGCCGCCCTCGTCACTCCAGATGGGAAAATAATCTCTTCGGTGGTCTCCAGCCAGGTGGATCTGCACTCCGTATATGGCGGCGTGGTCCCTGAGATAGCGGGTCGGGCGCACCTTGACATGCTCTTGCCGGTTCTCGAGAACGCGCTTGCAGGCGAGCGGGACCATCGCAACAATGAAAGCCTCAGCGGCGGTCGTACCGCTCACCGGCCGGAGGTGGGTGCGGTGGCGGCTACGGTGGGACCTGGATTGGCAGGCGCATTGCTGGTCGGCGCCAGTGCAGGCAAGGCCTTGGCACTTGCCTGGGGAGTTCCTTTCGTGGGGGTGAACCATCTCGAGGGTCATCTGTTCGCAGCGTTGCTCGACCATCCCGATGTGCGGTTTCCCCTTGCCGTGCTGCTCGTATCGGGTGGACATACGATGCTTTTGTCCATGGACGCCCCTGGCAACTACCGGCTGCTCGGTCGTACCGTTGACGATGCGGCGGGAGAGGCTTTCGATAAAGTGGCACGATATATTGGACTCGGCTATCCGGGTGGTCCCGCCATCGAGGCGGCAGCACGCAATGGCGATCCAAAAGCGTTGCCCTTACCTAGGCCGATGATCGACAATGGGCTGGATCTTTCTTTCAGCGGGCTGAAGACTGCAGCCGTGAGAGCGGTAAGAGCTCAGCCATCGGTGAGCAGTGAGGATGTGGCGGCATCGTTCCAGCAAGCTGCCGTGGAAGTGTTGACCACCAAGGTGATGAGGGCTGCCGAAGTCGCCGGCGCCACGGGTGTTTGCCTGGCGGGTGGGGTGGCTGCCAACGGCCCCTTGCGTGATGCAGTGCAGAAGGCATGTGACGCCAGGGGTATACAGTGTTACCTGCCTTCGAGGGCTATGTGTACCGATAATGCCGCCATGGTGGCTGCAGCAGGTATCTGGCAACTGGAGCACTTTGGACCATCCCGCCTGGACATGTCGGTAGACCCTTCGCTCCAACTGGTAAAGCTTTCCATGAGCGTGTAACGCCGTCCATGATGATCACGACCGGCTGCAGTGTGTTGTATTGTATGGATCATAGTAGGGCGAGACAGCAGAGCGAGGAGACGTGATGGCTGATATAGAGATAGGTATCTACAAGTCAGGTCGTAGGGCTTACGGGTTGGATGACATTGCGATAGTGCCCACCAGGAGGACACGCGATCCTGAAGATGTGGACATATCCTGGGAAATCGATGCGTATCATTGCAGCCTACCGTTGATGGCTGCAGGTATGGATGGGGTGACCAGTCCGAAATCGGCCATAGAGGTGGGCAGGCTGGGAGGCATCGGCGTTCTGAACCTGGAGGGGCTGTGGACACGCTATGAGGATCCGACCCCGCTGTTCGAGGAGATAGCTACCCTGCCCGACGACAAGGCTACAGTGCGTATGCAAGAAATGTACGCGGAGCCGGTAAAGCCGGACCTCATCACGGAGCGCATCCGTGAGATCAAGGCCGGCGGAGTGTGGTCTTGTGTTTCTGTAACCCCGCAGAGGACAGAAGAGTTCTCGCCTTACATCCTTGCTGGCGAGCCGGACCTGATTGTCATACAGGGTACGGTTGTATCTGCCGAGCATGTATCCCATGTGGCCGAACCTCTCAACTTGAAGCGTTTCATACGCGAGCTGGAGGTCCCGGTCATTGTGGGCGGTTGTGCATCTTACCAGGCGGCGCTCCATCTCATGCGTACCGGAGCGGTAGGCGTCCTGGTCGGTATAGGACCCGGCAACGCTTGTACAACGCGGGCAGTGCTTGGCATAGGGGTTCCCCAGGCGACTGCCATTGCAGATGTGGCAGGAGCAAGGATGCGCCATCTTGATGAGACCGGTGTATATGTGCATGTCATAGCTGATGGCGGGATGTCCAAAGGTGGGGATATTGCAAAGGCTATTGCATGCGGCGCAGATGCAGTCATGCTGGGATCACCTCTCTCGTCTGCGCTGGAGGCGCCCTGCCCCGGTTTTCACTGGGGAATGGCCACATTCCATCCCACCTTGCCCAGAGGGACCAGGGTCAGGACGGGCGTGAGAGGGAGCTTGGAGCAGATACTGTCTGGTCCTGCACACGAGAATGACGGTAGGATGAATCTTTTCGGCGCTCTGCGGACCGCTATGGCTACATGTGGGTATGCCACGGTAAAGGAGTTCCAGAAGGCAGAGGTCATGGTGGCACCAGCGTTACAGACCGAGGGCAAGGCGATGCAGATGGCACAGCATGTGGGCATGGGCCACTAGTTGAGCGTCCGACGAGCGCAGGCACATGCCGGTGTGTCAAAGATCCCTGAAGACCGGGAGAGAATCAACAACCTGATAATTGTTGTCGATTTCGGCGCGCAGTACGCTCAGCTGATAGCTCGCAGGATACGTGAGGCCAGGGTATATTCGGAGATAGTTCCCCACACCATTCGGGCTGCCGATGTGGCGTCCCGTTCACCACTGGGTATTATCCTGTCGGGCGGTCCCAGTTCTGTCTATGCCGATTGGGCTCCGGGCATGGACAGTGCAATTTACGATCTTGATATACCTATCCTCGGAATCTGTTACGGGGCGCAACTGATGGCGAGGGACTTGGGGGGCAGGGTGGAGCGTACCGCCAGGGGCGAATACGGCAGGACGTGGCTCAAGATTGCCGACCCACGAGGCGTGTCTGGCGCTGCAGGTGTGTCTGGTTCGCCGGATTTGCTGGATTTGTCGGGTTCGCCAAGTGTGTCTGGCGCTGCAGGTGTGTCTGGTTCGCCGGATTTGCTCTCCCGGGAAATACTAGCAGTGCCATTGCGAGAGATTGGACTGCTGTTACAGGCGAGCGAGGATGCTGGATCTCCGCAAGTGTGGATGAGCCACGCCGATGCGATTGTCGAGCCTCCCGAAGGTGCGGTAATGACCGCATCGACCGTGGGAGCACCGGTTGCAGCATTCGAGGATGTTCGCAGGCGATTTTACGGTGTGCAGTTCCATCCTGAGGTGTCCCATACCGCGGGTGGCCAAGAGCTTCTGGAGAGGTTCATCTTTGACGTGTGTGGTGCCTCGCCTACTTGGACCCATACCAGCATCATAGAGAACTCCGTGGATGATATCCGCAGGCAGGTTGGGCAGGAGCGGGTTCTCTGCGCTCTTTCAGGTGGGGTCGATTCTGCGGTGGCCGCCGCGATGGCGCGAAAAGCGGTTGGTGGTCATCTGGTATGTGCGTTTATCGATACTGGCTTGCTGCGGAAGGGCGAAGCCGATCAGGTGGAGGAGGTATTCGGCAACCGGCTGGGTATGGATCTCGTACGCTACGATGCGACTGATGCCTTCTTCCGGGCGCTTGCCGGTGTCACCGATCCCGAAGAGAAGCGCAAGGCGATAGGCGAGGTATTCATAAGGGCATTCGAGGAGGTCGCCAGGTCGGTGCACCATCCACGCTTCCTGGTGCAGGGAACTCTCTATCCTGATGTGATAGAGTCAGGAGGGGGTGGCAGTGGCCAGGTTTCCATTATCAAGTCCCATCATAATGTAGGGGGCCTGCCGGATGACCTCTCGTTCGAGCTTGTCGAACCACTCAGGATGCTCTTCAAGGACGAAGTGAGGGCGGTAGGTGAAGAGTTGGGCCTGCCGGAAGACATACTCTGGCGCCAGCCGTTTCCGGGTCCAGGACTTGCGGTGCGAGTGGTGGGGGAGGTCACCAGGGAACGCGTGGAGATACTGCGTGCTGCAGATGCCGTCCTGGAGCAGGAGATCAGGAAAGCGGGTCTGTACAGGGAACTGTGGCAGAGCTTTGCAGTGCTGCCTGCCATACGGACCGTAGGTGTGATGGGAGATCAGCGTACCTATGCATATCCGATTGCGATCAGGGCGGTGACTTCCGAGGATGCAATGACGGCGGATTGGGCAAGATTGCCTTACGATCTTATAGAGAAGATCGCTGCAAGATTGATTGGTGAGGTGGAAGGTGTCAACAGGGTAGTGCTGGATGTCACCTCAAAGCCTCCAGGGACGATAGAGTGGGAGTGAGCGCCGTGGGCGCTTTGGCTTTCCCGGGCTGGATGGCGATCCGGCATTGCAACTGTTTGCCAGCGGTGGCCAGCGGTGACCGGTTGTGGCCAGCGGTGACCGGTTGTGGCCAGTTGTGGCCAGCGGTGACCGGTTGTGACTAAAACGCCACTCGCAAGCTTCGGAGAAATCCTTCGGAGAAAGCCCTGGGGAGGATGCCAGTAATGATCACTGAGGAGAAGCTGCTCGACGGCCTGAATCCTGCACAGCGTGAAGCGGTGTTCCACAGGGGGAGCCCCCTACTGGTGGTCGCGGGAGCCGGCTCCGGCAAGACGAGGGTGCTCACCAGCCGGATAGCTCATTTGATGCTCGAGGATGAAGTGAGGGCATCCTCGGTGCTGGCCATCACCTTCACCAACAAGGCGGCAAGTGAGATGCGTACCAGGCTGGCCGACATGCTGGGTGATGAGGTCGGGCACATGTGGATGTCCACCTTCCACTCCGCCTGCGTACGGATACTGAGGTCATCTGCCGACAGGCTGGGTTTCAGCAGGTCTTTCACGATATACGACACCCAGGATTCCCGCCGCCTGATCGAGCAGATCGAGAAGGACCTGAATATGGATCCGAAGAAGATCCGTCCCCAGGCGATCATGAGGGAGATCGGGGCAGCCAAGGCGGAGCTGATCGATTTCGAGAGTTACCGGGAACGAAAGAACGGTCCCTTCGAGGAGAGAGTGGCCGATGTGTACGCGCAATACCAGCGCCGGTTGCAGAGCTTTTCAGCCATGGACTTCGATGATCTTCTTATGGTGACCGTGAACCTCTTCGAAGCCTGTCCTGATGTCCTCGATGGCTACCGTGAGCGGTTTCGTCACATCCTGGTGGACGAGTACCAGGATACCAACCCAGTACAGAACCGGCTCGTGCTCATGCTCGGCGATGTGCATCGCAATGTATGTGTGGTGGGGGACGCGGACCAGTCCATATACATGTTCAGGGGTGCGGATATCCGCAATATCCTGGAGTTCGAGAAGGCATTCCCGGATGTCAAGGTCATCACTCTCGAGCAGAACTACCGTTCCACCAAGAGCATCCTGGATGCCGCCAATGCCGTGATCTCTCACAACTATTCCCGTATTCCCAAGGACCTGTGGACGCACCTGGATGCAGGTCCTCCTGTGTATCGTTACCGTGCGGACGACGAGAACGACGAAGCGAGGTTTGTGGGCGGTGAGATCAAGCGCCTGGCATCCCAAGAGGGTCTTTTCTACAGTGACATGGCTGTCTTCTATCGCACCAACGCCCAGAGCCGTGCCGTCGAAGAAGCACTGGTGATGGCGGGAATTCCTTACAAGGTGATCGGGGCAACGCGGTTTTACGATCGCAAGGAGGTGAAGGACCTGCTGGCTTACCTGATGGTCGTGGCTAATCCAGCTGACGAGGTATCGGCAAGGCGTATTATCAACGTTCCAAGAAGGGGCATAGGCGACGTGACGCTGGCCAAGCTGGCTGGCCATGCCAGGGAGAGCGGCCGGACACTGGTGGAGTGTCTTGCCTGTGGAGAGGACGCAGGGGTGGGCAAGAAAGCGGTGCAATCATTGAGCGAGCTATCTGGTCTCCTCTCAGATCTTGCGAAGATGCACGAGGATGGCGCCGGCCCTGCGCAACTGATGATGGAGATCTTGGAGCGTACGGGATACCGCGAGTCCATCAAGGCACTTGGCGGCCAGGAAGCCCAGTCCCGTCTCGAGAACATCGCCGAACTGGTTTCGGTTGCTTCCCGCTTTGCCTCGTTGGCGGACATGCTCTCTTCAGTGGCGCTGGTGTCGGATGCTGACGACCTCTATGACATCGAGGGCAAGGTATCGCTGATGACGATACATATTGCAAAGGGCCTGGAGTTCGAGGCGGTGTTCATGGTCGGCATGGACGATGGCGTATTCCCTCACCTGCGCTCGTTGGACGACCCCATACAATTGGAGGAGGAACGACGGCTCTGCTACGTGGGTATCACCCGGTCCAAGAGATGGCTGTACCTTACTCATGCCTGGGAGAGGACCCTGTGGGGAGCGTCCAGCAGCTCCATCCCGAGCAGGTTCCTCTCGGAGATACCCGAGGATCTGATGGCGGATGTTCGAGGGCATCGGAGTTTCTCGAGATGATTGCAGGCGATTTGATGGACAGCAGGCAGGTGGACGATGGGTCGCGCTATAGTAGAAAAATACTGCTTGCGACGGTTGGGCTCTCGCCACAGGTCGTGACGGAGACGGCTTATGCACTGATGGTGAGCAATGACTCTCCCTTCATCCCATCTGAGATAATCATTATCTCGACCACCACAGGTGCTGAACAGGCTAGAGAGAGACTATTGGGCACCGCCGCCGGGATACCGTGGTTGGAACGGCTTTATCGTGAGTACTCAGGTTCATGTTCACCGACCATTGACTTTGTCACTGTAGCTGACCATGCCGGCATGGAGCTGGACGATATCGATAGCCCCGAATCCAGTGCGGCATTTGCGGACAAGATACTTGAAACGGTTCGTCGGATTACCGATGACGATAGCTCGATTCTCTATGCCTCGATAGCTGGTGGCCGTAAAACCATGAGCTTTTACCTTGGCTATGCCCTTTCAGTCCTTGGACGCGACAGGGATCGGCTCTACCATGTACTTGTCTCTCCGCCTTTCGAGTCTCATCCAGAGTTTTACTTCCCTACTAGAGATGCTCAGATACTTCAAGACCAGCAAGGGCTTACTCTCAATACTGCCGATGCTGTTATCAATTTGGTCAATATTCCCTTTGTCCGTTTGAGACACATCGGTACCCATAAAGCGATGCCACCGTCTGTTGGCTTCGAGGAGTCGGTAGAAAGGTTGAACAAAATCTACGATCGCCGTCTTGTTATCGAGATGGCTGGCCGTAAGCTTCAAGTGGGTGATATCGAGATCAAGCTACAGCCAATCGACTTTGCCATCTATCTCGTCTTTGCTCGTAGTAGACTCAAGGGCGAGGAATCTCTGGCAGGACCTGTTGGGCGCCATGACAAGGAATGGGGCAAAAAGATATTAAACGAGTGTGCATCCATGTATCCTGACCAGTTATATCCTTACGGACTTACTGACCGGACCGTCAAGGTGTTGGAAAGCGGAGTGGACGCTTCTTACCTAGTCAGCCACCTCAGTAAAATACGCAGTTTGTTGCGTCGGCACCTCGGTGCACAGTCATATAGTTACAGGATTGAATCTAGGGGGAGGTCCTCATGTAAATATCATATCGAAATAGAACCTGAGTACATAGAAATTACCTAGCAGTAGATGTAACCCGTGAGCTTGTTGGCAATGTTGCCAATCCAGCACTCGATGCGATTATGGTGCATAATGGGATTATGATATTTTCTGCAGGCGATATGGATACCCTCGATCTCGTGGTGTCGTTCGACTCTCCGACGTTTACACATGGTGCCGACAAAGCCACAGTCGAGGCACGACCTACTGAGTTCAAGGCTGAGCTCAGACGATGGTACAGGATCCTGAAAGCTCTGAAAGCTGCTCAGGGTAAGGATGTCAATACAATTCGCACGGAGGAACAGAATCTGTTCGGTGGCACCAATAATGCTTCGATGAGAAGTAAGGTCTTAATACGAAGCAAGGGTTGCCCTAAGGATCTCTCCGTAAAGGAGGTGTTTGGCGATAGGTCCTTGGTAGATGTGTTTTACCTGGCCTATGGTATAGCTGATAGTGCTCAAGAGTTTAGGGGCGCGAAGTGCCTTTTCAGCTGGAGTAACCATGGAGGTAATTCTGGGGACGAGCGTTTCTGGCGGTTGCGCCTTACTGTACCTAGCCAACACAGAGACGATGTCAAGGAGTCTCTGTGGATGCTTGATCGATTCGGATGCATTGGAGGTCGTTCGAACAGTGGGTGGGGATCGTTGTCGGTGAAGCTCGATGGTGCAAACGAGCTGCCAAAACCTGACTTCAATGGCCTGAGCCAGGAATTGGATGGTTGCTTACAGGAAGGTTGGCCTCATTGGTTTGGACAGGACGGCAAGGATCTCATGATCTGGAGACAGTCACAGTCCTCTAATCTCTATTCAATGTATAAGAAGTTTTCTGAGCTTCGCCGCTGTCTGAACGACAAGGGGAAAATTGCCGATGGCAAGAGGGGAGCTACGCAGGTTCACTTCAAGGTGAAAAAGAGTGGGGATGTATTCCAGGCGATGGCATATTGCATGCCCTATCGCCATGGAGGAAAAAGCAACCTTGAAGGGGTGATAAGTAGCTGGGCTAAAGCAATCGATGAGGATGGCAATTGGAATAGATTTAATCCATTCACGGAAGGTAATTTTAAGTAGTCATGACGGACGAAAATATATGGAAAAAGAAACTCGAAGCTTATGTGCATGATCCAGCCGAGAAGGCGCTGATACTGCTTCGTGGTGAGGGACATGAGGCAGGAACGGTCGCTAGTCTCAGGGATAAACTGCAACTATCAGAGGGCATGTCTGCGGTGGTGAAAAATGCTGACCATTGGGCAGCTGCCGCGGATAGACCATCTTTACCCAGAGGATTCCAGTACAGGGTCAATTTTGCGAATAATCCTGAGCTGGTCCATCCGCTGAGTGCTGAGAGAGTACAAGTAGACAGTCTATTTGATATCGATCCGAAGATGATTGAAGCAGTCAGCACAGACCATTTTCAGAGCCTGATAATCAGAGATGATGCTGGTCAGCTCGATTACCAGCTCACTTTTCTTTCTTTCTGGAGGTTTGCTTCTCTCGTACCGAGTGCGGATGAAATCAAGAGTCTATGGAAGGTGCTACCGGCGGACACTCGGATACCTGATCACAGTATCTGGCAGCATCTTGACCTGACCTCGGCATTGGCAGGATGCATTGTAGCGGGCGACCTAGGTGTGATAAGCGTTTCCCTTGGACCCGTTCAAAGCTTCATTTCCAATGCACGATCCTCTTCTGATCTTTGGGCAGGGTCACATCTTATCTCCTATCTCACCTGGAAAGCCATACAGGTCATAGCGGACAGATATGGACCTGACTCGGTGATACTGCCGAACCTTCGTGGGCTTTATCTTGTCGATGAATGGCTTCTCGACAAGGCGAAACAGACCGGGAAGGGTGAGCGATGGATTGAGTTGCTCGGCAATAGTGGTGTGTCCTCCGATTACAGTAGTCTATCGGATTCTCATCCATATTATCGTGCAACGATACCAAATCGCTTCATGGCCATGATTCCGTATTCAGATGCTGAGGAGCTTGGTTCCACAATTGTTGAAAAGGTGCGGGAATCATTGAGAACACTGGCAATGGCTGCCATGGAGAAGATAGCAAGAGCTATTGGTGGCTTGCAGGGTAATTATTATGAGGGGCAGATTGATGCTCAACTGAAGGAATTCCCGGAAGTTAACTGGTCTGTGGCAAAGTGGCCCAAATCGCTTGACAACAATCAAGGGGTCGGAGACATCTGCAGTGCGCTCAGTGCTGCTACGGGGTTGCCGAAACCGTCTACCTTCGGTAGTTCTTTGTGGGAGCTTCTCAATCAAGGTATAGATATAAATGGCAAGCCTGAAGATGGAGATGTGAAATTCTATCAGCCTAATCCTGGGATACTGTATCCGGCGGTCGTCGATCTAGTGGAGATCGTGCATGGATCGGCGAAGTTGCAGCGAACCTTTGATCAGTGTGTTCAGGAAGGCTTCCGCTGCACACTCTGTGGCGAACGGGAATGGCTTACCGATGTGAAGGAAGCTATAAGTAAGGCCAAGGAGGAGGATGTCAGGTTCCTGAGGATTCCAGATCAACAGAATACTACAGAAGGACAACGGTCGGGGGGTATGTGGCACGCAATTGCCGAGAAGAAACCATCCTGGGCCAAGAAAACCGAGAGGCTCTGCGCCATCTGTACGGTCAAGCGCCTATGGCCTAATATCCGTGGACCTCTTGACTTGAACGTGTCGAACTCTATGGATGGTCATGTTGGCGGTACTGACCGTGACGATGCTGTCCCGGAGGATGCTACCGGGCAATTGGTGCAGGCAGACGGCAATACGCAAAACCAGAGATATGTAGTGTCGACCTATACTATGGCTTTGGTCCCCGTCATCAGGAATGCCATTACTACTATTGGGAGAGACAGTACCGGCCAGGCCGCCGATAAGCTCAAAAACGGGCTGAAGGGTATCAGGGAGAAGCTCGAACAGTCGCAATTCAGTTCCGGGGAAGCTGGAGGTCAGGTATCTTCGGGGTTGCAATGGAGTGCGTTTCCCAAGCAACTTGCTGACAATCTCATAAGGCTGGGAGATAAGGAATTGACCAAAGAACTCCACCTTTTCCCGGCTGTACTTGAGTTATATAGGAGTGGGTCGGATAATGAGTTAGATAATTGTTACACGGAATTAAAGAATATCGGGCTAGAGAAGGTAGAAAAGCACACCTACTACGCGATCTTGAAATCCGACGGAGATCAGATGGGGAAGTTGCTTTCGGGTGACAATGTCGGTACTGATAATGATGGCGGTCATAGCATGTGTTATAAGGAGGCGTTCCACCAAGAAATTTGTAAGATGCTCGAGTCCGTTGCTGAGAGTAATCTATCTCTGAAAAGCTACTTAGAGGCGACACGACTCTCTTCACCGGGTAGGCATATGTCAATCTCAAGTGCCTTGAGTACCTTCTCATCCAAGGCGGCTCCGTATCTGATCGAAAATGTTCTTTCAGGTAAGGTTGTTTACTCGGGTGGAGACGATCTTCTGGCATTCCTTCCAGTGGATGATGTCCTGCCTGCGCTTGGCATGCTGAAGCAGTTTTACCAAGGTACCAAACCTGGCGACCAATTTGGCCGTAATTTGGACAATGTCCGACTTGGGAGTGGATGGGCAATGCTTGATGGGCAGCTCTCACTTTGCATGGGATCCAAGGCTACGATAAGCGCAGGACTAGTCATTGCTCATTACAGCTATCCTCTTCTTGCGGTATTGCGAGAGTTGGATGAAGCCGAGAGGATTGCCAAATCATCTGGGCGCAATGCTTTTTGCATCAGAGTCTTGAAGCGCTCAGGTGGTGAAGAGTCGGTGGTGGCCAGCTTCGATCCGCCAGAATATCAGGGTTACATAAGCGATCGAGCACCAGCGACCCTAATGCAACATCTCCTGAATCTGCTGAATAAAAAAGTTTCCAGAAGAGCAATATTTATCGCGAGGTCCTTCCTCGAGCAACTTTCATCGCCCGATCCAGGAGATAACGAGCGCATGGAAAGTTGGCGGGACATGATCACTAGTGCATTGGCAAAGCAGCTGAGTGGCGATACTGATGTTGGCGATAAAGCGCCTGATCCTGGTGGTGATGTTTTGAAGCTCTGTGGCGACTTGGTTGATTTAGCACTTGCTACTCGATCGGACTCAGGTTCTATAAATAATGGATACGCACGGCTGCCAAACAAGTATCTGAGCGGTCTCCTCGGGGTGGTGGAGTTCATCGCGAGATATCAGAGTGACGCGGTGGCAGAAGCACTTGAGGAACAAGGTACGAAAGAAGTGGTGGTATCTCGATGACGGATAGATGGTTTTTTGTGGAGCCGCTCGATATCCTGGCCTTCAGGGGTAATCGGATGTTTGGAGACGAGGGTGCTTTTGGCGAAACTTCCATCATCCCACCACCTTCGGTATTCGCAGGCGCATTCCGGTCCCTACTGTTCAGTTTACTGAGTCCAGATCAGCAACGTGACTTTCAAGCTGGTAAGAAGCCCCAGTGCTCCGTTGGCGAGCAACTCGGCAGCCCTGAGTCACCAGGTACCTTTAGGTTGCGATGGCTGACTCTTGGAAGGATACAACGAGATGGCGGTAATAATGGCAAGATTGAATTACTTGTTGCAACGCCGTCCGATGTCGCTTTGGCAAAAGAACGCGATGAGCAGGTTGAAGTTGCAAAGGTTGCAAGTCTGATATCGCCTTCGCCCGAGGTTGCTACAAGTAGTGCGGTAACCGAGCAGTTGTCGACGTTGGTGACGAGCAGGAGAACAAAAACTTCATCTGGATTTATTAGTGGTCAGGGATACCAAGACTACCTAAACGGCTCGGCTACTGTCGATACTGTAGCGTCCAACGATATTTACTCGTATGACACACGAGTCGGCATTGGTCTTGATCTTGATACCAGGACCGCGCAGGAAAGTATGCTCTATTCAGCCAGGTTCCTGCGTCTACACAGCTGTGGTGGCTATTCCACCGGATATGTGGTCGGCATTGCAGGGGCTGAGGCACTGCCCAATCAGGGGTTCCTCCGTCTTGGTGGCGACGGGAAAGCCGTATCTTATAAAGAGGTGACCTATAATCGTCCAACAGGTGACTACGATCAAATGGTGAAGTCGCGGTGCTTCAAGATTGTGTTGCTCACGCCAGGCATTTTTACCCACGGTTGGTTGCCTGCGCTCTTTGAGCAAGATGGTGATGGAAGATGGCATCTTTCGTTCAATGGTCTCGAGGCCGAACTGATCTCCCTGTCGTTTCCAAGGCCTGATACGGCATCTGGCTGGGACATGCACGCAAGGAGGCCCAAGCCTGCCGTCAGGACGGTTGTCGCTGGGTCCGTCTACTATCTGAAGCTACGCAAGGGAGACAAGGACAGCCTCCGCGAGTTAGACGAATACCTGGTGAAAAACACACTGGTCGACCATGAAACAGAGCCAATCCGGAACATCGAGGGATTTGGCATAGCACAGCTTGGGGCCGTGGTCGGCAAGTTGCAGGATCATTGGCATGAAGACTAAAGAAATAAAGAAAGGAAGTGATTGATAATGTATGAAGCAAAATCCCTGGCAATGTACTACTGTATTGCACCGGTTCATATGGGGGCAGGTACGGGTCTGGGAGTGGTCGACAGCCCAATACAACGAGAAAGCCATACCTCCTATCCTGTCTTTCCGGGCTCAGGCATAAAGGGAGCACTGAGGGACCACCTCGGCACTACGGATGACGAGAATGGGATGATCAGCTCTGCTTTTGGCGCTGAAGACCCCGGTGAAGGCGCTGGCGCACTGAGCTTCACCGATGCAGCACTGGTGGCCTACCCCGTGCGTTCCCTAGTAAAGGCATTCATTTATCTCTGCTCTCCGGTCTCATTGGCGCGCTTTAGGCGCCAACTCGATCTTGTAGGGGAACAGCATGAGTGGAAGGTTCCTGATGTTGATGTTGATGTAGAACCAGGTAAAGCGCTTGCTGCTACGAAGTCGCCACTCCTGAATGGAGGGAGCGGGGATGTAGTGTCGGCAGAGAGTTTTACCTTCGAGGCTACAGTGTCTGAGGAACTGCGTAAAGTCGCGGAGTCGTTGTCCGGTTATCTGTTCGGTTCATCTGGCGATACTAATGGGTCAGAATTCTTCTCGAAAAAGATAAAGTCCGACTTGGTCATGATCAGTGACTCCGACTTCGAGTACTTCATTACCAGCACCACCTCGGTGGAAGCTCATGTTAGAATCGATGATGATACTGGTACTGCTGCTGATGGAGCATTGTTCTATATCGAGAATTTGCCACCAGAGTCCATACTGAGTGGGATCGTGCTTGCTTCTCGCGAGAGAAGGAAAGGGTCGCAACACGATGCAAATGAAATGCTCTCCTGGATCAGGGAACAAATATCTGGACACACTGTTCAATTTGGTGGGAATGCGACTACTGGAAGGGGATTGGTACACGTATCGATATCGGACCCTATGGATGGTGAAGATCCCGGCTCACCAGAAGGAGGTATGCAGTGATGGTGGGTGGTCAGACTGGTCCCCAGTCGGGTAAGGGTTTATCGTCTCTTGGCGGCACCGAGAGAGATCGTGCCGAGGGGGCATGGAAGATCGCAAAAGAACGCAGCAAGGAGCATTGGTTCAAGCAATATCGCAACCTTGTAAAAGGTTCCGCATCATTGGTGATGAGCAACGGTCTCATCTCTGCACTGGCATATTACAATACACGATCTGGTGCTACGAATGCTACGAAGGAGGCGGCCAAGAAACTCGCAGAAGATATCGCCAGTTTTGCCCTCCCTGGTACTAGTGATGCAGCGAATGCTTTGGACAAGCTGGTAAAGCTTAAGTCTCGCCATTACATGCTCGCAACCAATGAGGTACTGGCTAACCTGCGCTGGCTACGCCAGCTCGTCGATGCCGTGGGAGATTAGGTGGATCAATCGTGAGCAGCGATCAAAATGGATTGGCATCAGCAGTGAAATGCAAGTTGCCGGACTACCTCAATGGTTTTAAGCAGAAATTGGAAGGTGTTCCCGCTGGCCATCGTCACACGATATATTGGAATACCGACGGCACGGACGGTACGGACGGTACGGAGGAATCCGAACTTCTCCGTAACATTGCCGACAGTGCCCTATCGTCGCACGTGAGCGAGATGTGGAAAGCACTTCGGGAGCGATCCGATCAGATTGTCGACAGCTTTTGTACAGGCAACATTCAGGTGACCAAGTTCCCTCTCGAGCTGCAGGCTAATCTTCTGTGTGGGAGCGGTCTAAGCCATCTTACTGAGGTAGGAATGAGTTTCATGAACCCCTACGGCATCCCTTATATTCCAGGTTCGAGCATCAAGGGAGTTTTACGCGACGCGGCGCAGATGCTTGCTGATAATGGATCCAGCTACCTAACTCCTGATGATGTGGATAGTCTATTTGGGCGGGTTGCAGAGAGCGAAGAGGTCGGGGACAAGGCGAGCCATAATAGAGGGCACTTGAGGTTCCTTGATTCATTGCCACAGGGATCCAAGGTGTTGGGCGTGGATATCATTACTCCTCATCATAGAGAATATTATCAAGGTCATGACAATGCCTGTTCACCACATGACGAAAAAAATCCTGTTCCCATTCCATATCTGGTGGTGAAGAAGGGTACAAAGTTCGACTTGGTAATTTTGCACGGTTCCCATGCCACTTCTGAGGAAGAGTGTGAATGTTCCAAGAAAGTAAGTCAAATAGTTGAATATGCAACCGAGCAAATGGGATTTGGAGCTAAAACGTCTATTGGATACGGATGGATGAAGATAGATGAGAGAAAGAAGCAGGTAGATGAGCTTCAGAGAAAGGTGGCAGAGGAAAAGCGCAAGAAGCTGGAGGAGGAAAAAGCCAAAGCAGCACAGGCAGACGCTGAGCGAAAGGCTGAGCGCGAGTCTTTGAACGAAGATGAGCGATGGGCTTACGATCGCGTCGAATCTGTGAAAGCGGCTGGTGCTATAGGCATGAAGCGGGCTACCATTGTGAAGCGGTGTCTAGAGAATATCGATGACTCCACGAGTCCAGAACGGCTGAAAGCGCTCGGTGAAATGCTGAAAGATAAAATCATGGAAAGGCGGTTACTAGATAAATCCAACAAGAAAAATCCAGCTAAGGATGATGAGTATCAGGCATCAGTCGCAATCAAAGAACTAACGGAGGGAAAAGTACCCAAATGGGGCGGGCAATGACCACCTGGCTGGTCACTCGTCACTCTGGCACTTACGGATGGGCGACAAGCCAAGGAATGAAGTTTGACCGAATAATTACCCACGTTGTACCTGAGAGAATAGCAGATATGATCAATCCGGGTGACGAGGTGTACGGTAACCTACCCCTCTACCTTATCGCCGCTATCTGTGAACGCGGTGGGCGATACTTTCAACTGGATATGAAGGTGCCAGAGTCCAAGAGAGGTGAGGATATGCCTGAGCAGGACATTGAACAGCTGAAGCCTCAATTCAATGAGTATAGAGTTGAGAGGTGCTTATGAAGATCCATTTTGTCGTGGCTTCTGAGCAGGTGATGCAGAATATAGTACCCATTATGATGGATCCTCCAGATGAAGTGCATATTGCAGTCAGCGAACAGATGAAAAGCTCGTTGTCCCTAGAAAACTTGAAACGGTTTATCAAGAAGAAGGTACTATGCAAATATCTTATCAAACCCGATTTCCCATCGTCGATCGTTGAGGTGAGCGATTGGGTACGACAGTATCTCCGTTCTCCGGAGCTTCAGGATGCTGAGCTTACGGTCAACCTTACTGGCGGCACGAAACAGATGGCCCTCGGAATCTATCGTGCCTTGTCTCAATTGGCTCCGAACACCCATGCCATATATGTCGATACGTTGTCAAGGCATGTTGAGTCCGTACCGCTTGACAATATTATTCTGTCCAAGATGGAAGAGGATATTCCAGAGAGACTGCTCTCGACTCAGTTGCAATTTTACGCATATGGTCATTACGTGTCACCATCCAATACCTCGTACGATGATTCGATAAGTAATCGAAAAGTTCTGACCAAAAATCTTCTTGAGGAGTCGTATAGGAGTGGTTACAATCTCATCAAAGCAATTAATTCCTTCGCAGGCGGTAGAGGTTCGCGAAGAATATCACCATCTAATTACACGTCTTGGTCGTTGACATTTAGCAAAGATGACATTGATAAGGGGCGGTGGTCAGATCTTCTCGATAAGATTGTAACAGCCGGGTTGGTCGATTGTGAGGCCGAAGATGGTGCTCTTCGTAAGTATGTACCTAAAAGTTACGAAGCATATTTGTATTTGACCGGAGGCTGGCTCGAAGAATACTGTTATACTGCGTTTTCTCTATTACCGGAGTTTGAGGTCATGCACAATATTGAAATTAGAAGTATTAAAGATAATACGGTGACCAATGAGTTGGATGTAGTCATTGGTTATCACAATAGGATGGCAATAATAGAGTGTAAGGCATCTGCTACCGAAGGAATCATCAACGACGCTATGTATAAGCTGAACGGTCTTTCTCGCGTGTTGGGAGGAACTCTTGCCGCGAAAGTGCTGGTATGTCCTCTAATTATACCTTCGGGTCAGCGTTCCAGTGAACACGGCATTGTTACTATCAGTGATCGCGATGACATGTTTCACTTGGGCGACCGATTAAAAAAGTTGTTATGAGAGTTTGTATGTTGGACTATTTAGTTGGACTATTCCACTGTCATGATAAGCGATAGCAGCGATTGTGTTTCTATAAACATTGCCGAAAAATATCATACCGACGATTTACGCTGTTTGAATTTGGCAACTAGTCGTAGTGTCGAGGCTCTTATCTGGCGAGTCAATCCTGACCTGCCTCTTCTAGCGGACCATTTACTTTTTACTGATGCCCTGAGAGGGGCATGTATTAGTACTATTCGGGATAATGTCCCGGCTCAGATCACTGGCCATGATTCCTCTGGTAACCCCAGGTCAGGTCATCATCATGGGCATTATCTTGCACTCCCATCTTCGGATAATATGCATATCGAGCGTTTTGTTGCATGGTTTCCCCAAGGATTGTCTATTTACCATGTTGCTGTCTTGTCAGACATCAAGAAACTTTTTGTCCGACAGAAGGGGAGTGGACTAGGTGAGGCCTCGATATCGCTTGACCGCACGGGTGAGTTGGAACTCCTCCTGCCGTCCATGACTGGACCATCCACGGAGTGGCATAGTATTGTCCCGTTCGTACCGAGTCGCCACATACATAAAAAGGAGAGGTTGCACTCATTTGTTGAGTCGAATCTCATGCACGAGCTGCATGAAAGAGATATCCACAGCGACATAGTTGATGTCTTCTGGAGACCTGCATGGTCCGTACCCGCCTTACGTTCGGAGTCTTCAAACCACTGGTTCCGTTCATACCACATTGGTATTACGCTGTCATGTGCCGTCAAGGGGCCCTTGATTTTAGGGAGACATGCACATTTTGGATATGGGCTATTTGGATGTGGTGGTACATAGCGATGACGCCACTCGATATTGATGCCGATGCCGATCTCGATGTGACTGAGAAACCTGGCAGTGTTGGCAGCGATATGGAGGAACCCCATCTTGGCTACTTCCCCCGTATAGTCGCCGGTGCACCTGCAGGGCGACCACTCTATGTCACGACACAGGGTGCAGTGGTTGGCAAAAGTGGGGAGCGTATTCTTGTTAGCTTCAAAGACGAGTGTCTGGCTTCTGTAAGAATGGAGGACACTTCACAGGTGTGTGTATATGGTGGCGTGAGTCTATCATCTGCGCTGATCGGGGCTCTCCTCGATCATGGAATACCTATCCTGCACTTTAGCCAGACTGGTTGGTTCAAGGGTATTACTAGTGGCCTTGCGTCTTCGAATATTATACTACGACAGGCCCAATTTGAACGGCTTAAGTTGGGCGATCTGGATGCCGCGTGTGTTACAGTATCTTCCAAGATCAAGAACTCACGAACGTTGCTTCGCAGGAATGCACGTGCAGATGTTGGTACTGCATTGTCCTCGCTGGCTTCTGCGTCCAGTGCTGCTCGGTTAGCCGATTCGTCAGAGTCTCTCCTTGGGATTGAGGGTGCCGCTGCAAGGGTATATTTTTCTCATTTTGCACTACTTCTAGCGCAGTCATCTGCAAGGCACTTTCAATTTATGGAGAGAAACCGTCGCCCCCCTAGAGATCCTATTAATTCCCTTCTTTCGTACCTTTATGGCATTCTGACTAAGGATATGATAGTCGCATCTTCATCGGTTGGACTTGATCCGTACCTAGGGTTCTATCACCGACCTCGCCATGGTAGTCCAGCGCTGGCACTGGATCTAATTGAAGAACTTAGACCGATTCTCGCGGATTCTGTTGCCATGTCTCTTATCAATCGTAGGGAAGTCTCAGTGGACGATTTTGTAGTAACGCCTACTGGGGTATCTATATCTCATGCGGCCAAAAAGGCTGTCATCCATGCTTATGAACGGCGGCTAGAACAGACCGTCAAACATCCAGTAGTCGGCTATGAGATCACTTATCGTAGACTATTTGAGATCCAAGCTAGAATATTTGCTGCATATTTGATGGGCGAGGTGTGTAGTTATGTTCCATTTGAGGTGCGATGATGGCACTGTTACACAGGTATATGGTTACCTATGATATATCAGATCCAGTGCGACTTCGCCGAGTGGAAAAAATAATGACCAACCACGGTTCTCGCGTTCAGTTATCCGTATTTATTTGCGATCTTACGCAGCAATCCCGAGTCCGCATGAGACAGCAGCTTTCCCAGTGTATCCTCGAAAGAGAAGATTCTGTCATGATTGTCGATTTCGGGTATGTGGACGCCTCCCGAAAATGGCCTATCGAATATTTGGGGCAGGCGAAGCCCAAGGAGATGGCTACGTATCAGATAGTTTGAACAATGCCCATTCACGATAGAATACACCAGTTTCGAGTATGCTGTAGCACCCGCTCCACTCTGATCATCCTCGTATCCAGCTTAAAGCCACAATCGCGTGCTATGGGGCTCGTTTCTCAGGTGCCCTTGATCCCCTTTACAGTAAGCGCTCGAATCTTGGTCCATTACCCCTACTCAGAGGTGCTATAATATAGTTACTATGTCCGCTCCTGTATTGGAGCGGCTCAATTACGACCTAGCGCTACACAGCCACAGGACCCTGCACTAGATTTGATGTCCGCTCCTGTATTGGAGCGGCTCAATTACGACGCATAATATCTTGCTCCTTATGTTTTTTTTTGTTAGATGTCCGCTCCTGTATTGGAGCGGCTCAATTACGACTTACATGCATCTAGACGATATGGAAAACGAACTAAATCAATGTCCGCTCCTGTATTGGAGCGGCTCAATTACGACGTTGGAGGAGGGGGCATGACACTCTACAAGATTCATGAATGTCCGCTCCTGTATTGGAGCGGCTCAATTACGACGCTAGTGCCCCGCAGCGGTAATGAGCCACTACCGGGCTATGTCCGCTCCTGTATTGGAGCGGCTCAATTACGACCGCTTCGATCTTCTGCTTTACTCCTTGAACTGCAGCTTTTGATGTCCGCTCCTGTATTGGAGCGGCTCAATTACGACTCCAGGACCTTCGGCGATGCCGCCCTTGTAGACAAAATGTCCGCTCCTGTATTGGAGCGGCTCAATTACGACTAAGCGTACCCGCCGGTCTTAACGGTGGCGCTCCCCCCGTATGTCCGCTCCTGTATTGGAGCGGCTCAATTACGACTGAGTATCAACATCCAGATGAATGGTAAAACTGTAATTATGTCCGCTCCTGTATTGGAGCGGCTCAATTACGACTACCGAGGTATTTTCCTACCTGGTTGAGTATTCCCCACATCATGTCCGCTCCTGTATTGGAGCGGCTCAATTACGACTAGTGTAACTCGTATTGTGTCATAGCGCAGCCTCCCAATGTCCGCTCCTGTATTGGAGCGGCTCAATTACGACGGTGTAAACCCTGCCATTCTAGCTCCCATAGCTTCTTGATATGTCCGCTCCTGTATTGGAGCGGCTCAATTACGACTCTAATATATTGCGACACATTAGTTCTGAGGATAATTCCATGTCCGCTCCTGTATTGGAGCGGCTCAATTACGACGTATGTATCCATTGCTTTAATCCCTCGTTTGTTTTAGGCGGTATGTCCGCTCCTGTATTGGAGCGGCTCAATTACGACCAATGCAGTGGACAAAGAACAACTGTTCGATTTGTGGATGTCCGCTCCTGTATTGGAGCGGCTCAATTACGACTGCCAAGGCTATACCGTAGCCGTGGTTATGGACATCTATATGTCCGCTCCTGTATTGGAGCGGCTCAATTACGACGTGTTGGGATTGCCAGCCACCAGCTGGCGCACCTCAACGATGTCCGCTCCTGTATTGGAGCGGCTCAATTACGACTTCATAAGTGGCGATAGTGTCCTCATCGACACTATATGTCCGCTCCTGTATTGGAGCGGCTCAATTACGACCTGGTCGGCTGCGAGATAACATTCGATTGCTTACGAATGTCCGCTCCTGTATTGGAGCGGCTCAATTACGACTGCTCGAAGCGGAGGATGAACAAACCTACAAGGCCGCTGCATGTCCGCTCCTGTATTGGAGCGGCTCAATTACGACTTTCTTATACTCCGCTAGTTTCGGCTTTGCATCGGCAAATGTCCGCTCCTGTATTGGAGCGGCTCAATTACGACTGGCACGCCCGCCGGGGAGTACGTAAGCGTACCCGCCAATGTCCGCTCCTGTATTGGAGCGGCTCAATTACGACTTACCATCCACCGTAATTCCTGTAATTGCTCCACCGACCAATGTCCGCTCCTGTATTGGAGCGGCTCAATTACGACGACGGAACTACTATCCGCTGGATATGTCCACAATAGTTGAATGTCCGCTCCTGTATTGGAGCGGCTCAATTACGACTGGTTTCCCTCGTCGTCCCCGCTGGCAGCCAACGACCCCATATGTCCGCTCGTGTATTGGAGCGGCTCAATTACGACCCGCCAGGTAGCACATAAGCGTACCCGCCATCATGTATGGATGTCCGCTCCTGTATTGGAGCGGCTCAATTACGACGAATGACCAAGTTTCACTCATCAGCATCTCCAGGCGACATGTCCGCTCCTGTATTGGAGCGGCTCAATTACGACATGCTTGCTTCTGAACCTTGCGCTACCTGCGTTCTTGGATGTCCGCACCTGTATTGGAGCGGCTCAATTACGACCCGCCGTCATGCACCTCGGCGTATTCACCGGCTAGGATATATGTCCGCTCCTGTATTGGAGCGGCTCAATTACGACTTTTTGGCCCGTGTCCATTCACGAACCGATGTTTCGATGGATGTCCGCTCCTGTATTGGAGCGGCTCAATTACGACCAACCAAATGAAAGAATACCATTAGAACATCAGATTCAAGATGTCCGCTCCTGTATTGGAGCGGCTCAATTACGACCAATAATTCCCGAATATATTTCGGGAGGAAGCCACCCAGATGTCCGCTCCTGTATTGGAGCGGCTCAATTACGACCCACCTGGTGGCGTAGGACCAGGTGGCGTGGTTGGAGGATGTCCGCTCCTGTATTGGAGCGGCTCAATTACGACTACCAGGGCGGCGACACCTCAGGACCAGCGCTGGTGAATGTCCGCTCCTGTATTGGAGCGGCTCAATTACGACCTTCTTCTTCTTCTGCTTCTTCGACTTCTGTCTCTGCGAATTCCGCTCCTGTATTGGAGCGGCTCAATTACGACCCAGCCACGCTACAACCGCCATGGCCGTAAACAGGGTAAATGTCCGCTCCTGTATTGGAGCGGCTCAATTACGACGTACCGGCTTCGCGCTCCGATTGCCAGTTATTGCAAATATGATGTCCGCTCCTGTATTGGAGCGGCTCAATTACGACTCCCATACCTCCTAATTCCGCAGCAGAAGTTGTTTTGATGTCCGCTCCTGTATTGGAGCGGCTCAATTACGACCCAGTGCCCTTGTACATATCGGGCTTCAGGGCCTTGGTAAATGTCCGCTCCTGTATTGGAGCGGCTCAATTACGACGCCCGAGCTCCGGGGTCATGGTGGCGTGGCAGACGATGATGTCCGCTCCTGTATTGGAGCGGCTCAATTACGACTTACTATATGAAACTGTGGAACTTAGGCCACAATATATGAATGTCCGCTCCTGTATTGGAGCGGCTCAATTACGACGTCTTTACTACTTTGCTTCACTCTCTCTAGCTTTCTTGCTATGTCCGCTCCTGTATTGGAGCGGCTCAATTACGACGCTGTGGCTCCTGCGTGGACACGTGCGAATTGACCTGATGTCCGCTCCTGTATTGGAGCGGCTCAATTACGACCAATAAAACTATAGTAAAGTGGAGCGAGCAATTCCTTATGTCCGCTCCTGTATTGGAGCGGCTCAATTACGACTGCAAGAGCAGCGTCTATTTGTGCTTGTGTTATAGTTATATGTCCGCTCCTGTATTGGAGCGGCTCAATTACGACACAAGAAGATGCCCTAGTGGATTTTCTGTCTTTGTCGCCTATGTCCGCTCCTGTATTGGAGCGGCTCAATTACGACTCGAATAATAGTATCCACTTCCTCAAAAAAGGTTATCTATGTCCGCTCCTGTATTGGAGCGGCTCAATTACGACTACGACAAGCTTTTGCAAATAGTAACAATAGCGGAAAAATGTCCGCTCCTGTATTGGAGCGGCTCAATTACGACCGAGTAAACGTCTTTCAAGACGCTGCTGCGTCCTGGATGTCCGCTCCTGTATTGGAGCGGCTCAATTACGACCGAGTAAACGTCTTTCAAGACGCTGCTGCGTCCTGGATGTCCGCTCCTGTATTGGAGCGGCTCAATTACGACACACCGGCAAGGCCGCCATCGTACACGTAGGCGGTACCGCATGTCCGCTCCTGTATTGGAGCGGCTCAATTACGACCGACCATACCTCTATGTTCACTCCCCCATACAAACGGAGGGATGTCCGCTCCTGTATTGGAGCGGCTCAATTACGACTGATGATCTTGTCTCTAATACTAACACTAGATGTGTTGATGTCCGCTCCTGTATTGGAGCGGCTCAATTACGACGTAGAGGTCTTCGGAAAACCCAGCGTTGGGTTTGACAGAAATGTCCGCTCCTGTATTGGAGCGGCTCAATTACGACGGAAAAGACCCGTCAGTCCATATGGTTTTTGGTACTCCTAATGTCCGCTCCTGTATTGGAGCGGCTCAATTACGACAACCAGGATGAAAGGGCATTGGCAGTCGCGGCTTTTGAAATGTCCGCTCCTGTATTGGAGCGGCTCAATTACGACCGGGGTTATAATGCCCCGCATCCTCTCCGATCCTTCCTTATGTCCGCTCCTGTATTGGAGCGGCTCAATTACGACTCAGTTGCACACGGATGATTTCTCGTCCCTCCCCACTCTAGATGTCCGCTCCTATATTGGAGCGGCTCAATTACGACTCGATTACTTATGGCTCTTCGCGCCAATCCGTGGGTCATTTATGCGGCTTTCCGTCCTGGAAGCGGTGGGCAGTAGCCTCCCCTGTCCAGAAGACAGAGTGCTATGAGGTTATCTGTTGACCTGAAACCGAATGCCATTCTGGTAATCAAACGTAGTTTGGTGTTAGTTGACTCGACCAGGGCATTGGATAGTCCGTGAGTGAGTGTAGCTACGATTGACTCTCGGTGATCTACGATGCTCTTACATAAATCTACGAAGGCTCAAACCTCCGGCAGTAGTGGGTCCACGACCATGTTGAGCAGGTAGTTCGCGGTCTCAAGAATATCGCGTGAATAGTTGAAGTTTGTGGCTCCAGATGGTACCCTGAAGGGGTGAGCAAAGCTGTAACTGAACAGCTTCCGGGGATGCCGGGATCGTGGGCCCTAGAGCGCTTCGAGTCCAACGGGGAGGTCCGCATCCGCAGGGGACCGCAGCTGCTGGCCGTCTTCGACAAAGACGACCTCGGGATGCGCAACGTGGTTGCGGTTGGCCTCATGGACGCAGGCTTCGCCTGCAAGGACGTCGCCGCGTGCTTTGGCCTCAGCGCCCCGTACATCTCGATGCTTCGTGCCCGGCGCGACGAGCGCACCTGCGAGTTGTTCTATGTCGACGACCACTTCGTCACCTACTGGGGGGCCCAGCCCGTGGCCATTGACACCTTCACCTTGGTCATACCCAGGAGACCTAAGGCCACTTATCCGCACCTGCGCTTCGTAGACCTCCAGGTGCGGACATGGGCAACAACATAGTTACCTGCCTCATCTGCCTCTACCGACTCAATTACCGTCGGAAGTCGACACCCAGCACAGAACGCCATATATTAGTATTTAACAACGCCATTCTCCTTTCCTATTTTTTAGAGTTTCTAATACCTAGAATATAGGCTGGGAGATGGCGTTGCTAGCGTTAAAGGCAGGTCAGGGCACCCACGGATGTGTTAGGAGAGCCAGAAAACACGCTTGGCTCCGGTAGCGTGCTGGCCGTTCAGGTGGCAGGCGTAGGTGGCGGCTCGGGTTCATCCTCCACGACGTCCTTCGCCTTCCCCTCACCACCCAAGGCATCCAAGCGCGAAGTAAAGGTGGCCGTGGTATCGGGTACAGGGAAAGTGTTGGACGGGCTTCTATGCTAAAATGAATGCCTGAATAGTTACGACGAAGCGCGCCGGGTAGCTGCGGAGAACCTGGTCCAATCCGATTGGCTTAATATGGTCGCTCGGCTGCCTACGGATAGGTTGCTGCCAGTTGTGATATCCCGGATCGCATCTATGCAGGTCGGGTAGGGACAATCCATCAATCTGGAGGTCGTTGTCACTCCTCAAGTGGTGACATATGTGACATTTGTGGTACAATGGTGCCATGGAGAGCGCTGCTTCGATAATTCGAGTTGCCAGGCAGCGACTTGGGTGGACACAGGAGCAGCTCGCCCGAGCCGCTCGTACTTCACGCTCCGCAATTGCCCGATACGAAACCGGCAGACACGAGCCGACTTATGCCGTGCTCGTCCGGATCTTGGGTTCGATGGGAGTCGGCATGCAGGTGGTTTCCGATGAGGAGGAGGGCCGGAAAATAGCCGAGGTGTGCCAGGTGGCTGAATCCATTATACGCAGCCGCGGCTTTCCTTATCCGACAGCGCAGCCCAAATGGCCAGTGTTCAAGGAGCTGATGGCCAAGCATGAATAAGGAGTTCAGCTACATTGACAAGGTGACATGGATGGTACAACGGATGAATACGGCCAGAGTCCCGTACGCTATAGGTGGTGCACTGGCGCTTGGTTATTACGTTCCGGAACCCAGAGCAACTCACGACATAGATGTCAATATCTTTATGTCCAGCAGTACTGTGGATGAGCTTCTCCGGACTCTCAGTCCATACGTCTCCATGAATGCTGAACAAAAGGCGCAGTTACTGCGCGATGACCAGATACGCCTCCTCTGGGGCGATGTACCAATTGACTTGTTCTATTCAAGCGTTCCGCTTCATGAGGCCATGCAGCATCGGGTGGTGCACAAGCAATTCGATGGTATCGATCTACCTATTTTATCGGTAACCGATCTAGTGATCTGCAAGTCCATATTCGCAAGGCCCAAGGACTGGGTGGACATACTGACGGTAATTCAGCATCCTGATCTCGATGTCCGGCAAGTGGATCACTGGGTTGAGATGGTCTGTGGAAAGAACAGCCGGCAATTTGCGCAGTGGAAGGCGATCGAGTCGATGGACCCCAAGGCATATAGCGAGTTCGACCTACTCACCATAGGACGGATTGCCGGTTCTTCGACTACCCCGGACGCCCGGGAATAAGTGGTAGCCGAGCGTGAATGTAACGCTCTAGTGCTCGCTTACTGGCGACGGCATCACGATCAATCTCCCTTCCATCGCCTCGCGGCGGTATCCATCGTCCTCCATAGTGTCGAGATCGGAGCCGGTAAACCTTCTGGGCGGAGCCTTGGGGCCGACCCCGGGACTTGGACTTGCCCCAACTTATAGCGTTGCTCGACCTCAAAATGACCCAAAACAGCCATATTTCGGGGTGCCATGAGTGCGAAATACCTGGTAGGAGAGCTGAGGGTCAACAGGTATGCAAATGTAGTGACCTAACACTGCCCGTGGGTATCCATTCAGGTCCCCATGGTGGCACACAACTACCATGGATGGCGTGATTGATATGGCCTTGACTTGAACGTTTATCCGCTAGATACGAAGCGGTTCCGGAGGCATCCAGGGCTTGCCCTCAAA
>JAKBVZ010000009.1 GCA_021841005.1 Actinomycetes bacterium | reverse complement strand
CCCAACACATGACTCCGCCGAGCCACACGACACCGAGCTGAATCCACTTGTGTCTACGGAGGAAGGCGTAGACCAGGATACACCGTTGTAGACAATTGCATTGCCCGAACCGTCGACGGCGACACAGTAGTAGGACGTAGGGCATGATACAGAAAGATCGTAGCCTGCGGAGTCCATTGACACCGGGGACGACCAGGAAATTCCATCAAACACAAGCGCATCACCGAAATAGCTGGTCGCCAGGCAGAAACTCGGGGATGCGCAGGAAATATCTGAGAGTATCTCCCCTGGAAGTATATCCTGGGGACGCCCCCACGCACCGGCAACATACTGCACCACCCTGCCGTTATCGTCCACCGCTATGCAGAATGAGGATGATGGGCACGATACCGACATCCCACCGCTCCCCGGGTCTATGGACAAAGGTGCCAACCAGGTTGAACCGTCCCACGAAAGCGCGTTACCACTGCCGTCAACTGCCATGCAGAATGCCTGTGATACGCAGGCAACCGATGTAATGCCGAAACCGCCACCGCTGGGATCAATCACCTGCGGCTTGGTCCACTGCCCATCAATATATCCGACTCCATACCCACCGGACCCTGCTGCCATGCAGAACGATGCCGAGGGGCAGGAGACGGAATAAAGATGTGCTCCGCTGGAATCCACGAGTTCCGGTACCGACCAGGTCGAACCGTTCCACAACATGGCGTTACCGTCACTATCCACCGCCATGCAGAAGTTGGATGCCGGGCACGAGACCGACGTGATCACTCCTCCGTTTGGGTCAACTGGGGTAGGAGTTCCCCACGAAGACGATGCAGCAGCGGCGGCGGTTGGTGTGGTGGCAGATTTGGCTAAAAGCATGTTCGACGGTAGTGATGATATATGCGTGCTGGTCGACTGAGAGCCATACGCAGGCAAGGATGATGCCGGCATCAGCGCCACCAGTATAAGCATGGGTGCGAAAAGCACCACGGTGGATACCGCGAGCACGCTATGTTTGGGCTTAGCTGATCCAGTCTGGCTCGAGCACGTCATCTCTTGCCAGTTTACCGTAACCTTCACCGATGAAAGTACATACCAGTAATTTGGCGCCGTCCGACTCGTGCAATCGAGGCGGGCAGCGCGCAAGCCGGAAGAAGTACATGCTGGTAATTTGATATCCTCTGGCTCCGTTCAGCCTCCGGCAGGTGAGCCACCTTACCGGTAAACGGGTTGTAATGCACTATAGGCTGTCCAGTAAGCCAGCAGGCATGGACGCCGGGTATCATGTCGACCCGTGGAAGGAATGCAGCCGCCGGATGGCGATATAGTTCCAGGTGGTTCCAAGTCGAAGACCAGTGTCAGGAGAATCTGTATGTAATCATAGAAATCGCTACATATTGCGATATGTAAGCGAGGATGGTACAGGTGTGGAACATCTCATGGAAGCCGAACCACTTCGGAGACGGATTGGGCTTCCGCAATGCATACATGACCCCGCCGGCGCTGTAAAACAGCCCGCCCAGCATAATAAGAATGAAAGCAATGACACCTGCTCCACCAACAAGTTGCGGGATAAAGAACAACGCCGCCCAGCCCAATGCCGCATACAGCACCGTATACAGAAAGCGAGGAGCGTTCACCCAGAATACCCTGAATACCACTCCCACCAGCGCCCCCGACCACGCCAGCGCCATGACGGCGATACGTGAATCGCCACGGAGCGAAAGAAGTGCTATGGGCGTATAGGTACCAGCTATGAGAAGGTAGATGTTGGCATGGTCCAATCGCTTCAGGATACCCTTTACATGCTCTGTCCACCGACCAATGTGGTAGACTGCAGATATACCGAACAGCTCAGCTGAGGTTACAAAATATATGGCATCACCGATGCGCGCCATCAGGGACTCACCGAAAGCAACAAGCGCCACACCACCAAGAACGACCAGGGGTAACAAGCCCGCATGCAACCACCCGCGCAGCTTCGGAATGCCCACCCTACCTGCCAGTTGCTGATTCCCGATCATCTACTGCACATGTTACTACAACTGATCGCGCATAGCCACCCAGCCGATGGAAAACCGCCTCGAACCACATGCTCTCACCCTTCACCATACCTCACCTGAAACAAGCACCAGCCTGCCGGTATCTTGTAGCCGCTCTCCCGGAAGAGTAGGAATTGGTAGCTGGAGAAGGCCTTATCGCTGTGAACTACCTCCGCCTGAAGGCGAAGGCTTCCGGGCCTCTGCCGCCGATGTCCACGCTGAATCACGCGACCTCCCGAACGGGTAGATACAGGCCGGCACCGGAAGCATGATCAATACTCTGCTGCGCATGAATGGAAGTGATATTACTGTATGGAAGTCACCGAAATTCAAGTCACACTGACAGTGAGCTGGCTACATGCGCTATGCATGCGCACAGTGCCGCTATGTCGTCAGGTTCGACGCTAGGGAACATGCCCACCCTCAGCTGGTTACGACCGAGCTTGCGGTATGGCTCGGTGTCGACGATGCCGTTTGCCCTGAGCACTCTTGCAATCACCGAAGCATCGATGGCATCCACGAAGTCTATCGTGGCCACTACATGGCTTCTCGATGCAGGATCACTCACGTATGGCTTAGCGTATCCAGAAGCCTCCGCCCACGAATAGATTATTTCGGCCGAACGGTCGCAGCGACCTGCAGTCCATTCGAGCCCGCCGCTGGCGAGCATCCAGTCAATCTGGTTCGCCAGCATATGAAGGGTGGCAAGCGCAGGAGTGTTGTATGTCTGATCTAGCCTGGAATTGTCTATGGCTATCTTCAGATCCAGAAATGCTGGCACCCACCTGCCAATCCCGCCAATATGTTCGACACGCTCCACTGCCGCAGGCGACATGAGAGCTATCCATAGCCCTCCATCAGAGGCAAAGCACTTCTGGGGGGCAAAATAATAAGTATCGTACTCCTTGGCATCTACCCGAAGACCGCCCGCCGCCGAAGTTGCATCGACCAGTACCAGTGCAGCAGCTTCATGCTCCCCAGCTGATGCAGTCTGTCCAGAACCACCTCCACCGACCTCCCCTGCGGCGGCTTCGCCGGGATTGACGGCAAGAGGCCTAGGCCTGACGATCTCCATGGCCACTCCGGTAGATGTCTCGTTATGAGTTAGGCAGTAGGCATCCACCGCTGGATCGAATCTTGGATCAGGATGGCTGCCGTACTCCGACTCGATGACGTCCGGCTCCCCTAAGTGCGGAGCAGCTTTGGCGGCTTTGGCAAACTTGGATGAGAACTCACCAAAAACGAGGTGCTGGCTCCGTTGCTGGATAAGACAGAATGTGGCTGCATCCCAGAAGCAGGTTGAACCGCCATTGCCCAACACCACCTCATAGCCATCAGGTAACGAGAACAAATTGGTAAGGCCCTCACGTATATGGTGTACCACAGATTTGACGGTGGCCTGCCTATGGCTGGTACCCATATATAGAGGGGCATCAATGGCAAGTGACTCGATCTGGGCAGGACGGACACGTGAGGGTCCGCATCCAAACCTCCCATCACTGGGCTTCATATCTTCGGGAATAACGATGTCAGGCGTAGTGGTCATACAACCAGCTTTGCAGGTATCCGTCATCATGTAAAACCGGCTGCTACGCACCGGTGTCCACAGTGCTGCCGTGAACGCAAGTGAACCAACGGGTATAAGATGCTGTTATGACAACCCGCATATCCACCAGAGTAAGCGCAGTGGAACCATCACCTACCCTGGCGGTCGATGCCAGGGCAAAGGCAATGCGCCAGGAAGGAGTGGACATAATAGGCTTTGGAGCCGGTGAACCGGACTTTCCCACCCCCCCACATATTGTGGAAGCCGCACGCCAGGCTGCCTCGGATCCAGCCTCCCATAAGTACACCCCTACCGCCGGCCTTCCCAAACTAAGACAGGCAGTAGCCAGCAGGACCAGCATCACTTCGTCACTTGACATCGACCCCTCGCAGGTATTGATCACAAACGGGGCCAAGCAAGCCGCTTTCGAAGCATTTGCAACAGTGACGGATCCCGGAGACGAAGTCATCTACGGAACCCCGGTATGGAGTACGTACACTGAGGTGATCAAGCTGGCGGGAGGTGTCCCTGTGCCAGTAGCCGCCCGCGAAGATGCCGGCTTTCACCTGACTGCCGCCGATATCGAGCATGCCGTCACGCAAAGGACCAAGGCAATCTTGATCGTCTCTCCATCCAACCCAACCGGCGCAGTTCTAGCCCGCGACGAGCTTCGTGATATCGCACGACTCGCAGCTGAACGGGGTCTCATGGTAGTAACGGACGAGATCTACGACAATCTAGTCTATGGGGGCTGCAAGTTCAGCTCCATACTGGATGCTGACCCGTCCATTGCTGACCAGGTAATTATAATCAACGGCGTATCAAAATCCTTCGCAATGACGGGCTGGCGAGTTGGCTGGATGGTCGGTCCCGTGGATATCATCCGGGCAGCTACCAACCTGCAGTCACAGATGTCATCCAATGTCTCCAACGTATCCCAAAGAGCTGCACTGGCCGCGCTAGATGGAGACATGCAGTGTGTGGAAGACATGCGCCTGGCTTTTGACAGAAGGCGCCAGCTCGCTTACAAGATATTGAGCGACATGCCAGGAGTAAATATAACCGAGCCGGAGGGAGCATTCTATGCGTTCCCATCCGTCAAACAGCTCATTGGCAAACGATTGGGCGGGCAACTAGCGACTTCTACTGCACAACTAGCGGAGATTGCCCTCGAAGCAGCCAAGGTGGCAGTAGTACCGGGCGAAGCATTTGAATGTCCGGGGTACCTACGTCTTTCCTATGCCATGTCGGACGACCTCCTGGAAATTGGCCTCCAGAGACTGGGCAACCTGTTCGCGTCAGCGACAGCCTCATAGACATTCACTCAGTGGGCATCAGTCATGCCCATCTCGAAGTACAGGATAGTAAGCAACGCAAAGATGAACGCCTGGATCGCTCCTATGCCCATGTCGAAGAGCTTCCAGATAGTGGCCACCGGCATAGAAACATATATCCACGGCAGGGCCACTATGAGAGCCAACATCAACCCCCCTGCAAACATGTTGCCGAAAAGCCTGAGCGCAAGGGTAAACGGCTTCGCCACTTCTTCGATCACGTTTACAGGGAAGAGGAACACGTAGGGCTTGAAATAATGACCCACATATCCTCCGATGCCCTTCTCGCGTATGGATGCGATATGCACGAGTATGATGACGAGGAATGCATAGCCCATCGTCGTATTCACGTCAGCGGTCGGAGCCGGGAAGAGCGCTGGATGCGTGATGTTCGGCAGCATCTCCACCCAGTTGGATATGAGTATGATGAAGAACAGACATATCGCCAAGGGTACTATTCTGGCTCCTCTCGGACCGATCGTGGATTCCACCTGCTTCGTTACCGCCTCTATGATCAGCTCCCAGACCACCTGCAGCTTTCCCGGTACCCCACTGGTGGCTTTTACCCTTGCCGTGAATCCCAGAGCAAGCACCACGACTATGGCTATGGCAGTCGCCCATAACGTATCCACGTTCAAGGTCAACCCGGCAACCTTTCGCTGGACATAATGGCCGACATGGATGGTAACCGCCACAAAGTTACCGAATTCCGCATTACCGAACAGGCTCATCCTGCACCTCCACTCAACTCGATCTCTCCGATGACATAATACATTTCTTTCGCACCGTGCGATATTCCATCATCGCTGCATAGCCGTCTCATCCTGCACCCCCATTCATGATGCCCGATAGCATGATGCCCGAACACCCCTGCACGGCTGACTCATCCTGCACCTCCACTAGATTTCATCTCAACAAGCAATATCGTAGTAAGGTTTGCCAGCAGCATCACCTGAAAAACAGCCAGGCCGACGAGCATGCCCACACCCAGCTCAGGCAGGATCACCAGCAACCCTATGCCTACTACGCTGAGTACCGCCATGCGCAAAAGAGTATTGAAATGCATCGCCTTATGACCAGTATCCATCCTCTCGACTGCCTTGCCGGCAGACTTCACCACCAGCCTGAAATTTACCATAGCGGCCATGAGCCCCAAGCATCCGCCTATGCCCGCAAGCGCCATGCCCAGCACGCTCAATACAATCAAAGCGACAACACCGGTAACCAGCGCTGCAAGTGCAGTCCGGCGAGCCACGCGCGCCACGTCAGCCAGGGCCAATCCTGACAGAGCCTCCATCACAGGTATATCATCTCCTCACTCCAAACCATCGAACACGTTGGTATCGAGCACGAGCGGACCTGCATATCCAACCAAAAGGAAACGATGGGTCCGTCTGTCGATGGCGGCACTTCATACATACGCCACATTTACACTGGATAGCTCTCTCCACACTGCACGTACGTTACATGCGTGCAGGCTGTGTAGTCAAGACCCATTACAGGTATTTCTTCGGTCTGCTGCGGCCACTATGCCGCAGCCCGTGCGCTGGGCTGTGTAGTCAAGACCCATTACAGGTATTTCTTCGGTCTGCTGCGGCCACTATGCCGCAGCCCGTGCGCTGGGCTGTGTAGTCAAGACCCATTACAGGTATTTCTTCGCTCTGCTGCGGCCACTATGCCGCAGCCCGTGCGCTGGGCTGTGTAGTCAAGACCCATTACAGGTATTTCTTCGGTCTGCTGCGGCCACTATGCCGCAGCCCGTGCGCTGGGCTGTGTAGTCAAGACCCATTACAGGTATTTCTTCACCTCACTGAACACAACGGCAGCGGCCAGCAGTATCCCTACTCCAAGTCCGGTAAACGTAAAATAGGGTTCTGTCCTGAAGTGTGCATCCAGGAGCATCCCTACAAGCAGCCCACCTCCGACCGATATCCCGCAGGCAACTCCAATCGCTAAAAAGTCACCCAAGCCAGGCGAAGGGGTATCTCGGGCATCCTCGCTCTTCCGCCGCCTGCTTTTACTCCCTTCACTGTCGGTGCGTTTACTCACGTTCCCGCCAACCGGAATCATCCGGCACGGCCACGGATGCATCGGCACTACCGTCGGCAGCCACCGGACCAGCGTTGCCGCTTCCTTCAGCAGGTGATGGATTGCCGGCACCGAGATGGCCATTACCTCTCTTGAGCCCGGGTCGGAACAGAGTGTACAGGAGCAGGCCCAGAACAGCAGCAGCCAGCGGTATGAACGCATTCCCGGATTTTGTGAACAGTGGGAACAGCACAAAAGCCGATAGTACCGCTGTCCATGACCAGAGAATGATGACACTGCGACTATGTCCATGACCCAAGCGCAGGAGCCGGTGATGCACGTGGTTCTTGTCCGGAGTGTGGAAACTCTGTCCTCGCGCCGTCCGGCGTACGAAGGCAAAGGCCATGTCTGCTATGGGAACGCCCAGTATGAAAAGGGGCAGGAAAAGCGGAGCAAAGAAGAAGTACGTGGTGCCGGATACCTCAGGCGCACGCCCCCCTATCACCATAGTGGAAGCAGCCATAAGCAATCCCAGCAACAATGATCCAGAATCGCCCATGAACACTCTGGCAGGATGGAAGTTGTGCGGAAGGAAGCCGATGCAAGCGCCAAAGGTGATGATTGCCACGAGAGGACCTATGTTGGATAGCGGCAACACGCCCAGGTATTCAAGCCTCAGCCCGTAAACAGCAAGAGCACCTGAGGCTATCGCAACTATTCCGGCCGCCAGCCCGTCCAAGCCGTCGATCAGGTTAACAGCATTGGTCATGCCTACCACCCACAGCGAAACAAGTAGCGGTATCATAGCAGGCGATAGGAGAACAAAACCTGCAAAGGGTATCTTGAACTGGTACATTGTTACACCCATAAAATAAAGTGCAGTAGCGGCCAGCACCTCGCCGGCGACCTTTGCGGGAGCGGAGACTTCACGTATGTCGTCCAGGAGCCCAACAGAGAAAATGACCACCGCACCTATTATCACACCGAGAGGCTCTGACGATTCGCTGAACACCATGTGAACGCCCGAAAGCATTGATGCTATACCCATAGCAACCAGGAAAGCCACCAGCATCGCCGCTCCCCCGCCGTAAGGAGTGAGCTTATCATGGATCCGCCTCTCTCCAGGTACCGACACCATTCCAACACGGCGTGCAAGCCTGCGGACAGGAAACGATGCGAGATAAGTTACAAGTGCCGCTACGGCAGCAACGACCGCATAGTCGCCCAGCGGCAGCATATCATCCTCGATCTCATGTACTGGACAGGTAGTGTGGATAGGGCTGGAATGCCATGCACAGTTCTCTCACCTCTGCACGCACGGAGGCCAACGCCGCAGCATCATGCCTGCCCTGCAGGGCTTTCTTCACCAATGTGGCGATCCTGCTCATCTCATCCGGTCCCATGCCGGCCGTAGTCTCAGCCGCTGTGCCGAGGCGCAGGCCTGATGTCACGTATGGCGGCCGTGGATCACCTGGAATCTGGTTGCGGTTCAATGTAATGCCGGCACCGTCGAGCACATCCTGCGCTTCCTTGCCAGTGAGATCGAAGTCGAATGTCCTCAGGTCCACCAGCACTTGATGGTTCTCCGTGCCGCCTGACACCAGCCTGAAACCCTCGTCTGCCAGCGCTGCAGCGAGTACCTTGGCATTGGCAACCACCTGATGAGCATATTCGCGGAATGCCGGCAGCGATGCTTCCCTGAACGCCACCGCCTTCGCAGCTATGACGTGCTCGAGCGGGCCACCCTGCAGGCCAGGGAATACCGCCTTGTCCACCGCCTTCGCATGCTCGGCTTTACACATTATCGCTCCACCCCTTGGACCACGCAGTGTCTTGTGGCTGGTAAGAGTCACCACATCCGCAAGAGGTACCGGATTCGGGTGAGCACCACCCGCCACCAGCCCTGCAGGGTGCGCGATATCAAACATGAGGTACGCGCCGACACTGTCAGCGATCTCCCTGAATGGCTGAGCATCTATCTGGCGAGTATAGGCGGTGGTGCCCACTACAATCAGCCTGGGGTGCTCCCTCTTCGCAGAATCATTCAGACCATCGAGATCTATCACCTCACCCGGTTTGCCAGGATCCTCCGATGCCGGGGTAAGGCCATACGGAACGAATCGCCATAGCCGCGAAGTAATACTGGCCTTGGCACCATGGGTAAGATGCCCACCCTGATCCAGCGACATCGCAAGGATAGTGTCACCATGGTCGAGCAGCGCCTCGTAAGCAGCGAGATTGGCACTAGCCCCCGAATGAGGCTGCACATTGGCATGCTCCGCTCCAAACAGCGATTTTAGCCTCTCCCTGGCAAGATCCTCCACCTCATCAATGACGCGATTACCGCCATAATAACGCTTGTGAGGATACCCCTCGGCATACTTATTAGTAAGAACGGAGCCAGTGGCCGCGAGCACCGCGGGCGATGTGAAGTTCTCCGAAGCTATCAGCTGTATCGTCGATGATTGGCGCACAGCCTCCTGCGACAGCAAACCTGCAAGCTCTCCGTCACTAGGAATCCAGCCACTTACCGGCCAGAGGTCCTGAAGCTCCTCCAGCTCTTCCACTCTCCTGTGATGGCGCTCACCGGCAGGTCTGGACTCCAAGAACGCATCAATGGATTCCCTCGCCACATCGGAACCGATGACCCTTCCTCCAAAGCAGATCACATTGGCCTCATTGTGCTGGCGGGCCAAGCGAGCAGTGGTGGCATCATGGGCCACGGCAGCGCGGATACCCGGAACCTTGTTGGCGGCTATGGATATCCCGATACCGGTGCCGCACACGCACAGGCCCAAGTCGGCATCCCCTCTTGCCACGGCCCTACCGACCGCTGCTCCATAGACAGGATAGTCCACTCTCTCCGTCGAGTAAGTGCCCAGGTCTTCCACCACATAACCGGTGGCTCTCAGGTGCTCTATGAGCAGGTTCTTAAGGTCAAACCCAGCATGGTCGCATCCAGCAGCAATCTTCACGTGCCCATCCTACCAAACCTTCGCGGCGCTTTGTGCAACCAGTGCAACTTAGAAGGCCCAGTGAATACCCGCTGGGCCTCTTGCTCGATGGCGGCAGGCGTGCCAAGCAGGTACCATGGATTAAGTGACAATCTCCCCAAACACTCCTGTACTTGTAGGTACGGCGCAACTTACCAATCACCGTATCCGGGATCTTCCCCTCACCAATCGCGACCAGCCAGTAGAGCTCATGGCCAAAGTCCTCGATCTTGCAGCCGCGGACTGCGGAGGTGACGATGCCGGCAGGAAGCTTCTCGAACAAGCTTCAATCCTGTGCGCCATCCAGTCACTGGCTTGGTCCTACGTCAATCCGGCTCAACTGGTCGCCAAGCGCCTCGCCATAGAGCCAAAGCGCCTCGCCACCACGACTGTCGGAGGAAACAGCCCCCAGATGGTGGCCACCTATGCCGCTAAAGCCATACAGGCTGGCCAGATGGAGGTGGCTCTCGTGGTAGGTGCGGACTGCGTCTACACCCGCAGGGCTGCCCGCAAGGACCCGACGCATCCGGCCCTCGGGTGGACCACACAGCCAGATGACACCCCACCTCCTCTCATGCTTGGAACGGACAAGGAACCCACCACACTGTCAGAGGTAGGCGTAGGGATGGACAGACCCGCAAGAGTCTTCCCACTGTTCGAGAATGCCATACGCCATGCACGCGGCTGGTCGATTGCAGAGCACCGGCAGAACATAGGTAAGCTCTGGTCATCGCTGTCCAGTATCGCTGCCGGAAACCCGTATGCATGGCAACACCGTAAATATTCTCCTGAAGAGATATACGAGGTCGGTGAAAATAATAGGATGATCTGTTTCCCTTATACCAAACTGCTCAATGCGAACATGCAGGTCGATCAGGGAGCCGCTTTTATAATGTGCTCGCTGGAAGCTGCAAGGGCGGCAGGCGTTCCCAGCGATCGCTTCGTGTTTCCCGTAGCAGGCGTGGATGCCGACGACCACTGGTTCGTCTCGCATCGTTTGGATCTGCACAAGTCGCCCGCGATCGAGATTGCAGGGCATAGGGCGCTTGAGCTGGCAAGCATATCCATCGACGACATAGAGTACGTAGACCTCTACTCCTGCTTCCCGTCAGCGGTGCAGATCGCTGCAGATGCCCTGGGGCTTCCAGTGAACGACCCCGGCAGGCCACTGTCTGTCACGGGAGGCCTCACCTTTGCGGGAGGACCGGGAAACAATTACGTGTCGCACTCCATATCAGCTATGGCCAAGATCCTGAGAGGAAAGTCCGAAGCCTTGGGGCTCGTCACGGGACTCGGTTGGTACGTTACAAAGCACTCCATAGGAGTATGGTCGTCCGACCCACCCGCTGCCGGTTTTCGCTATGACAATCCACAGGAACAGGTGAACACACTGCCGCAAAGACCGCCTGCACCTGCTGAAGGTACCACGGGTAAGTCCCTCACCCTGGAAACGTATACGGTATGGCATTCACGCGATGGTGCCCCAGAATTTGGGATAGCCTCGTATTTGAATGGCGGCGGGCGCAGGGGATGGGGAAGGATCATGGACGCGGACACTCTTTCAGAAATCGAGAACGAAGAGGGATGCGGGCGTACTGCCGAGTTGGCAGACAGTGGAAACATCGTGTTGACATGATCAGGGATGCCGGTGATGAACCGGCTGGGAAAGGGATCGGCGAGGAGGAGCACCTGGACGGACCTGGAGATGAGTACGGCAATAGGCACGGACACGAAAAGGGGAACGGATACGGAAACAATGCTGCAATAGAACCGCACAGGAGAGGACTGCGCCAAGCGCTCAGCCTGGGCGACCTGTTCCCCCTTTCGGTATCCAGCATAGGTCCGATCTTCTCGGTTGCAGCCACCGGCGGGGTAATGGCGGCAGTCGCCGGATGGTGGGCACTTCCCGCAATTGCGGTTCTGGCCATACCCTTCGTCATATCGAGCTTCGTATTCCGCATGCTGAATCGTCACTTCCCGCATTCGGGAGCGTCTTACCACTGGTCCGCACGCGTCATGGGCCAGACTGTGTCGCGCTACCAGGCATGGATACTTATACTCGCCTATTTCGTCTCCATACCTCCGATCGCCATACCTGCAGCAAACTACACCTTGGAATTGGCGGCGCCTGGTTGGCATGCACCCGGTGGAGTGGTCATGGCGATCACGCTTTTCTGGATATGCTTTGCAGCCGTACCATTGCTGATGGGCGCCAGACCGACCGCCATCATCACGAAAGTGTTCTTCACAGTGGAAGTGGCGTCGCTGGTTGCTTTCGGCGCTCTTGGGCTGGTCGACCTCCAGCACATGGCACTGCCAGTGCACTTTGGCCCGCTGCCGCTGGGAGGGATGATGATCGTTGCCGTCATAGCGGCAACCGTTCTCGACGGATGGGAGATCGACTCCTACGCAGCGGAGGAATCCCACCGTCCACGCCAGGACCCGGGGGTCAGCGGGATCATTGGAGCATTTCTGGCTCTGGGCTTTTACGCCATCCTGTACCCGCTGATGTTCGCAGAGACCCCGATGAAGCTCCTATCGGGATCAAGCGATCCTCTGGCCCTCTGGGCACACCGGATAATCCCCGGGGAATCGTGGCTGATTCTCATCCCTGTACTGCTGTCGACGGCCGGCGGGCTATGGCTCACCACCTACATACTCACCCGCGCCCTGTATGCCATGGGCCGCGAGAACCTGATACCGAAAGCATTCGGCAGGACCAACCGTAATCAGGTACCTCACATCGCAACACTGGTCGTATTCGGCCTCGTCCTAGTGGTGACCGCAATGCAGGTGTTTGTCTCGTCCATGAGCACGTTCTTCAGGCTTGTCCTATCATCAGCCGGGTTTTTCCTGCTTGCCGAGTTCTTCCTGGACTCGCTTACGGCTGTGGTGTTCCTTACCGTAGGCCACCGGAAGCTTACCCACATACAAGCTTTCTCTCACCACCACAAGTGGCTGCTGGCTGGGGCGCTCTTCTCCTCTGCCATGATGGCATTCCTGCTCGGAGCATTCTTCATCTACGCACCTAAAGCGATAGGGTCTGGAGTGGACTCACTAGTGGCGGCGATGCTTGGGCTGGGAGCGGTATTCGTCTGGTGGACCGGTAGGCGCCAACACAAGCCCTACCACTTTCATGGCAACAATATCTCTACGGATCTTGCCGGCTATACCCCCGCACACTCGCCTATGCCGACTTCACCGCTGAAAGGCCCTGTCTCGTCATAGTCGATGTAATACTCTGGAGCCTCATCCGGATCAGGGAACTCATCTAGATGCTTGAGTGACTCAGCAACCGACTTTGCACCCCCGGCTCGCTCCAGCCAGCCGGCAAAGGTCTCCCCGGCATTACGCTCGTAAGCATACCGTCCAACCACCGCAACGACGGCCTCAGCGGTCCTTTTGGCCGGAAGCCGCAGTGCCTTGGAGGCAAACTCGACTTCCATCGCACCGAGATGGCCTCCCAGCAGCATCTGGTAACCAGGAGCGGATTTACCGTGGGCGCGCCGCTCCGCCCCGAACAGACCTATGTCAGCGATATGATGCTGCCCACACGAATGAGTACAACCCGATATATTGATGCGGACCCCATCGGTCTCCGCAAGACCCGCCCGTTCCAATGCATCCCCGATAGCGCCCGCGAGTCCCCTGCTCTGCGTCACAGCCAGGTTGCATGTATCGGCGCCAGGACACGACACGACATCACGGGCCAACTCCGCTCCAGGCTCCGCCATATCAATCACGGCAAGCCGCTCGTATACGGTACGAAGCTGATCTTCCGTAAGATTCCGGAATACAAAGTTCTGCCTGTTGGTCACCCGCACATCGGCGCCGACCTCCCTCTGGAGAGATGCGAGCGCCCTGAACTGCTCAGCCGTAATATCCCCGAGCCGTGCCCATGCGTAGGCCGACACCGTACCCTTGGCCACTCCACGCACTACATTTGCTCTCTCCCACCGCTCAAAAGCCGTGTGCCTGCCGCCAAGTTCTACCCGGACGCCCCGGTTGAGTTCGCCGACTGCCGTTGGTGCCTGCCTCGTATCCACGCCGGCAGGGGCATCGCCCGCTTGCCTCACTATCTTGGGGATACCATCTACATAGGTGACAGATGCAATCAGGAGGTGCCGCTCCTTCAGGATGCGCTCACGCAGTTGGTCTATGCCCATCGAGTCGACAAGCCACTTCATCCTGGCCCGTAGCTTATTATCGCGGTTCCCGTAGTGATCGAAAGTCCTGAGAATCGCCTCCATCGTGGGAAGGAGCAATTCTCGCGTGGTGAACTCTTCGAGCGCCTGGGCCGGATGGGGGTTGGCCGACAGACCACCGCCGATGAGCACCTTGAAACCTGCTTCCACGCCACCATCCGCCCTGGGACGCATAACAGCTATGACGCCTATATCGTTGAAGGCAGCCTGCCCGCAATCCGTGGCACATCCGGAGAAATTGATCTTGAATTTCCTGGGTAAGCGCTGAGCATAAGGATGCCTGAGAAAGTGACGGAAGGCCGCTTCCGCCCAGGCACTGATATCGAGAACCTCATACGGGCACGCGCCTGCCAGATGGCAACCAGTGATGTTACGTACGGTATCGCCACATGACTCACGGGTAGTAAGCCCTGCTACTGCAAGCTTGCGCAGCAGTTCGGGTGTGCGCTTGAGTGGGACAAAGTGGAACTGTATGTTCTGCCTGGTGGTGATGTGCCCCCAACCCCTAGAGTAATCCTCGGCCACGTCCGCCAGCACATCCAGCTGATCCGGCTGGATCGATCCGTAGGGCAGCTTTACGCGAACCATCATCTTGTTCTCCCCCTGGCGCTGTCCGTAGATACCGTTGTTCAGCCTTGTGATCTTGAAGGAGTCCTCGTCGATCTCTCCTGCCTCCACTTTCTCCAGAAGGCGTTGGTAACGATCTATGTCGTCGAGCAATTCATCGGGCAATGTTCTGGTGACCATGTAACCATGATAGCACAAAACCAGACTAAGTCAATCAGATTTTAAGACTTTTATAGACATTGGCACATCGGCGATATTTTGCCAGGTAGTCAGCATATTTTTAACCAGCAGGTAAGTGTCGCACAACGTAATACCGTGTTCGCCCAGCCTACGTTGCAGCCTAGCCAACGAGTGCCTGATCACCAATCCCAATCCCCTGCCGACCTCGCTCCCCTGCCAGGGCCGGTGCCTGCTATAGTTGCAGCCCATGTGTATTGCAACGAGCTCTAGTGTCGGGCCTGAAGCGGTCCTACAAGGTAACTATGACACGGCTCCACCCACTGCCCATACCGCGGTCCTACCGCATACCATACCGTCCGATAGCCACGGTGGCGCGGGTCTCTGCTGATGCCGGCTATCGAGGTAAAAGGGCTGGTCAAATCGTATGGGAATCTCCGGGCGGTAGATGGAGTGGATCTGTGCGTAGAGGCAGGCGAGGTGTACTGTTTCCTCGGACCGAACGGAGCAGGAAAGACTACAACAGTCGAGATCCTCGAGGGCTATCGTAGGCGCGACTCGGGCAGGGTATCGGTACTTGGATTGGACCCTGAAAGCAGTGGTCGAACGTTCAGAGAGCATATCGGCATCATGCTCCAGGAAAGCGGCCTGCAGCCACAACTCGCAGTCGTGGAAGCATTGGATCTCTACCGTCATTACTATGACCATCCCCGTTCAGTGGCAGAACTATTGGACCTAGTGGAACTCACCAGTTCGGCGGACGTACGGATAGAGTCATTGTCAGGAGGGCAACGCAGGCGCCTTGATCTGGCCCTGGCGTTGGCCGGCGACCCAGACCTTGTCTTCCTCGACGAACCGACGACAGGATTTGACCCGGCTGCTCGCCGTGGAGCCTGGCGAACCATCCAGGGACTGCGCTCACTTGGCAAGACGATCTTTCTCACCACTCACTACATGGATGAAGCCCAGGCGCTCGCGGACCGGGTGGCGGTGATCTCCGGGGGAAAGATCGTGGCCGAAGATTCACCCGACCGTATCGGGGGGCGTGACACCACTACGAGTGAGATACGTTTCCTGCTACCCGAGGGTGTTTCTGCAGGCGATCTACCATCACTCGAACAGCCATCAGACGATCTACCATCACTCGATCCATCACTCGACAGAGCACGCCAACTGGATGCTGAACTTTCCATAAGAGGAGATGCTGTCGTAGTGCATACCAACCGTCCAGATCTCGCATTATATGTATTGACAAGCTGGTCTACCAGTCGTGGCCTCGAGCTTGCCGGTCTGACCGTCAGCCGGCCCACCCTGGAGGATGTATATCTTGCACTCACCGAGGATGACTCCTGATGGCACTGGACGAATCACAGCAGCAACCGACACGGACACAACAATTGCAACAGCAGCCACAACCTGTGCCGCAACCATCATATCAGCATCAGGCGCAACAGCAGTTTCAGGAACGGCGCCAGCAGCCAAGCACCATTACTCCGGAACGCCTGCGATATCGACCAGTGACATCAGCCGACATTCACCTGCTAGGTCGCCAGATACGCATGGAGCAGCTTCTTCTGTGGCGGAACAAGCGTGCAGTAATTTTTACTTTCATGCTGCCTATTGCATTCCTGGTATTCCTTGGCGCAAGCAACCAGGGAGCACATGTAAGCGTGCTCGGCAAGGTGAGCTTCGACACCTTCTTCGTGCCGGGCATCCTGGCATTCTCGCTGGTTTCCACCACATATGCCAACCTGGCCATGAGCATTGCCGTCCAGCGCGAGCAGGGAGTGCTCAAGCGTGTACGAGGGACTCCCCTCCCTCCCTGGATATTCTTTGCCGGCAAAGTCGGTGCCACCCTCATTAATGCCTGCCTGATGGTTATCATCGTTCTAGCGGTGGGACGCTTCGGCTATCACGTCATGATCCGCACTGCTACCCTGCCCGCACTGGTGATCGACTTGATCGTGGGAACTGCCTGCTGGAGCATCCTCGGGATCGCCATGTCGATAGCAGTCACCCGTGCCGAAGGCGGATCGCCAATTGTCACGCTCCCCTATATCGTGCTCAGCTTTGTATCGGGCGTGTTCTACCCGGCTCAAGCCCAGCCTGTCTGGTTGCAGGACCTGGCACGAGCATTCCCCCTAGAGCCATTCGCCCGCTCACTCGAGGCCGCTTTCAACCCCGGAGTGGCAGCACCAGGATTCCGGGAAGTGGACATTCTCATCATGCTCGGATGGATAGCAGTTGGTACAGCCATCAGCCTGCGGTTCTTCCGCTGGGATCGCCAGCGCCGCTGAACCTGACCCGTCTGATTCTATTACGGGTAAGCCTGGCTCTGCTGGTCGGAGCCGTGACAAGCGAAGCAGCAAGAACACACACGGCACCTCATGACCTCCAATAGCCAGTTGCTCCGCTGCTGGTGTGTACTTGCCGGGCAGGGACGACCCTCTACCGCAGATGCCTATGGCCGTGCTGTTGGCGGCCTGTGTAGTCGATCAAATTGCTGCGACACCGACAGCGGTAGCAATAGCAATAGCTTAAGCGATATCCATTGACTATTGACAGCAATGCATAGTGAAGCGATCAGATTACTGCGGCTACGGCGGTAGCGATGCCGGAGGCTAAGGCGATGCCAGTGGCGGTGGCGACAGCTGTGCCAGTTCCGAAACCGCCCGCAACCTTCTCCAAGTCCTCGTCAGAGAGTTCTTCCACGTTGAGAGCCGCCTTGACGGCACTCAGGTCAGAGGCGCTCAGAGCGTAACCGGCCTCGTTTGCCATCTTCAGGCGCTCGTCGGGCGAGGATGCCGATCCAAGTTTTCTCGCGAAGTCCTCATCGGTGGTTACACGCTCTGCAAATGCTCTTACTGCTTCTTCGGTCATATCCGTTCCTTTTTCTGTTCTGTATAGCCATGCAACATGGCTTGGTTATCTGTTGTAGCCGGCTATCCACCCTTTTGTGGAGAGCCCTTTTCCGGATCCGATAAGACCTTGAGCGCCTTGGCCTGGCATCTTGGCCGTAACACCTTAGCCGTTACCGGAACCTGCAAGCCATTGTACATGACCCTGACCATGCCCGCTACGGTACTGGTACCTATATGTGTCGAGTGAACCATGGTTCAATGACACTGGCACCTCCGTACCTCCCGACCGAACTAATGCACTTAATCTGTCGGACACCGGAACAGTTCAATGACACTGGCACCTCCGTACCTCCCGACCGAACTAATGCACTTAATCTGTCGGACACCGGAACAGTTCAATGACACTGGCACCTCCGTACCTCCCGACCGAACTAATGCACTTAATCTGTCGGACACCGGAACAGTTCAATGACACTGGCACCTCCGTACCTCCCGACCGACGCCAATTCCAGACATTCATGAATACGCACCACCCAGATGAGCTTTCAGCCCGTATGTTGCACTGACCAGGTACCCATCTCCATGCGCTGGCGTAACACCTAAGCTGGCGACAACAGGAAGCTTCCCGGTACTCGCTCCTATCTCCGACATGGTATGCACATCCGCTTGCCACCCGTACTTGCCCAGAAGCGCGGCAGGGTCGTCTGTCCCAAACTGCATGGAAAACCCACCAGTTGCGAAATGCCGGCGTAACCTGCTGGTCATCCCATGCGCAAGAAGGTTACGGCTGACTATGTCGCACAGGAGATACGATCCAGATGCACTCAGATGTGTAATGCCCGAAACCAGGCGATGTACCGATGATTCTTGCAGGTAGATAAAGAGTCCCTCGACAATCCATGCCGTAGGACGATCAGGGTCAAACCCGTGCCCTATGAGCAGGTTCGCGAGGTCAGTGGATTCCAGATCGCCACCCACGGGTATACGCTGTATGTGCGGCAGGGTGGAGGCACCATGAAGCCGGCGCTCCTTCAATCTCAACAGTTCCGGGTCATCCACTTCAAAGAAGCGGACTTCACCTCCCTGGTTTCTTGCCATAATTTGATTTGTCGCCCCTTCTGGTGTTCCAGCATAATTTATACGGTAAGCACGGGTATCCATACCCGCTCCGAGAAGGACGACCTGGCTCACTGATCTGCCGGCAAGCAATCCTTCGAGTTGCCTGTCCATGAAGTACGTACGTATCACCACCCCGATCAGGCCGGCGGCTTCGGGCACATCAGCATTCAAGCGCTCCAGCAATCTAATCCCTTCCACACCGGCGAGCCGCCTTGCGTAGGGATCACGAAAAAGAGGGTAGTCCCCGGCTGACTCACGCGCCCGTGCCGCTGCTGCCAGCAATGCTGTAGTTGCCACGGGTTTCATGGCTCAACTCCCACTCCATCACTCTTCAACCAGTTCAAGACCGCCATCACCCTGGGATGGTACTCGGTATCCACTGAGTCGACACCTAGACGCATATATATATCGGCAATATGATGCTCTACGGTACGTTCCGAGAGCCATAGTCGTTTTGCTATACCTGCATTGGTATATCCCTGAGCAACGAGGAACATGATCTCCTCCTGGCGAGCTGTGAGCGGAGCAGCAGAACTGTGGATAGACCCGGCAGGACCGCCCGCATTGCGTGCACCTGCAATATCCATTATGAGCGATTCATCCAAAGCTATATCCCCTGACACGGATGCCCCTATCGCTCGTGCAACCACTTCTATATTGCTGATGGTTCGCTTGTCAAGAAACGACCATCCTATACAAGATTCCGGCCGGAGCGCATAGAGCAAGGCTGGATCCAGATGGCTGGACAACACCACTATCCCCACCTTGGGCAATACTTCGCGAAGAGCAACGCCAAGATCCAAGCCCGTCATCGCTCCATTGAGGAATATGTCGACCACCACTGCGTCTGGTGCAAGATCAGGTAAAATGTGGAGGGCGGTATCCCCATCAGGTATGCAGGCGACCACTTCGAAAAGGTTCAAGCGATCCAGGGCCGAATGGAGCAACCCGGAAAAGAGTGTTTCATCCTCCACTATCGCAACACGCCCAGAAGTGCCGGCAACCGGCCCCGTAGACGTCATCCCGAAAGATGTTCCCCGTGAAAGGCTTCGCCATCCAATGGTTTACTACTAGGCGGCACTACATCCTTGATCGTACTGCGTTCAACGTCCGGATGTTCGAGAAGCCTCATCGAGCACCACCGGCGCGGATCGCTCAAGCCTGCAAACGTATGTGCCACCGCCGCCAGCCCCCATAGGGCTGACAGCCTGTAGCGATCAGGCAGCACTGCCTCAGGGAACCATCGACAGTAAGACTCTTTGCGTCCAGCCAGTACAGTGCCCACTTCCCTTGCACTTGCAAGCTGCGCCCAATTCCATTCGTACTTGTAGGATAGAAGCTTTTCCTCTATGACGCTGATACACCCCAACGAAGTGGAAGGGACTGCCGGATCAGGTAGCTTCTTGCCCAATGAAATTGCCACCAGACGATCCGAAGATGTAAGTTCACTCGCCTGATCCAACCAGTTGAACATTTGGTGCGGCAGTGCCGTGCTGGTAGAATCGGCATAGCGACTCAATGCCAGAACGGCCATAGCCCGTTCGGATGGGAAGAGATCCGACATCACGGGATTGATTGGAAGCGCAGGGAAGTATTTTCCCCAATTGGCGACTATGATTCCGGCCAGCCGGTCGCGAAGTTCGCTGAGGATGCGCTCATCGCCTGCCCGCTCGTTACCATATGTATCACTACACGATGCATCAGTGCGTATATTGCCAAAACTGCTCTCCACTCCACCGCCAACAGGCACTCCATCATCTGCCATGCACGTTGTCTCACTACTGAGCACAGCAAGCAGGGACGCCACAGGGGCCACCTGTAGCCAACCGTTGGATGCAAATGCCGCCTCGAAGTCAAAAGCCGCCAGCGACTCTTCGGCTTGAGCAATCGCAGTGTAAATCGCCTTGGATACAGGTTCAACCCCTTCCATGCGCGCCAAGAACTTCAAGCAGTAGAGAAAAGATGCCAATCCGGTATACATGCCATTCGTCGGAACATCGGAGGACGCGCCACTCCACCTGTCCATTTCCTCCGAAAGTGCACTGCATACTCTGATGGCAATGTCAGCTTGCCGGACAGCCTCTTCGACAAAGCGGTCCACTCCCGAAAGAGCCGATAACTCCGCCAGCACCACTGCTATACCGGCCGCGCCCGACAGCAGATCACCTCCTCTGGTATGCGACAGGACAAACACGTCGTTGTGCGCTACGTATACGACTCCTGCGTCCAGGCTATGGCCAGATGGACCTCCATGCTCAATAATCTCGACTAGGTTATACCCCACACCGCACGCTAGGGCCATCCATCCGTCATCGGACACATCTGCTGGAGAGCAATCTGCTGCAATCATGGCATGGCTACCGATTCTATGCCATCCTGCCCACCAGCCTTACGGCTGATACCGTAGTCAGGAAAAGCGCAGAACGCCTGCGCAAGCAATGCATCCAAATCAGCTTGATCAGGAACGGGAGGCAGCCCCATAAGGCGTCTGCGCACATCTAGAATAGGAGCCTCAGCAAGTACATCTCGCGCGACATATCCTCCAGGGCCTACCATGTCCCTACCGCCAGGTCTGAAGCGGAAGAGCGGCACATCCATATCGCGAAGTGCATATATCTCTGACTCCACCAGCGGAACAGCCATATCGTAACGTTGCTGTGCCCTCCAAAGTCGTTCCAGCACCAGATCGCGGCTTACTCCATCACGCAGAGACTCCGGCGCCAGACTGTCCATCAATAGCCGGTAGTATACCCATGTGTTCCTGAGTACTGCACGCGTTGGAAGTTCCTCGAAGCCATCCAGGCACTCCATGCATTCCCTCCGGCGTTCCACCAAGCGGGCATGCATGGTTTCAAATCCTTGCAGCATGGAATCCAGATGATCCAATAATGCAGCATATGATGGATCGGCCAGTAGACCCATATCTCCCAACGAGCGTCTCCCTCTGGTGATAAGAGGTGAGGTGAGCAATCCCGTGCGCACCCCCACGGGTATCCATGGCAGGCTCTCCGGAGTGACAAACAGGAAAGGGATGATCGTCTCTGTATCGATAGGTATGAGATGCGTCCCGGCGACCACCACATTGCACCCAAGCATATCGGTGGATCCAAGCACATCGAATAAGCGGATCCACATGCCGACTTCCCTGGCAAGCTCGGCCCATTCGACTTCACCTTCCGGCAGGCAACGTCTCACAAATGCCTCCCAGATGTATCCATCACGTTCTAGGCGTTCGGGGAGTGATATAGGCACCTCCAGGACTTCCAAGAGGGCGCTCAGGGCGCTCCCGAGCCGGAGGTCCTTCGGCTTGTATAAGAGGCGCTGCCCGCCCTCAAAGTCCACCGGCATCACGAAACGCCCGGTATCATGATGATCCCCCGTATCGATGCCCATGCTCGACTCAGTTACAGCGGTAACAGCCAGCAATCCTTCCAGATCATCGCAATCACTATACAACCTGCGGAGAAACTCGAGCGCAGAGTCACGCCAGTTCACGGCGATCGTACCAATTACCCTCCCGATGGCAGGATAGCGTCCGAGTAGGCAGGCCCATCCCTCAAAGGGCGGTACACCGGCAGGGAACTCGACCGCATCGTCTGCACGCATGCACCCCAGGCACGCATGGAGGACCTGAGCCAGGAAAGCCTTCAAAAGGTAATCCGTAATGATGGGCGCGCCGGCGCCGGCGCCGGCCATCTCGCCAGCCACTCCATGCGTACCTCCCATGCCTCCTACTGATGTACCTTTATTTCCCCGTCCTACCGATCGCGCTTTCAGATGCACCCCGTATCTTTCCTCCGATCGGTCATCCACCTGGAAATCCGCCTGTTCACTCGTACCTTGCTCCAAGGCCATGCTGCTGGTATCGCAAGAGAGCCAAGCGCGCGCGGGGCCGACGAAACAGCTCAATGCCACGGCGCCGAAACCCTCTTCCAGCGGCAGCTTAGCCTCCGCGGTAACCGCGAAGGCGCCTCCCGCGGTCAGCGATGACACAAGTTCTACGTCACCAGCAGGTGGTAGGCCAGTGGCTGCCACCAGCAGCGCATGCAATGCTTCCGCCCATGGCGGTAAATCGGCGCCATCGACGAGACGTACATCCACAAGCCCTGCGCGTGCCGACCGGACATCCAGGCCCCTGGACCCGAGCAGGTCAGCAAAGGCAACTTCGTCTCCGCGCGTGCACTTCTCCATCCACAGGTTCCAGCGTGCATCCATCCGACCAGCACCTTCCTGGCCACTCAGCGGCTCAAGCCAAGCGCCCGCCCTTCGCTCGGCCATACTCGCGGCCTCAGGAAGCACTTGCGCGAGCAACTTGTCCACGGCTCCAGCGCCGATACCGGTCTTGCCGATGGTGATACCGGCGTTCACGCCAACAACTGCCTTCCGGCCAGCTCACGAAACGGGCCAGTACTCTCCATTAGTTTGTCGTAGCTTCCCTCCTGCACCAGATGACCATCGACAATCACCAGTATGCGATCAGCGCTCCGCACAGTGGACAGCCTGTGGGCTATCACCACGCGGGTAGCCCTAAGGCGGGCAATGGCCTGCGCCACTTGGGCCTGCGTGAGATTGTCCAATGCACTAGTGGCTTCGTCGAAAAGGAGTATCCTCGGCATGCCTGCGACAGCACGGGCAATGAGCAATCGCTGTCTCTGGCCGCCGGAAATCGTTCCAACACCTTCAGCTACAAACGTGTGCATGCCCATGGGCATACCTTTGATATCCTCCTCCAAGCCGGCGGTACGCGCCGCCACCCATGCGTCATCCACGGTGAGCGGTCTGGTGCCCACAATGTTGGTATATATATCTCCGGGCATTAGCCTGGCGTTCTGGAGCACCACGCCTATCTGGCTCCTCACTGCACGGAGATCGAGGCTCTCCAGGTCTTTCCCATCAAGGCGCACCGACCCTATCTCCGGTTTCTCGAAGCCGAGCAGGATACGCACCAGGGAGGATTTACCCGCCCCCGAAGGACCTACTACAGCCACCATTTCCCCTGGATTCACCTGAAAGGTAACATCCTCCAGCACCATGGAAGACTGGGGATCATACCGGAAACTTACGTGGCTCACCTCGATGGAACCCCGCAACACGCCTGGCTCCTCACGTATCTCTTCGGTTTCGCGCGAAGCACCAAGAACGGGCCTCAGGTTGTCGTAGGCAGGTACAGCCTGGGAGATGAAGGTAACCACAGATGACATGCTTGTAATCGATACAACCACCTGCGAGAACGCCGCATTGAAAGCTATGAATGTGGCCCCGGTCACCGCACCGACCGGAAGCGTAGCCACCCCTAAGAATACCATGGCCGTAGCGATCGCGGTACCAGCGGCGGTGAAGGACACCATCGCGACAAACCCGAGTTGGGCATTGAAAAATGCACGCTTCATCCCTGCAAACCGGTTGGCCCAAAGAGCAAAGGCACGCGACTCCGCACATGCCGCCTGGAGTTTGCCAACGGACCCCACCATCTGCATGGCAGTCGCAAAGAGGGACCTCGACTCTGATTGAACCAGCCGCTGGCGGGAAATCTGGTACCTCGCCACCCGTACCATCACTGCCATCATGATCGCAATGGCGACAAGGCCAAACAGCGCCAACCTGGCTTGCAGGAAAAACGCAAGCACAAGATTGGATAGCCCGATCGTTACAGCAAGCATCGCTGTCGTAACGGTTGTGGTGGCCAGCGATCTTATCTGTTCAACGCCCATGACGCGCATGGTCAGGTCGCCCGCTGTAAAACGGCGGAAGAATGGCATCGGTAGATCGAGAACGCGATCCCACAGTGCAGCCTGCAAATCAGTCGAGCTACGACCTTCCACTCGCAGAACGGCAAATTGCTGTGCCATCCCGAAACCGAACGATGAAACGGCGAATGTGACCATCAGCCCCGCAAGCCATAGCAAGTTCCCCCTCTGCAGCCCCGGTACAACAGAAGAAAATATTGTCTTAGTTACAAGAGGGGTTACGAGCGACATCAGGCCGGCAATCACAGCATATCCAGCCAGCCGGTAAAGATCTGGCTTCAGCGGGCGTAGTAAGTAACGCAGCACGTCCCTGCCGGCAACAGGACCGGTAGGAAGCGGCCGGTAGAAAAGAGTGGCCGTCGCAGAGAGTGCGGAAGCCAGTTCCCTATCAATACGTACACGTGTGCCGGCCACCGGATCCACCATGTCGTAGCGATTGACACCTGCCGGGATAAGTGCAACATAAGCGCCAGTGGCGGCATGCTTCGCCAGCAACGGGCCGCAGTCGCTCTTCCACCACAGCCCGTTCAGCATGACCTCCCTGGAACGCACGCCAGATAGCCTGGCCAGCACATCCACCGGATTGGCTGCCGCCTGCAGCATGTGGCTCGGTGGTATCCTCACATCGACACCCAGCTCTCTCGCCACGGCCTCGAATGCCATGACCAGTACGTCCTCGTTCCCCGCTGCATTCACCGCGCCATAGCGGTTATCAAGTATCGCCGCCAGAGATGTATACGTACTTGCCTGCAGGGTGGATTCATACCGCCTTATCCCCTCCCGCCGGGCTGATGCCGCCTCGACCCTATCGCTTATCGCAACGCTTATTCGACTGCCAAGCACGCCTTGTAGCATCATAAGGCCGTCCCATGCCTCCGGACGAGACAGTGCCTGAGCGCCACCCTGCGGTGACAAGTACGCGGATGGACCCGAATTGAAAAGCCATGCACCGGAGGGAACAGGCAACACCACCCCCGGCGGCGCCCCGGTACCGGCAAGCAGCCCGTCCCGAACGCCGGTATCGCCAACGGCGCCAATAGGCGCATCCTGCGGCACACCTCCCCCACTTGCTTCACCGCCGGCAGGACCACCAAAGAGCACCAGCCCATCCGATGCGGGTACCCATACGGTACGCATGGCCGGCCAGGCATACTGCCCCTCCCCCACCTCCACGGGGTCACCGGCCACCAGCGGAACCCCTGAAGTAGGACACGAAAGCTCAAGCACCGCCACAAGGGATTCCAGCCAGACCGCCACCATGTCCGCCACTCCGCTTGCGCCTGTCTCAGCATCATGTCTTAGCGATGCAAGCGGTACGGGCACGACACGAGCACTCTCGTCTATACCCACCATGATCAAGCCGACATCTGATGATTCCGGCAGGGCAAATGCCATTGCGCCAGGGTCAAGCGTCACCAAGGGGAATCGTTCACGCTGAAGCGCCGCTTCCCACCCACCGCCGGACTCCAACTCCACCGCAAATACCTGGACTTGACCTGCATCCACCCGCCATGCCGTGTCGCACGAACCCAGCTTAACCGGAACTCGCGATAACTTGAGGTCTATCGCATTATCGGGCGACAATACATCACTGCCCGAGATTGCAGAAGGAGTGGTAGACGCCGTACCCGTCATCCTGACACCAGAATGGAATAGAGTCCGTTGTTGCCCATGAGTTGGTCATGGGTACCGCGCTCTTCCACCTTCCCAGCCTTTAGGACAATGATCTCATCGGCATCCCGGATCGTGGAAAGCCTGTGGGCGACAATCAAGCATGTGCACCCTCGTGCCCTGAGCCTCTTGTCTATCTCGAGTTCCACCAGAGGATCCAGGGCACTGGTGGCTTCATCCATCACCAGGATGGCAGGATCGGGAACCAGCGCACGCGCCATCTCGAGTCTCTGCCTCTGGCCCCCGCTGAAATCGCGCCCCTCTTCCTGCATAACGTAGTCGTAGCCCCCAGGACGGCGCACTATGTCATCATGGATGCAGGCATCCTTAGCCGCCCTTACCACAGACTCCTCTGAAGCGGTAGGATCCCACAATGTCAGGTTGTCCCGGACGGTGCCTTCGAAAAGATGTATATCCTGGTCGACAAAGCCCATCGTAGATGCCAGTACACGACGTGGAATATATTCCCGTTGAATGCCGTCTATCGTTATGCGGCCCCGCCATGGATGGTACAGGCCCATGACGATCTGAGTGACAGTGGACTTGCCGCTTCCCGTAGGGCCCACTATTGCCACTCTCCTGCCGGGTGGAATGCTTAGAGAGAAACCGTCAATCAAGGGAGGATCGAGAGGAGCGTAGCCAAAGGTGATATTCTCCAACGCCAACCGTCCGGACAGTCTGGCCGGTAGTGGAACCGCACCCGCTCCGGCCACGCCTGGCGCGCGCTCCACGATGGACTCACCGTTTTCGGGGACTACGTAAGCTCCCTCGGGCTCGCCAGATACGCCCCCGCCAGATGCACCCTGATCATTTAGAATCCCGGGCATATCTTCGCCAGCCGCAATCACCGGATCAGCCGGATAATTCAGCACATCATCTATGCTGGCAAGATTGCCTGAAGCCTGTTGCAGCGTGGAACCGAAACCGACCAACTGCGAGATAGGGGCATTGAATCCCCCAACCAGTATCTGGAAAGCTACAAGGGTTCCTAGACTCAAACTCCTATCCATCACCTGCAAGCCTCCATAGCTGAGCAGCACTGCCATGTTCAGTGAGGCCAGCATTGACGGTATACTGGACAGCAGGGCGGCTGGCATGCCCAGAGACTGCATGGATTCCATCACCTTGGCCTGGTAACCTGCCCACCTGGAGAAAAAGGAGGAATCCTCACTGGTGGCCTTTATGGTCTCGATATTCTGGAGACCCGACACGGCCGTGGAAGTGAGTTTTCCTACGTCGGAAACCAGCCGCCGGTTTGCATCTCGTTGCCTGCGCGCCATTGTCCATAGTGCCACCAAGTTGAGCGTTGCGAATCCCACGGCAATCAAAGTAAGTTGCCAGTCGTACACAAACATCAGTACAAGATACAGTATTGCTGTCAATAGCCCCAGCAGGCTCGCCGCAAGCTGGCTGGAAAGCAGGTTGGCCACCTGGTCATTGGCTTGGGTACGGGTGACCACATATCCCCCGTAACGTTGCGAGAAGAACGTCAGCGGCAAGCGTAGCACGTGGCTGAAGAACCGCGACGACATCGACACAGAAAGCTTGATGGACAACCGCAGGAGCACTTTTTGCTGTAGTCCGGTGAGGATGACCTGCGCCACGGCCGCTAGGAGCACTCCCAATACCAGAGGCCACAACCAGCTGGAGTTTGACAACCCGAGGTACTGATTCACAAACACCCTTACAGCCGCCGGCACAAGCAAGCCAGGCACCAGCAGTCCCAAGCCTGCAAGAAGGCAAAATGTAATAGCAGTGGTTGCACCTTTGAAACGTTTCGCCAGGCCCGCCACCAGTGATGCTGGTGCACCGGCTTTTGAAAATCGCTCGCTGGGAGCCAGCCTGATGGCAACGCCGGTATACGACCCATCGAACTCCTCCCAGGTGACCTTCCTCGGTCCCATGGCCGGATCATTCAGGTAAACGCCCTTGCGACCGAACCCCTCCAGCACTACGAAATGGTTGAAGTTCCAGAAAATAATAGCTGGCAGCTGGAGTTCACCCAACCCTCGAAGATCGGTACGCACACCCTTGGCAACCATTCCATATGCATTGGCAGCCTTTACGATATTGCTCGCTCGCGACCCGTCACGTGAGACCCCGCACTCGGTACGCGCCTCCTCCAGCGGCACCCATTTGCCATAATGAGCCAACACTATGCAGAGTGCGGCCGCTCCACACTCCAGCGCCTCCATCTGAAGTATCGTGGGGGTATGGACGCGCTTATGCGCCAGATTACCAAATAAGTCCTGAGTTGCCACGCTGGATGATTCCACCATTACTTAGAACCTTCAGAGCACATTATCGATCGGATGATGGGATCCGACGACAAAAGTCACTTGAGCGGGCAGGCCGGCAGGCAACTGAGCCGGAGGACCACTGCCACTGCCCCATTTCAACCCGCTGGGTGTACTCGCAGACAGGGTAAGTTCCACCACCACCTCCCCAACCGGACCCAGTGACTGGACATGGCGCACTACTGAAGCAACCTGGAGGATGTTGGTCAAGTGGGCCGAAGAAACGGGGAACTGGCTGGATGAGAGAACCTTACCGACAGCGTAGCCGTAGGTGGCCCCTATACCCACGCCGAAACTGACATGCACGGGAACGCCTGGCAATAGGCCTGCGGCTTTCTCGGATGGGACATACGAGTATACGACAAGAGGCCAACCAACGGGCAGTATCTGCCCAAGGTCCTCACCAGACGAAACGTAACTGCCTGGAGCGGCGTTCGCCTCGATGACAACCCCGGTCTCGGATGCTGTCACGCCTACGGTACCCCCTCCGGACAACGTTATGGAACCGAGGGGTTCGCCTGCAACGACGTGCGCACCGTCAGAGATTATCATCCGGCTCAGAATGCCTGATGCGGGAGCTGCTATCTTTCTCAGTCCTCCCTGCGGCAGGTAATACCCCGGAGCACTAATCGTTGTTGGCACAGTTGCCACCGATGACCATACGATGGCGCCTGCAGCGGCAATCAACAGGGCACTCAGGGCCACCCATAAGCGAGGCGACACTATACTGACAAGCTTGTCCAACTGATCGGGCGACGATATACGCTGGAGAGCTTTCTGGCGAAACATCGGCGGATTCATCATAACCGCAGGCCCATCGATGCATTTTCTAAATCATCGGCAACAACTTCCAGCGGTATGCCGGCGACTATCACCGTCCCATGCCCGCGAGAGCTTTTCACCCTCCATCTACCATTGAGATGGCTGATCCTTGCGTCGATAGAAGCGAATCCCACGCCATACACGGCCTCCTCCGGATCAAAGCCGATCCCATTGTCAGCAACCTCCAACTCCACGAATCCATGACCATCCATACGCGCAGCCAGCGTTACGCTAGTGGCCTTTCCGTGGATACTCGCATTGGTAAGGGCCTCCTCAGCAAAACGATATCCCCCGACCCTTACTTCTGGATGGATCCTGGACGCACCTGGAAAATCCAGCCTCTCGAGTGCCTGATCGGATACAATTCGGACGTCCATTTTGGGATCGACGGACTTGAACTTGTTGACGAGCGACCGCAGTGCGGGCAACATGCCAAATACGGTAATCCCGGGATACAAGTCGCGTGCGAGTTCTCTCAAATCTGCCCCGCGTAACCTGTCAAGCTCATCACGTACCATCGTGATACGGGAACAGGCATCTCCAGGATCAGTGCTCAGCCGGTTCTCGGCTTCACGCAAACCTTGGCACGCCGCTAGGATGCTTGCCTGCACATGCCCATGTAGCACTTCTGCGGTGTTGCGACGTAACGCATCATCTCTGGTAAACAGGATTTGCCGAGTACGTCGCATGTTGTCAACCTCACGGCTCAGTCTTGCAACCTCCAGATACGCTTCCATAACAATTGCGAGTTGGCGAGCGAACGCACTGCAAAGAGCATGTACCCGGGTCGGTGAGGAAGGTAATTCCGGAAGTGTCTTCAACCCGACAAAGACGATGTATCCCACCCGCTCGCCAGCGATTATCACCGGGCTGTAGTGGATATCACCGGAAGACTTCATTCCGGGATCATCCTCACCAACGCCACCCGTACGAGTTCCTTGATTGACTGGGCCGGCGACAGCCATATCCATGCCGGTACAACAATCACCCATGCCGCCGATACCGCTTCCCACCGTGACGTCCAGCATGTTTCTTGCAGCTTCCGCATCTACGTACTGCACGTCAAGGCATCCCGTAATCTCACGGGCAACATCGAGCGTGACAGACACGGCCACCGCAGTAAGCGCCAACACCTCAGACAGCTTTTTCCGCTCGGGCTGCTGTGTATGGCTTTCTTCCAGGGGCGCCCTACCGGTGCCGCTGGTAGCTGTATCTATACTTGCACGATTCATCACCATCCGCTCCTCAGCATCCCGGATTACAGAAGTCAGCCAGTTCGTGGAGACCTGCAGGATTTATTCTCAGTACCCATGCAATCTGAGATACATCGTGTGACCTAGTAAAGCGGAAGGGTCCAAGTGGAGTGATAAGGGCAACGGTTTTCAGCGCGGCCTGTATTTTCGCCCGCTCCATCCTCAACGAGTACCGCGCAGTGCCCCCTAGGCCTGCATGCCTCATTGCCTGGGCAAGTATGAGGATACCAGTATATGCCTGAGCCGCAAATTGGTCAGGGGCAATCCCGAATGCCTGCTCGTACGAACTGATGAAGGCCGCGTTTGCCGGGAAATCATTGCCGGACCACCATGCCGCCCCACTCAGGGATCCTGTGCCTGCCTTCCCGATCTGATTGAGCGTGACCTGACTATTGAAAGTGTTGCCACCGATGATCTGGCCGGTAAATCCCTCGCTGACTAGGTCTTTTACAATTGCCGCAGCTATGGCGCCATACGATGTTCCAATGAATACGACACCTGGACCAGCCGACGTAACCCGGAACACCAATGATGATAGACCTGCAGTGCTATCGGGCACGGATATATTGGCGGCTATCGGTATGCCATGAGCACGAAAGGTCGAGCCGGCAATCTGTGCCTCCGCTATGCCAAGCAGGTCACCCTCTACATGGATGATTGCCGCAGAAGATGGATGGGTGGTAGATAAATAGTAAGAGATGGCATCCGGCACGGCTGTAGCCTCCCCTAGACTGTCACGCCATATCCACTGGCACGGGTAGGCGCACCGGCCAACAATACCGGGAGCAGTGTTCGATACCGCAAGTACTGGAGTATCCAGGCTGTTTGCGAGCGGATCCGCTTTGACGGCCACATCAGACAACGTAGGTCCCATTATCGCTACCGCGCCATAACCATCAATCAGCCTTCGCATCGCCGAGCGGCCGCTGGAAGGGCTCGATCCATCATTCAGCACTTTTAATGCGATAGGCCTACCGTTGATACCGCCCGCCGAATTCACCTGCGCCACGGCCAGCTGGGCCGCTCGCTCCTGCTGGGGTCCATACACATCACCGCCACCAGTCAGAGAAAAGATCGCCCCGATCGTCAGTGGACGCGCCTTTACCGCAGGTACCACAGTGGTCCCGCAGGACACCAGCACGCTGGCAACCGTCGCCACTGCAAGGAACACTGAAATCCTAGTTGCCCATAACCTGGTCAGTTGCCTGGAAGGTGCGATGTTTTCGGCAGCTTCCATGGCTAATCACACCTACTCTTGGACATGCCACTAGGACTAAAAGGCTCAGCGTACCCTCTCAGTGAACTGTTATCTGCAGCATCCGTGCGACCCAATGGCGCGCTCAAGAACAGTACTGTGCGCATCCCGTTTGGTCAACCGTTCCCGTGGTCGTTCCCATGCTTCTGTAGTATACACACATACACACAACAAGTGGTGTTAGCATGACCGTGAACCGGTGAGTTTGCTGTGCCTTGACGACCAAACTCATTGCGTAGTATAGTCACCTTGATGCCGGGGCATGGGAACGGTTAGTTCCGGCGCTACAGGGAATGGGCCATTGGAACAGGAAGAATCAGGGATAACCCATCCGAACACGGACGGTACGCAGATTGAGCCGGATCATCTGGCCTGCTCGGACCATGGCGATGTAGCTTGCCCGGATAGTCCCAGTGATGATATGGGAACTCACGGTAGTGATCATCAGTTCACTCCCCTTTCCCAGCATAGGCCACGCAGCCTGTGGCTTTTACTGATCCCGCTTGTACCGGTGGCAATCCCGGCATTTTATTCCCGCATACATCCCACTCTTGTAGGCATACCATTCTTCGTCTGGTACCAAATGACTGCCGTTGTCTTTGGTGGGATAGTGACAGGTGTCGTATATCTCCTGCGCGGTACAGAGAGCCGCCTTGCTGGAGAATGGGACAGGGGGCAGGACAGGCGACAGGAACCCTGACATGCTCGCAACCATTCAGGTGGTGCAAGCCACCGTAATATTGGTGATGTTCGCATTCGTCGTAGCGGTAGGACTGCTGGCCGGAAGATGGCGTAAGGCCGATATGCACCAGCTTGAAGAGTGGGCTCTGGGTGGGCGGCACTTCGGCGGCTTCCTGACCTGGTTCCTGCAAGGAGGAAGCGTCTATACCACATACTCCTTCATAGCGGTGCCGGCACTTGTATTCGGTGTGGGAGCTCTCGGCTTCTTTGCGCTTCCCTATCTGATAATCGCCTATCTGGTAGCTTTTTTGGTCCTGCCGAAACTCTGGGACATCTATCGTAGGCACAACCATGTGACCGCTGCGGACTTTGTACGAGAGCGGTTCGACAGCCCACTGCTGGCCCTGGCCATCACTGTCACCGGCATCCTTGCAACCGTCCCTTACATCGCCCTGCAGGTCTATGGAATCGAAGTGTCGATAGCCCAGATCGGCCTGCCTGTCGAGGTGTCGCTCTTCATAGCATTTGGCGTGCTCGCAGTGGTAACCTACGTAAGCGGCCTGCGCTCGGCAACCCTGATTGCCGTGGTGAAGGACGTGTTCATCTGGACCACAGTAATAGTGGCAATCATCTACATACCTATCCACCTCGGTGGGTACGTACATATATTCGCCCAATTGCCACGAAGCAAGCTCGTTCTCCAACCGACTGCATTCGACGACTACGTGACCTTGGCGGTGGGATCTGGATTGGCGCTCTTCCTCTACCCGCACACGCTGACCGGGGCCCTGTCGTCGTCCAGTCGCTTCGTAGTGCAGCGTAACGCTATATTCTTGCCCATCTACACCATAATGCTGGGGCTTCTTGCGTTGCTGGGGTACATGGCGATAGCCGCTCACATGCCCGCGGAGCATACCTACGGCGCCAATGCGGCAGTGCCGGAACTGTTCGACAGGTTGTTTCCCGCTCCGTTCGCAGGTTTTGCCCTTGCCTCCATTTCCATAGGTGCTCTTGTGCCTGCCGCCATGATGGCCATATCATCTGCCAACCTTTTCAGCAGGAACATATACCTGGAATATATCCGCCCCGACGCATCACCCGAGCGCCAAACGGCGGTATCGAAAATCGCATCCACGTTTGTCAAGCTGGATGCGGTACTCTTTGTCGTCCTTGTCCCGACCACTTACATCATCAATTTTCAACTTGCGGGTGGTATATGGATACTCCAGACGCTGCCGGCAGTGTTCCTGGCACTCTTCACCAAACGACTGCATCGTGGTACTTTATTCATCGGATGGGCCTGCGGTATGCTTGTTGGGACGGGAATGTTGCTGGCTCTCGGATTCAAGTCCTCCAGCATCAATCTGAACCTGTTTGGATGGCACGCCAGCATGTATATTGCGATACCGGCGCTCGTCGTGAACCTGGCGATCACGGGCATTGGGATGTTGATCCCTATACTCCGCAGGTCAGGTAGCACTGGAGCCGCTTCCGCTCGGGCCGACGCTGATCCACATGCCTCTGCTGCGGCCGCTATGCCGCAGCCCGTGCACTGGAGCCGCTTCCGCTCGGGCCGACGCTGATCCACATGCCGGCAACAACACAGCCCTGGGCATCTGCGGTAGAGGGTCGTCCCTATCTGGCAAGTATGGACCAGCGGTCCAGATAGGTGCGGCAGATTTTCTTTCCCGCACCTATCTGGAAAGGGATCGCTTCGGGAAAGTGGTTTACCGTTACTCGTAACCGAGTTCCCCTGCCAGAGAAACTATTTCCGACCACAGATCTTCCGGCATGT
>JAKBVZ010000035.1:69445-221106 GCA_021841005.1 Actinomycetes bacterium | reverse complement strand
TGCCTGGCATACGCATCAAACCGCCTGCCCCGGTGGTGGCAGTTGCGGCGACCCCTGACGGCAAGGGCTACTGGCTGGTGGGCGCCGATGGTGCGGTGTACCCGTTCGGCGATGCCAGGTACTACGGTTCGTTGCCTGGCATACGCATCAAACCGCCTGCCCCGGTGGTGGCAGTTGCGGCGACCCCTGACGGCAAGGGCTACTGGCTGGTGGGCGCCGATGGTGCGGTGTACCCGTTCGGCGATGCCAGGTACTACGGGTCGGCTTCGGGAAAGATGGCGGCTGCAAATAAAGCTATATCCATCTCATCCACCACCACCGGTCAGGGTTATCTCATTGCTACGTCACAAGGCGATGTATTCAATTTTGGCGACGCTCCAAGCCTGACAGCCGGTCCGTCTGGTTCGTCGGGCACCATCCAGATGGATGGAAGCAAAGTCACGGGAATCGCTATTCCACCAGACTAAGGTGGGTCAGATATCGTGTGACTTCAAAAAAAGAAGCTGCACTTGCCGCAAGGAACAGTACGAGCCGAGCACTCGTTCAGCGATCACAATGCGTGCAGGCCGGCAAGGCACGCCAAGCTCCCAATGGCCTGTCCCGTGAATCCCTACCGTTCCCAGCTGGTTGCAAATCTCCTAAGCCTTCCCAGCCTGCCAAGGCGGCCCACATTGACTCCGCAATCTGCGATGGAAAGCATAGCCTTGTCACCAGCGCTGTTACCGTATGCCCACAGATAGGTATCTCTCCCCTCCCCTGCCTCCATGCCAATCCATTCTTGAAGTCTCCTGGCCTTTTCCGCTCCCCGGCAATACTTCCCCTGAAACCTTCCATCAATCCTCCCCTTGCCATCGACGCGAAACCGGCTGGCAATGACACCCGTGGCTCCAACCATTTTTGCCACAGTCTCTATGTAGCAGTCTGGTGACGCTGATACGATCACAACCAAGTGCCCCTGGCTTTTGTGCCATTCCAATCTAGCCAGAATGTCCCTGCGCACCTTGCGACCAAAATGATTCCTGGCAAATTCTTCGCCTGCACAGATCAGATCGCTCTCCTTCATCCCCCCTAGCACCCTGACAAAGAGGCGCTCCTTGAATCGGTCTGCAAAGTCGCCGCCAAACAGCACGGCCATGGCAAAGAGCGGCAGGAGCGCAACAAACGACACGGCCACCGTGAGGACACCCTCTGTGGCGACAAGGAAGTCCATGACACTCCCTCCCCTGGTAAGCGTACCGTCAAAATCGAAAGCAGCAACTCCTGTAGGAGACCCGGAACCTCCTGCGTGTCCATATCCTACCGGCATGTCCGGCAACTCCAGTACACTTTCGATACGATATACGTCGTTACGCGAGGTATCGCCCTGGTACACTTTCCCTGGTCAGCACCCCTCGCCACGAGATTCGACGGCGCTGTCACGACGGGCAACTGCGGCCGGCACCCTCTCTACAAAGAACGTCTTACGGTAGTATTTGAGTTCCTCCACAGAAGCCCTGATGTCATCAAGTGCCCTGTGCAGACCTCTCTTCTTGGGAGCACCTTGAAGTATCTCTGGATACCACCGCCGTGCGAGCTCTTTTATCGTAGATACGTCGATGGAGCGATAGTGCAACCACTCCTCGATGGACGGCATCTGCGCCAGCAGGAACCTCCTGTCTGTGCCAATCGAGTTCCCGCAGAGGGGAACAGACCTCGGCTCGCGGGCAAACTCCTTCATGAATTCGAGCGTTGCCTGCTCTGCTTCGGATACCGTGATCGTAGACGCCCTGATGCCGGAAAGGAGGCCGGAGCGCTCGTGCATCCCCCGTACCACGCCCTCCATACTGCCCAATAGGTCATCATCTGCATGGATGACCAGATCGGGACCTTCCGCCAAAATGTTGAGATCGTCATCCGTTGCGAGGGTTGCAATCTCGACGATGACATCACGCGACGGATCTAGTCCAGTCATCTCCAGATCCATCCACAAAAGCATATTAAGATAATAGCCGAACCAGACGACCAAGGCCAGAGCCGAGCCAGAGTCAAGGTTTTCCTTGCTTACAAGCGCTCTAGCTGCAGTGACCACTTGGCGCTATGGTCACCGATGCCGTATGAGTGGACTTGCCGATGGCCGTGAGGGTCAACATCCGCGCGCACGGTACCGAGGTAACCCTGGCACCCGACACACGCACGCTGTAACCATTTGGCTCATCGAGCAGCGGGACCTGGATGGATGTCACCGCGCTGGCCGGGAACCGGCCGCCACCGGCACGCATGGTGGACCAGGTGAAGTGCATTACGTGTGTCGCCGGGTCGTAAGTAAGCGACCTAGGGGTACCTGCAACCGCCAGTGGATGCACCTGCACCAGCGCCGCTGCTACCGCAACATGCAGATTGGCCCCACTCGGAGGAGAAGAGAGGGTGCCGACCACACCTGCCGCTGACCCTGCACTACAACCTACCGAGCAACCCATAAACGGCCAGTAAATCCAAGGTATCAACGCTGAGTCGAGCACGCTGGACTCGCTTGTAATTACAGATGGGGTGGAGGTGGCACCCCACTCTGTATCCAGCAATGCCCCTCCCGTCCTGCGTGACCAGCTGATCGCGTGAGCAATAGCACTGCGCACTTTGCTCAAGCTGAACGGATTGGGGTAGACATGAAAGCTGAGGCCACTTAGCGGGTCGTTGCCAGGAAGCGGGATGGTCGTGGGAGAATCGCCGAAGTTGAAGAGAACAAAAGGTTCCACAAACACAAGATGCGTGTGATCCATTGACCGGATTGCATGATCGGCTCTAGTATAGAATGGAGCCAGTTCGCTGCGATCAAGGCTAGGGCACCCGCCGGTCGACAGGCAAGGCAGCCAGGTATTACCGGGCCAGGGCTCATTCAATACATCGTACCCAAGGACAGAGGGTATCTTGGCAAAATCCGAGGCCAGCGCGGCGATCATTCCAGCGTAGTCCTGCTGCAATCCCTTCCCCCCCGGGCCCGCTCGATTGTCCCAGAAGCTCTGGAATGCCTGCTTCACCGCAGGATTGCTGATATAATATAACGGAAATGGAGCGTGGTTGTCTGTCGCCCCTTCAGTGAGGGTCATCCATGACGGAAAACCGTCTGACCCGACTGAGGGACCATAGCCGTCCTGATGCACATCAAGCAAGGTAAGGACGTTGTAGTGGGCAAGTTGGTTGACTGTGGTTGCCAGGTGGCTGAAATAGCTCTGGCTGATCTGGCCGGGCGTCGGCATGGCCCCTGTGGGCAACACTCCCAAACGCACCACATCAAAGCCATTTGCAGCCAACCATCTGGCATCAGCCATGTCGAACCCAAAAGCGGAAGGATAGTAAGGAGGATGCTTTTCGACGACGTTGACACCGTGGAGAAGAAGCACACGTCCCGCCGCGTCCGTTAGCCACTTGCCCTGATGCGATACCGGCAGCACCGGGTATGGCGATGTGGCACGTAACTCATGGCTGGGTACCCTTATACTTGGATGACTGGTAGAAGTAGAGGGAGGAGCAGGAGCACCGCACGCCGCTGCGAGCACCGCCAAGATCAAGGTTGCAGCCATCCAATACCATTTGAACGGCGCCCCAAGCGCACGATCCGTGCCCGATGCATGAGCAAGTGCTGGTATATCCGATCCATCAAAACCCGATCCATATTGCATAGGTCGATCACCTCCCTCGCATGTGTTCCTTACGGCCACGCTCTCCTGTAAACCACCACCTAGGTCAGAGATGCCGTTCATGTATCCAGGAATAGTCATATCTGAACAGTCATAACTGAACAGCCGTATCTCCAGGAATGGCAATGACCGTTCTCCATCGTTCAGATCACGTCCAGCATAGTATACTCTGAGCCATGGTAGACAGTAAGGTTGTGGAAGTCTCTGTTTCAGCTCTGGATCCGCACCTACCCCTGCCTGGGTATTCCATCGCTGGTGACGCAGGCATGGACCTTTACGCCAGGGAAGACGCAATGATCAAGCCCGGCGGTGCCAGGACGGTAATCCCAACCGGCATATCGCTCGCCATACCTGCCGGTTACGCAGGATTCGTGCTCCCACGCAGCGGTCTCGCCGCCGACCACGGCATCACCTGCCTCAATGCTCCCGGGCTCATAGATTCCGGCTACAGAGGCGAGGTCAAAGTGGTGCTGATCAACACTGACCCGGATAGCGAGTACATGGTGAACAGGGGAGATCGGATCGCACAGCTGGTTATCATGGCCGTGGAACAGGCCGTGCTGGTCCAGACTGCAACTCATAGCATGCCAGTAAGTGCAAGGAACGATGGCGGCTTTGGCCACACCGGGCGGTAGCGATGAGAGATGGATGGAAATGAGCAGGCACTCGACCGGACGGCATGAATGAAGATCCAGATCGTTCCCATCGGCTGCTACAACTGGGTTGCAATGCCTGGGTTGCAATGAGAGGTAGGCGGCAATTGTGAAAGAAATGGATCCTCTCGACGCGGCGTTTCTGGCCCTGGAGACCCGCACCATGCACATGCATGTCGGTGCACTAGCCATTTTTGATACCACTAGTTTTGATACCACGAGTCAAGATCAGGCTGCAAACACAGCATTTACCCGCTTGCGCGAAATCATCCTTGGAAGAATCCACACGGTGGAGGCCATGCGAAGACGGGCCATACAGGCTCCACTGGGCATGGACTTCCCTGTCTGGATAGAGGATCCTGCTTTCAATATTGACAACCATCTCCACAGCGCGGGCCTACCACCACCTGGAGGCCCAAGTAAGTTGGCCCACTTGGTGGCTGAGATAATGGAGCGCAAGCTGGATACCGACAAGCCTCTATGGGAGATTCACATGGTGCAGGGTATTGAGAGTGGCGTAACTGGCAAGCCGGAAAATGGCCGCCTGGCCATAGTGGCCAAAATGCATCACTGCATCCTGGATGGGGAATCAGGAGCCGATCTACTGGCTGCAGTACTGGATGATGGCCCTACTCCGAGGCAGCTACCGCCACCGGAATCACCTTGGATACCGGACCCCGTACCCTCACTCACTGAAATGCTCGTACATGTTGCGACAGGCATTGGCGCACGCACAAAGGCGGCACTGGACAGCGCAGCGCGGACTGCTTCATTCATCAGTAATGTAACCGCCACGCACAATAGAGACCCCGAGCAGGGTGGGATAATGGCGCCATTCGCTCCCCATCTGGCGCCTGGCACCACAATAAACGGCGCCATCTCACCATATAGAAGCTTTACCATGCTCGACCTGCCTTTGACAGACATCAAACTCGTAGCACATGCATCATCCACTACGGTCAACCACGTCATCCTTGCAAGCGTCGCGGGAGCCTTACGGAAGCTGCTCGACAGCAGGGGTGAACGTCCCGACCGCTCTCTCATATCCCTTGTCCCCGTATCCCAGCACGGCGATACGGCGATCCGTCGCAGTGGCAATAATGTATCGGCCGCACTGGTATCCTTGGCCACTCATGTGAAAGACCCCCTGGATCGCCTGACGGCCATAGCTGCCGGTTCACGCCATGCGATAAGCAACTCCGCTCCACTCTACGACAACCTCTTGAAAGCCGTATCGCAGGTCACCGTACCTGGCATCTCGCATCGACTGGCTGCAGCCGTATCAAAGCTCAAACTGCTGGACAAGGTGAACCTTCCTTTCAATATAGTCATATCGAATGTCCGTGGACCCAGCACGCCCCTCTGGTGCGCAGGAAACCGGATGACCGGTCTCTATCCGATAGGTCCACTGGTGGAAGGCATCGGAATCAATGTGACCGCTATGAGCTACATGGACCGGCTTGGAGTAGGCATCCTCGCATGCAAGGAACTAGTACCCGATCTCGATGATTTTACGCGTTATCTTGGCGAGTCCTTTACAGAACTCGAGAAGGCGGTATCGCGCAGATCAGCTGGGAACGGTTAGTGGCTTTCTCGCAAGCGGCCTCAGGGCCCGCCATGCCATCTGGATTCATACCGGCGGCGACTTCCCGCGTAATCCGCGTGTCGCCAGGACACGTCATTTGTGAAAACAACCACCATCTCGGTACATTCACGCGATGATCCTGCAACCTGCGCAGAGCTATGATGATGCAGCGTCATGCACGGACTTGTAATATTTTGCTATAATGAATGACACACGCGGACGTGGCTCAGCTGGTAGAGCATCACCTTGCCAAGGTGAGGGTCGCGGGTTCGAATCCCGTCGTCCGCTCTGGTGTGACCAGCATTTATGCAGGTCACATATCTTTTCTCACCTAGCGTAGTTTAGAACACGTGTCCGCTTTTTACGTCTATTTACGCCTTTTTACACCCAGATCGCGCACGAATCGCGCACGGCCCAACTACCCCTGGTACCTCACGTTGGATAGGAGAGAGAATACGAGTATCTACACCGTTCTCATCTTGCCACGATACGAGCGGAGGGTGCCGGAGCGAGATTTAGGAACGGACGGTGTGACGGTGTGACGGTCGGCTGGATTATGGACAGTGGTACCGGTGACAAGAGGGGGGATCGGTGGTAGGTGATCGGTTGCCCGGTAATGGTGGGGGGTGTCGCCCTTCTGCGCCGCACAACGGATGATCACGACGCGATAACGAGTACGTGGTCGCATCAGGCATCCATTGACCGCATTGCCGGAGACACACCCCGACCGGTGTGGACAGAAGGTACCCTTACCGCCAAGAGCCATGAGAGACATCCTACGGCCCGTAGAGAGGCGTTTGAATATTCCGGGGGCTTCTCTCTTTACTGCCCATTCCAATCCACCCTATCTGAGCCACACTAATGGACGGTCACGAATCTGGTGGATGATCTCTCGGACATCTCCAGACTGGCCAGTGAGGTGCCCATCGAAGTCGAGTCACATTCCACGAGATCGGGTGGTAGTAGTATGTCCACGTCGCAGATGTTCCGGCCAAGGTGGAGTCCCCAGGGAATCCGCTCACTGCCGGATGGTCACGCCCTTGTGTTCCACCGGCAATTGGAGCCAGCCGAATTGAAACTGCTGCATTGATGGGAACAGGAGAAGAAGCGGGAAAGTGAATTATGGCGGATATAATACTGTGCGGGAAAAATTAACGTGGCTCTATGGCGACTGTATAGGGAGGTTCTGCTGTTGCTCGGTCAAGGGATGGGAATTAAGCGCTCATCGGGATTTTTAGACGATCCTTGACGATCTTCACATCACCTTTGAGTTCGCCTATGTCCTTTACCACCTGATCGATCCTGGCGGTCTGTTGATCGATCCTGGCGGTCTGTTGATCTATCTTGGCGGTAAGATCAGATCGTAAGGAATTGCCCTGTTGGATGATGAGTACCACCAACACGCCAAACACCCCCAACAGGGGTCCGAGAATGGTCCAAAGCTGCGCCGTAGTCATAATGTAATTATAGCCGACGATACCTAGGCTGTCTAGCTATGACGCTGCTGGCCATCCGCAATGGAGGTCCCAACGCCGGAGACATACCCCGACCGGTGTGGACAGAAGGCGCCCTTGCCGCCAAGAGCCATGAGAGACATCCTACGGCCAGGGGAGGCTGGACAAGACGCTCGACCCTGACCAATAAGTCAGTTGGGCTCCCAGAGAGCGGATACGCCAACCACATCTCGACGTGATGGACAAAGTACTAGAAGCTGAGTTCTCATCCTGCAACTCGTCCGCTATCTACGCGTACGTCAACCCTAAGCGGGCGATGAACACCTACCAGGACCGCGTAGATGAACCGTGGAACGAATAGATCAACCACAACATGCTGTCCGAGAAGTTGGATTTACGCCATTGCCGCCACATTGCCGCCATTGCCGCCACATAAAAGTCCTGGTCACATCATTTACGCCATTTACGCCATCACGTGGCAGGAATGTGGCGGGAATGGCAATTTAGTGGCACTACAACCCTGAGGACACCAGTGGAAGGCCAAGCGTAGAGCGTACGATATTGGCTTGGTTATGCACTTGGGATGTAGCCTGAGACAGCTGCGCCACAGAATTATTGGGACTTCGGATTTGCGGGCGCCCCCAGCCGTTCCATTGCTAGAGTCCATGGATCTACTAGCGGCACGTTCTTCTGTCCATTGGGCCGGAACCATACCGAATCTTTATATGACATTCCTATTACTCCTTCTCGGCTACTAGTAGGCAGTTCTACGATATTCTTAACTACCTTAAGATAATACACGAGCAGATGCGCATACGCGAGATAATGGGAATGAATGGCAAGCGCGCTGTTCGAGGTCTTCGAAGTAGACGAAAAGAGGCGACCCCGTATACTTAATCGGCAATTATCTTACTCTCTGTGACATGTTATAATGTCCTGGAATAATCATTATGTAAAGCTGAGTCATAATCGCAGGTAGATGGCACTATGTTATATACCACATTATGCGACAATATTACAATACTTAAAATATGCTGAGGATTATACTACAGAAGCACACAAATCACTACAGAATATCCACTGCCAGGTCGTCCGAAAATTGCGTTACGGGGGTGGCTACCACTCTCACCTGCTAATCACTGGCTTATAATAACCACTGGCTTAATAACCTCAGTAACCTAATCATTAGTAACCTGATCAACATAGTAATCTAATCATTATGTAGGCTGGCCTGACCTATCGCTGGTTATAACCGAGTGATCTAATTCTCATGTTGCTGGTCTGCCGACGGTACTAGCCTATAATCCTCACCAGCGGCCGATTACAGCCCCATACAGCGGCATTAAGCGCAAGCGGTGTAAAATCCCCCCTTACTTACCCTCATAGCGCCCAGCATCTCTACCTACCCTATATAGCGTCAGTAACGGATCCATGACCATATTGAGCAGACTGGAGCGGACTGGTAAAGAGTTACTGGAATACTCACAGTTGCGCCACGTAGGGAATGGCTGGTTTGGTAACTACCTAGATTCTTACCTGCTTCCCATGGTGATCTAGATAGACGATACCTTCATAGCGCTTAGCGCTAACCCTTACACGATGACCACGGGAACACGAAACGATCTCGTGGTCGCCAACAAGCCGACGCCAGCTCATCCGAGAGCCTTTCTCCACTTTTACGCCAGGAAGGGGATCTTCTCGGCCTTCTTTGACTGCCTTCCTGTGAGTGATGACGCGGGCAGGATCGACCATCTGTGGGTCTTGTGCTATCGCCTCTGGCGGGCGCTCAAGTACCACCCTCTTGTTCGATCCCACACGCCGGGGCACAAGCACGGTCTTGTTCATTACCACTGCCACCTTACTTTTTATGCCGTAATCCTCTTCGCACCTGGAACAACGAAGCTCCGCTGTCTGTGCCTCTCGGGAATACCAAAACTCTATACCCATAGATGATATTTTACGGCAACAAACACCACCTGGGGGGGATACTGTGATATAGTAGATACGTAATTTAAGAGTGAGCGCCAATGGCGACTAAATCAACCGCAAGCTGAATGCCCGTAGTTAAAGGCGAGGCTATGTGGCTTGAAGGAGGCTGCCATTATGGCACTTTTAACATTATCCGAAGCTGCAACACGCTTGGGAACCACCGAGCGGCACCTGCGAGACCTCTGGTCCCGTAGAGAAATACCAGCTATAAAAATCGGACGCTTGATCAGATTCGATCCTGCAGACCTGGATAAATATATCGAATCACATCGCATCGAGGCTACCAGATGAGCGCCCCCGTTGACGCAGTCATCGAGGCGCTACGACAGGCTGGCTACAACCCTCAGCAATCAGGGGATAGCTGGAAGGCACAATGCCCTGCTCATGATGACCGCACGCCATCGCTTAGCATAAACATCGGCAACGATAACAAGGCATTGCTCCATTGCCACGCCGGATGTCCCCCAGAAGCCATCATATTAAAGCTCGGGTTGACATATGCGGACCTTTTCGAGAAGAACGAAGCGCCGAGGACAGAGCGGAAAATAGAGGCTGTTTACCCTTATCATAACGCAGACGGGGATACGGCCTTTGAGGTTGTGAGATATTCCCCTAAGGCATTCCGCCAACGGGTGCCCCAGCCAGACGGTAACTACGAGTGGAACCTAAAGGGGCTCCAGCCCGAGGCTAAGGAACTCCCTTATAGATTGCCGGACATTCAGAAAGCGGTGGCCGACAACCCGTTAGTCCCCGTGTGGATTGTCGAGGGAGAGAAGGATGCGAACGCCTTATGGCAGGCTGGCTTGCCGGCAACCTGTAACGCAGGCGGGGCTGGTAAATGGACTGAAAATCACACCACCCACCTCGTCCGAGCCGGAGTGCGGTCGGTGCGCGTCCTCGCTGATCGTGACGACCCGGGTAGGAAACATGCAACTGCAGTAGTGAAATCATTGTCGGATCACGACATCACGGCAGATGCCAGCGAACCGTCGTGTGAGGATGGTTGCAAGGATGCCGCGATGCTTCTATCCCACCACGATGAGTGCCTCGACCAGTGGATCGCGCCTCTCCGCGTAGAGGAGCCCACAGGAGATGAGAAGGCGAAACCCAAGGCGAAGCCGCGGAAAACCGTCTCGTGCTCCCTTGACGAGATCGCGTACGAGAAGCCCGATTGGCTACTCCAGGGGTGGTTGGCTAAAGGCAAGTTCCACATGATCGCGGGACGACCAGGGGTTGGGAAAACGACGGCAGCGACAGCAATGGTAGCTGCGCTCACTAGGGGACAAGACCTAATGGGTAACCCCACCTCACCCAGGCGCTGTGGCTGGCTAACGTGGGAGGAGGACCTAACAACCGTTAAACCACGGCTGGAAGCTGCCGGAGTACAGTCCAAATACATACGCCCGATAAAGACACCGGCAGGCCCTCTGGCATTATCTAGCGACCTCGACGACCTCCGAGCCCAGATTGAAGAAGATGGGCTCGATCTCCTGGTGGCAGATGGCATAGGCTACGGCGTTGATGGCGAGAGTTATCAAGCGGTCGGTAAGATATTGGCAGACCTCGCCGACATTGCAGGCACGACGGGGTGTGCCGTGCTGGGCATAGCCCATACTGCCAAGGGCAAGAAATCGAGCGAAGCGCCAGTCATCGGCTCGACCGCATGGACATCGGTTCCGAGGATCGTGGCCGTAGTGGGGGGGGGGGTGAGACCTCGACCGAACGCCACCTAGCTATTTCCAAGACCAACTTTAAACCGCCTGAGAAGTCTTTGGCCTTCGACATAAGCGAGGACACGGAAATGGAAGTCGGTGTCGCCGTCAATTGGCGACCGTCAGAAATGAAAGCGATCGATCTCCTGACCGATCCCGCCGAACGTTCGGAGCGTAACGCTGTCGATACCGCTATTCGCGAGTACCTTAAAGAGAGCCCTTTGACGCGGAAAGAGATCAATGAGCGGCTCAAGGAAGACGGTCTTGACACGTCTGATCGCACGCTCTCCCGAGCGATCGCACGTGTAGGAGCGGCAAGGAAGCACAACGGCTTCGGCAGTGAATTAACCTACTCCCTTCCCAATACTGCCACATCTACGCCACGTGATGGCGTAAATCTCGCGAGTAACATTGGTCAAGAGATGGAAGAGCCTAACGTAGGTCTACCCACAGAGAAGGAAGATATAGCAGTAATTATGAACGAGGTATTCCCGGGAGTGGAGGAGGTGATGGCTGACAGGCCATGAAGAAACCGGCGACCCCGGAGCAGATTGAGATAGCTTGGAGAGTGTTCGAGGTGCTCGAACGCCTGGAGCGCCACCGGGGCAACCTGCCCGAGGATCTGGTCTCTAATCCTGCCGAATATGTGGAGGACAAGTACCTACGAGACACGCTCAACCATATGGCACTGCTCTGCTACGCATTTATGGAACCCAAGAAGTGGCGGTTCGTCGAAACACATGTGCTGGAAGGCATAGCTCTGGCGACCGCTCTGGAAGCGTGGCCACCCCATGAGACGAGCCAATGAGCCCTAACCCCATGCGATGCGTGGCGATGTTGAACCAGCAGTATAAGAAACAGACCGTATACAATTCCTGGTCGAGCGTTGGCGGCCAACGCCCAAGAACCACCCGCCGCTACGACCGAGCCCGTCATAATCTGAATCGTCACCCCACCTACACGTTCGCGGGGATTACCTGATGCGTATGCCCTTCAGCAATGAAATAACCTACACTCTTCCCATTCCCGCCACATTGCCGCCACGTGGCGTAAATGGCGGGAATGGCGTAAATGGCGGTGAAAGTCCTGGTCACATCATATCCGCCACATTCCTGCCACATGGCGGCAATGATATAGATATGGCAGTAATGGCAGGAATGAATGCGTAGACCCTTCGGCAGTGTACGTAGGCTCCCGAGCGGAGCATACCAAGCTTCCTACTGGCATGAAGGCAAACGCTATAATGCTCCCCACACCTTCTCATCGAAGGCAGACACCAGCGCTTGGCTTGCTAATGTACAGACTGAGATACGCCGGGGAGATTGGGTCGATCCTGACCGCGCTGCCGTGCCGTTCCACGTCTTCGCCAAGCGCTGGCTTGACTCTCGCAACGATCTAAGACCAACGACTCGGGCTAAGTACGAAGGACTGCTTCGCCGCCGCATCTTGCCGACATTCGGCCACTTACGCCTAGGCCAAATAAGTCCAGACAAGGTACGCTCGTGGTACTACGTGACAGGAGATGATGCCTACCGGCTGCTACGAGCCATCTTCTCTACTGCCGTGGGGGATGGTTGGATAGGGCGCTCACCGTGCAAGATAAAAGGTGCAGGTGGCGTCAAGGCTCCCGAGCGGCCGGTAGCATCCATTCCAGAGGTTCTGACTGCTGCTGAGGCGATGCCGGATCGCCTACGGCTTGCCGTATTGTTAGCGAGCTTCGGCCAGCTTCGCAGAGGCGAGGTGCTCGGGCTCCAGCGCCAAGACATCGACCCGCTACGAGGTGTCGTGACGGTGCGCAGAGCGCTCGTACAGCCAGACGGGGGAAAGCCGGTACTTGGCCCTCCGAAGACCGAGGCAGGCACTCGAAGCCTAGCGATGCCTGAGCCGGTGCTGGAAACTTTGCGAACACACCTACAGGCTTACGTAGCGCCTGGAGCGGAAGCGTGGGTCTTCGGGACGAAAACGGGCAACCCCATCTCGCCGCGCAACCTACAAAGAGCCTGGGCTAATGCACGTAAGGCGATTGCCAGACCCGACCTACATTTCCACGACCTGAGACACTCGGGCCTTACATGGGCGGCCGCTACAGGTGCGTCGGTAGCCGATCTGATGCGCCGGGGAGGGCACGCTTCCACGGTCGCTGCACTGCGCTACCAACACTCCACGGAGGACCGCGACGCCGCGCTGGCAGAGGCATTAGGAGCCCTCGCTACGCCCGTTTCGCGAATAGATCGCGCACGAATCGCGCACGACGGCCTCTAAATCGTGACCAAATATACCCATTACGCTGGGATTATATGATATATGAGCATCACCTTGCCAAGGTGAGGGTCGCGGGTTCGAATCCCGTCGTCCGCTCTGGAAAATATCTCTTCAAAATTTAGCAGGGCTAAGTTTATCATTGGACCATGATCGAACTGAGCAAAGGAGAGCCTCCCCGTTTGCCATCTTAACGTATCTGTGAGTAAGCAGGATGTAGGTAGCCCAATGTCTCTGAGCGTTGGAGACCCGTAGTAGCGGACTCGTTGTAGTTGCGACACCGCATCAGCCATCCAGGTCTTCTTCTTAACGGAGATGTCAGTTACGTGTTCTGATGCCCTATCCAATGACTACTCACTCTTTATGCCTTGTAATGCCCTCGCAAGATCGGCAACGCTCGGAAATGATGCCCCACCCCGTACGGACACCGACATCGAAGCAGCGACATTGGCAACCCAGGCGGCATCGACCGCATACTCTCCACTGTAATACGTGGACAGAAACGCTGCCGTATGCACATCGCCGGCACCTGTAGTGTCCACAACCTCGCTGGCAAATCTGCCAGGCACGTATACGCTGGCGTCCCCCTTCTCGCATATCACGCAACCAAGACTTCCGGCCCGTACGATGACTATCGCATCACGGTTCAAATACTCGCCATGAATGGCCTCTGCAATAGCTGCAAGCGAGCTGATCCGGCTGGGACTGATCTGGCTGCCAAGAACATCCAGTGCACTAGCCTCCCCGCCCGACTCCGCATGCCCAGGCAACGATGACTGGCAATGAGCCGATGATGATCTTTGCAGCAATATCTTTGCCTCCCGCTCATTGAGTGTGAGCAGCTTGCATGCACGCATCGCATCGAAAAAAGTGCGGCCAGGTAGTTCGCCCACAAGCGGACCCGGATCTATGGCAACGGGCCACGTCTCTCCAACTCCAGCAATCCAACTCGCGATCGCAGGGCCTGAAACATGATATAAGAACTCGTATCCCGAGATATATACTATATCATCTGGCTTGAGCAACTCTTGTACAGCCAGTAGATGGGCGGGCTCGATCATGGATTCGCATCCTGGCACCGTAACGAATGTCCGCTCCCCACTTGGCTCTACGGCCCCTACGACAAACCCGTTATCGCTGCCAGCCCTCCTAGGCAACAGCCGCTCTATGCCATGTCCGTCCAGCGCTCCCTCTATGGCTGCCCCGTTGGGACCGCTTCCCACGAGCCCCCCGTAAGCAGCCTCCATCCCCAGCTTCCTAGCTGAGCTAAGAATATTGAAGCCGCCTCCGGGAGAGACCTGCGACATATTCGCCATCACATCTGACCCCCGCTCAGGAAGGCGATCCACGTACAACAACATGTCCATTACGATACTGCCTATCAGTACCAACCGGCCCCGTGGCTTGAAGGTCATTTGCGGACCGATAGAAAGTCGCGTCCCTGCTGGAATAGTCATATGGCTCACTAGCTCACTAGCTCACGCCAGCCAATCGTGAATCTCCGCAGCTCGCACAACTCGTGCAACGACAAGAAAGACCAGTGCGGCCACAAGAAAGGCTACGAGGATCTCGAGACTGGACTGAGCAAAGATACCCTTGGCCAACGGCCCATCGAAGAAAGGCGAAGTGGTGAACAGCAATCCTATTGAGGTACCAGCCAGCCAGCCTAGGACAGCGGCCCATCCCACCCCTTTATGTACGAGCACGCTCGTAGCGTGTCCATCATAGAGTACGTTCACAGCGGGTGTGGTAGGTATGGCGGATGCGGAAGGCTGCACTGGTGACTGCGGTCGGGACTGGCCCTGCATAGTAGGTATGGCGGATGCGGCAGCAGCGACGGTGGTTGACATACTGGACGTACCAGCAAGGGCCACCTGACGCAGCCTTGGGTGCCCTGCCTGTGGTCGGCCCCAGTCGGTTGACGCACTCGGCACGTCAGGCATGGCAGCAACTACCGCCCTGTAGCGGAGCTGTCCCGCCAGGAATACACCTGCCCAAGATGCCAGTCCAGCACCGAGCAGTAAGATAAAGGACTCGAACGGCTGGAAGAAGCTGCTCGATATAAACACCACATAGACGGTTCCGCCCAGCATGAATACGGAGTCGATCAGCACGCTCTTGTAACGCTTCAAAGGTATGAACAGATTCAGTAGATTGAGTCCTGAAGAGTAAAGGCTGAGATCAGCTTCCACGATAAGCCCGCCTGCAGCGGTAATCAGGTACGGGACCGCCATCCAGGAAGGCAGGACATGCTGTATGGCTGCAATGGGATTTGCGGCAGTAGCAATGTGAGGATCTTTCGCACCCAGCAGCACCCCGGTGATCATCAGGATTACTAGAGGTATGGAGCCGCCGGCCACCGGCGCCCAAAATACACTCCGCCTGGATGTGGTGGTGGATGTATACCTGCTGTAGTCTCCCGCCGCATTGGCCCAGCTAAGGCCCGTACCCGCAACTACTATCGAGAACGCAGGCAGTACACCATCCAACCAGGAACCGGCGTGCTGTGCAGCCAGTGCATGAAACGATGTCTTCGTGAGAATCTCCGCAAGCACGGCCAGCGTCATCAGGCCCAGCAGGTAGCTTCCCCACTTCTGGACCACCACCAAGGTGGCCTGGCCAAGGATGCTGAACGCCACTGAAAGACCCGCCACCACGAGTAGCGACGCAGCACCAAGTAAAATCGTTCCCAGATGAAAGTACATGCCAAACAATGCCATCATCGCCAGCGTTCCAGTGATGACCGCTATGGTCTCCCATCCCACAAGAGACACCCAGCTAACCACATTGGGAAAAATATTACCGTAAATGCCGAAGACGGCTCGCGACAGTGTCATCATGGGAGCCCTACCATGCCAACCTGCTACGGAAAACGCACCCACCAGGGCAAACGACAGCAGCGTGCCGCTGGCAATCACCAGAATCGACTGCCACAGGTTCAAACCGAATGCCAGGACTATGGCACCCAGGACAACCCCCAATATGCCTATATTGGCTGCAAACCATACCCAGAACAGATCCCACACCGTACCGGAACGAGCACTGTCCGGTACGGTCCTGATACCATTCTGCTCGATGCGCCAGGGACGGTTGGTAACATCCAGGCTCGCCGTAGGCAAGTCGGCGATGGGTGGACTCCCAGTGGACGCATTGACTGGATTACCGGCTGCGCCATCCAGGTGACTGCCATATTGTGGACTGCCATCTGGCCGTGCGCCATCCATCCGATCGACCTTCGAAACATCACCTGCAGAGCGGACCGCTGGACTGCCAACCTCCGCGGAATCACCACCCTGAATAGTGCTCGTGCCGTCAAGTTCCACGAAAAGACCTCCGCTTTCCGGTGGTCGTTGCCACGACCACTGACCAAGATGAGGCCGGTCTCCTGACTCCGGATCACCATCACTCACCTGCCTTCCCAGGATTATCCCAGTGGCACAACGGTGAGGACTCCCCGATCACAGTGGCGGGTCCGTGCCGGATTTACACCGGCTTCCCGATTCTCCCCAAGACTTCTAAACCTTGGCTTGCGATTCAAGCAACACTCGTCATCACTTACCACGGGTCGAGAGCCCATGAGGCACCTCATCACACATACAATATTTTCAGCATTCACTTGGATGCTGAGTCCAATGGACCAAGACCACCAGCCTCGGCACACCAGTGACTCAGTATTGTATCAAGCAATGCTTCACGGCGCAACCTGCAGGCCCTCATGCTCAGAGTCTGCATTGTCGAGGTTCTCAAAGCCTATAATGCCCATCATTGTCAACCTACCGCGCTCGCAGGCCGCATAAGTGCCGGCATTGCTACCAAAAGGACCCGGTATATTGCATCATGGCCGCTGCGGCCGCTATGCCGCAACCCCTGCATTATGATTACGCCGGCAGAACCCGGCAGATGGTATGATAGGTCTATACAAGTGGAACGATACAAGTGGAACGATACAAGTGGAACGATACAAGTGGAACGATACAGAAATGCATAACCAGCTGCTACGGTTTTGGGATTCACGGGGTGGAGCTGAGCAGGATACACGGATAGTGTCCATCGGTCTATCACGCCTGGCAGGGACCACAAAAACTATACGACGGTGATGAAGCGGCAATAAGCTGATGAGCTATAGCCTCCTTGCGTACGCATTCGCCTTGGGAATGGCCACCACCGTGAACCCTTGCGGCTTCCCCCTGCTGCCCGCATACCTGTCCATCCTCGTTTCGTCCCGGTCGTCTCGTCACGACCATCTGTCCGGACCACGCTCGGACAACTTCGACAACCCGGACAGACCCCACAACCAGTACAACCCAGATAACCCAGATAACCCAGATAACCCAGATAACCCAGATAACCCAGATAACCCAGATAACCCAGATAACCCAGATAACCCAGATAACCCAGATAACTCCCACAACCCGGACAGACCTCACGGTCTGGGCCACCAGAGCGGTCTGGATAACCTGCGTCATTCCCGCAATGTCAATACCGCTGGAACGGTAATGGACGCTCTACTCGCAGGCGTGCTGGTATCCGTAGGATTCCTTGCCGTATTCGCCGTACTAGGGGTGCTGCTTGAATCAGGCTTTAGCGCGTTTATGGAGTTTGTCCCATGGGCGATGATACCGGTTGCCATCCTACTGGTGATCTATGGTGCGTTTACCCTTGCAGGAAGGACCTTACCGATTGGCGTGCCGGTATTCACCTGGAGACGCATCCAGGATTCCAGGATTTCATGGATGTCCATAGTGCTGTTCGGCATATACTATGCGTTGTCGTCACTGACCTGCTCCCTACCAATATTCATAGCCGGAGTAATACCGTTCCATCAGAACCGCAGCGTATTCGGGGTGGCAAGCGGGATGCTCGCCTATCTCGCAGGCATGGCAGCGTTGCTTGTAGCCCTGAGCATTAGCGTCGCACTGGCAGGTACATCGTTTGTCAACGTGCTGAGGAAAGCATCGAGATACGTGGAGAAAGTTGCGGCAGCCCTTCTGGTGGCAGCTGGAGCTTACCTGGTGGACTACTGGGTAGGCTACCTGGTATCTCCTACACGGGCAAATGCACCTGTGCGTCTCGTGGAAAGCTGGCAATCGATACTGGCAACTTGGATATCCGAGCATTCATCCCAAATAGGTCTGGTAGCGCTGCTCCTCGCGGGCGTTGCTGCAACTGCCGGTCTTGCGGTATGGAAAAGGCAGGACGGTACGGTAATCAGATCAGCGAACACGAGGGTCGGCACTGCGGGAGACCACAGAAAAGATACGTCCATCACCGCAGCGTCCACATCCAATCCGACCACCGATCCAACCGCCACTACACCTGTAGTCACGATCGGCAGCAGAGAGGATGGCCAGGCCAGGCCATGGCTGGTAGGCCTGGTAGCCTTGGCCATCGTAGTCCCTATAGCTGTTACGGCCCTTAGCAGCCAGAGCGCTTCCCCATTTGCCGGTAATTCCACGACAGCTGGCCAGCTGCCGGCATCAGCTGGAACGGTGGGCAAGATCGCAAACATTTCCGGTGGATCAGCTAAACTGCCCGAGAAACTACTTGAGCAGGAGACCGCTGGTATACATATAGGAAGATCGGCACCGGCGTTTGCTCTCCCTTCCGCGACGGGTGGAAAGAGAGTAGACAGCTCAGCCTTCAACGGAAAACGTGTCCTGATCGATTTCTTCTCCACAACATGCACAGCCTGCCTCGAAGAGGTACCTCTGCTTGAATCCACTTCGCGTTTCCACGGCAAGCAGTTGCAAATATCCGGCATAGACGAGGGTAATCCCGCCGGTGCAGTAAGGGTATTTGCCAAGAAATACGGCATCACCTACCCGCTTGCCATGGACATAGGCGGGAGGACGGCGGTGCGCTACGGTATCATCGCCCTACCGACAGCAGTACTCGTCTCTTCCGGCAAGGTATCAGCCATTCATGTGGGAAGCCTCAGCAGGACCCTTGTAAACAATTGGCTTACCCTGCCGTCGCAGCAGTAGCTGTATCATCCGATCGTAAAAGTCAAGAATGTAAGCTACTGTACGTGCTGGCCCCAGCGTGGGCACTCCACTGTTTACCAACCAAAATAGTTACAACGAACTGCCAACCCCTTCATATGTCCCTGCATGTACTTCATCATGCACACCGGTACGTACATTGGACCGTGCTAATGCCACTTCTGCAGTGCCATACCTGACGGCGCGAGACACTGTCCTCACCCACAGGCAGCCAGCCAGCAACACCAGCAACAGCCCCGAGTTGGGATCAGTACCCTGTCCAGTCAGCATCCCTCCCAAGCCTTCGCCAAATATCCATATAAACAGCGAAATGACCACACTGGCGGCAATCATCAGCCGCGGATGAAGATGGAACGCCACCCCCATGCCAACAAGCAGCATGGCCACAGCCAGCAGGGAATCCACCCACGAACCTGTATTGTGGAAGATACTGGCGGTAGAAACAAGAAGGCTATGGAACCAGCCTGGTTGACCTGCAGCAGACGCCGTGACTGCGGAACTCACTGCCTGAGGCATCTGGTTGGACGGCTCGAGCAGGAGAAACCCATTGAAGACCCACAGGATCGCCCATATTGTCCTTGCGCCACGGTCGCTGATGAGGCCTGAACTTACCTGACCTTGCGAAGACTCCAGCATGTTTGCACCGGAGAGTGTCCCTGTCCCTGAGCGTGATGCGTCATCCGTACCTGCCACCACCTCCCCTGACTTGGCCTGCGAAGACCCCTCATCGCTCCTGCCTGATTTCGCCGGCAAGCGCCATGGTACACCCGTATTGCCTGGCCACAGAAGCAATCCGATAATCAGGTAGAGCACTACAGCACCGGGTGCACCCATCAGTGGCGATGCTCCCGACAGGATGCCGCCAAGACCCTCCGAAAGCCACCACACCATCAACGACCAAGCAAAAGACCCTGCAAGTACCACTTTCAACAGCCGCACCCGTCCTGTCAGGGCTCCAGCTATGATCCCGGCCCCTATGGCCACCTGCAGGGTGGCGAAGACAGCATTCCAGGCAACGATATGGGGCTCTAGGAAGTGCGCAATAGATGTCGTCGGATCAGCCACCCATCCGGGATTTCCCTGTGCACTGGCAATAAGTATCTGCCTGACAAAACTCTTGGTGAACATGTAGGGCTGGAACTGGAGCGCTCCATCCAGCAGCCATATCAATCCCAGGGCAATCTGCAGGCGTCTTTCAGTAATCTTGGTTGTGGCGAATGCGTACATAATATTTCAATCTTCGCGCTTTTCGCCATGCCTGTAAACGGAGATTACCCCTACGTGGGCTGGATGGTTTCACCTACGCAGGCTGGATCGCTTTACGTACGTACCATCCTGATACGCCTGAGTGAAATGCTATAATTCAATTCCAATATGTCCCCTGCCGTACCTCCAACCTGGTCCACGTCAAGAGAAGCCTGCTCGGTGTGGTGGCACCGGGCTAACCGTCGCCGCATTGTGTCAATAGGTTTGATCGTGGGCACAATCCTCGTAGGTATCAATCAAGGCACAGTATTGGCAGCAGGGCATCTGAGCATAGTACTCGGGATAAGGATCGTCCTCGACTACCTGACTCCCACAATCGTGGCTTCCCTGGGTGTGCTTGCCGGCTCGCGATGCAACTGACACCACGAAATGCCAACTCATCTTACCTAATACTTGGCAATTCCACCGAGCAACTCCACCCTTACCAGTTCTGCCACCTGGATGGGATTCTCGAGAGCCCATCCAGGTGGAATTGAAGGCAATCTTACCATCAAAAGCGGAGAGGACAGACCGCTAGATCCCGAGCAACGAATCGAGGCCGATCGTAAGCCCCCGGCGTTCTCGTACGGCTTTTGTGGCGATCAGTACACCCGGCATGAAGGAGGTACGGTCGAAGGCATCATGACGGATGGTAAGGGACTGACCCACCGAACCAAACACCACCTCATGATGAGCGACCATACCTGGAATCCGTAGCGAGTGGATGCGTATACCGCCATCCGCAGCACCTCCCCTTACCCCTTCGACCACATGGCGTTGGGTATTGTCCATCCCGAAACTGCGGCCATTGCGGACACCAAGTGAGGCACCATGGGCTATAGACTCGGCCAGGCGCAATGCAGTACCCGAAGGAGCGTCGACCTTCTGGTCATGATGAATTTCGATCACTTCCGCTCCGTCCATGTACTTCGCCGCCATCTCCACAAACCTGTTCATGAGCACGGCTCCCACCGCAAAATTGGATGCCACAAGACAATTCGCATTAGAATCTTCAAACAGCGTCATTGCGTGTTGCATGTCATCGTCACCTAGACCCGTAGTGCCCACAACCATATGAACTCCATTGACAGCGCACCAATCCATGGCACGCAGCGTGGACTCCGCTATGGTGAAATCTATGGCTACATCGGCACCTCCCCTCGACAACGCTTCGATGTCCCCCGCAATATCGAGTCCCGCCACATCAGGCCCTGCCACCTGGCCTATGTCGATACCAGCAAATCGTGGGTCCACCGCCGCAACTAATTCGAGATCGGTATCCTGGGTTACCGATCTACATATCTCCCGCCCCATCCTTCCACCTGCTCCCAATACGCCTACCCGGATGACATCACTCATCTTTGCCATCATACCAGCCCGACGATCAGCGTACGGCTGCTTGCCAACCGGCAAACTCGTTCTCGTCAAAAGGACCTACCACTGACAGCGTCCAGGGTCTCGATGCCAGGGCCGACGCCACATCGGTGACGTCACCAAGACCAACCGCGCTGATCTTGGACATCACCTCGTCAACTTCCATCACCCGATCATAGTGCAACAACGAAGTGCCCATACGTACCATCCGAGACGTCGGGTGCTCCAGCGATAGCAGCAAGCCAGACCTCACGTGCTTCTTGGCCAGATCGACCTCTTCATCGGTGATGTCACCGGCAGCCACTTCCTCGAACATCTCTTTCGCTATGCCAATTACCTCATGCAGCTTTTCAGGAGCACACCCAGCACTGATGGAGAATGACCCCGCGTCATCGTAGCGAGCCACCTCGGACCATATCGAGTATGCCAGACCTCTTTTTTCCCGAACTTCCTGGAATAGCCTAGATGACATCGATCCACCGAATACCTGATCCAGGATGTCAGCAGCCCACCGGTTCTCATCGTGACGAGTTGGCCCTCTCATCGCCATTTCCATGTTAGCCTGTTCGGTGTCCTTTGCCTGATACGCTAGGGTATCCTGGCGATTGGTTGGAGGCATCCTCGACGGTTTCCCTCCTCCGGACCGGGATGCGAATCCCTTGGTAACGAGCGAGGCCAATTGGTCATGATCCAATGCGCCCGCTGCAGCAATCACTATATTCTCCGACCTGTAATGAGTGTCGAACCACTCCCTTAGATCGGATGAGCTGATCGACGACACGCTCTCCACGGTGCCCGACACTTCACCTGCAAGGGAATGCCCGGCAAACAACGCCTCTTGACACCTTTGAGCGCAGACATCGTGCGGGCTGTCCAGGTTCATGGCAATCTCATCCAGCACCACCGTGCGCTCGGCATCCAGATCACTCTCCCTCAACGCTGGCTCGGTCAACATGCTGAAAAGGATGCCGGCAGCTTCCGGTACGTCCTCTGCGAGTACCCGGACATAAAAATAGGTCAACTCCCTGGAAGTGAAGCCATTGGTTTCACCACCCATAACGTCTATTGCCGTCGCTATACTCTTGGCGGGCAGCTGCTCAGTACCCTTGAATATCAGATGCTCCAGCAAATGAGAGGCACCTGCAAGCCGATCCGGCTCATCTCGCGACCCTGTGCCGATAAACACGCCCAACGCCACGGAGCGGGCATCAGGCATGTCATCCGTAACCAGGCGTAGACCGCCAGGTATCTTATCTTCCCTGATCATAGTTGGAACACGACGTCGATAATCCCCGTCCTCTCTGCCCGCTGCAGCCGCTATGCTGCAGCCCGTGCGACACTCTGTCTACCCGCGCCATCGGCAGGATCAGCGCCTGTTGTGATTCCGCCGGCCGCGCGGATCTCGCCTGGAACGGGAGCGATCCTCGGAAAAGTCTCTTGACGTAGGACCAAGGTCACCGACTTCACCAGCAATCTCCAGATCGAACTCGTCGTCGAATGAGACAACTTCCAGATTTGCCACATTATCGTCACTCTTGGCAGTAGCCCCTTCATCGCCATGGTTCTCGCGGCCGGCTGAAGCCAGGTCGTCCGAGTTGGCAGAAGATGCCATCACCTCACTGCCGGCCCGCCTGCCGCTCGCATCCAGAGAACCACCCCCACTCGTCGGCTCGTCAGCGTACAGTAGCGAAACCTTGCCGTCTGCATCGACGGAGTCCACAACCACGTCGATCCTATCCCCGACATTGAGTACATCCTCCACCCGTTCCACTCTTGCTCCCCTACCCACCTTGGATATATGAAGAAGACCGTCTCTACCCGGCAGGATATTGATGAAGGCGCCGAATTTGGTCACACCCACGACAGTGCCCGGATAGACTGCACCGACTTCTGGTTTCGGGGGATCCAGTATTAGCATGATTCTTCTCCTGGCTTCCTCTACTGCGCTTCCCTCTTTGGCTCCGATAGTAACCGTAGCCACACCGCCTTCTTCGTCAATGGCAATATCGGCGCCGGTCTCCGCCTGCAAGGTGTTGATGACCTTTCCTTTGGGACCGATCACCTCTCCGATCTTGTCCTGGGGAATCTCGAAGGCCACGATCTTGGGAGCGTTGCTGCTGACAGCCGCTCTGGGCTTGTCAATCACCTGCATCATGGCATCGAGAATGTGCAACCTGGCCCTCTTCGCCTGCTGGAGCGCCTGTGCAAGCACTTCAGCGGGTATGCCGTCTATCTTCGTATCCAGCTGTAACGCGGTAACGGAGTCTCGTGTCCCCGCAACCTTGAAATCCATATCGCCAAGAGCATCCTCCATGCCAAGGATATCGGTCAAGGTGACATAGCTGCTATCATCATGGATGAGGCCCATTGCCACACCGGCCACCGCTTCCCGTACGGGAACACCGGCATCCATGAGCGATAGTGTCGAACCACACACTGATGCCATGGAAGTGGAGCCGTTCGAAGATACCGCTTCCGAAACAAGCCTGAGGGTATAAGGAAACTCTGACTCTCTGGGAATTACAGGAACCAATGCTCTTTCCGCCAACAGACCGTGACCGATTTCCCTGCGCTTGGGACCGCGCATGAAGCCCGCCTCTCCTGTGGAGTACGGGGGCATATTGTAGTGGTGCATGTAACGTTTGGTCTCGTCGATGCCGATGCTGTCCAGAAGCTGGTTCATCCTGGGCATGCCCAACGTGGTGACATTGAGAACCTGTGTCTCTCCGCGCTGGAACAGGGCTGAACCGTGAGCGGTGGGAATCAAACCCACTTCAATGTACAACGGTCGAACTTCCTCGATACCGCGCCCATCAGCTCGTATTCCCTCTTCGATAACCCTCTTGCGTAGCACCTTCTTCATGGTGCTACGCACTGCCGATCGGATGGCCGCTTCCTGATCAGGAAACTCATCCTGCAATGCGTTCACCGTCTCGTCGGTCAAAGTAGTAAGAGCAGCCTCCCTCCCGGCTTTCTCCATGATGGACAGCACCTCTTTCATCCTGCCGGACACACGATTCTCGACAACAGCCCTTATATCGTCAGGACAGTCGCTGAACAGTTCGTATGTCTTGATACGATCACCAGCGGTATCTCTAGCGGTAGCTCCAGCGACCAATTTCCGTTGAAGGCGGATGGACTCCATGATCCACTTTTTAGCCACCTCCAGCCCATCGGCAATCACCTCTTCGGTCACCTTCGGAGTACCGGCAGCATAATTTTCGAACGATGCTTCCGTCCCGCCGGCTTCCACCATCATGATTGCTACGTCGCTCTCCTCGTTCTGGCTCAATGCCCTGCCGGCAACAACCAGCTCGAAGCAGGACTCGTCGCCATCGCTATAGCTGGGATGCGCTATCCAAATACCCTGTTTGGACCAGGCTATCCTCACCGCTCCGACGGGGCCGTCGAACGGGATTCCAGATATCATCAATGCTGCCGAAGCTGCATTGATGGCAAGAACATCGTGCGGATTAATGAGATCCACCCCCAGTACGGTGGCTACCACGTGGACATCGTTACGGAATCCATCGGGAAAGCACGGGCGTAGCGGCCGGTCGATAAGGCGCGCATTCAAGATGGCCTGTTCTGTTGCTCTCCCCTCCCTGCGAAAGAATGATCCAGGGATCTTCCCGGCAGCATACATCCTTTCTTCCACATCGATGGTAAGAGGAAAAAAATCAGCCCCTTCCCTCGGTGCCTTGGACGCGGTTGCAGTGGCCAGCACCATGGTATCACCCAACCTGGCGACTACGGCACCATCTGCCTGCAAAGCAAGCTTACCGGTTTCGAACGACATGACAACATCCGTACCAGGTACGGGAGCAGACACGCTCACAATTTCATTCATATATTTCCTTCCTTATTTTCGTTGGCAGGAGAAGTCGTGCGGCATGTAACAGTGAAACCAGTTCCCAGTAGTCGACCACCACTATGTACAATTCATAGTGATCGGCGACTGGCAGCTAACGCTTCACCGCTTGGCCGAGCATAACTTCCTCTTATGGCTCAGTGCAGTGTTCCACGAGGATTGGAAATCCAGGCAGCCTAAGCATCCTTATACCTACCCTGCCAACAACCTGTCGCCTAGACGATTACACCGCGCTTTGCAACACTCATGAAACGCTACACAAAGAGTGTAACAGTCACGAGGCACGCTGTCAGGTCAACGCCGTATACCCAACTTTGCAATCAGCGCCCTGTAACGCTCAGCATCATTGCGGTGTAGGTAGTCAAGGAGACGGCGTCGCTTGCCGATAAGCATGAGCAGGCCCCTCCGTGTATGGTGATCTCCCTTGTGCGCCTTGAGATGCTCAGTAAGGTGCGATATGCGCGCCGTAAGGAGTGCCACCTGTACCTCAGGCGACCCTGTATCCGTAGGATGCACTCTATGCCCATCAATAATCGCTGTCTTATCAATCATGGAACCTTACTATACCTCATCTATAATCTATATCTATTTCAGTCTCACCGACCTGCACCTGCGGATAGCAACCTATTATACTGCACGCAAGAGCATATGGCAACGTGAAAGCCATGTGGAGAACACATCATCACCAGAATCGGAGGCATGGTCACACTGATGAACGAGCTGAAATCGCTGAATACACGCTGGTACCTCGATATCAACAGCTTTGCGAAACATACGCCGTGGGCACATGGCTTCATGGCGTTCTATGCGCACTTTGGAGGGCTTGCCTTGCTCGCCATCCTTCTTCTCGTTGCATGGTGGATCAGCCGGTCCGCAGGCAATCCAGCCCTATCTGTCGCTAGGGTGCTGTGGGCGGCTGGCGGAACCGTGATTGCATGGGTAATAGCGCATTTTGGCATGAAGCCGTTGTTCGGTGAAGTGCGCCCCTACTGGGTGCTTCAACACGTGGAGGTGCTGGTGGCCAAGACACACGGATACGCCTTCCCCAGCGGGCATGCAACAATTGCCGGGGCCGTCATCGCAGGAATTTGGATCACGCGTAAGGATGTACTGGCGTGGGTAACCGCCATTGCAGGGCTGTTCCTCTGTTTCGACCGGGTATACGTGGGAGCCCACTATCCTTTCGATGTCGTAGGCGGGATGCTCTTCGGCGCCTTGTTCGTATGGCTGCTGTCAGTGCCCGGTATATCGCTACTTAAGTGGTTTGACACGCTACTGATGGAACATACGCCATTTGCACCCCTTGTCACCAGCCACACTGAACGCCAAGCCGAGGGCGGTTACAGCTACAGTGGTGCCAGCAGCAGCCACGGTGGTACCAGTGACGGCAGCAGTGACGCCGTCAGGCGGGCCCCTGAACATGAAGCACCTTCCTGACCTCCCCTATGTCTTTTGAAATCTGGCTCTTGAGCGCATCATGGGAAGCATAACGTTCCTGGCTCCTGATCCTTTCCACGAATCTGACAGACGCTCCCTCTTCGTAGAGATCACCTCTGAAATCCAGTAGGTGTGCTTCAACGGACACAGAACCCTCGTTGGTGAAAGTGGAGTTCGCTCCTATGGACACCGCGGCGGGAAGTACCCTGCCACGCATGAACGATCCGTCTCCAGGATGCGACCTCACGTACCAGCAGGCATATACACCCTCCGCTGGCACGGCCAATTGACGGTCCACCTGGAGATTGGCAGTTGGAAACCCCAGCAAGGGACCACCACGGTGATGCCCCCGGACAACGTAGCCTGTAATCTCGAAGAACCTACCAAGCAGCCGCGATGCGGCATCCACGTTGCCGGTCGCTATGAGTTCTCTCACCTTTGACGAAGATATTTTATTTCCGGCGCCGTTATAAGAAAGTGGGATGCCTGTACTCACATAACCCTTTTTCTCGCCCAGCGAACTGAGCATCTCTGTGTCACCTTCCCTGCCCCTGCCGAAGCGAAAGTCAGCGCCCACCACCACCGATTTCGCGTGGCAACAATCCACAATTACCCTGTCGATGAATTCAGATGCATCCTCATTCCTGAACTCGCTGTCGAATGGCACCACTATGGCAACATCCACCCCGGCACCCGCGAGCAACTCCAGGCGCTGATCGATAGAACATATCAATGGAGGCACGGCATCCGGTTTGACGATCGTTGCAGGATGGGGATCGAAGGTGATCACCACCGATGGTAAGCCCAGGTTGCCTGCACGTACTCGCAACTCATCAAGGATCTTGCGATGCCCCAGATGCACGCCGTCATACACGCCTATGGTCACCGCCGATCCACTGTCAAGCCCTTTTACTTCTTCGAGCGAACGGAATACTTTCATTGCATATCGAGATTAGCCGGTTTCTCCATGCATTGGAATCAGGCCAGCAGCAGTACATCCGCTGTACCGCTTAAAGCACCAAGCCAGCCACAAGCCTGTCGGTGGCGGTCGCTTCATAGATGGCCACGAGCATTCCTGATGCATTCACGAGCGCAAATGGCCCAGCTCCCCGAGCGCCAATGGAGACTCGATCCAAGGGCATACGACGTCTTGCCAGGTCAGCCACCTCATCGTCTACATGCACCTGCTCCAGATCCCTGAGGGCCTGTGCTGGGGTGAGCAGGCTGCCCGGAGATACCTCCTCCACCGTCCTTGCGTCATCGACCGAAAAGGAACCAACACTGATCCTTCGCAAATTTCGCAAGTGAGCACCCCCTCCGAGCGCAACTCCAAGATCAGCAACAAGCGTACGCACGTAGGTACCGGTCGAGCAGACCACGCCGGCGGGGAATATACCAGGCGCCACGGGCTCCATCACCTCAAATGAATGCACTGTCACCCTACGGCTCTTTCTCTCTACGATCTCCCCTCGCCTCGCCTTGCTGTACAACCTCTCGCCACCAACCTTGACAGCAGAGAACATCGGAGGAACCTGCTCTATCTCCCCAGTAAGCCCCAGGGCTGCACGTCTTACATCGGTAAGCGAGAGATCTGACATGTCCCAATTGCCCACCACCTCGCCACTGGCATCGAGAGTATCCGTGGTGGAACCCAGTACCATCTCGCAATGGTAAGTCTTGGGAAGTCCCGAGAGGAACCTGAGCGCACGAGTGAAGCGACCCACCCCGACGAGCAACACCCCAGTGGCATCCGGATCCAGGGTTCCAGCATGTCCGATCCTGCGTTGACCTAAGAGCCTTCTGAGCCTTGCCACAACATCGTGAGACGTCCACCCCTCCTCCTTGTCCACGATCACAAGGCCAGACAATTCACCGGCCGCCGCGGCACGAAGACCTCCACTTGGCAATCCTGCTCGAGAACTCACACTGCCCATGTGCAGGCCCTCAGCATGCCGCAGATAACAGCATACACACGTATCTTATCACGATTGATTACGCATCCAGGCATCCTGAACCATCCTATCCATCTACCGAGTGTATCCATCTACCGAGCGTATCCTTCGCAACACTGATTCGACCTTTTCGCCTTCCTCTATGGCTGGATCGGCCTGAAATGCCAGCCGCGGCGTCCTCTTCAGCTTGGCTTGCCGACTTATGGCATGTTGTATATCACTCCTCGCGGCCTCGAACACTTCCAGCACCTCATCGCTGAGCAAGCTGACGTATACAGTTGCATGATCCAAGTCCGCAGACACTTCCACTCCGGTAACAGTGACTATGCCAGCAATCTCATCAAAATCCGGGATCCTCTCCACCTCTTCGGCTACGATCTCTCTGAGCAGCTCGTTGACTCTTGCCATACGTGAAAATGTCCTCATCTGACCACGAGAAGACCATGATGACATGACTCTCACCTCCTTGCTCATGGTACAGCGTATACATGCGATGGTCAAGGCCTGCCACCCATTCGCCACAACATGACCAGTTGGCATAGCGGATGAGCCTTATGAATGCTTTGCTGGACGAAACACCGCCCTTCCTTCGCGACGATGCAACCAGTTGCATCAGTAGGAGGATACCTCACGCATGCTTGGCTACTGCCGAGCTACCGTAACCTCCACGTACGTCTCTATGACATCGCCTGCTTTCAGATCTTGGAAATCCGACAGTCCCACGCCACACTCGAAGCCCGATTGCACCTCTCTCGCGTCCTCCTTGAATCTCTTCAGCGACGTTATGGATCCATTCCATATAACTATTCCGTCGCGGAGGAAACGCACCTTGGACCCTCGACTAATCGTGCCGTCACGTACATAGCATCCGGCAACCGCTCCTACCCTTGGAACCCGGAACACATCACGGACCTCAGCTTCCCCTGTCACATGCTCCTCCACGTCAGGAACAAGCATGCCAAGGACAGCAGACTCTATGTCTTCGATAAGCTTATATATTATCTCGTAAGTACGAATGTCCACCCCGCGGGCTTCGGCAAGTTCCCTCGATCGTCTATCCGGCCTCACATTGAATCCTATGACCGTCGCATTGGAGGCAACCGCCAGCTGGACATCGCTCTCGGTGATGCCGCCTACCCCCTTGTGCAGGAAATTGATCCCCACCTCCTCCCTATCCAGCTTCTCCAGGCTATCGGAAACAGCCTGGAGCGTACCCTGGCCGTCCGCCTTGACAATCAAGTTAAGATCGGCACGCTCTCCTCGCTGGATCTGTTCGAAAATATTTTCAAGCTTCACGCCAGGCGATGTAATCGTAGCTATACGCCCCAATGCACGAGAACGACGCTCCACGGCCTCTCCCATGGCCTTCGCAGAGGGAAGATCTTTGGTGACATACATCTCATCACCGGCCGAGGGAGGGCGCGAGAATCCAAGCACCTGAACCGGTGTCGCCGGGCCGGCACTCGACACTTGCATCCCGTCGGAGCCGACCAGTGCCTTTACGCGTCCCCACGCAGCTCCCGCAACAACAGCGTCCCCGATCTTCAACGTGCCCCGCGAAACAATCACGGTAGCAAGCGGTCCCCTCCCCGGATCAAGGTTGCCCTCGAGCACCACCGCAACAGCCCTGCCTGACGAGGTACTCTTGAGTTCCTCCAGGTCTGCAACGAGAGCAATATGATCCAGCAAATTCTGGATACCAGTTCCCCCGAGCGCAGACACCTCGCATACGACGGTATCCCCTCCCCATGCCTCGGGTACCAGGCCATGTTCAGCAAGTTGTTGCAATGTCCGGTTGACGTCAGCGTCTGGCCTGTCCACCTTGTTCACTGCAACCACAATTGGAACCATCGCACTGCGAGCATGGTCTATCGCCTCCACGGTCTGTGGCATGACTCCATCGTCAGCGGCAACCACCAAGACCACGATGTCGGTGACTTGAGCACCTCTGGCACGCATAGCCGTGAATGCTTCATGTCCCGGAGTGTCCACAAAAGTAATCAGCCTGTCACCCGCCGCAACCTGGTATGCCCCTATATGCTGGGTAATGCCGCCGGATTCACCAGCCGCCACGTTGGATGACCTGATCCTATCCAGCAATAAGGTCTTACCATGATCTACATGCCCCATGACGGTAACCACCGGGCCTCGCGGCTCGAGTTCACTCTCGGCAATCTCGATATCGCTATCCACATAACGCGCCTTGAGCGCCGCCTCTTCTTCCTGACCGGGATCCACCAATCTAACCTGAGCTCCCAGTTCGGCGGCAAACAGTTCGATCATGTCATCGGTCAACGGCTGCGTAGCCGTAACCATCTCCCCCTGGAACAATATATATCGTATAATATCACCCGCAGAGCGATTGAGTTTGGGCCCGAGATCCTGCGGGGTACAGCCGCGCTCCACGATAATCTCCCCCTCCGGTACCGGAGCATCAGAAGCCTTGTATTCTGTGAGCTGGGTAGGCTCCAACTCCTCCACATTGCGTCTCCTGCGCTTCGATCGCTTGGGCTGCTGACGGCCTGGACCTCTCTGTCCCAGCCTTGGTGGAGATGGTGCCGGCCCGGGCACGACGCCTATGCCACCGAAGCGCGCATCCCCACTACGCCTAGCCCCTGCAGTGGCCGTGTAATCTCCGCGAGGTCTCGAAATCCTAGAAGAACGTTCAGCCCTATCGCTGCCACGTTGCTCGAGCGTGCCCAGCGGACCGGACCCAGAGTTCCGCCCGCCAAATGACATGGTATTTCCCCTGCCGGGAGGTGGTGGGATCGGCTTTCCTGACGTGCTCATCGGCGGACGCGGAGGTGGTGGGATCGGCTTTCCTGACGTGCTCATCGGCTGACGCGGAGGTGGTGGAATCGGCTTGCCTGTAATTGCCCCATGCCCACCCCTGCCACTCTTGGATTCGCTGGGCACGGCCGCTTGCGCCGCAGCCGGCTTGCCGCCGGTCCTGCCATCCTCCGACTTAGTGCCGCTCGGTCGACCCTCCCGAACTGCAGCAGCCACGCCAGGTTGCAAGTTTTCTGGATGTTTGCCGAGATCCTGCTCTGTATGCGGCGCTGCCGCCCGAAGATCCCCTGCGAAAGACGCAGGTACCGGCTCGGCAGCCTCTCCCGCCACTCCAGCCTTGGATGGTGCTGGCTTGGTAGCTGCTGCTAGCTGATCAGTTGTAGCCTTGGCGGGCTTGGTGGATCTGGTGGTTTTAGTGGCTGCTGCCGGCTTAGTGGCAGCGGCGGCCTGATCAGTTGTAGCCTTGGTGGACCTGGTAGCCTTGGTAGCCCTGGCCGGCTCGGCAGCCTCTCCCGCCACTCCAGCCTTGGATGGTGCTACGGCCTTGGTGGGCTTGGTGGATCTGGCAGTCACCGTATCTTTACCACCTTCTGCGGGCACACCACCCTCTGGCGATGAAACATCTCTCTTGAGGCCCTCACGTTCAGCCTTCCTGCGAACGCGATCGGCCTGAGCCACTTCCATAGACGAAGAGTGGCCCTTTACGCCAATACCCAAGGATTCGCACAGGCTAAGAGCTTCCTTATTAGTAAGTCCAAGCTCCCGCGCCAACTCGTAAACTCGAACCTTACCGGCCACTAGCTCTCCTATTGTAATCCAATATCGACTCTCTCACTCTCTCGACCGTCTCCACCGAAACATCTTTACGAAATGCCCTTCCAAAAGCCTTTGCACGTACTGCAAGCTCAATACACTCAACCGATCCGGTACACAGCCATGCTCCTCGACCGCACGACGACACCCCAATACCTATACTACCCTCCTCCAGCAACACCATTCTCACGAGTTTTCGTTGACCAAGGCGCTGTTTACAGCCTATGCATGTACGTACCGGCTCTAGGGAGACTATACGGACTGCCCTCCACTACCAGCCTCGGCGGTCTGACGGACTTCGCCTGTCTCGTTGCCGGCCACATCCGGGGAGCCTTGTGTCAGACGATCTTTTTCTTTGTCTTCCGCAACATTCTCACCCAATTCACCTGTTTTACCTGCGGGCATGTCACCACCCGCCCCTTCCTCTCCGTCCTGATAATGCACTGCCGCAGGTCGATCATCACCAGCTTTGTCATCACCAGCTTTGTCATCACCACCGTTCCGGCTGCTCTCGGCTGCGATATTCCACTCTTCTGCCGAAATCGTCTCCCCGCCTTCCGCCGGGCGCCAGACCATCTCGCCTGACTCGGTTTCCACCCACTCCCCCTCAGCCCATTCGCCTTCAACCAGTGGCTGACGAAACATATCGGATTCACTTCTTATATCTATACGCCAACCAGTCAATCGAGCCGCCAACCTGGCGTTCTGCCCCTCCTTGCCGATAGCCAGTGACAACTGATGATCATTCACGACCACCACAGCAAGCCCCTCATCTTCCTGCAGGCGAATCTCGCGGATACGAGCAGGCTGCAGGGCCGCCTCGATAAACTTGTGTGGATCTTCGGAGTATGGGACGACATCTATCCGCTCACCATGCAACTCGTTGATGATCATCCTTACACGTGAACCCCTGGTTCCGACACATGACCCCACTGCATCCACATTGGGGTCATTCGACGATACGGCAACCTTGGTTCTATGACCAGGTTCCCGCGCCATCGCCCTGATCTCCACCACCCCGGACAGTATTTCCGGCACCTCCAACTCGAACAGTTTTTTCACCAAGCCGGGATGGGAACGACTTACCACTATCTGAGGACCCTTAGATGTCCTACGCACTTCGACGATATACGCCTTGACCCTGGCGCCATGATCATACCGCTCGAACGGCACCTGTTCTGCCGGAGGAAGCAGCGCCTCCACCTTGCCCAAATCCAGTAGCGTAAGCCGGCTGTCACTCTGCTGAACGATACCCGTGACAATATCGCCTTCACGTCCGGCATACTCATCGTACTTCTGCTCACGTTCGACTTCTCTGATCCTCTGAGCGATCACCTGCTTAGCTGTCTGAGCAGCTATCCTACCAAAATCCTCAGGTGTATCGTCCCATTCCCTGATCACGTCACCCTCGTCATCCAGCTCCTGGCCGTACACCTTGATCTCACCAGTCTCCGAATCGATGGTCACTACGGCTTCTTCCGCTGCACCTGGCCGTCTCTTATACGCCGCCACCAGCGCGTTTGCAAGTGCCTCCAGCAGTGTGTCCACCGGAATCCCCTTTTCCCGCGCCAGCTGTCCTAATGCATCCATGAACTCGAAATTGTTCTTCACTTCACCACCTCGCGATTCTCAACCACATGCACGTTAGACATGCTATTCTCATCCCGCATTTTTGGCAGCCACGCACGGCAATATTGGAACTTCCCGGCATGCACACGTCCACTACCCTTTCACCTTTTCCGCCCGCCCTCGACGCCTCGCTTTCGAACGGCCAATCCTGCTTCCCCCGGTTCTGGACGTCGAATCGGGTACCCCTGGCGCACGGCCTTTGATGTCCCGTCCTCGTACTCGCTTACCGGGTACTCCAGAATCGCCATCCCATTCAAGAACAGTACGCACCGATACATTATCCCCCAGAGCCACCCAGGCACAGCCATTCTCGTCCACATCAAGGTTGGTACCACGTTCAGTCAACTGGACCAACAACCGCTCATCATCCACGGCGACCAACCTGCCGGATATCTCTGTGCCCTCGCCATCGCTGCCGTTACCCGGCATCTCCCGCTGCCCGTATGATGCTTTACGAAACTTGACGCTTACACATAACCCGACTGCACAGGCAGCCTGTTGCGTGTTGCAGATATCGCGCTCAGCACCTGGGCTGGAAACTTCGAGAACGTACCGGCCTCCTGGCACGGAGTCCTGGGAGTCGAGCAGGTCAGAGAAGACACGAGAAGCAATTTCCAGGTCTTCGAGATCCACTCCACCCGGTCTGTCAACGGCAACACGAAAGAGGCCGTACTTACGATCGATGCCATATATGGTCAAGCCCATAGACCTTGCAGCCTGTGCCAATCCGTACTCGAAATCCTCGCCCATCCAATTCACCTCCTCCAACTATTCAATACCTGCCATCTGACGGCCTGCACGCCATGCACGCGTATTGTGGCCAGCAGGCAACAGCCAATCAACCCGTCCAGGAACACGGCCATAAAAGAAGCGTGGGTGGAAACCCACGCTTCGACATAATGCTTACAGTCGAGCACGCCCGGACGTTTGATATAATGTTAGCACATCCGCCATGCCGTGTCAGGACCTGCCACCAGGACAGTGCCACTGAGATTTTGTCGACAGTGACCAACCGTGCCATCAGGCGTCACTTATAGGCACTTAGCGGGAACGGTCCACAAGATGATACACAGATCCGGCTTCATAAGGTGACCTTATTCCCTATGCAACGTCCAACCATAAGCGTAAAGCTACTTTGTAGTGGAATGTGCAGTTATCGAGTCAGAACTATTTAGAGTCCGGTCGGCGCCGCAGTGATCACCCCTATCCTGCGACTTGATCCGGTTTCCGGTGTCCGGATAGGTCACTGACATGCTGCTCGCCAATGACCTGCTGATCAGAACTCAGGGTGCAATCCACGTAATAGACGAGCGCAATTGTATTGACCTGCTAAAAAGTGTCGGCGTCGGGAGGATTGGGATTACCCTTGATGCCCTTCCCATCATACTGCCCGTCAATTACATCTACATGAACTTGGGCCCGGACCTGGATGGTTGCATCCTCTTCAGAACCGATCCCGGTACTAAGCTCGACGCTGCATTCAGGCATTCGGTGGTTGCATTTGAAGTGGACCAGATTGATTACGACAAAGAAGAAGGGTGGAGCGTTCTAGTAATAGGATCTGCTGAAGTCGTGGATGACTCAATCTTGGAGGACAGGGCAATGACCAGTGGCCTCCATCCATGGTCGGGAGGCATGAAAACCCACATGGTAGCCATCACCCCAAAAATTGTCAGTGGACGCAGGATCACCCATTGACCGGCGCCGGCAAACGCTGCCTGCGGCCACATGCATTAATACAAGTATAGCTCCGCAATGATTTCAAATACCTGCGAATGCCGCACTAGCATTGAGAAGCAATGGACACTCTCTTATCCGGCGCAAAAGTGGTCAGCCCGTCAGGCATACTGGAACCAGGATGGATCCGGGTACACGACGCTCTGATAACCGGCACCGGGATAGGTGACCCGGGGCCGCCAGGACCCGATGAAAGCATCATGGATATTGACGGGTACTGGGTTTTGCCAGGATTAGTCGACATCCACTGCCACGGCGGTGGAGGCAACTCATTCTCGAGCCACGACCCCCGAGAGGTGGAATCCGCCGCATTATTTCATCGGGAGCATGGAAGCACCACACTCTGGGCCAGTCTAGTGAGCGCGCCCCTTGACGACCTGCTCCTATCTCTTGGCATCCTGGCAGACCTCGTCAACGACAGGCTGGTAGCTGGCATCCACTTGGAAGGCCCTTTCCTCGCAAAGGACCGTTGCGGAGCGCAAAACTCCGATACGCTACTATTGCCGGACCACCATATCATGGATCGGCTACTGGAAGCTGGACGAGACGCGGTACGCATGGTGACCGTAGCACCCGAGCTGCCAGGAGCGCTCGATCTCATACGCCAAGTGGCCAGTGCAGGAGCCATTCCAGCGATAGGTCATACTGATGCCACCTACTCACAGGCAATGGCTGCAGTAGATGCCGGCGCCCGCGTAGCCACCCACCTCTTCAACGGCATGCGTCCCATCCACCATCGTGATCCCGGACCTATCGTCGCAGCCTTAGAACGCCCCGAGGTATGTTGCGAACTCATTGCCGACGGCATCCATGTCGATCCAGCGGTAGTTCGTATGGTGATCGCCATTGCCGGGGCATCCCGGGTGGCACTGGTAAGCGATGCGATTCCCGCAGCAGGCATGCCGGATGGCAATTACTATCTCGGTGGGCAGGCCATAGAGGTACGCTCGAGGATTTCCCGGCTCGCCGGTAAGGGGCCTGCAGCCAAAGGCGCCGGTGGTGGTGCGGGTGAAGCCGGTGGTGGTGCGCCGAGCAAGGAAGCGTCCGGTGGTGCAGGTGGCGGAGGCACGATTGCAGGCAGTACGATCACGGTAGGTGCAGGACTACGGTGGGCCATAGTGGAAGCCGGGCTTGCTGCCGAAGACGCCGTAGCTGCAGCTACGGCAACGCCGGCGCAGCTTGCTGGACTGGACAAGACGTGCGGCAAGCTCGAGGTAGGGCTGGTTGCCAACATGATCATCTGCGACACAGACTTCAATGTGACTGCTGTCATGGCAGGAGGGCGCTGGTTGCCAGAGCGCTAAGAGGCGAGCGATCGGGCGGCGGCCTCAGCGCCTGCGGGTGCCCTTCTTGCGTGACCTGTTGCGATTCGCGCTGTGCCGGGCACTCGATGATGCCGATGCCGATGCTACCGGCTGCTTGGTGCCTGCCGCTGGACGAGACGGGACTGCCGTCCCTTCCTCACCAGGGACATCAACTTCCCTGTTGCCGGCGCCAAGAGATGATTCCAGGGTTCCTGCCTCTTCATCAGCCGGTACCGCCTTGCCGGTACCGGCTGATACCACACCGGCAACTCCGTCGGACCCATTGGCAATATCGCCGGTGCTGGACGCACTTCGAGGCCTACCGCCACGGCGGATAGTGCCAGCGCCACGGGAGGACGCTGCACCACCGTCACCTGTGCCGGCAGGCGTTCCCTCGCCCGCCACTGCATCACCTGCATCACCAGAACCACTCATGGCCGCCCGCATCGCCTCCAGCTCGGCACGAAGCTTGGCGTTCTCCGCTTCCAGATGGCTGTCTTTCGATATTCCGGTCGGCCTGATCAGATCCTCCGTGTCCTCGACACGCGCCTGCCGGCTACCTGGCCTGCCGGCTCTGGCCGGAGCACGCCCCCTATTACGAGCAGAAGCCCTCCCAGAGGTACTCCTTGCCGCCCTGTCCGACGAGGACGTGCCTCCGCCCGTCCGCAGCAGGGCGGCCTCTTTTGGCGTCAATAGCTCGATGCGATCCAGGCGAGCTTCGAGCTTCGCCCGTATCGTCCTGTAACGGGGCTCCTTCTCCTTCAAAGTTGCCAGCACGGGCGAAGCGATGAAGATGGAGGAGTATGCCCCCGAAGTGAGCCCGATCACCAGTGCAAGCCCAAAACTCTGGAGTGTCGTAGCCCCCAGCACTTGCGCACCGATCACCAGCACCGACAGTACCGGCAATATTGCAACAAGAGAAGTGTTGACGGACCTGGCCAGAACCTGGTTCATCGACAGATTGACAACGCTCTCATAGGTCATCCTGCCGGATGCTCCAAGTCCCTTTGTATTCTCGCCCACGCGATCAAATACCACAACAGTATCGTACAACGAGTAACCAAGGATGGTGAGTACCGCTATGGCCGTGTCAGGAGTAACCTGGAAACCCGTAAGTGAATATACTCCTACTACAACGAGGAGATCATGGAATACCGCTATGAGCGCTGCGATGGCCATCTTCCACTCGAACCTGAACGATATGTAGATCACCACCCCGACGAAGAACGCGATAAGCGCTATAAGCGCCTTCTGGGTTACCTGGCCACCCCAGGTCGGACCGACATCGTTGATGGACACCGCAGCAGGAGAGATGTGACCGATCTTGCCCATTGCATCCTGAACGGCTGTCTTTATCTTAGCGGCACGAGCGGCAGGCATCCCGAGCAGGTCTGCCTGTACCTCTACGGTACGTCCACCCAGTATCTCGACAATGGGCTGCGTGAGGCCGGCAGCCGACATTGCTGCGCGCACCTGCGGCACGGTCGCTCCTGGAGCGGTTACCTCCCACGAAGTGCCACCACGGAACTCAATTCCAAAATTGAGCCCCCTCACCCCAAGGGAGACCAGCCCGGCCAGTATGACCAGGATGGAGATCAGGTACCACCACCGCCTGCGACCGACAAAGTCAAAGTGCGTCTCTCCCCGGTACAACCTTACCAAAGGATTATGGCGTTTCTCTGGCAACTTGCCGTTGCCAAGTACGCCTGTATCGTCTAGTGCCATATCACTCGTCGTAGTCAACTCATACCATCCATCACGCCTGTGACTCCACCGCCAAACCACTGGAGACCCCGATGACCCGTGCATCAGTAACCGCGCTGCTGCGACCCAGCATGATGACCAGTGGTCGCGTAAAGAAGTAAGTGGTGAATATGTCCAGAAGGGTGGAGAGACCGAGGAAAAATGCAAAACCCTTTACGGTTCCGATCGCCAGGAACCACAACAGTGCCGCCGCAAGCAATGATACCAGGTCCGCGGCCAGCACAGTCCTGAATGCATTCTGGAATCCCTTCTCCACTCCCGTCCTGATGGATCGACCCGAACGCGCTTCATCCTTCAGGCGTTCGAAATACACCACGTAAGAATCGACAGTGATACCCACAGAAACAATCAGACCGGTCACTCCCGCCAGGTCAAGCGTAAGCCCGCTTATATGGCTGAATATCGAGACAATGGCCCAGAGCAGCGCTGCAGTCACCGCCAACCCAGCAAGGACCACCACGCCAAGGACACGGTAGTAGAAGATCATGTACAACAGCACGAGAAGCAGCCCGGCAAACCCTGCAAGTAGGCCAGCCTTGAGTGACGAGTGCCCGAGAGTGGCAGACACCGTCTCCGTAGTGATCCTGTGCAGAGGTACCGGCAGCGAGCCGTATTGGAGCACCAGCGCAAGGCTCTGCGCGCTCGCATGGGTGAAGTTGCCGCTGATCTGGCCACTACCTCCAAACGATGTGAAGGAGGACTGGGTGGGTTGGATGATCGGTGCCGACACGACCTGCCCGTCCATATCGATCGCCACTATTGCATGGAACTGCTCTTGCGCCAGCTTGTCCCATGCAACAGCACCAGCCGAGTTCAAGGAATAATTGACCACCCATCCGGTCCCCGGGATGAATGATGCAGATGCTCCCGAGAGAGCCTTACCGGTCACCTGCGCAGGACCGAGAAGGTAACGTACACCAGGCTGTCCCGAAGAGGACGAGGTAGGCAGTAGCACGTACGAAGAGGGCTTGTCCTGGCTCACCGGGGTGGACGGGTAGCTTGCCAGGGCGACATCAGCCGGTACTGGATTCTCGGAGATACCACTGGTCGACGAAGAACTCGCCTTGACGCCAAGATTCGCTGCAGTCAGCTGGTCGGCAGAGGGGCAGCTTGTAGGGAGTGGACCCGGCGAGGAGGGAGCAGCCTTCCCTTTTGCAGCGGTAGGCTTGGTGTAAGGAGGGGCCTCGCAGAGCGCCGGGCGGAAATAGAGCTGGGCGGTCTCGCCTATCGTATTGATCACCTGCTGTGGGTTTTTTACTCCGGGCAGTTCCGCCACGATATCGCCGCCCTGCGTACCTACATTGGCTCCCGAGATACCAAGTCCGTCTATACGGCTGTTGATGATATTGACAGATTCAGTCATGTAGTTGCCCGGTACGGCATGTGCAGGTCTATAAACCACCTCCTCGCCACCTGCAAGGTCAAGGCCTAGCTTTGGCGACCAGCCTGCCGCGAGCACCGCACTGAACGCCACCAGCGCGACAATTATCGCACCCGCCAGCGAGACCATATGTGAACGTTTCATATCCTTACAACACCTTCAAGATCACAATATCAGCACCACCCCTACTGGAAACGATGCAGCCCATATCCGGCGACCCTGCCCAGTACTCGCATGCATTGTACTCGCATGTGCCGACGCAACTCGACACCCATCTTGGTAATCCTGCGGGACACCGCTGGAACGCACACCTGTATTGCCTCAGTACTGACCCTCCGGATCCGGCTCAATACTACCATGTTTTCCTATCCCATCAGTTGCACCCTGGCCCGAACTGTTCAACGATTGCCCACTACCTGCTTTTTTGCCTTGCACTCCATGATCTTCTACAGGCTTGGCCATGCCTGCAACCTGGGTATCCGGCACATCGTCATCACTGATACCGGTTGCCGACCCTGTGCCGGGAATGCCGGCAGGATTGCCATGGACGGCATCGGCATCGCCATCGCCATCGCCACCGCCATCATTACCATCACTCTCCTCCCAGTCCCCACCGCGACGGCTGGAAGTACCGACCGACCCCTCGTCGTCATAGCCATCATATTGCCCATCCGGATCCCCATCTCCATCTTGCATGCCTTCATCGTCGAACGCCGGACCGTCGGTGCTCCCGCCGGCTTCCGCCGGCAATGAAAGTCTCTGGCCGATGGCGGAACGTACCATGGTCAACACGCAGCTATCACTCACCTGGAGATACACCTTGTCTCCATCTATTTCCAGTACCGTACCAAATATGCCGGAAGTGGTCATTACCTCGTCTCCGACCGACAGGAGCGACATGGTCTGGCGTTGCTGCTTGGCACGCTGCGACTGTGGCCGGAATATGAGCCTCCAGCCCACATATACGATCAGACCCATAAAGAGCAGGTAAATCAGGGTACCTGACGATGACGATGAGGTAGATGCCTTGCTCGAATGCGTGGCCGCTCCAGCCACAATAGATACCGCCGCTATCACATGGGTAGAAACTTCCAAAGCTGGATTCAACATTTATATTATTCCTAGTAAGTCAATCATCACAGGGCCAACCCGGTAGCTGACCCGTATGTAGCCATGGCGTGATGGGTGACGCCATACATGACGTTGCATGTATTCATCACGCGCGACCAACACACTAGCTCATCCAATCGCCTGTAGTGTGGCAGCAAGACCGAGATGATCGAGACCGAGATGATCGAAGGCTCGAGATGTAGCCATCCGACCCCTCGGAGTCCGCTCCAAGAGACCGGCCTGGAGAAGGTAGGGCTCGTATGCATCCTCTATTGTTTCGGGATCCTCCCCCACGGATTGAGCAAGCGTGGTCAGACCCACTGGATGACCATTGAATCTCACGCAGAGCACCTCGAGTATGGATCTGTCCACCTTGTCCAGACCGAGCGTATCCACTCCAAACACTTCCAGTCCCTCTATGGCCAGTTCTGGCGTAATCACGCCATCGGCACGGACCTCTACAAAATCGCGCACCCTTCTCAGAAGGCGGTTGGCTATCCTGGGTGTGCCTCTAGCCCGCAAGGCAATCTGATGAGCAGCGACTGGATGCATATTTATGCCAAGTATGGTGGCTGATCTCATCACGATCCCTGCCAGATCCGCCGCCGGATACAAATCAAGCCTGCCAACAAAACCAAACCTGTCACGTAAGGGTCCTGCAAGCATGCCCGTCCTGGTGGTTGCCCCTATCAGCGTAAAAACGGGAATATCCAGCCTTATGGACCTGGCCGTAGGACCCTTCCCGATCACTATGTCCAGCTTGAAATCCTCCATGGCGGGATAGAGTATCTCACCTGTATTGGTGGCCAGCCGGTGTATCTCATCTATGAAGAGCACATCGCCAGGTTGTAGGTCAGTCAATATTGCCGCCAGGTCTCCCCCCCTTACCAAGGAAGGCCCGGAAGTCACCCTCATCCCTACTCCCATCTCTGAAGCCACAATGCCAGCCAGAGAGGTCTTGCCCAGTCCGGGAGGTCCTGCAAAGAGAATGTGATCTGCCGGGCGGCCACGCTTTCGCGCGGCTTCGAGCAATATCGAAAGGTGCTCAGTAAGTTCCGCCTGACCCTTGAACTCCGCCAGGTTGCGTGGACGTAATCGAGCTTCTTCTATTACTTCACCTGGAAGGGGGTCCGGCACCAGATCGTCAGATGCACTCTCTCCGGCGTTTGCCGCTACTTGAATTACCTCTTTCCTGCTAGCCATGGTCCCCGCAAATCATAGTTCCTGCCTGTCTCCGCGGTAATAATTCCCGTAACAATTCTGACCTCCCCTCTATCCCGTAGCTGATTCTTCCACTGCTCGCCCAGCGAATCCACCTTCCAGCTGTCGCCGGTACCCACCTGCACCTGCACCTGCACCTGCTCCTGCGCCACCACCCGCCCTCCCGCCAGCCATGGCTTTGAGGGCACCTCGCACCATCTCCTCGACGGTACTCTCGCCGGCAAGGTGCCTCATGGCCAAGCGTATCTCCTCAGGAGTATAGCCAAGCGACTTCAGGGCGGCCCTTACCTCGGCGCGAGCCTTTGAGGGAGAATAGCGATCTGGCGCTACTGGGTACACACCTGCCTCGCCAGTCCGCACGCTGCCGTCCACTAAGCCAGTTGCCTGTGCATCGCCAGCTCGACTGCCATCCGGTGGTATCGCAAAACCGTCTCCTGCAATGCTGCCTTCTACACGATCGTCTCCACCGCCAGCAGCATCCACCACAGCCATGCCCTTGTGACCTTCGCGCTCGTCCATGCTCGGATCACGCGCCAGATCGCCTGCAACCGAGCTGGCTGCAGCGGCAAGTATATCTGCGCCAGACTTCAGATCTATTGCCAGTTTGGCCGCAGTCTTACGACCTATCCCAGGTACAGTACAGAGCAAATCCATGTTCTCGTCGACCACCACCTCATAGAGGTCACGCACGCTAAGAGAGGACATGATAGACATGCCAAGTGTTGGACCCACCCCATGAGCGCCAATCAACATCTCGAAGACCATCCGCTCAGAATCGGATGCAAACCCGTAAAGCGTAATTGCATCTTCCCTGACATGGGTATGTATATACAGTTCCGCATCTGCACCCCGGCAAATCGACCCGAGCGAAGAAGGTGTCACGTTGACCCGATACCCTACGCCTCCGACATCAATCAGTACGCTTCCATCTGGATCGATCAAGCGGATCTTCCCGCGCAGCCAGCCAATCATGCAGTCACCCACCAGCCTCCACGGTCACCGCTTGCCCATTGAAGCCACCGCCACGGATTGCAGTGGACAGTGCCACCTGCATAGGCAGGTTGACCAGGTAGCACAGAGCGAGGCCCAAAGCATCGGCAACGTCCGGCGGAGAAGGAAGCCCGCTCAATCCAAGCAGCGAAGCAACCATGCGCTGCACCTGAAGCTTCGTCGCCCCCCCATAACCTGTAACCGCCAACTTGACTTCATTGGCGCTGTACTGTGCTATCCGGCATCCGGCTGCATCGGCAAGCGCAAGTGCCAGCCCACCGGCCTGCCCTATGCTGACAGCAGTCTTGGCGTTGGCCTGGAAGAATATCCTCTCCACCACCACGACATCAGGACGGCTCTCGGCAATCAATGCTTGCAACTCTCTCATCAGCTGGCTTAGCCGTCGCGGAACATCAAGGTTACGTTCCGTAACTATGACCCCTCCGTTCACAGCCACCGCCGGAGCACCCCGCAATACACCGGAGCTGCCGGAACCAACCTCCTTTTTGACCAGTCCATAGCCACAACGAGACAACCCTGGGTCTATCCCTAGAACGAACATCTATTCGATAGTAGCCGCTCGATCACGTCGGCAGGTGGATACCCGCGTTGGACCAGCACTCAGCTGGTAAGGACTAAGCTCAGGCAGGCTGCGAGAGCACCGCCGGCGACGGGGGTATGGTCCCAGTGGTCCCAGGAATGCAGAGATGCGCGGACCAATCAGCAGGTGATGCCAGGCTCGGCACGTCGGCAAATGCCGGTACAGCCTGAAAATCGACCATGTCCAGAAGATTGTGCGCCGCTGCATCTCTATTGGTGAGAGCCGGTAAGTTCCACTTCGTCTCTATGAGCCTGAGTATCGAAGTGTGATCTGAAACGCTGCTTGAAACGTAATCCTTCCTGGCATAAGGACAAACCATCCCCATGGGAACCCTGATGCCGTAACGATCAAAAGTTGCTTTTATGTCGGATGATGTCAGCACCGGAGCTATGTTGTCGGGTACCGGAGCAGATGGCGGCACGACGTGATCATAGTAGCCACCTGCCTCGTCATAGGTCCACACTAGTAACGTCTTGCTCCACTTGGGCCCCTTCATGACAGCATTGACAATCGACGCAAGGAAGTTGTCGCCAAACTGGATGTCCTGGCCCTCGCCCTCGCTGTTGGTCAGGTAGTCTGGATCCACGAGCGACACCGAGGGCAGGTTGCCCGATGACGCGTCGGAGAAGAACTCCTCTATGGGTACGTACTTGCCGACATTCTGTGTGAGCAGGTAGGGGTAGAAGGCAATTGTCGGAGCTACAGAAAAATAGTCCTTCCACGATATCGAGTGCTTGTTCAGATGGTCGAATATCGTACCGTTGGCCGGATGGCTGTCGATGTCGCTCGGTATATCGTAAAAGGTTGTAAAATCGTCCACGAGGCCGCATGATGTGCCGGAAATAAGGTAACGACGGTTAGGAAATGTCGGTCCGAGAAGCGAGCAGAAGTAGCGATCATTGATCGGGAATGTGGTCGCAAGGCTCTCGGTGAAGGGCATGTCCGAACTTGTGTAATACCCCATTGCGGCAGGACCGCTGCCGTTGGTCACGAAACCATCCATCTTGCCCCCGTTGTATGCCTCGTGAGTAGGGTTCCAGGTGTTGGTCGGAGAGGTGTATGACCGGCACTCCGTTGGCAGGTGAAACACTTCTATGTACTGGCCATTGCCGTTGGGATTCGTGTTGGTAGGCCGCCCGTTGGAGTCAAGCGTGAACCCGTCACCACGACCGAGCATACCGAGTATGGTATCATACGATCTGTTTTCCATCATAACAATCACAAAGTGATCTATCTGGGGAATGGTGTCGGTGCCTTCAGGCAGTGAGGGATTCGGCAGCGTGTTTGACAAGCCACTGCCCGATGATCCCCCAAACGATGAGCAACCTGCTAAGGCAAGCCCTGTGGCACCCAGCATGGCTCCTCCAATAACCTGCCTTCGCGAAACAAGCATTTGTGTAAGTGTATGCATAATTTCCTCTCCGTGTGCTGTGCTGGTCTTCGTAGTCGATGACACCCATTAGCCACCACATTGACATAGCCATCAGTATTGTACACAGTTACATATTTGTTTGTCGAAGTCAATACAAAATGAGATAATTTACCACATTTATCTTATGTTCCTGCAGATTGTACTTCTCCATCGATTATAAGTAGTGGCACGTGGACATTACATAGCCATATTACGGCACAAAGCTTCATGTGGATGCTCATGGATCTGCCGTTTCAAGCTACGGGGGAGGTAAGAGGCGAGCGGCAGGCGATACAGCACGTAAGGCCGATGGACTATAGTTGCAGTATGGACGGAGTATCTCAGACATTCGATACGTCTGGCAGCAGGGACGTAGACGTAAACGTAAACGTAAACGTAAACGTAAACAGGGAAAGGGGAAGGGACTCCTTGAATACTGCAACTGCCGCCCACGCGTCCGACACCCCTGCCGGTATGTCCAGCACCTCGGGAGGCCTAACCGCGCCAGGCCCCGATTCTCGAATCACGCACTACCCTCCCGGACCCAGTCTCAAGCCGGCCCTGTGGGTATTGGGGCTTGCTGCATCCATTCTTGTGATCGGAGCGATAGCAAGCGGAGTGTTCGGTGGCAGCGGTTACGTGGCTGCGCCTGCACGCGTATCGCGGTCCGGAATAAGTGGGATCAGCGCAGTTCCTGCGGTCTCGTTCCTGAAGGCGATGGAAAGCAACGGGCAGCCTCCCTTGAACGTCATATATACCATTACGGTTCCAGGTGGAACGGTGACACAAGGGATAGTCACCACGCCAGGCCATCCAACTTCCTACGACAAGGCCATGGCATTTGTTTCTCGAACCGGCCAGCAGCAGATCATCGATTTCTATTCAAAACAGCTCCCTCTTCACGGATGGTCGCTTGTGTCAAAGGGTCCCGTCGGCGGATCACGTGCTTACTATCTGATCGCAAGAGCAAACGGCAACGACGGTGAGTTCTGGGAACTCGGAGTTACAATCTACCCCACCTCTTTCAGCCCTACCAAGTTGCTTCCACGATCCGTAACCCGAAATGGTTACACGCACTTCGTCATGAGAATGTTCCCGGTCTCGAGCGAAGCTGCATCGTAATAAGATTATATTGCGACAAGCTTACACTGCCGCAGGCGCAGTAATGAGCGGAGTCACGGTCACGCCTGTGCACCTACTAAGGTATCCTGCAGGGTATCCTGCAGATGCACTGCTTTTATTCCCTCCGTTGGAGCATCCTCGGCCTGTCGCGGTACACGATGAAGCACTCTTGACCAAATGATCAGGTCAAAGGGATAGATCAGGTATCCGAACCTGGTGGTAGGGGCCAGCAACACTGCAAAGAGAAATGCCCATCCGATGAAGTTTGCGAGCGAGCCCGCATCTCGTGGGAACCATCTCGTGAGAGCCGCCAGGAATACGACACCGCCAGCCAACACGACCACAATGGAATAAGAGTGATGTATGGCGGGCAAGGTGCTGACAAGCAAGTGACCAGGCATGGGACTGGCTGCGGGAGAACGGATACCTGCCAGCCCCAACGGGTAGAGTACTACATTGATGACAAACGCCTTCATGTTTGCCAACGCCACTGGAAGCACCGCCGGCACGACCACCAAGCCTGCACCAGCGGCTGCCTTGATCAAGTCCTTGAACGAATATGCCGCATACAGCACCAGAAGAGCGATAACCACAAGCGGCCACGATGTGAACTTCAACGATGCGGCAGCGCCGAATGCTACGCCGGCCATCAGCATCCTGTGCCTGCGCATGAGCACCAATCCCAGCAGCATCAACGCGATGACGGGTATATCGTCGCCTCCCGTCGAGAGTGGCAAAGCTGTAGATGGGAGGACAGACATGGCCTGGACGGCAAACAAGCCGCGCTCTCCTTCCAGCCCGTTTATCCACAGTGCGATTCCCAGCGCGACGAAGGTCAGCAGCGCAAACATCACCCTAGCATCTCCAAGGGGTCTCGGCGCTTTGGAGCCGCTCGGCATGCCGAATACCGCCATGCCAGGCAGGTAAGGGAAAAATGCATCGTAAGATGGCTGGCCAGCTGGAACGGATATATGGCCACCTGGCTGCTTGCTGCTGACGGTATAGGGATCATGACCTTTCAACAATGTTCTCCCCGCCTTCTCCACCACGAGCACCTCCGGCTGGGCATGAGTGGTACCAGAAGACGTACTGATGGAGGCATTCTGCCAGTACGTTTCCAGCGCAAGAGGCAGGAATGTCGCACCAGCCATAACGATCACCATGGTGGCGACCCGGGGCTTGCTCCAGCCCCTCTTCCAGCCTGCACGCCCCGGCGTCCCAGAGCTGGCAACAGCATCTCGCTCCATCCTCCGCCGCCGCCGCCAAGCCACTACGAAACACCACAAAGTTCCTGCCAGATACGGGCCAATCGCTATCTCGCCCCACTGCCTGTAGAGAGGGATGGACGAAATGAGTATAGTAAGAAAAGCGAAGAGAGCCGAAGTCCCGTAAACTATCGCATCACGATTTTCAGGCTCAAGCGATTCGAACCAGCCTTGCAACACTTTCCAATATCTGGTCAGCACGATGCCATATTACCGCCACCAGCGGTAACAATTACTTCATTCAGGAAGAACCACCAAAATCTTCCGGTTTCACCGTATCCAGGAACTCCCTGAACTGCCCGACCACTTCTTCGGCATTCTCGCCGGAAACCGAGTCGTCTCCATCCTCCATGTCGAATGCCACAAAAAGACCTTCGGAATCCATCAGCTCATCCGAGACAAATATAGGACAGCGCACTCTGACAGCCAAGGCTATTGCATCAGAAGGACGCGAGGAAACAGTAACCATCTCTCCACGATGTCGTATGTGCAGTTCCGCAAAGTAAGTTGCTGACCGCAGTTCGGTGATCACCACCCTTTCCAGGCGTGACCCGATACTTTCCATGATATCTACAGCAAGGTCATGGGTAAGAGGGCGGGGCGGTTCTATGCCCTGAATGGCCAGTGCAATCGATGTAGCCTCGGGCGCACCGACAAATACAGGCAACGTCCTGCCCAGGCCTTCAGCTTCCGTCAGCAACAACACGGGAGTACTCGATTGCAGGTCCACCCTCACTGCGCTCAACCTCACTTCGACCATATAAGCAGAATAGCGCCTAACGAAAGGTAATGCTAGTGCGGTGCCGATGGATAATACGAGGTACCCAGTAAGCCGGGGATGCTTGCCGGCATGAGGCATGTAACGGTACACACGCTCATTCCCTGGGAAGGAACCGGTCCACCTCATCTCTCAATAGTGAACAATGAAGCCTCTCCGCCAGATCCATCAGCTCTATAGCAACATTCCTCGCCTTTTCCCGTGCACCAGGATTTCGCTGTTTCAACAGCGGGACTATTGCCTGTTCGATAATCGACACTTCCCGCTCGACTGCATGTTTGAACATTCTGAGATGCCTTGCCTCGAATCCATAGCTCATGATGCGACCTGCGATATCGCTGATCTCCATGGCGGACTGCCCGTATGTGATCACACCGCCAATCCGCTCCCCCGAGATGAGCCCAAAGCTCTCCAGCTCATTCAGGAGTGCAGGCGGGAGAGACCTATCGCCTGCGGGCTGCGACGTATTGTTTACCGCATCCGACCGACCATCTCCTGCAGATTTACCGGAAACCTCCTCTTGTGGTGACAAAAGATTGATCGTAGGCTGGATTGCTGGCTGAGAGGTCGTAGCCGGTGCATCCAGAGCCGTAGAAGGCCCCTGCAGCCTACCAGGTGGCACATGCGTATCGGTATTGGTATCCGATAGACGCTCCGGGCGATCGCTAGGTGCAGAAGTGGCTGCCTGTGCACCAGATGCCTGTGCTCCGGCGGGATATGGAACATCGGCAGATCCGTTGGGAGATTCATGAATAGCCGCCCTGCCCCCGCCAACCTCAGCAGGCACAGCGTGATCGGCAGGTCCAGTATTGTCCTCAAGTATGCTGCCCTGATCAGCGACTGCCCCGTAATGGTCCGGTACGGTGGCCGCACCCGTTCTCGCTGACACTGATGTACGCTGCCTGGGCACCGATGCCGCAGATGTCTCGTATTGCAGCTTTCCCCTGATGACTTTCAAGGGCAGGTAGTGTTCGCGTTGCTGGCGAAGCACCCACTTCAGCCGTTCGACATCCTCTTCGTAAAATTTCCTGTACCCTGAGGGGGTACGCTCGGGATTGACCAACCCCTGACTCTCGAGAAAGCGGATCTTCGATATCGTTATCTCGGGAAACTCCTCCCTGATGAGGTCGAGCACGTCTCCAATGGAGAGAAACGATCGCTCCGGTAAACCTCTTTGCGGCTCACGCTTCATCTGCATCATCGCCTCCCTCCTTGCCTCGATCCGCTACATATACCAGCCTGAACTTCCCTATCTGGAGCTCATCCCCAGCCTCGAGCACGGCTTCATCCACCCGCTCCCTATTCACGTAAGTCCCATTTAGCGATCCGACGTCCTTGACCACCGCCAAACTTCGACCCTCCCTCCTGATCTCTGCATGCCTCCTCGAAACCGTGATGTCATCCAAGAATATATCACTGTCCGGATGCCTGCCGACCTTGACCACATCTTTGTCAAGGACATACCGGACACCAGCATTAGGTCCCCGCCTGACAAGCAGCATAGGACCGGTTGAACCACTCGAATCAAAATCAGCGATCCACTCGTCTTCCACCCCGTCGTCATGTCCCTCCACTGGTACAATGGCTATTGTCGCCTCAGAAGATTCCTCGATGAGGGCAGACCCGCACGATGAGCAGAAGCTCGAACCTCTCGGGTTCCTGTGGCCACAGCTGGGACAGTACACGCTCAATTACCTTACCCCCATCTCGATCAGGCTATCGCTTGAATGCCGCCATGCGCAGGCATGCTGCACATATCGTACGCTCAACTTTCCTCGGATGATACAATATCGCGATATGCTGATGCACTCAGCAACCCGTCATATTCGTCGGCATCATCGACTTCAAACACGCACAACCACCCCTCTCCGTAAGGATCACTGTTTACCAATTCGGGATGATCGGTAAGCGCCCCATTGATCTCCACGATTTTCCCGCTCAGTGGCGTATACAACTCGGAGACAGACTTAGTCGATTCGATCTCGCCGAACACTTCGTTGGCCTGAAATGCCTTACCTGCGGTGGGAAGATCCACGTACACAACATCGCCCAAGGCATCCTGTGCATAATCCGTTATGCCTACCCTGGCATTGCCACCGGCAAGGTCCACCCACTCATGTTCACTTGTATAACGCAGATTCTCGGGTACTTCCATGGAAAGCAGTCTACCTCATACCGGCATCCCTGGCTACTCGAATCAGCTTTTCCGCCGCCGCAGCCGGCGAGGTACCTGCAGAAAAAATCGCCGAGCCAGCCACCAGGATATTAGCGCCGGCAGCAACCACCTGACCTACCGTGCCAGGCCCTATGCCACCATCCACCTCCACATCAATTTCCAGGCCCATCTCTGAAACACGCGATGAGATCTCGGCCAGCTTCGGGAGCACTTCCGGCATGAACTGCTGGCCGCCGAAACCCGGATTGACCGTCATCACCAGTACCAGATCGACACTATCGAGATATGGATATATTTCCGCTGCAGGAGTCTCCGGATTGAGCGCCACTCCCATGGAGATGCCCAATGTCCTAGCCATGCCAGCAAGTTCAGCCGTCCGGCCAGTTTCCACATGGACAGTACAACGTGCAGCTCCTGCCTGGGCAAATTGTGGCATGATCGCCCAAGGATTGTCGATCATCAGATGGCACTCGATGGGTACGCCAGTAAGCCTGGCCAGCGACTGGACAGCAAGGGGGCCCATGGTGATGGTGGGAACAAAATGGCCATCCATCACATCGACATGTATCCAACTAGCCGATTGTTCCACCGACCGTACCGCTTCGCCAAGGAACGAGAAATCGGCAGACAGTATAGAGGGTGCCAGGCAAATATCTCGAGAGTCAGCCACCAAACCTCTCCTGCCCACTTATCCGCGCTCCTCTTACCCAATCCTTGCCGCTTGTCTCGCGTCGCCCCTCTGGCCGCACTGTCTTCAATACCAGCTCTCCATCACCTGTAGCTACTACGGGAACGCCATTGCGAACCTCGAGAAGCCCGCTTTGCTCAGGAACTCCCCGACTGTCACCCGTAAAACCGGTAGATAACCGGCTGGCGGATGCCCAACCGGCAGGTATCCGATCACCAAGTGACCGCTCACTGCCGGCCCGATTGCCGTGCGATACCGCTTCCACTTCTTTTATGATAATCCTCCGTCCCCTGAAAGTGGTCCAGGCTTTCTCCAGCCTTACCTGCCTGCATATTGCGATGGATTGCGATCTCCAGTCTATTTTCAGATCCCCTGGCTCCAGCTTCCTCGCATACACCGGTTCACCCTGTTGCTCCACCGGCTCCGGCAGGCCCGCTACGTTCCCAGAAAGCAATCTGGTCAGCAGATCCGCTCCCAGGTGAGCCAGACGGTCGGTCAGAGCGAAACAGGTTTCATCATCATCCACGGCGATCTCCACGCAAGCATACAGCGGACCTGTATCCAGGCCTTCAGCCAATCGCATGATGCATACACCGCTGGATCGATCGCCTGCCAGGATCGCTCTTTCGACAGGTGCAGCGCCACGCCAGCGAGGAAGCAGCGAGAAATGAACATTCAGGAAGAGCAACCTCTGCAGCAACGCAGCTGGGATGATGCGGCCATACGCCACCACCACCCCAAGGTCAGCCTGCACGTCAAGCACGTCTTCCAGCCGATGACTTACAGGCAACCCCAGTTCGACGGCCCTTTCCTTGACTGGAGTAGGAGCCGGGACGTTTCCCCGGCCCCGGCGCTTGTCTTCACGAGTCACGACAAGCACCACCTCGTGGCCAGCTCCTACCAGAGCATCCAACGATGGCACAGCCGCACTGGGAGAACCCAGAAAGATCAGCTTTGCCAAACATACCTCCTTGCTCCGATCAGTATTTTCACTCAGTGCCAAGCGCTCAATGCTCCGTGTCCAGCCCTCAGCACTCAGCCCTTACTACTCAGCACTCAATACTACTCTACCGATCTGGGCGAGGCTGTTCTCGCCTGGATACGGGAGGTGAATCGCCTATTCGGGCGGGCGGCGCTAACTTTCAACGTATTCACGGATAACGCTCAGTGGAGCGGCTCGTGACGATAATAGCCTGCTACCCAGATGTAAGATATGTCCGAGCGAGCAAAAGGAGCAATCATGTCAACAAATGAGAGACATCCGGCAACGAGGCACATGGCGGTAGATGCGGTACTGATAGGAGGTGGAGCCATCGTTGTAATAGCGGCTGTGCTCTGGATAGTAAATGCGCTTGCGGGCATATTGATGTTTGGTGTCAAGGTACTGCTGGTAGTCGCCGTAATCGCAGTGGTATTACGGCTCGTCATGCACGCCAAGAAGAAGAACGCCTGAATTTATTGACCTGCCAGGTGCTGGAAATGCTGGATTAGCCGTCTTTGGCTATGGTAACTTGCACATCCAGCCCGTGCTTACCTGCACGGCATAAGCCAGGCATCAGCCAGGCATAAACTTCTCCCTCACCGCTTTCATGGCCGCTTTTCGTTGATCCTGGTCAAGGCGGTCCATCAGCAGTACGCCATCAAGATGATCTATCTCGTGAAGCAGCACTCGCGCAAACAGTTCGTCAGCCTCTATCGACACGTGATTCCCGCTGAGATCGTATCCGGTCACATGGATTTCCTTCGGGCGGGTAATCCACCACGACAGTCCTGGCACCGAAAGACAGCCTTCCTCGTAGGTCCATTCCCCCCTGGCATCCTCGATTACCGGATTGATGATCACCCCTTGGTGCTTGTCGCTCATGCTGGAAGCACCTGCGGAATCGTCTCCAATGTCGTAAGTGAATATCCGTTTGGAAACACCTACCTGGGGCGCAGCAAGCCCGACACCGGGTGCCTCGTGCATGACACGGATCATCGCCTCTGCCAGATGCACAAGATTCCCATCCACGTCCGTGACCTCCGCTGCATGCTTGCGTAGCACCACATCACCATAGATCCGTATCGCCAGGGTATCCACTACACCAATATTACTCGAAGTAGACATACAGGCCGCTCAGCCTTCCGATGACACCAGGACATCGCAGAGAACCCGAGCGCCTGAAATGTCGACATCTCTTGTTGCAGTAAGAACGACCAGCTTCTTGCTGGCGGCAATGTTCCGTAGACGTTGCACCTCGTTTGCAGCAGGCTGGACGCTCAACTCACGCCTGTATCGCATGGCAAACTCCTCGTATCGACCTGGATCATGTCCGTACCACCGGCGCAACTCCGTACTGGGAGCGACATCCTTCACCCATTCATCGAAATCCAATGTCACCTTGGCGATACCTCGTGGCCAGAGTCTATCGGCAAGTATCCTGTACTCTTCGCTAGTCCTGCCCGGATCGTCATAGACACGGACGACCTCGAACGATCCGACCTTCACGGCAACATGGCCCGTAAGTGCCTGTTGCGCTTCATGGGATACATCATGAAACGGCCATTGCCTGCCATCAGCTGCAGAAGTGTCATATGCATGTCCCGCATGTGATCATCGTACTCCGAAGCCTAACAACCTAGCCGACTCCTCGTCCATCATGCTCGGATTCCATGGTGGGTCCCACACAAGCCTGATCTCCACATCCGATATCCCAGCCACATCCTTGACCGACGATGCCGCGATCTCAGGAAAACTCTCTGACGCAGGACAACCTGGCGTAGTAAGGGTCATCTCGATGATAACCTTGTTGTTCTCCATGTACACGCCGTAGACAAGGCCCAGTGACACTATATCCAGGCAAAGCTCTGGATCGTATACGTCCCTGAGAGCTTCCCACACCACATCCAATGTCCTGCGGTCACCTTCCTCCCCGGTCATGGCTGCCTCCTGAAAATCACCTGCCAATCGCCACCGCCCATGTTGACCGCTTTGTAGGTGAAGCCCTGAGAGGATAGCACTCCCTCCAGCGGAACAGGCTCGAAGGGAGCCACGATAGTCAACTCTTCCTCATTTTCGAGAGTGGCAACAGCCTCCATAATCGTATCGAACGGCTCACCTCCAGCCACAATGATCGGTCGAACATCTAAGGTAGCCATACAAACCTCCTATGTATTCCAGCCTCCAACTGCCGTAAAACCATCACCTTACATCCCGGCCACAACATGCCCAAATGTATTCGAACATTCAAGACTTGACGCCATCCGCAGCGATAACGACACGGCATTGCATAATTTTCTAGTATAGGCTATAATTTTAGCAATGATACTCACCCAACGCAACAAGAGCAGACGGGAACATGCCACGAGCGAACCATCTGCTACATGGTCGAAGCGCCCAGCGGGAGTACCCGGAGCGGTACCACCGCCATCATTGCCACTAAGCTTTCTTGCTGCATCATCTCTCGGTCTCGTAGCCACCGGAGCTTCGCTTATCTGGGCACGCCATATTGGGGTGCTCGATCCCACCGCCGACCCAATAGTGGCTGCCACGCACTTTGGCATGCTGGCCACCCTCTCGGTAGGCATTCTGGGATCGATGCACCAGTTCGTTCCAGTGATCACTGGCCGTCCCTTGCGCTCGATTTGCCTCTCCTGGATATCTTTCGCTGTATGGCTGGCTGCATCGTGGATGCTCCCTCTCGGCGTTGCCACAGAACAGCTGGGCATCGTAATAACAAGTGGAATACTCGCCGCAGCCGGGATGGCGCTCATCTGCATCAATCTAATTCCGGCACTATCGGTCAAAGGCAAGGGGGTGGCAGTTGCAGGATTACGCCTCTCCCTGGCTGGCGCTGTAGTAACCACTCTGCTCGGAGTCACCTTCGTCTTCAACCGCCAAGGCAACTGGTTCCAGATGCCCGGGCATGTCGACCTGGCAATGGCGGTCACCGGACTGTTCGGATGGCTGGGACTCACTTACATCGCCGTCAGTCAAAAGCTCTGGCCCATGTTCTTTCTTGCGCATGTGCCTGGCAAACATATTGCGGGAACGGTAGCGATATATGGCTTCTCTGTGGGTTCCCTGGTCCTTGCACTGGGTCTGGGATTCTCGATTGCCTGGCTTTCGCTGCCTGGTGCAGCCATACTCGCTACGGGTCTTGGTGCGCACTTGAGATCTCTCGTTACCCATATCAGGCACAGACGGCGCAAGGCCGACCTACACCTTGTATTTGTGGTTACATCCGCTGCGTGGATTGTATGCGGCGTACTTCTGGCACTCGGAGCCGCCTTGCTGATGGAGAACGACCGCACCAGCGGCATGGCTCTGATGGCTGGTGCAGTAGCTGCAACAGCAGGCTGGCTGCTCACGGCCATTGCGGGCCACGCATACAAGGTCGTCCCCTTTATATCGTGGTCGAATCTGAGATCACATGGGATAACAACCAGCCCCCAAGGAAAACAGATCATGTTCTCCGACCTCTACAACCATCACCTTGCCGCGGTGACCTACCTGTGCACCACCGCAGGTATCGCTACTCTGGTTGGAGGATTCTCACTGTCATCCTCATGGGCAATCGCCGCTGGAGGCGCGTTTCTTGCCGCTGCCGGTATAGTCACGGCGACCAACCTTTCTGTGAAAACAGTCAGGCTGTTGCGGACCCAAGGCCGCATGAATGCTGCTACTGTAACGTAGCTAGCTATCGTATCACCATACTATATCACCATGCTGCCAGCCCTTATGATGACTCGAGTCCAGCCATCAGGGCGGCTAGATCCACTGCGACACAATAGATGGCAGTTGCTAATATTATTGATATACGAGGTGATAGCCCGCCTTGTGGCACCTCTGGACAGTGGTGACGTTCACTGCTAGAGATACTGCCCGGTACCCACCTTCTCTATAGACCTACCCCCCTTGGTCTCATTGTGGTCGGAAACCAGCGTCCTGACATATACGATCCTCTCGCCCTTCTTCCCAGAGATCTTGGCCCAATCGTCGGGGTTGGTGGTATTGGGCAAGTCTTCATTTTCCTTGTACTCCTGGTGGATGGAGGCGATCAAATCCTCTGACTTGATCCCCACACTCTCATTGGCGATCTGACGCTTGATCGCAGCCTTCTTAGCTCGCCGGACGACGTTTTCTATCATGGCACCCGAGGCAAAATCCTTGAAGTAGAGCACCTCCTTATCACCATTCTGGTAAGTGACCTCAAGGAAACGATTGTCCTCTCCTGAAGCGTACATCTGGCTTACAGCTGCATCTATCATGGCGTTGACCGCCTTGGATGGATCGCCACCACCGGCCAACTCCACCTCTTTGCTGTCTATCGGAAGATCGGGAGTGAGGTACCTGGAGAATATCTGGGCAGCAGCAACCTCGTCCGGGCGTTCGATCTTGATCTTCACGTCGAGCCGGCCCGGTCTTAGGATGGCAGGATCGATCAGATCTTCGCGGTTGGATGCGCCGATCACTATCACGTCCTTGAGCGCCTCGACCCCATCGATTTCGGCAAGCAGCTGGGGCACGATGGTGGACTCCACATCAGAACTTATACCGGTGCCTCTGGTACGGAAAAGTGAATCCATCTCATCGAAGAATACGATGACCGGCACTCCCTCATCTGCCTTCTCCCGTGCCCGCTCGAACACGAGCCTCAGCTGCCTTTCCGTCTCACCCACGTACTTGTTGAGCAATTCGGGTCCCTTGATATTGAGAAAATAGCTGCGCGCTTCGCTGTTCCCAGTGACTTCCGCGACCTTGTGCGCCAAAGAATTGGCCACGGCCTTCGCAATCAGCGTCTTGCCACATCCAGGCGGACCGTACAGCAGGATGCCCTTTGGGGCAGGGAGCTTGTAGTCATTGAAAAGCTTCCTGTACAGGTAGGGCAACTCTACAGCATCCATGATGGCTTCTATCTGGGAATCCAGCCCTCCCACGTCGTTGTAGGTCACATTGGGGACCTCTTCGAGTACCAATTCCTCCACTTCCGGGCGAGGCAGGCGCTCCACCACCAGCATGCCCTTGGGCTCCATGAGTAGGGTGTCCCCAGACCGCAATTTGACACCCTCTAGGTCGTTCGCAAGCTCGACTACCCGTTCCTCGTCTGCCCTGGCATAGACGATTGCCCGCTTCCTGTCATCCATTACTTCCTTCAGCGTGACAACCTCGCCCGAACTCTCCGGTTCCTTTGCCAGCAATACGGCATAAGATTCGTTGAGCAACACCTCCTGACCTTTGGAAAGTGCGGTTATGTCGACATCCGGATGCACTGCAACACGCATCTTCCGCCCACCGGTCAGCACGTCGACCGTACCGTCATCGTTGGCCTGGATAAACGTCCCATAGCCACATGGCGGCTGAGCAAGCTTCGCCACTTCCTCGCGCAACGATTCGACATGCTCCTTCGCCTGCTGCAAGGCAAAAATAAGCTTCTCGTTACGGGAGTTTGCCTGGGCAAGCTGTGCCCTGGTTTCGAGCAGCCTCTCTTCAAGTGCCTTGAAACCTTCGGCACCATCACCCGCGTGCCTGCGAAGGAATGACAACTCGTCTTCGGCATCCGACAGCCGCCGCTTGAGCCGGGCTACATCGTCCGAAATGGATTCTCGCTGGTTATCACTCTGATTATCTGGCGTCATGGCGACCTCCTACAGTCATACGACAGTCATCGCTCACTGGACTCAGCAGCCAACATGCTATACCCACCGACCGTAATGTGTTGCATCACCAGCACCCACTTTGCGCCCGCTCGCAGTTGAACGCAGCCGAACCAATGTCATATCATAGAGTGTAGTCCAAGAAAGACAGCAAGCATGGTATAATATTTTTACATTATACTAGAAATTAGTTCGGTAGAGATCATGGCTATGCTTGATATCAGTGGCTGTGACTTTAGTTGCGTGCAATTGCTGCGTGCGGCCGATCAGGAAGGAGGATTCTTAGTTTGAAAGTTTGGATAGATCAGGATCTCTGTACAGGCGACGGGTTGTGCGAAGAAATTTGCCCGGCCGTCTTCACTCTACTGGACGACGGGCTGGCATACGTGAAAGACGGTGACAATGTGATGAATGATCCGGGCGGTCAAGCCGGCATAGTGTCGGTGGCCTCGGATCTGGAAGACGCCGTTCGTGAAGCATCAGAGGAATGTCCTGGAGAGTGCATCTTCATCGAAGAAGACTGAGCACCGCCGGCAGGGCCGTCGGCAGTACTTTACGCCAGCATGTCACCATCACAACCGTTCAGTCAACCGACCAGATCTGCCTAGCCGGTGGCGGCTGGTATTTGCATGCTGCATATCACCATCACGACCGTATATGACAATACACATATGGGATCTGAAGCGCCGCCCTGCCTTTGAGGCCCGTCCAGGTCATGGCCCTATTATGTCGATTGCGTGCATAAGAGCACGCTTAGCGCTATCGTCTGGTATGGGTAAAGGTAGGGGATGTGCCCTATCTGTATCCGTATGCTGAAAACGCTTATCCTGGACAGAAAGGAAGTACGTAATGACAGTTACGGCAGGAGTCTTGGACGACCAGATGTTGCTGCGGTACAGGGAATTGCTTGATGCGGAAGATGCTGCGTTCGACAACCTGGAGCATGCCGTCGAAGAAGGCGATCGAGAAAATTTTGACGAGGATTTCAATGCCTGGAAGGAGGCACTCTCCAGGAAACTGTCTTTCCTGAGTCGTATGGGCATCGAGCCATTGCCGTAAACTCATCGCAATATTGGATCCACCAAGGCGTTGCGGCATCCGGCATTCCGACTGGTGCCATAGACTTAGAGGCACAGTGACTCCAAGACGCCATTTTAGCACAATGTCGGCAGATATCAGGGACGCGACAGTATCGCTGCTATCCCCTGCCCGACACCTACACACATAGTGGCCAATGCATAAGCCTCACCCCGTTCAGAGAGTTCGATGGCAGCAGTGAGTGCCAGCCTGGCACCACTGGCACCAAGAGGGTGGCCTAGAGATATTGCTCCGCCGTTCGGGTTGATCCAGCCGGCATCCTCGGGAAGGCCGAACTCACGCAAGCAGGCAACAGCCTGTGAGGCGAAAGCCTCGTTCAACTCGATGACCCCGAGGTCAGCAAGGGAAATGCCTGCCCGGTCAAGAACCTTACGGGTTGCCGGGACTGGTCCTATGCCCATGATCCGTGGAGGGACTCCAGCGGTTGCACCGGCAACGATCTCAGCCAGGGGCTCCCATCCGAATCTGGACACAGCCGCATCGCCGGCGACTACAACGACAGCGGCGCCATCGTTCACCCCACTCGCGTTACCCGCTGTCACCGAACCGTTCTCCCTGAAGGGTGCCGGAAGCTTGGCTAGTGCTTCGAGCGAAGTCTGTCTGGGGTGCTCATCCTGATCGACAACTCTGGTCTCCCTGCGGAGCTTGACTTCCACCGGGATGATCTCCCTCCCGAGACGACCGCTGGCTCGAGCCTTGGCAACCCGCTCCTGGGAATGAAAAGCGAAGAGATCTTGATCCTCCCGAGCAATATTGAACTCTTCAGCAATATTTTCTGCAGTTTCAGGCATTGAGTCTATCCCGAATTCCTTCTGTATGAGCGAATTCACAAAACGCCATCCGATAGTCGTATCAAATATCTCCGACTTCCTATCGAAGGCCGTATCGGCCTTTGGAACAACGAATGGTGCTCGCGACATGCTTTCCACCCCGCCCGCTATCACAAGATCGGCCTCACCGAGCTTCACCATCCTGGCAGCGGCCAGAACTGCATCCAGCCCTGAACCGCAGAGACGGTTGACAGTCACTGCTGGTACTCTCTCACCATAGCCGGCAATGAGGGTTGCCATCCGGGCGACATTGCGATTATCTTCCCCAGCCTGGTTGGCACAGCCTAGGATCACCTCATCCACATCCGATCCCGAGAAAGCAAACTTCCCTGCCACTCCTTTCAAGACCAGCGCCGCCATGTCATCCGGCCTGACTGATGCCAGTGCCCCGCCATAGCGCCCGAATGGCGTCCTCAACCCTCCAACCAGCAAAGCTCTAGCCATCCCTCAATCTCCTACCATGTGTAAAACCCTACTCCCGACTTCTTCCCCAGCTCGCCACAGGCAACCTTATCCACCAGCAAGCGAGGGGGCTCGAAGCGCGGCCCGAGCGTGGGCGCCAGATAGCGGGCAATCGCCAGACGGACATCCAAGCCCACCAGATCGGTCAATCTGAGAGGACCCATCGGATACCTGTACCCGAGAATCATGCCCCTGTCGATATCCTCCACACTTGCCACCCCCTCCTCGAGCATCCTTATGGCCTCCAGTCCCAATATTACGCCCAGTCTGGAGGTGGCAAATCCGGGTGAGTCATTGACTACGATGCATTCCTTGCCAAGCCCTTCTGCGAAGCGCACAAAGTCCAGAATGGTTTCGCTGCCTGTTGCAGAACCACGCACTACCTCCACCAGCGAGGATGCCGGTACGGGATTGAAAAAATGGAGCCCGCCGAAACGCTCCGGGCGCCCGACGGCCACCTGCAATTCCTTCAAAGCAATCGACGATGTGTTGGTGGCGATCAGGGTGTCAGCGGCAACGATTCCCGCGATCCCAGCGAGGACCTCCCGCTTCAGCTCGGCGACTTCCGGAACTGACTCTATCACGAGCGGGCAGCCACTGACCTGGGCCAGGTCGGTAGAGACCAACAGCTCAGGCTCAGGGAAACCGCTCCGGCCGCGAGCACCCCCATCATCGTGCTCGTGAATGCGGGAAACTGCCCGCCGTACCCGCTCTCGAGCGTCCTCTGCACGCTGGTCTGACGCCTCCACAAGGATTACAGGCAAGCCGCTCGCCATGGACTGGGCGGCAATACCTGAACCCATAATGCCTCCGCCGACAATGCCAACAGGCCCGGCAAGAATCAATGTTTGACCGGCTGGAATTGACCCGACATGATGTCGTTTCAACTGATATATCCCTTAGTTGCCGATTCTCGTTTTTCGACCTTGCCAGTAGGGCTCTCTCAATTCCCGCTTGAGTATCTTGCCGGCCGCTGACTTTGGCAGGGGTTCATTTTGAATTATGATATGTCTTGGTATTTTGTATCCCGCTATAAGCGGCCGTAAATGGGAGATGATCTCCTCTTCGGTGACAGGCTCGCGTGGCACCACCACAGCCAAGACAGATTCCCCCCATCGCTCGTCGGGTACTCCAAAAACGGCAGCCTCCTGCACCTTGGGATGCCGGTACAGGGCATCCTCGACCTCTATCGTGTAGACGTTCTCGCCTCCGGTAACTACCATATCCTTCAATCGATCGTTCAGGAAAAGATAGCCTGCTTCAGTGATGAAGCCAAGGTCTCCTGTGTGGTACCATCCCCCCTCCAGGGCTTTGGCGCTCTCCTCCGGCAATCCCCAGTAGCCAGCCATGACGTTGTTCCCTCGAAGCACAATCTCGCCGGCAGCAGAGGAAGGCAAAGGGTCGTTGTCAGGATCAAACACCGCAACCTCTACTCCCAGTGCCGGTTGCCCAACTGAACCGGCCAGTTCGTCATTCAAGTGCTGCTCCTCATTCTGGAAGGTGGTGGCTATCGGCGCGGTCTCGGTGGTGCCGTAGAGGTGAAGCAACTCCGCTTTTGGAAAGACGGCATGAGCACGCCTGAGCACTTCGACTGGAGCAGGGGATGCACCGTGGCTGAGCAATCTCAGCGAGTCGATATTACGAGGCCGGGCCGTTTGCTCATCGTTCATGGCGATCATCATCGTTGGTACAGCGAGCGTGCCTGAGGCCTGGTGGCGCTCGATCAGATCAAGCGCCCCGGCAGCGGAGAAGGCCGGCAGCATGACCTGGCTTGCACCGATCCAAAGACTGGACAGGACCAAACACGTGCCGGCCGCGTGATGCATGGGCGCCATTACCAGCCATCGATCCTCCTTGCCCAACTTTGCCCAGACGAGTGCGGTGATGGCATTGGAAATCAAATTGCGGTGGGTAAGCATCACCCCCTTTGAGCGACCGGTAGTGCCCCCCGTATAGAAAATACCCGCCAGATCTTCTTCGGATGGGCGTATGTGGAATGGCTCGGGACGGGCTGCGGCTACGATGTCCTCGTACTCCTCGGGCATTCGAATGACCGACACCAAGCCTGCCTCGTAGCCAGCCGGCGCGCGATCAGTGATGAGCACCTTGACTCCGGCGTCCCTGAGCACAAACTCCATCTCGGGCTCCGATGCCCTCGTATTGATCGGTACGATGACCATGCCTGCAGCGGGGATCGCCAGATAGCTCTCGACATAACGGTGGCAATTGCCTGCGACTATTCCCACCCGATCGCCGGCGCCCAGCCCGAGTTCTGACAGGGCAAATGCCAGCCGGTGGACGCGATCGTTCAATTGCCGGTAGGAAAGCGTAGACTCTCCGCATATTACTGCAACCTCATCTCTTGCAATCAATGTTCCGCGCGCCAGCGGATCCTGAACAGTGTGCATGTTATTCCTTTCTTCACATTTCCTGACGGCTCTTTACATTTCCTGACGACGATCCCAGTTCGCCATATATCATCGTCTTTCCCCGAATGCCGCATCTGCACCCCTGTACCTGCCCCCTGCACCCTGCACGCGACCACGGACGAGCTAGCTGTACCGGACGAGCAAGCGGTAAAGACAGCCACACCCGGACCACCTTTACCGCTCCACGCCTGAACCGCCGCTCCAACGGTTCCTGTTTCGCTCTTGTCTGGGTCGCGAACCCGGGCTCGAGCCGTAATGTTCTAGCCCACCATGGCCTTGGTAAATTTGGTGGGAACCAAAGTGCCATTCGTGTCCCTGGTTATAGCCACCTGATTGGTGGTCAGACCAGAATGGTCCGTCGGGGAAAAGCTGTACGTACCATCCCCCGTGGTAATGGTCATATGGTTGAGTGCCGCATCTATGCCGGCCGGAGTGGCACCATTCTCCTCTATGGCCTTGGCGATCATGGCCACTGCTCCACCTGCGTCAAAGGCGAACTCCGGAGGATAGTATCCGTTCTTGGCCTTAAAGGTGTTGGCAAAACTCATGATCGTCGACTTCGCCGGGTAACTGGAGGGGAGGAACGGCCCGATGCCTCCAATAGAACTGGCAATGATCGCGCCGTTGCCGGCCGCTCCTGCCGGCTTGGTGTACAGCATGGATGCTTCGGCATGGCTGAAGAGCAAGGGGATGGTGAGGCCCATTGCCCTAAACTGTGTGGTCAAGCCCACCTCGGCGGGTCCTGCTCCCCATACCATCAGCGCCTGCGCACCTGAAGACTTCACCGCAGTCAGGATGGAGGTGAAGGTCGTGGAGGTGACGGAAAAACTTCCGTCGTAGATGAAGTGGATCCCGTACTTCGACGCCTCTGCCTTCATCTCGTGCCAACCGGCTTCTCCGAACGCAGATGTGTCGTGAGCGACTGCCACCTTGGTAATGCCCTTGGCCTTCATGTAGGCCAATAGCTGTTGACCTACAATGAGCGTGGTGGGCGGGGTCATGAAGACATACTTGCGTGCAGGAGTGACCTGGGAGTCATCGGCACAGGTGTTGATCGAGGGGACCTTGGAAGCTTGGACATCCGGCAGGATGGCCATACACGAGGACGAGAACACCGGGCCCACAACTGCCACCACTCCGTCGGACATGAGGGTTTTCCAGTCAACGACCGCCTGAGTAGGGTTGGTGGTATCGTCCTTGACGATCAGGTCGATCTTCCTGCCGTTGACGCCGCCTGAAGCGTTTATGGCATTGACCTCTTGGACCGCACCGAGCTTGTCGTTGGTACCAAGCGGTGTGTACGGGCCGGTGAGTGAGGTGATCATGCCAATCTTGATCGGCCCCTTGGCCTTGGCAACTGGCTTCGTCGTTGGGCTCGAACTGCAGGCGGCAAGGAGCAACGCGAAGGATGCAACGGCTACAGACGCAGTCACTGCTTTTCGCAGCCGTCCTCGCTCCTTACGAAAAAGGTTACAGCGTAACCCGCCATCTCCTTCTCCTTGCAACCCGCCATCTCTTTTTATTGTTTGTATCAGATGCATAACTGCCATCTCCTTTTCTTGTATATATTTTTTCCTGGTTACCGGGAACATCGGGCAGGATGAACCAGCCTGATGACCTCCCTTTATTCTGCACATTCCTCTTACCCTGACATACCTCTTTCTCGTTACCACTTATTATTGCACAACGACCATGTCGAAACCTGTTATTCACGAAATCATCTGAAACTGGTGGCCTGTCCCGCAAATAACCATGGGTTCCCGCCAGCCAGATGACGCCCCTGGCTTGCCGGATGACGTCACGCTATTTACAGGACAGACCACTAGGCTCACCCATCTTTTGCCTGAACAGTGGAATCCAGGACACTCCGACCTGTTGTGTCCACTGGATTGGACGCCGATGGTTTGGTCTTCTTCCAGAGATCGCTCAGCGTTCCCACCACCCCTGCGGGAATCAGACGAAGGATGATGATCAGAATCAGCGCATAGACACCAAGGGACAACACGGTAGGCAGGTCGGGAGGCAACGAGGGACTCGTGCCCAGAGAGGTGAGTACCTGCGAAATCACGGTTACAACCGCCGCCCCCACGAATGCACCGGAAACAGTCCCGATACCTCCGACCACCACCATTATCACAAACTCTATCGAAAGAGTCACGGGAAATGCGTCGGGCGATATATAGCCGATGAAAAACACGTATATGCCACCGGCTATGCCGGCATATGCAGCCGAAAGAGTAAAATCTTTCAGCTTATAGCTCTCCACTGCAATCCCGGCGGCCGAAGCGCCGGACGCGGTGATGGCCATTGCCCGAAGCGCTCTTCCGGGACGAGAGCGCGTGAGATTCCTGGTAATGAGCAAAACGGCCACTGCGACAATCCAAACCAAGTAGGCGTAGTCCTTGCCGGTGCTGATCGCTAGCGGTCCGACGTGTAGAGCCGGGATGCCAGACAGACCGATGGCACCCCCGGTCAAAAAGGACGTATTCTCTATGACCACCAGCAGGATCAGCTGGAACGCCAGAGTGCTGAAGACCAGCGCATGACCCTTGAGCCGCAACAACGGAACCCCGATGACGAAGGCAATGACGCCAGCGGCGATTGGTGCGGCCATCAAAGCCACGAGCGAGGGCCAATGGTGAACCGCCATGATACCTGCGGTGTAAGCGCCAACCCCGTAAAACGCTGCCTGCCCCAGGGAAACTTGGCCGGCAAACCCCATCAACAGAGAGAGCCCAGTTACCACAATGGTGGCAAGACCTATGGTCACGTAGATCTCCACGTCGGAGGAGGACAAGACGAGCGGTAGAGCCAACGTCACCAGCCCGATGACCACCGCCAGGGACAGTACAAGCAAAGACCGCATGCGCTCGCTCATTCCAGACCCTCCAGGCGCATGCGCCGTGCCTGCCACAACAGAACTACGATCAGTAGCGCCAGTGCTACAGCGGTGTCGTAGGAAGGAGACCAGTATCCAGATACGAACTGCTCGGTAAGACCGAATACCAGCCCGCCGGCTACGGCCAATCCAGGACTGGTGAGTCCTCCTACGATTGCCGCCGCAAAACCGAGTATGGACAAGGATACATCTGCATTGTAAGTCATAGGCTCCACGGGGGTGAGCAGTGCCCCGCCAATACCCCCCAGAGCGCCGCCAAGTATGAAAGCCAGCAACCCCATGCGCTTCACGTTGATGCCTGACAGCTTGGCGGCATAGGCATTCGAGGCACATGCGGTCATCGCCTTACCAAAATAAGTTCGACCGAAGAGCAGCGCCATGGACCCAAACAGTACCAAGGAGACTACGAGCACCAATAGATACTGGCGTTGAACAACCGCTCCCAGAATTACAAAGTCATGACCGGCCAGTCCCGAGTAGCTGATCGGGATTGAGCCCCATGCGAGCATGGCGATAGCCTCGCTCAACATGGCGAGCCCTATGGTTATAATGAGCGAAGAAAGCAGAGGGATCTTCCCGGCAATGGTGATGACCCCAAAAATAAGGCCGATAACAGCCACAGCCAAGGCGGCCAGTACCTCCGAGACCCCCTGGGGTATGCCCGCACGCAACAATGAGAAGGTAAGCAAGCCTCCGAACACGGCAAAGGCGCCCTGGGCAAAGTTGACCACCCGGGTGACCCGGTAAATCAGCACGAATCCGGTGGCCAGCAACGCAAAGACCAATCCTCTGGCAACACCGGTTATGAGGTACTCGGTAAAAGCACTCATTGCCCTACTTGACCTCCGAGGTAAGCCTTGTGCACCGCAGGATCACGAGCCAGATCCTCCGAGCGACCCTCCTTGCTCACACGCCCGTTTTCCAGCACATAGGCACGTGAGGTGATGCCCAGAGCCAGGCGGGCGTTCTGCTCGACCAGCAGGACGGCAATCCCCTTCTCTTCGTTCAAGGCAACCAGATGCCTGATTATGTCTGACACGACTATCGGGGCCAATCCCTGGGAAAGCTCGTCCACGGCCATGATGTCCGGATTGGCCATGAGCGCACGGCCGATAGAGACCATCTGCTGCTCGCCACCGGACAACCCGCCAGCACGGCGTTTACGAAGCCCGTGCAGTTGCGGAAACAATTCGTATATAGGATCGGGATCCCTGGAGCCGCCACGGTAAGCGCCCAAGCGTAAGTTGTCCTCCACGGTAAGCTCTGGGAAGAGCTGGCGCCCCTCGGGCACATGCGCCAGCTTTCCCCTACAAACTATCCTTCCTGCCGCCGGACGGCGAATACCCGACAACGTATTCAGCAGGGTCGACTTCCCGGCTCCGTTCGGACCTATCAGCGCTACCATCTCGCCCCGTCCCACATGCATGCTCACGCCGTCCAGAGCCACTGCCGAGCTATAGCGTACGACCAGATCGTAAGTAGCTAGAAGAGCGCCGTCCGGGACAACCTCCTCGCGACTTGGTACGTCAGTGACAGCCGGCAATTTCATCGCCTACACCCACACCCGATGCCGGCCCGATGCCGGCCAAGCACATCAGCGAATTCCAGCAGATTCATCACTGGTTGCAGTCCCAAGATATGCAGTTATCACAAGAGGATCGTATTGTATCTCTTCAGGAGTACCCTCAGCTATGACGTGTCCACGATCAAGAACGGTAATTCTCTCCGCGATGCTGGTAACAAACCCGACGTCATGTTCCACTAGGATCATGGTCAGCCCTTCGGTGTGAAGCTTTCCCAACAGAGCGAACAGATCCCGTCGCTCCTCGGCTCGTAGGCCCGTAGCCGGCTCATCCAAGAGCAGCAATTCCGGCTTGCTGCATATGGCCCGGGCAATCTGCAGAGATCTTTGCCGGCCCAACGGCAAGGATTCGGCGGGTTGGTACATAAAGCGGTCGAGGCCCACCCTCTCCAGCGCCCATGCCGCCTGCTCTTTGATGAGCCTCTCCTCGCGATGGTGACGAGGCAGGCGGAAAGATGCCTCAGTCCATTCGTGCATAGTCCAAGCATGCCCTCCAACCATGGTATTCTCCAAAACGGTCATACCGTTGAACAAATGCACGGTCTGAAAGGTTATGGCAATACCTAACCTGGCCCTTGCGGCCGGCGGCTTACGATCAATACGTTTGCCGCGAAAGCTGAGCGTCCCACTGTCGGGGTGGAGGTGACCGCTTATCAAATGAAACAGTGTGGATTTTCCGGCACCGTTGGGACCGATCAGACCACGCAACTCCCCTTCTGCAACGCCAAACGACACAGAATCAACTGCGATTACTCCTCCGAAACTGCGCACCAACTCCTGCACTTCGAGCAATGCTCGATAATCAGTCATGTGGCTTTTCACCCACCTCTCAATCAATAATCTACATCAAAAACCGAAATCTTTTCATCTGAATGGCAAGTACAACCAGTCGTTGCCAACGATGCTGCTAGCCCAATGTACCTCTCGTCAACAACCACGCCACTTCCACACGCCAAGCCACCCTCACGATAGCCGGCGTCTGTCCACGACCCGCTGAGCTTTACCGCCCTCCGAACGGGGTAGCCTGCCAGGCTCCAGCAGGGTCACCTTGGCGGACACTCCGACGTTTTCTCTGATCGCCCGTTGGGTCATGTCCCGTACCCTGCGCAACAGATGATCGGCCTCCACTATCTCGTCGGAAAGGAACTCAGCAGCCACCCTGCGAAACGCATCCTCGGAAAGCTCCACTTCTACTTCCAACTCATCCAATATACCCGTGCGATCCACCAGCAACCGGTAGTACGGCGTGAGTTCGTCCACACCGCCAAAAGCAGCCTCGACCTGGCTCGGGTATACATTGATTCCCCTCACGATCAGCATGTCGTCCGTCCTGCCCTTCACCATGGACATCCTGGCTGAACTGCGGCCGCAACTGCATCGAGATCTGTCCAGGCTGGTGATGTCCCCGGTCCAGTAACGGATCAAGGGCAATGCCTCTTTGGTGAGGGTAGTAATCACCAGCACGCCTTCTTCCCCGATGGGCAGCTGCTCCCCGCTATCACGATCGACGACCTCCGCTAGGAAATGATCCTCGTTGAGGTGAGAACCGGACCGCGCCTCCACGCACTCGTAGGACACCCCAGGGCCGATGATCTCGGACAGGCCGTAGACATTGACGCTTTTTACTCCCAACGAACTGTCTATCTCAGCGCGCATGGTTTCTGTCCAAGGCTCGGCCCCTAAGACCGCATAGTCGAGAGGCACCTCCTCTGGAGACATCCCTTGGCGAGCAAACTCTGCGGCTATGGTGAGTGCATAGCTGGGCGTACAGGCAAGCACCTGTGCATGGAAGTCCCTCATCAGCATGACTTGCCGTTCGGTCATACCGGCAGATGCCGGCACGACGACCATACCCAGATGCTCTCCACCTGCATGGAAGCCTAAACCGCCGGTGAAGAGTCCGTAGCCATAGGCATTGTGGAGAATCATGCCTGGCTCGGCACCGGAAGCGGCAAGCGCTCGGGCACACACCGTGGCAAATAGATCGAGGTCAGCGCGCGTATAGCCCACGACCGTCGGTTTACCGGTGGTTCCCGATGAGGCGTGTATCCTCGCCAGCTCCTTTGTGTCCACAGCGAACAACCCGAAAGGATAGTTGTCCCGCAGATCGGTCTTCCTGGTGAACGGCAGCTTATGAAGGTCAGATATACCCTGGATGTCACTTGGCCGGATGGATGCCTCCTCCAAACGCTCCCTCATGGGTGGGACACGCTGGTAAACCCTTGCCACCATCTCCCGTAACCGTGCCGACTGAAGCTCGTCCAAGGCTTCGCGGTCCATCGCCTCTAACCCAGGTTCAAATATCACGCATTTCCTCCTCCTACGGTCGCTTTGGCCCTTTTTACAAACGCCTTCCCTTCCATCAGCTTCCGGGCCGTTCTCGAGTAGGCGGCCTTCTCGACTTTTGGGTTGCCTGCATCATCTACAGACACCAGAGCCCTTACCAAGTTTCTACCGCTGGGGTGGCCGATCCGGACCTCCTCTGTGCCTGTGTCACCCTGGTAAGCGAGGGTGCCCGGCAACCTGGCCGCCACGGCGACTGTCACGCTGGCCGTACCGGGAAACGCCTTGTGCAAGGCAAGAGGCTGGCCTCCGATCACCTGGGCAACGAAGTCGATGTCCACTGCCTTTACCTGGCCATCACCTACCACAGTGGAGTAGTCATGGGCATCATCTAAGAGCACCGGGATGGGAACCAGGCCACCCTCTGCAACACCGAGCATCCGTGCCACGGCACGCTGCAGGGAATCCACTCTGGCAATCATGACGTCGCTGGGAAACGAGGGGATCTCTCCTGACTCGAGACCCAAGTCAGAAGCCCGTACGAACGCGCACAGGTTGGCTATGTCGACAATGGACACTGGAACCGTGCCGACCGAGGGGACATCCACCATATCCACGCCCTCACCGGTAGGCAAGAGCCTGCCCGTGACGGAACCCACCGTATCAGAATAGTCGAGCATTATTTCTGCCCCAGTACCAGGCACCCCGTCGACCTGGCAGGTTCCCTCCACCAGCGGATGGCCTCCGGATACCGGCACACTGGCGACAAACACTTTGCGGGTATTGGTGTTGTGCACTCTAAGAGTGGTAACAGGCTCGGTTAGCTCTACAAAACCGTGCTCCACACCATAAATGCCTACTGCTGCAGACACATTGCCGCAGTTCATGTCCATGTTGACCTGTGACTTGGTGATGCTCACCTGTGCAAAGGTGTAGTCGAGGTCAGCGCCTTTGATAGTCGGTGGTCCGATTATCGCCACCTTGCTCGTAAGGAGGTCGGCTCCTCCTAGCCCGTCTATTTGGCGAGGATCAGGGCTTCCCATCAGGGCCAGCAGGAACTGTTCCAATGCCGCCTGATCGTCCGGCAACGCTTGCCGAGGGACAAACACACCCTTGGAAGTGCCACCACGGATGATGGCGCAGTCCACGGCCACCAGCTCTCCCTCCAGCGACTTCGAGGGGACAGCACCACCCTTCGCTGGATTCACGTACACCTCGCTTCCTGTCATTGTCTTTCCTTTCTGTGTGTCGCGGACACTGGCTGCGTTTCGTACGACTCAGGCAACAAGGATGTTGACCGTGCAGGCAGTACCCTCCACCCCCTGGGCTTTGCCGCCCCGGCAGTGCGCTACGCCTACTTTGGCGTTTTGGATCTGGCGCTCCCCTGCGTCACCCCGTAGCTGCTTCACCAGCTCCACGACTTGGGCAACGCCTGTAGCTCCGAGCGGATGGCCTTTGCCTAGGAGACCACCACTTGCATTGACGGGGAACGAGCCGCCTATATCCGCCTCACCCTTGCCTACCCTGGCTACGTACTCGCCGTGCGGGAAGAGGCCCATCCCCTCGACGCGCAATGCCTCGGCAATGCTGAAGCAGTCGTGGACCTCGGCAAAGTCGATGTCTCCTGGACCGACGCCTGACTGTTTGTACGCTGCCTGGGCGGTACGCCAGGTGAGATCCTCCACGGTCATGTCTGCAAGGCCGGACTCTATACGCCCGCTCATAAGCGCAGTAGCCGCCAGTTTGACAGCCCTGCTCCCGCCGAGTTGGTTGCGCTTGGCCTTGCTGGCCAGTACCACCGCAGCCGCTCCGTCGCTTACCGGCGCACACTCGTGCAAGCGCAACGGGTCTGCTATCAGCCGCCCCTGCATGACTTCTTCCAAGGTAACCGCCTTCTTGAAGTGCGAGAGGGGATTCATGGCCGCATTCTTCTTGTTCTTTACCGTTATCTGAGCAATCTGCTCTGGAACAACCCCGTACTGAAGCATATAGCGTTGCGCCCTCATGGCATATATGCCTGGCATGGTAATTCCTATCTGCGCCTCCACGTCGCTGGCATCTGGAGCAAAGGCTCCTCTGAACAGGCTGGTCAGGTGCTCCACCCCTAATGCCAACACCAAGTCGTAAGCTCCGGCTCGCAAGGCCATGGCCGCATCCCATATAGCGGTAGACCCTGAAGAGCAGGCATTCTCCACGTTGTCTATGGGAATGCCTGAAAGCCCTGCCGCGTACAGAGCACGCTGCCCCATAGCCATGCCTTGAAACACATGGCCAACCCACGCAGCCTCTATATCCTGGCGACCAACCCCTGCATCGGCCAAGGCCAAGCCGACCGCCTCTGCTCCAAGGTCAGCGGCAGTGTTATCTGGATGTTTGCCAAATGGCGTCATCCCGATACCAATTACATATACTTCTTCCATTTATACATACCTCCAATCTCAAATCTCCTGTCTCACTATCTCAGAATCGCTCCTATGTCACATCCAAGAGCCGCGAACAACCCCTCACCATTTCGTCACCTCACGGTCATTACGACCTGGCATGCGGAACGCTTGCAAGCTCTCCCTCCTCTTGCTTGGGTCCGAGTCCCATCACAATGTCCACCTGGCTGCCGATTGAAGGAGGCTCCTCCCCGTCATAGGGCATCAGCACCCGTACCTGCTCTGGAAAATCCACATAGACAAGTACGTAGGGCGTCTTGAACTCCGGAGTGGACTGCCTTACTACCGTGAATGTATATACTGTGCCCTTATTACCGAGCAATATCTCTTCGAGAGGACCGGCACCATCGGTCGGACAGATCGTTCGCGGCGGATGAAATACAGACCCGCAGGTAGGGCACCTGCTTGCCCGCAGGCGGACCCTGTCGCCTTCGATCACGTAGTTGGCCACCTTCTCGGGAATACTCACTTCATCCACTCTGGTCATCACTCTCCTCCTCGTCCGTATCTGGTCCAATAGAAACCAATTTCAAAAGAACCATCAGTATGCCCCTACGCTACGGCCGCCACATACATAGAGCACCTGACCGGTGATGTACCAGGAATCGTCATCGGCAAAGAAAGCCACGGCATGACCGATATCATCCGGGCCCCCGATCCGTCCCACCGGAACCGTCTTTACCAAACGCTCCTGGACTTCCCTGTCCAAGCCCCGGAAAAGTGGAGTATCCACCAGTCCAGGTGCGACCAAATTGGCGGTTATCTGGTACTTGGCGAACTCGAGAGCAAGTGTACGGGTGAAGCTGACCACTCCGCCCTTGGATGCCGAATAATTTGACTGCCCGGCTCCTCCCAACCATGCACGCGAGCCTATATTGACTATCCGACCGTAGTTGGCATCCATCATGGCTTTGACCACTGCCTGCGTACAGAGAAACGGAGACTTCAAGTTGACCCTCAGAACCTCATCCCAGTCATCCTCAGACATCTTCACCAGCCACTTATCCCGGGCTATGCCAACATTGTTCACTAGGATGTCAACCTTGCCAAACTGACGAATAGCATAATCCACCAATCCATCTGCACCAGCCTTCGTAGATACGTCACCGGCGTAGTAGCCGGCCTCCAGGCCTGCCGCTTTCATGTCCTCGGCAAGCCCGGCCACTCGCGATGAATCCACATCATTGAGTACAACCCTGGCGCCGCCATTTGCCAGGCGACGCGCTATGCCCTCTCCGATTCCCTGACCGGAACCAGTAACTATAGCTACACGATCCTTTATGCCCATTTGATCATCACCTTCCTGTGAATCTTGGAGCGCGCTTTTCCACAAAGGCGCGCATACCCTCTTCCCTGTCGTGAGTTCCCCGTAGGAACGCGTGGCAGAGTGCCTCGAACTCCAGCCCTGTTGCCAGATCTGAGCTGGTGGCCACATAGACGCTTCGCTTTATGCGGTCAATTGACAATGGCGCCTTGGTGGCGATTTTCTTCCCGAGTTCCACGGCGGCAGGTACAGCATCTCCATCTGCAACCACTCTGTTCACGAGCCCGAATCGATATGCCTCATCTGCACTGATGCGGTCCCCGCTGAACATGAGTTCCATGGCCGCCGCCGGACCCGCCAACCTGGTCAGCCTCTGGGTTCCGCCGGCGCCGGGCATACTACCCACGCCGGCTTCTGGAAATCCAAACTTGGCCGTCCCATCCGCTATCCGCAGGTCGCACGCCAGCGCCAGCTCGAACCCTCCTCCAAGCACGTACCCTGCAAGCGCCGCTATCACCGGCTTGGACATTGCCTCCATATAAGAAAAAAGCCCTCTGATAATCTCGCCAAGGGCATCTCTGGCGCCGCCGGTATCGTACTCGGCCACCCGCCCCTTGATGTCGGCGCCCACTGAAAAAGCCTTGGGCTGACCGGCCAGCACAACCGCACGGCACTCTATGTCCCTGTCGAAACCCTCGAGCAACTCCTTGAGCTCCCCCAGCATCTCCGGAGTAAGCGCGTTGAGCGCATCCGGCCTATTGATGGTCACCACCGCCGCTCCTTCTTCGAGGTTCGATTGCACCAGGTCACTCATTGATTCTCCACCTCCTTTTGCCATTGCTCGACCACCCGCCGTCCGCTACGGCCGCTATGCCGCAGCCCGTGAACGGATTAATCACTCCTTTTGCCATTGCTCGACCACCCCTTCCTCGAGCCAGTGGTCTACCAGCTCATCTGCTACATTGGCCACCTCGGTCAGGATCTCCACGCTGTGCTCACCGGGCAGCGGAGCCGCAGTGCGCGCAACCGCAGGTGTGGAGGAGAGTCTGGCAGGCATCCCCACCCCCGGCACCTTACCCAGGATGGGATGGTACAGGGCAGGAAAACGCTCCCCATCGACAAGGTGCTCCACCGATGCCAGGGCGGCATAGTCATAGATCTTCGCGCAGACCACATCTGCATCCTCCAACCTGGCCACCCACTCGTCCGTAGAGGCCGTCTTGAATGCGCTGGAGAGTTCCTCGAACATCGCAGACCGGTTGGCCACCCTGGCAGCCACATCCACAAAACGCGGATCTTGGGCAAGCTCGGGACGTCCGAGCACCTCGGTGAACGTTCTCCAACGGTCAGGCCAGTAAGCAGCCACCATGATATAGCCATCCGAGGTGGGAAAGGCTTCGTTCGGAGCGGCATACGGCGCAGCACTTCCTTGCCGGCCAGGAGAGCGACCACTCGCTTGGAACATCGACCAAGGCACCGTCTGGAACATCAGCATAGAATCCAGCAGCGATACATCCACCCGTTGCCCGCGTCCCGTGGAATTGCGAGTGAGCAGGGCAAGCAAGATGCCCTGAACCGCCACCAAAGCACCGACTGTATCGGCGGCAGGCACCCCCACCTTGACCGGTGCCCCATCTGGTTCACCGGTGACACTCATGATTCCCGAGACCGCCTGGATGATCCCATCCACCCCAGGCTTGTCACGCCACGGACCATCCTGGCCGAAAGCGGTAATGGAACACCAGATGACATCCGGGCGCTCAGCCCTGAGAGCCTCATAGGATAGACCCAGCCTATCCAGGACGCCCGGCCTGAAGCTCTCCAGCACCACATCACAGACCGAGGCCAGCCTACGAAGAACATCTCCACCCTCTTCATGCTTGAGGTCAATCACGATAGAGCGCTTGTCCCGGTTCATTCCCAGGTACGAAGCAGCTTGATCTTGGATGAATGGAGGACCAAGCTTGCGCCCCCACTCGCCGCCAGGAGGTTCCACCTTGATCACTTCAGCGCCGTACTCACCGAGAATCATCCCGGCAATCGGGCCTGCTGCGCCCTGGGAGAGATCCAGCACCTTCATGCCCTCAAGGGCGGAGCGCACTCCTTCCACCTCCTTCATGACTCCAGCCTTCGCCGGCACCACTGCCGGCACCAAGCGCACCGACGCCGGCAATGGCCACGTCGCCGCCGGCCGCCAGAACACCTACCTCGCCCTCTGATGTCCTCCACGGGAGCACGTGCACAGAAAGGTACTCGTCCATCATCTGCCACCCCAGCTGAGTAGCCTGACGGTTCTTGTCTTTGAACGCAGCCGGAGATCGCCTCTCAGCCACCTTCGCCACACCATCGAGCGGTATCGCTTCGATGAGTCTGGCCAGCGACGCAGCACAGATCATATTGGCAACGACCTTTGCGCCTATCCGCAGCTTGGCCGCTTCATCGAAGGGCAGGGAAATAATCCCCATCTCGGCGGGATCACCTACGCCTGGAACCACCACCCTGTCTCTGTCCGTCACCAGAGCTACATCCTTCCGCCCAATCAATTCCTGGCCGAAGCGAGTCCATGCCTTATCCGAGATGACAAGGCAGAGATCGGGCACCTGGAACTGCGGGTTGGCAATAGGCAAGCGGGCCACTGACAAGTCAGCCTTGGTGGCGCCGCCTCTTGCCTCTGGCCCATATTCCTGGAGCATTGTGGCATAGAGCCCAGTGTCCAACGCGGCTTCAGCGAGCACGGTGGCAGCCAAGGCTATCCCCTGGCCACCTGAACCAGTGAGTCTCACATTGACTCTGCTGCGACTCCCGTCCATCACCCGTCCATCCTCTGGACTGCATCATCCAGCTTGCCGTCGGCAACTCCCGAACTCCGACCGCCTTCAATTCCAAGAGTTTCCTCAAGGGTGAGACGGCTCGACCTATGAAGAACACCAATAGGCAACACAGGACGGACCGGTTGCTTGATGGTTACCGGCTCCACTGTAGGAATCCTGGCGAGATCGGCGTCGATGGACGGCTCATACCTAGCCTGGCCCATGAGCATGTCGGCCCCCTCACCAAAACGATTGGTGCGTCCGAAGTACTCGGTACAGTCACTCATCACCTCCAAAAAGGAGAACCCCACATGATCCAGCGCCTGGCTGAACAGCTCTCCGAAGACCTGGGGACGGTAACTCTGAGATCTGGCAACAAAGGTTGCTCCCGCTGCTTTGGCCAGTTCAGCAGCATCAAAGGGATGCTGGGTGTTACCTAAAGGCGTGGTAGAAGTGTACGCACCGAGCACGGTGGTAGGTGCAGCTTGCCCGCCGGTCATGCCGTAGATCTCATTGTTCAAGAGCACGCAGGTGAGGTCCACGTTCCTTCGGGCAGCATGGATGAGGTGGTTACCCCCTATGGACAATCCATCCCCGTCTCCGGTGATCACGACCACGGTGAGGTCAGGACGAGCCAGTTTGAGGCCGGTGGCAAAAGAGAGCGGCCGGCCATGTGCCGTGTGAAGGGTACAGGCATCTATGTAACCAATGATCCGCGAAGAACAACCGATACCAGCCACGAACGCCACATTGTCGAGGTCCTCGTACCGCTCCGAAAGCACGGACAGCATAGCATCGAGGACGATCCCGTGCCCGCAACCGGGACAGAGCATGTGGGGCATCATGGCATGGCGGAGCAACCGCTTCTCCTTGCCGGTAATAGCCACACTGCCGCCGGCGGCTCCATGCACTGCTGTATCTGTATCCATTACCGTGCTCATCGTTACTCCACCACCTTTGACTCGAGCGCCACAGCGCCGGCACTTGACCTGTTCGCGTAAGGCCCAGTCCCCCCTCTGGATACCCTGTCTGGGGAGGCGATACCTGGAGCCTCCAGCGCATCGAGCACATGGCCGACCATCTCCTCAGTGGTGATCGTGGCTCCACCTGCTACGAGCAACGGTCTGAGAATAGCGCTGCCTGTTGTAACCCGCTCCACCTCTCTGGCCCACTGACCCCGGTTCATCTCGGCCACCACCACCATCTCCGCATTTTGCAGAGCCCCTCTCAACATTTCGTCCTGCACCGGCCAGAGCAGCCGCGGACGCCATAGCCCAGCTCTTATACCCCTGCTGCGGAGAGCATCCACTGCCGCTTTGGCGGTTCGCCCGGTGATGCCGTAAGCCACGAGCACCAAGGTGGCGTCATCCATCAGATAGGTCTCAGGCGTGACCAGCTCCTTGGCCGCCTGCGCCTTGTTCTCCAGCCTCTCCAACAGCGCAGCCACCACCGATGTGTCGGTGGTGGGAAATCCGCGCTCGTCGTGCATGAGGCCGGTTACATGGAACCTGTAGCCTCTGCCAAAATCCGGTAATTCAGCCACGCCGGCGGCATTGGCCTTGTAAGGCCTGAAGGACGGCCCTGCGGGTTGGCTGGGACGAGGGCGTCCACCGAAGGTCATAGGATCATCCATGGCCAGATCTACACCCTCCCTCATATGCCCGACCACCTCATCGAAGAGCAGGGTGACAGGCATACGCAAAGTCTCTGACAGCCCGAATGCCTGTATGGTAAGGTCGTAGACCTCTTGGACGCCTACTGGTGCGAGCACCACCGCCGCCCGGTCCCCATGAGATCCCCATTGAGCCTGCATGACATCCCCCTGTGAGGGTTGGGTGGGTAGTCCCGTGCTGGGCCCTCCTCTCATCACGTCTACCACTACGCATGGTATCTCGGCCAGGTAACCGTAGCCGATGTGCTCTTGCATAAGGGAAAACCCAGGGCCTGAAGTGGCGGTCATTGCTTTGGTCCCACCAAGAGCCGCTCCGAGGACGGCTCCCAGGGAGGCCAGCTCGTCCTCGGCCTGAAGGAAAACCCCGCCGTGCCTGGGGAGCATCCGGGCCATCGCCTCGGCAATCTCCGAGGACGGTGAGATCGGGTAACCGGCAAAGAAACGGCATCCTGCAGCTATGGCCCCTTCGGCACATGCCTCATTTCCTTGTATCAATCGCACGTTGTATCTCCTTGGTTCCTGTTGTTCGCTATTCTCCACCAGTACCGACATGCGCCGGTGTATCCACCCAAATTTCTATGGCCATGTCCGGACAGAGCCGGGCGCAAAGGCCACACGCGGTACAGCGATCCGGCTTGGAAGCCACTACGATGTCAAAGCGATCGAGGCTGAGAACCCTTTCCGGACATACGATCACGCAGATGTTGCACCCTTTGCACCAATCTCGGATCACTTCGATACGCGGCGCTCCTCCGCGCCAGTCTTTCACTGATGCACTTGCTGATGCACTTGGTCCGTTGGAACTTCCTCCGAGAGAAACTCCAGGAGAAACTCCCTCCGGCTGTTGGATGTCGTTTGCCTTGACCGAAGATCCGAGCTTGGAACCTGTGGTTTTCTTCCATCGCTCGTACCAAGTACGGCCGTTCTCGAACGCAATAAGATTCGCCTGCACCGCCTTCGGTGGCACCGTAGCCGCTATAGCCTCCCGCCAAGTCTCTTGGGACAGCCCCATATCCACAGACAGCGCTCCGAGTAGGACGGTCTGAGCAATGACCGGCCGCTCTGCTGCGGCCTCACCAGCCACGGCATAGGTATCCACGGGAACAACGCCTCGAGGTACTCCTGCCCCCAGCGCATAATCAATCTTGCCTCCCAGGCGGTCCGCAAATGCTGTAGGCGGTATCCGCCGTTCAGTACTCATAAAGGCCACCCCTCCTGGCTTCAGGTACTCGAGAAAACGCAATCCTTCCTCCCACTCAAGGGCGATGATCCACTCAGCCTGTTTGGGCTCCAGCATCACCGAGTGAACCTCGTGGCCGAAACGGACATGGCTCACCACCGTGCCACCTCTCTGAGACATGCCGTGAACTTCCGACTTCTTCACATCCAATCCAGATTCGAGGCAAGCTAGGGAGATGATGTTACTGGCCATGATGATCCCTTGACCACCTACGCCTGCCAGCACAAGGTTACCTTGGGATATGGCGGGTTCATTGGCCTCCTTCAGGTCTCTAGCCTGCTCGACGAGCGTGCCGGGTTGATCGATAGTCTTGACCGTCACTGCCGCTCCCCTTGGTTGGACGAGACGGAGGCACCCGCTCCAGCCGTAGAAGCTGTCACCGACTGGCTGCTGGAGGCGAATATCGCTCCTTGTGGACAGATCTGGGCGCAGACTGTACATCCGGAGCATAGCGAAGCGTCTATGCGCACTCGCTTGGGCATGACGTCAAGGCTCAAGTCCCACACCAGAGCAGGGCACCCCAGGTTCATGCACAACTGGCAACCATCACAACCGTCGACGTCCACGTAGTACACCGGCCCACGAATCTTCTCTGGCGACTCCGCACACGCCCTGACGGTGACCACCACAGATACACCCTCTTTGGAGATGGCGTTCTCTATGGCCCTTCTCGTGGCGCCCACGTCATAAGGATCCACCACCGCCAATGAAGCCACCCCGATGGCTTTACAAATAGCCGGGATGTCCACCTTCGGAACTGATCTTCCACGGATGTCCACGGCATTAGCCGGATTCGGCTGTCCACCGGTCATGGCCGTTGTTCCATTGTCAAGTATGATCACGGTTAGATTGGCCTCCCTGTGGACCGCATCGATCAGAGGCGGGATACCCGCATGGAGGAAAGTCGAATCGCCGAGCACTGCCACTACCGGCCTTCCTCCGGTACTGCCTGCCTTGGCCAATCCTACGGCCATACCCACACTTGACCCCATGGAAAGGCAGGTATCCATAGCGGAAAGCGGATCCGTGGCTCCGAGTGTGTAGCAACCAATATCACCAGTCACTACTGCGTCAAGCTCTCTCAACACAAAAAACGGGGTAGCGTGCGAACACCCCGAGCACAACAGGGGAAAGCGAGGACCGACCGAATCAAGGGATGGACCGGCAACACCACCGATGGTCTCTCCAGCGGTCTCGCCGGAAGGTTCGAGTATCCCAGCCGCCTGGAATCCGACACGCACCAGGTGGGGGGAGAGCTCGCCATAACGGGGGAAGAACTCCTTACCCTCCACCGGCACGCCGAGCAACCTCAAGGCTTCCTCGAGGTAAGGCTCCAGCTCTTCCACCACGAAAAGCCGATCGACCTTGGACGCAAAGCTTGTCAAACTCTCCCTGGGGAGAGGAAAAGTAAGTCCCAGCTTGAATACGCTGGCATCAGGCAACACGTCCCGTACATACTGGTAAGATACGCCGGAAGTAACCACCCCTATACTCCTGGATCGTAGCTCCTCACGGTTGAAAGGCACCTCCTCCGCCCACTTCTCCATCTTGGACAGGCGCTCGAGGTGCGCCACGTGCCGGGGCCTGGCATTGGCAGGGAGCATGACGTACTTACGGGGGTCGCGGCGGAACTCGCCCGAACGATGCTGCTCCGCGGGCGCAGGAATCACCTTCGAGAGAGCATGAGAGATGCGGGTGGTGGTACGCAGGATGACCGGGGTGTCCCATTGCTCACTCAAGCCGAACCCGACCCTAGTGAAGTCATAAGCTTCCTGGCTGTCAGATGGCTCCAGCAACGGTATCCCTGCAAAGCGGGCTATATAACGGTTGTCCTGCTCGTTCTGAGAGCTGTGCATACCAGGATCGTCGGCGTTGAACACGACCACGCCGCCATTCACCCCGATGAACGGACTTGTCATCAAAGAATCCATGGCCACGTTGAGCCCGACATGCTTGGTTGTGACTATCACCCGCTTCCCTGCCAATGAAGCGCCCATCGCCACATCCATGGCCACCTTCTCGTTGGTGGACCACTCCACGTAGATATCTGGTTCAGGCGTGATCTCTGCTATGTACTCCAGTACGTCCGTACTCGGAGTTCCCGGGTATCCCACGGCCATGTCCGCTCCGGCATGCCAGGCGGCCAACCCGATGGCCTCATTGCCGGAGAACAGGGCCGTCTTGTGACTGGAGTGGGCGATGGAACCGTTGCCGGCCGGCGCCACGGCCACCACCGGCGTACCACCTGGCCTCTTGTGCCCATCGTCGCCATCGCGCCCATTGTTGCCGGCATCGGCTGATACACTCAAGCTGTTGCCAGGTTGAGTGCCTGCTGCCATCTTCATACGGATGTCTCCTTTCGCCCACCTGCTGGTACGGTTTCCTTCTCCATGGCCAGCTCCACTGCAACTCTAGCCTCGTCATCGTGCAGCACGTGCGTAGAACGCTTCGCAACATCCAAGATAGCCGACACCAGCTCGGGCGACTCCTCGATACCATGTTGACGCAACCAGAACAGTGCGTTCCAGCGCCCGCTCATCGGACCCACCAATATGCGCTGCTCTCTGCCGACAAGTCCAGCCGGAACGGCGGAATAGATACGGTCGGCGAGCCATGCCGCACCCATTTCATATGCCTTGGCCACCGCTGCTGCATGCACCCCTGTGCTCGTGGTGAACGCATCCTCACCGACCACCGGGTAGTTGCGTGCAATGGGAAAACCCGTCATCTCACTGGCCAACTCGCAATAGGCGGGCAACCCAGTCAGATCCGCCTCCATCCACCCCAGAAGGACGAGATTGACCACCAGGGTATCCATAACCGCGTTGCCTACCCGTTCTCCTACGCCCAACGCGCAAGCGTGTACCCGAGTGGCGCCAGCCGACAGCGCCATCAAGTTGTTGATCAAATCAAGGCCTCGGTCTCTATGCCCATGGTAATCGATCTCTATAGTGGGAAAACCGGCCTCGTCCAGATCTTTACGCAAGAAGCTGATTACACGCTGAACACCCACAGGGGTAGCTTGCCCAACCGTATCCGACACGCATACCCGGGCGGCCCCAGCATCAGCGGCTGCCCGGTAAAGACGTGACAGATCACCTGGCCGGGCTCTGGTGGTGTCCTCGGTGACAAACATGACCTCCACTCCCTGGCTCCTGGCATAGCCAATTGCCTTGGTCGCGGTTTCCACCAGGTAATCGAGATCCCAACCCTCCACGAGCTGCCTGATCGGGCTCGAGCCGAGGAACAGTGCTGCCCGTATGGCCAAACCGGAGCGCTGGCAGGCCTCCAGGATGGGGTTGATATCGTCAATGTGAGTGCGTCCTGCGCAGTTCGCCTCGATGGACAGCCCCTCATTACGGATGGTCTCGGCCAGCTTGACCACATCGGAAAGCGCAGCACTGCCTGCCCCCGCATATCCGATGTCTGCGGAATGGATACCCAATGCGGGTAGCAAGCGCAGGAATACTTGTTTCTGCGCCAGCGCAGGCTGCAGTGTAGAGGGAGACTGCAGACCGTCACGAAGCGTTTCGTCGTTCAAGATAATCTTCGAAGGCGGTTCGAACGAGCAATTCGGTGGATCCACCTGATTCCAATCGAAGACAAGCTCCGAGAACTCGGGGAGGTTCGAAGCTTGCGAACCAGAAGACAACTTAGCGGTCTCATCCATCGCTCCACCTCATGTTCCCTGCCGTACCGGCAGTTAGGCCACTCCTGAACGGAACATTCCGGATAAACGGAACATTCCGGATAACACATTCGATACGATCCACATTCTCCACTAGATCGCGACCACGTTCGAAACCCTCAGATCTGCTGCGGCCACTATGCCGCAGCCCGTGAACATTCTCCACTAGATCGCGACCACGTTCGAAACCCTCCTTCATCGGCAGGACCCGCCACCCCTCTCGTGCACAAACAACCATAGCCACCTCACGCTCTCTCTCTTTGGCTCGCAGAATAGTTCTATGAGCCAAGTCCTCCACCTCTGGGCAGCCATTCACAAGTCAAGCTATCAAGCATCCGATCCCCAGCTATCCAGCCACTCTCCAGCAGAGTTTAATCATCCAACCGTTCAATCAAACTATATGTGTCTAATTGTATACCTGTCCGTCGCAAATTGCAATAGCTCCGAGTATATATTACCGGAAGTTTTTGGCAGGGTTTAGTTTGTCGTGGTATTGTTCACCTCGCATCGTGATAGTACCAGACGGCGATCATTGAGTGATGGAATGGGCTCAGCATATCGTAACAGTACTGTAATATCGCTTGTATGTATGTATACAAGCCGGTGCCCTGATATATACTCAGGAATCATACCTATACACCAATGGCAAGCATGAGGAGGCACCATGACAGAGCCGTTCAATGCAAGCAGTTACTTGGTCGACACCAACGTCGAGAAAGGGCGGGGGGACGACACCGCCCTATACTGCAGGGGGACGAAGTCCAGCTATACAGAGTTGCTTGCCAACATCTCCGATGCCGCTAGGGGCCTCAGGGAGCTGGGGGTAAGGCCTGAAGAGAGAGTGCTCCTGGTCATGGCCGACGAGCCGGAGTTCCTCGCCGCCTTCTTGGGTGCTATGCGGATAGGCGCCATACCCGTACCGGTGAATACCATGCTCACCGCTGAAGAACTCACTCACATAGCCAGAGACTCCCGGGCTCGTTGGGCCATAGCCAGCGCTTCCTTCGCCCCAGAAGCCATCAAGATGGCCTCTGGCTCTTCCGAAGTGGAGGCCATCTTGATCACCGGTCATGTAGACATTCTTGCCCTGGCTGGCCGGGGATCGGCATCCCCGGCCCGTGCCGGCCTGCACGTCCACCAGTGGAGCAGCTTCATGGACGGCACGGGGGACTTCTTCCCTCCCCATGCCACCTGGGACGAGTCTCCAGGGTTCTGGCTGTACACCTCCGGCACCACTGGCAGGCCATATGCCGCCATGCACCGTCACATCGACCTCAAGGTAACCGTAGACACCTACATGCGCACAGTTCTTGCCATCTCCTCCTACGACCGATGCTTCTCCGTGGCAAAGCTCTTTTTCGCTTACGGTCTGGGCAATTCGATGACCTTCCCTCTGGCCGCCGGCGCATCCACTGTGCTCGACCCGGCAGCACCCACTCCCGCCTCGACGGCTGATATCGTGTCTGAGTACAGACCAAGCCTCTTCTTCGGAGTACCTACTTTCTATGCAGCCTTGCTTGCATCGGATATCGCCGAGGACACATTCAGGTCCGTGCGGTTCGGAGTGTCAGCAGGCGAGCCACTGCCTGCGAGCATCTTCCATCGCTTCCGCGATCGGTTCGGCGTGGAGATACTGGACGGCATAGGCTCGACTGAAGCTCTGCACATCTTCATATCCAACAAACCGGGTGACATACGGCCAGGCACCACCGGAACGGCGGTGGACGGTTACGAGTTGCGCCTGCTGGATGACGGGGGTAGCCCATGTAAGCCCGGTGAACCGGGCAACCTCGAGCTCAGAGGTGACTCCATAGCGACCGGCTACTGGTGCAATGCCGCCAGTAGCCGGTACAGCTTCAGAGGTGAGTGGCTGCACACCGGAGACATGTATTCCTGCTCCGACAATGGCTACTATACATACCTCTCTCGCTCGAACGACATGATCAAGGCCGGGGGCATCTGGGTTTCCCCGTCCGAAGTGGAGGCGACGTTGATCGAGCATCCTGACGTGCTGGAGGTGGGGGTAGTCGGCTTCCCTGATGAAGAGGGCTTGGACAAGCCGGTGGCCTGCATAGTGCCCATGCCCGGGCACTCGATCTCAGAAGAAGAGATCATAGCTTTTGCTCGACAGAAGTTGGCGCCATTCAAAAGACCTCGACGGATAATTGTCCTGGACACCCTTCCGAAAACAGCTACCGGCAAGATACAGCGGTACAAACTGCGTCAAGCCCTCGCTGCCGGAGAGTGACCCTGTCCGGCAAATGGGCTGGATTCGCCGGCGGCAACCCCCCCCAACAGCGATAATGCAGTATCCACAAACAAATTGGCAAGCACTTCCGGAGAAAGACCCAGCTCGAGGATGCCTTGCACCGTCCTGCCGATCGCTGGGGTGGACGGCCAGTCGCTCCCAAAGATCACCTTGTCCGAGATCCGTGGCAGGTCCGGCAGGTACTCGAGCAAGCGGTGCGGGGGAATGCCTGATATCTCCAAGTACACCTTGTCGTGGGTACGAGCCAAGATGGTGGCCTCTGCAGTCCAGGCAGGACGCCCACAGTGTGCGAGAACCACCGGCAACGAAGGAAAGTCGGCAGCTACATCGTCCAGGTGGATGGGAAGCGCGTACTTGAGACGCGAATTGGCGAAGACCGAGCTGCCTGTATGGAACACAACAGGCCAACCAAGCTCTTCGGCCAGCTCGTAGCAGCGGTAAAGGCGCCGGTCGTTCGGATAGATGAATTGGTAAGAAGGATAAAGCTTGAGACCCCTGGCTCCCCGGGCCGCCCACGATAAGAGTTTGCCCCTGTAATCATGTTCGGCCTGGATATTCAGGGAGGCGAACGGCACCAGACGATCCGTCTGGGTACAGTACTCGAGCACATAGTCGCTTGGTACATTGATGCCTATTCCGGGGGTTTCCTGGGCCAGCACCACCGCTCGCTCGACACCTGCAGCATCCAGTTGCGCCAGCATCATCTCGACCGGCACAATCTCATCCCCGACACCAAGCGGAGGCTCTGCGCCGGTACCGTGGCCCATTTGCGGGTTGGAGGCTTCGATCAGATCTCTCACCACCGGAGAAACGAGGCCTGACATCCTGAAAATGTGAACATGAAAGTCGATCCAGCCCTTTCTCGATATCTCCCCATCCACCGCTTCTGTTCCTTCCATCTATTACTCCGTGCTCTCTCTATGCGCGGCTAAGAACGCTCATCACCATCCGGTTGCACTACACGACTGAACCGGCCTTTCCGACGGAACCAGTCTCGAGCCGGTCGCTGGAACCAATGTCCGCTGCGGCCACTATGCCGCAGCCCGTTTTCCGACGGAACCAGTCTCGAGCCGGTCGCTGGAATCCAGGTCCACCCCATAGTACCAGCCACCGGCCATGCAAGGCCCGCGGCGGCAAGTGACGGGCATGCTCTAGCCTGGGTCAAGAGGCTAAGCGGTCATGATTCCGCCGTCACCGTAACATGCCGGCTTCTAAGGCATGTGTTCAGGCTCCGGCAAGCCAAGAAGGTAGGCACGGATAAATTAGGCACGGATAAATACTGTAACCCACCCTGTATGATTCGACGAATCACCAACGCTGACCAAAATTACCGGCAATCAGGCCTGCCAGGTCTGTCAAAATTACCGGCAATCAAATCTGTCAACTCTGGAACAGTTGCAACGTGCGATGAAATGATATATAGTGGTTTTTATTGAACGGTTAGTAGATTAAACTTGCTTGGAGGTAATTACAATGGGAGAAATCCGCCTGCCTGAAGTCGAATTCACCGAGATCACTTATTCCAGGGATGGGTGGGTGGCAAGGGTGACCATCAACCGCCCTGAGGCATACAATGCCTACAGCACTCGTACACTGATTGAACTCGCTGCCGCTTTCCGGCAAGCTGCATTCGACGACGAGGTGGCTGTGATCGTATTCACAGGTAGCGGCACCAACGCCTTCTGCACGGGCGGCGATGTCAAGGAGTACGAGAGCGTCTATACCAAGTCTCCTCATGACTACTGGAAGTACATGGGTCTTTTCAGCGCCTACATAGAGAGTATCGTGAAGACAGGCAAGCCGGTGATCGCTCGGCTGAACGGCATAGTTGTCGGTGGTGGCAACGAGAGCCACTTGGCCTGCGACCTGTCCGTGATTGCCGAACACGCCTACGTAGGCCAAGTCGGTACAGGCGTAGGGAGCGTGGCAGCAGGTGGAGCTACCCAGTGGCTCCCCATCGTGGTCGGAGATCGCCGCGCACGATGGATGCTCATGCTCAACCGGCGCATCCCTGCCTATCAGGCACTGGAGTGGGGCCTCGTCAACGAGGTCGTTCCGTCCGTGCAGCACGATGGCGAGTTCATCGAGCATGCAACGCCCGAGCAGATCAAGCTGGCGCAGAAGGAACAGGACGGGTACAGTATCGACCTCTCCAAGCTCGATGAGGCGGTGGACGGCTTGTGCGAGGAGCTCATCGACAAGTTCGCCGAATGCACCAGGTATACCAAACAACAAGCCAACTTCTGGAAGGATCTGTCCTGGTACCAGACTGTCGGCCATGCAGGCGAGTGGCTTGCTCTTCATTATGCATCCTGGGAACCGCTGGAAGGCATGAGCGCCTTTGTAGAGAAGCGGCCACCTCGGTACAGGATGCTGAGAGAACAAGCGGCTTTCGGGGGATCCTCGGAGTTCCCCTGGGGTCCCTACATGAAGCATTGTCCCTCTTGCGGAGCCGGCAACCTTCCACGCAACTTCGAGTACTGCGGTCAGTGCGGCCATGCCCTTGAACCTCGAGAGAGCTAACCAGGATAGCGGCAGCTGATGGGGGCTTCCAAGATAGTACCCATTTCCGATGCCATCTCGAGCATAGTCGAAGACGGCTCTTTTGTGGCAGTCGGTGGAATGCACTTGCACAACAACCCGATGGCACTGGTAAGGGAGATCATTCGCCAAGGTCGAAGGATCGGGAAGTTGCTGACCAGCCCCTGCGGAGCCATGAACGCAGACTTGCTGCTGGGAGCGGGACTGGTTGACGAGTTGGTCACTTCTTACGTCGGTTTCGAGCACCTCGGCTTGGCGCCCAACTTCAGGCGCCTTGCTGAGCAGGGAAGCATACGCATCCTCGAGTGCGACGAACCCTACATAACCCATGGCCTCTATGCAGGAGCCGGCGGTCTGCCTTTCATCCCCTTGCCCAGGGGACTCGAGTACTCGGACATCCCCAAGGTGAATCCCGAGAGCTATGCCTATGCTGAGGATCCCTTCAGTGGGGAACGCGTGCTAGTAGGTGCTCCCCTCTCGCCGGAGGTCGCTCTCCTGCATGCCCAGCTCTCAGACGCGCAGGGGAACGCCGTCCTCCTAGGAGCTCACTTCCTGGACAGGTCGATGGCGTTGGCATCAAAGCATGTGATCCTCCAGGTGGAACGTATCGTATCCACCGAGGAAATCAGCAGCCATCCAATGGGCACGACGATTCCTGCCTTTCTCGTCGATGCGGTGGTCTTGGCCGCTGGGGGCTGCCACCCTACCTCCTCTCACGCTTTCTACACATATGACGAAGAGCATCTGCGCCAGTATCTCGCGATGGCAAGAGATGAGCGTGGTACCGATGAGTACTTGACTCGTTATGTGCACCAGACCACAGAAGCTCTGTACAGCCAGTCCACGACTGATCGCATCAGTGGTTTGCGCTACGAAGGCAGTCTGGAGGAAAGGGGACGATGAGCCTAGATCAAACAACGGATTGGAGTTCGTCAGAGCTGATGGCCACCGTGTTGGCTGGCGAGTTGCATGACGGCGAAGTTGCCATAATGGGTACGGGTAGCGCTATTCCCCAAGCTTCCTGCAGGCTGGCACAGTTGACACATGCTCCAAACTTCTCCTACATCGCCGGCGGTACTTGCAGTGTCAACCCATACCAGCAACCACTGGTCGCCTCCGCTTGCGACTACAGGCTGCTGCGGGCAGAGACAGCGGTACCGCTTACCGATGTGGTTCTGATGGAAGGCCGTGGCGACGTGTTCGACATCTTCTTTGCCGGTGGCATCCAGATTGACGTCTACGGCAACTGCAATCTGGTGGCGGTGGGCAGCTGGAACCATCCTCACCCTCGGGGACCAGGTAGCGTAGGGCTTCCTTTCCTGTCCAGAGTGGGAAGAACACTCATTTACACCATGTCGCACAACCGGCGCACCTTCGTCGAGAAGGTCGACTTCCGGAGCGGTCCCGGTTTCTTGGAAGGACCGGTGTCCTGGCGGGAAGCTGGACTCATGGGAGGGGGGCCGGCCATGGTGGTCACCCCTCTGTGCGCCATGACCTTCAATCCAGAAACCTTGCGGATGCGGATTGCCTCGCTCCACCCAGGCGTAGAGCTTCAACAGGTGGTGGACGCCACCGGTTTCGAGATCGAGATCGAAGAGCCTGTGCCGAACACGGCACCTCCCTCTCCCGAACAGCTTGACATATTACGGGCGATGGACCCTGATGGACTGCTCCGTTGAGCCTATAAGTATGGCTCTTGCACTCGATATGACTCGCAATATTCACAATATAAGGAGGTAGAAAGACTTATGCGCTTCGAAGGTAAGACAGCTATCGTCACTGGTGGTGGCAGTGGCATCGGCAGGGCAGTTGCGCTGTCACTCGCAGCCGAAGGTGCGGCCGTAGCAGTGGCGGATCTCGACGAGACCAGAGCATCTCAGGTGGCCAGCGAGATCGCATCCACTCCAGGTGAAGGAATAGGCATAGCCTGTGACGTCACGTCCACCTCTGATGTCCGATCCATGACAACAAAGGTCTTGGATGCATTCGAGCACCTGGACATCTTGGTTTCCAACGCCGGCTGGGACAAGGTCATGCCATTCGTCGACACTGACGAGGAACTCTGGGACAAGGTCATTGCGGTCAACTACCGCGGCCATCTCGCATGCGTGCATGCGGTTCTGCCTCACATGATTGGCCAAGAGCACGGCCGCATCGTACTGGTGGCTTCAGACGCAGGAAGGGTCGGTTCCAGTGGGGAAACCGTCTATTCCGGGGCCAAAGGCGCCACAATTGCGTTCTCCAAAGCCATTGCCAGAGAAGTGGCTCGCCACAGCATCAATGTGAACTGCGTGGCGCCGGGGCTCATCGACACTGCCATGCTTGCCGGAGTACGCGAGGGTAACGAACGACTAATGGATGCGATCACACGCTCGATCCCGTTTCGCCGGGTAGGTAAGCCGGAGGAAGTAGCCAGGGCCATCTGCTTCATGGTCTCTTCTGACGCCGATTACATCACCGGACAGACCCTGAGCGTAGACGGTGGACTCACCATGTCCTAAAGGCTCGGGAAATGATGCCGTAGCCATGACCTGTGCTCCCAGCATCCGTAACGTGCATATTGTCAGGGTATACCCCATTGACCAGGCAAATCGCCGGTGACGCCCTCTCCCACCGCTTTCTCAGCTGGCCCAGACAAGTGGAGTCCGTCAATCCCACCAGATGTCGCCGTCCAGTAGACCTTTGGCAATCAAACCCAGTTGTACTTGGGTAGTTCCTTCTACGATGGTAAGTTGCTTGGCATCCCTGTACCACAGCTCTGTCGGGTGATCTTTCATGTAACCGGCGGCGCCGAGCAACTGTAAAGCCACCCCTGAGGCATGGACAGCAAGCTCAGTTGCATAGTACTTGGACATAGAGAGCAGGGGCACCCATTCCTTGGTGAACTTGCCCTGATCGGCAAGGGCGGCTGCGCGGTAAGTAAGCAGTCTGGCTGCTTCTATCTCAGTAGCCAACTTGGCCAGTTCCCACTGGATCCCCTGGAAGTCAGCTACGGTCCTGCCGAAGGCCTCGCGCTCTTTTACGTAGTTGGTGGCGTACATGAGCGCTCCTTCTGCCAGGCCAATCCCCCGAGCAGCCACGACCGGCCTCATGGAGTTGAGGCCCAGCATAGCCAGCCTGAATCCTCCCACCTCTCCTATGACGCACTCTGGAGGAACGCTGACGTCCTTCAGAACCAGCTCACCGGTATCCACACCTCTGACGCCCATCTTTTCGTCAAGACGACCTACGGATACACCTTTCCACCCACGTTCGACGATAAAAGCAGTGATCGAGTCGTGAGCACGGCTGGTCGGAGCCTCTGTCTTGGCAAAGACGGTAAACCAGTCTGCCTGAGCGACTCCTGACATCCAGCATTTCAAGCCGTTCAGTATCCAGGCGCCCTCGTGATTGGGATCCCTCACGGCCCTGGTTCTCATACCCATAACGTCACTGCCCGCTTGCGGCTCGGACAGTCCAAACGCGGCGCGTTGAGTACCATCGGCAATTCCCGGCAGATAGCGTTTCCTCTGATCCTCGGAACCGGCTATCATCACAGGTCCGGTTGGGAGACGGGTAAGCAATAGCATAAGCGCTGCCGTGCTGGAGTACTTAGCCACCTCCTCCACCGCCAAGACAAGGCCAAGTATCCCAGCTCCTGATCCGCCGTACTCCTCAGGTATGCACAGTCCCAGCAAACCTGCCTTGGCAAATATCTCGAAGAGATCAGCCGGGTACTCGCCAGTGGTGTCGATCTCACGGGCCCTGGGTTGTACCTTATCTCTTGCGATTCTCCGAACCGTATCTTGCAACTCAGCCAGCTCAGCTGAAAGCTCAAAATCCATGCCTACCCCTTTCTTGGTTCTGGCCCTCTTGCAGCCTTCCCGCCGGCCAATATCCTCCTCCCGTCTCCACCCACCATTATCATGTCCACGCAGGCATCGGCGAATGCCCGAGGATCATCACGGTCGGGATCGAACCACTTGTATATCCAACTGGTCATGCCAAGGATAGCTTGGGCACCATAACGAGCACTCATGGGCGCCAGTACTCCATTGTCCACAGCAGTAGCGACTGCTTCTTGATATACACGCAGGTACTGCTTCTCCTTGGCCAGTATCTCACTGTCATAGTTGCGAGCCAACCTGGGGCGCTGGTCGAAGAAGACGGTGAAAAAGCTGGGCTCCGACGCAACCATGATCACCTGATGACGTATCAGCGCCGCTAAGCGCTCTCTGGGATCCTGGATGGACAGGCACTTCTCGATGCTATCCAGCGCTGAGGTGATGGTCTTGTCGAATATCAGGTAAAGCAGTTCGGCCTTGGAGCGCACATAGTAATACAGGCTCGCTTTCCTCAAGTTCAACTCCGCGGCCACATCGTCCAACGATCCGGCATCATAGCCTCTCTCCTTGAACACCTTTGCAGCCACGTCTACGATCTCCGCCAAACGGGCCGTATATTCCGCGCTGGGCCCACGGTTCCGCGGCCTTCCCGGACGCCGTGTACCCGCCTGCGGCGTGCCGTCTACAAACATCGCCACTCTCCCGGCACTTGGACCAAGACTTGCGGCCCTATCTTCCAATCTGTTATTCATGCGTCACGCAATCATCCTGCACGTCAGCGGCATCAGCAGCACAAATCTCATTCAGTCAAATAGCCCCTCGCTGAGGGGAAGAGCATCTTCAGCACCCCATACCCTGCAACTTCTCCCGTTCATCAGCTCAATCTATACCAGCGCATCTTCCTTGGCAAGCTTTCTGGCTCGTTGCCGACCAAGAACTGCAGCTCCAAGAGCAAGGACAAACTGGGGCATGTCTCCTGATGGCAGGTTCATCTCCGCCTTCAGCTTCTCCTTGAGCACCTGTGCCATGCTCTCGAAACGCAGTATCCCACCGACCAGAGTGAACTCGGGCTCCATCTGCACTCTTTTCATCAGCTGGACCGACTTGGAGACCAGAGAGACGATTGCGCCATGCATGATGTCAGCAGGAGCCACCCCTTGGGAAAGGTGGTTGATGACTTCCGCCTCGGCAAAGACGGCACACACTCCGGAGATGGGCACGTCCTCCTTCGATGTCGCTGCTGCCGGTCCGATCTCTTCGGTCTCGAAACCCATGTAACGGGCCGTCTTCTCCAGGAAGGCCCCAGTGCCGGCGGCACACTTGTCGTTCAGACGGAACGACTTCACCCTACCGTGCTCATCGAGCCGGGTGACCTTCATCGTCTGCCCACCCACATCCAGAATGGTATGGGTGTTGGGATACAAGAACCGGGCCCCCCAAGCCGCTGCAGTCAGGTCAGTGATATTGATGCTTCGCCCTCCTACCTGGAAGCGGCCATAGCCCGTTGCCGCCACGTAGGACAGGTCCCCCCGGTCCAGCCCAGCTTGAACGAGCGCCTTTCCCAGAGCCTCTTCTCCCACCTTGTCCAGCTTGAACCCGGTATGGATCATGGCCTTGGCTACAATCGAGTCGTCATCGGATAGGATAACTGCTTTGGTATAAGTCGAGCCTACGTCTATTCCCGCTACGTAGCTCATGCCGTAACCCCCATCAGCTTTGATGGAGCCTGACGGCTCTTCACATGATCCATAGCGAACAACGCTGCCCCGAGCGCTCCCATGAAGTGCGACTCCTCGCTCACATATATTGGAAACCCCAAAAGTTCCTCCAGCGCCTTCACCATTCCTATGTTCCTGGCCACTCCGCCGGTGAAAGCTACATCCTGCTCGATCCCAACTCGCCGTAGGAGGCCTATAGCTCTCCCTGCCACTGACTGGTGGACCCCGAAGAGGATGTCCTCCACCTTCTTACCCTTACCCAGCCAGGAAAGGATTTCTGACTCAGCAAAGACTGTACAGGTGGTGGAGATCTTCACTGGCCTTTCCGAGCGAAGCGAGGTAGGACCGAGCTCATCGAGTGGTATCTCGAGCGCAGTTGAAGCCGCTCCCAGGAATCTCCCTGTACCAGCAGCACACTTGTCGTTCATGCTGAAGTCGAGGATCTCTCCGTTGGGGTTCACCTTGATCGCCTTGGTGTCCTGGCCGCCCATGTCCAAGACGGTCCTCGTGGCAGGGAACATGTGCACGGCTCCCCTCCCATGGCAGGAAATTTCCGTAGTTTGGGTATCGCCAAAGGTCACCTTGTATCGTCCGTACCCGGTACCTACGATGAAACCAACGGCCTCCTTCTCCTCGTGAATGTCCCCATCCCGAAGAGCCACCTCGTAAGCATGTTCGGCCGCTATGGTGACATTGGCGCCGGTATCTATCAGAGCTCGGCCTACTATACGCCGGTCTTCGTCGATTATGATGGCTTTTGTCTGGGTGGACCCGACATCCACTCCTGCTGCATATGACATTTGTACCTCCTAACTGGCTCGTTCCGCTATCAGCTTGCGAGTGGCCAGCCCTTCGAAAAAGGCATCCACCCGGTTCTTCAACTGCGCCTCCGAGACCACACGGGAGTCCATATGATCAGACTCGAGGAGCAGCGTACCTACGTCGGCATCTTTCATGACTGCCAACCTGTTGTCGGCCAGGCCAGTCGAGACCGTCCGGCAAGATTTGATGGAGTGATATACCACACCGTCGATCCCGTAGGGCTCCACCATGTCCACCAGCATCTTGTCCGAATAGAACATGGAATCCATTGCATTTCTCACTGTGACCAGCACGCCCTCGGCCAAGCTCTCCAAGGGATTGTCGAGGTCGTACTCGAACCCCGTGTTCATGCCACCCGAAGCAAACCATAGATAGCTGGAGCCTACGAACTCCCCGCCCCACTTGCTGAACATCTCTCCGAAACGCCGGAATATCGGGTAGCAAGGTACTCCCACAAATACCAAGCGGTATTTCTCCTCGTGAAGCGTCCCAATTCCGTTGGCGGCTTTGTACTCGAGCTCTTCCACCAGATCCTCGAAGTACTTGGCCCCCTCCTCCCGACCCCTGAACCCATTGGCTACACCAAGATATACTGTCCCGTCAGTTACCCCGTTATAGAGGGCAGGTACAGCCTTGTTGACTTCGACCACTCGCTTGAAGCCAACGCTCATCCTGTTGGCATAACCCATGTGATCGCGCAACTTGTCGATATCGAACTTCTTCCCGGTAACGCCCTCCAAGACACCGATCAGCTCTTTCACCTGCCCTTCCACGTAGCGACGGTCATTGTCGAAATCGGCATCCCCTTTCCAGGTCCGCTTGCCTTCCATCCTGGACCCGGGCACGTCCAAGGTGAAGATAGGGACGTGGTACATCCTCTCCCATATCTCTGCCCACTTTATGTAGGTATTGCAGGCATTGGTATAGACAGCTATAGCGGGCGGAGGTATGCGCCCCATCGGGTGATCTCCGCCGCGCATCTGCAATCCCACATCCGCTTTCACGTATCCACACACGTCGGAGGCATACCCATAGTCCTCTGCGTCGGCTATGTAAGACTCCGAGGCGTGCCTTACCGCTGTCTGAAGGCCATTGATCTCTGGAAATACCGTATGCAGATCGAACGATCGAAGCAACTCGGCCAAGCTCCCCATCACAAACACGTAGGCAGCCTTCTCACCCCGCTCCGGAGCGGTGGTCAGCTCCTTGTACCATTCACGGAACAGCTGGTTACCGTCCCTGTTACCCCGTCCTACTATTGTTTCAGCCCCGCCATCAGGAGTGGCCGGTACTCTTTTAATTTGTTCGCTGCTCATTGCAACCTCCATTTACCAAGCTTCTCTCCGCTCACACGAAGAGAATATTCTCTATGAATGTCTCCAACTGGATCTGCAGGCTGTCGAAGCTGGTCATCGACTCTTCGAACTCGCTCACGAAGTACGGCACGCCCTCTTCATCTAGGGCCTTTATATAAGCCACCTGCTCGTCCAGCCCGGGCTCACACATCTTGGCCGCGGTGATGATTGCCGCACTCGCGCCGGAGTCCTTGATCCGGTCCAAGAGCATCTTTTCCTTCGGCTTTCGCAAATCATGCTGGACGGCGCTGTAGCTGGAGTGTTCCAGATAGGCATCGGCAAGGTTGCCCAGTGGGTCCCCCTCGGTCGAGACATCCTCGGTGATCCAGCGCGACCCAATCAAAAGGTCATCATCCACTACATAAGAGAACTGGCCGATGGTGTGTAGCAAATCCAATGGCGGCTGTTCGCAGAAACCTCCCTCCAGCACGAGGCGCATCCTGTCCTGAGGCTGGAGAGTTCGCTTGCCCACGAGGTCCAAGGCATATCTCAGCAACTCGTTGTGCTCCTGCCTCGGCACCATGCCACCAACTGCCATCAGCACGTATGCCTCGTCCACTGCCAGCAGCCAAGGGGAGTCGCGCCTTATGGCATACATCTCTCTCAACAGCCGTCTGTTCTCGTTGAAAATGACAATTGCTGCGCGCAGATCGTCATCACTGATCCGATGACCTGCAACATCCTCGACATCCCTCTTCAGGCGATCGTACTCGCCCCGCAGGTACGTGATCGCGTGAGCGGAGTTGGCGTTCTGAGGCAGGTAAAGAATCTCACACGGATAATCAAAGTTCCGTCCGTACACCGCAGCCAGGTTTCTTGCCGAGTCGCAGATGGGGTGCGAAACAAACATGTCCAGCACGATCTTCTGGGTCAGGGCAAGCTCGAGGGAGGTCTTGACAATCGAGCAAAGATAACCACCAAAGTGCGCCCCCGCCTCGCTTACCTCAAAGGATCCTCCCCTTACGGACAGCGGCAACATCCCTGCTGCCGCGACAATCTCATCTGGGAAATAGACCTGAAAACGCCCAACCACCTTACCGCCGTTTTCACGCCAACGTTTCACCGTCGGGTAGTCCACGTCCTCCACCAGATCACGGCAGTACTCGACAACACCCTCTATCGGTAGGTCCTGCCACCCTTCCAGCATGCGAACAACCATAGCAACCTCACGCTCTTTTCCTTTATCCGGCTGGAGTTCTCCAAGCCAAGTACTCCACCTCCAGCCCGCCGACCACCACTCGAAGATGTCGCCTGGACATCCGGTCACTGGAGTCCCTGGCACCATGCCGTACAATCACCACACGTTTCCAGTAGAGTTCAATCTACCAACTGTTCAATAAAACTATTGTACGCCACTCGATTGCAAATTGCAACTGTTCTGATGTACTTCATCAAATAATTTTGACACATGTTGGTTTTACATTATATGGCGTGGATTTATAGATAAAAGCCTGCCCGCTAGGCTTTCAAAATCGCACCCGACCTGAACTGCTGGTACCTGCGATACGCTATACTCGAAGTTGAATTACGGATTGCCGCATTTGGAATTTCAATTCAAGGAACGATTTTTCTGATCGACTGAACGAGGAGAACGGCAGTGATCGCACGGCACATAGACTTCGACACCGATCCTGGGACCTACCGGCACTGGAAGCTCATGATCGAGCCGCCAATAGCCACGGTCGTCATGGAAGTCGATCCGGCGGGGGGGCTGCATGACGGCTACGAGCTGAAGCTCAATTCCTACGATCTCGCAGTCGACATCGAGTTCTACGACCTGACACAGCGACTTCGTTTCGAACATCCCGAGGTGAAGGTCGTCGTGATGACTAGTGGCCTCGATAAGGTCTTCTGTGCAGGAGCCAATATCCAGATGCTCGCTGATTCTTCCCACCACCACAAGGTCAATTTCTGCAAGTTCACCAACGAGACGCGTAACGGGGTCGAAGATGCCACGCGGTATTCCGGGCAAGTCTGGATCGCTGCAGTCAATGGCACCGCAGCAGGCGGCGGCTACGAGCTTGCGCTCGCTTGCGATGAGATCATCCTGATCGATGATCGTGTCTCAGCGGTCTCGTTTCCAGAGGTACCACTCCTCGGCGTGCTCCCGGGCACTGGTGGACTCACCCGAGTTGTCGAGAAGCGTCATGTGCGGCGGGACCGCGCTGATGTCCTGGCAACCAAGGCCGAAGGCATCAAGGGCCACCAGGCCGTCGAGTGGGGGCTCGTCGACGAAATCGCACTACGCAGCCGTTTCGATGAGGCCGTGCGGCAGCGGGCATTGGTACGCGCCGGGCAATCGGACCGGCCTGCAGAAGAGCATGGCATCATCCTCTCCCCTATAGAGCGCAGAGAAGATACCGGCATGCTCAGCTATCCCCATCTCGAGATCCGCATGGAACATCATATCGGTGCGGCCTTCTTCAAGATAAAGGCTCCAACCCCCGCTCAAACCCTTTCATCATTGGACGAGATGGTTTCAGCGGGTGCAGCGTTCTGGCCCCTAGCGCTGTGCAGGGAACTCGATGACGCGGTGCTCCGCCTGCGCTTCAACGAGCCGGAACTCGGCTCCTGGGTCTTTGAGACCGAGGGTCAGGCTTCAAACGTACTGGCAGTCGGCGAGCTACTGCGCGAGCATGCTGGCCACTGGCTTGCCAGGGAAATCCGCCTGTATTGGGCGCGGACACTCCGCCGAATCGAGCTTTCGGCGCGCACGCTCGTCACTCTCATCAAGCCAGGAAGCTGCTTTGCCGGCATCCTTGCCGAGCTGGTACTGGTCGCGGATCGCTCCCTGATGCTCGAAGGCGTTGTGGAACATTCCACGCTGCCCGCGGCATCCATCCTGCTGGACGAGATGAACGATGGCTGGTTCGTGATGACCAACGGGTTGAGCCGGCTTGAAGGCCGCTATCTCGGGCAACCGGATGACCTGCAAGCCGTGCGGGACCGATTCGGCAAGGAGTTGCTGGCAGCAGATGCCGCCGAGCTGGGGTTGGTTACTTTCACCCCCGACGAAATCGACTTTGATGAGGAGGTGCGGGTGATGCTGGAAGAACGGAACAGCTTCTCGCCCGATGCAGTCACTGGCATGGAGGCCAACCTCCGCTTCGCTGGGCCGGAGACGATGGAAACGAAAATCTTCGCACGTCTCACCGCCTGGCAGAACTGGATATTTCAACGTCCAAATGCATCAGGGCCCGAAGGTGCACTACGCAGCTACGGCACCGGGTCTCGTCCCAATTACAACCGGGAGCGAGTGTAATCGTCGTGACGACTGCGGACTACAACACGCTGATCCCCAATAATGTCGACCTGTCGAGCGACCGCCGGTTGCAGCGAGCACTCGAATCCTGGCAGCCTCGCTTCATTGAGTGGTGGAAGACGCTGGGACCAGTAGCATTCCAAGATCACGATGTCTACTTGCGAACGGCCATCTCTGTCGCCCAGGATGGATGGGCCAACTTCGGATACGTCAAGATGCCGGAATATCGATGGGGCATCTTCCTCGCTGATGCGGTCCCTGGGCGGAAGATCGCCTTTGGCGATCACATGGGCATGGATGCCTGGCAAGAGGTCCCGGGTGAGTATAGGGCCGACCTCCGCCGGTTGATCGTTGTGCAAGGGGACACCGAACCAGCCTCAGTCGAGCAGCAACGGAGGCTATGTCTGACAGCACCGAGCGTATACGACCTGAGAAACCTGTTCCAGGTGAACGTGGAGGAGGGACGTCACCTGTGGGCTATGGTGTATCTCCTGCACCGGTATTTCGGCCGGGATGGTCGTGAGGAGGCGGACGAGTTGCTGCAGCGTCACTCCGGCGATCAGGACAATCCGCGCATCTTGGGCGCGTTCAACGAAGCGACGGCTGACTGGCTGTCGTTCTTCTTCTTCACCTACTTCACCGACCGGGACGGCAAGTTCCAGCTGGCGTCGCTCAAGGAGAGCGCTTTCGACCCGCTCTCACGGACCTGCGAGTTCATGTTGAAAGAAGAAGCACATCACATGTTCGTCGGGGCAAGCGGGGTGGCACGGGTGCTGCAACGCACCGTCGACCTCATGAAAGAGCACGACACCAGTAACGTTGCACAATTCGGTGGAATCGACCTCGCGACCATTCAAAGATACCTCAACTTCCACTACAGCGTTTCCCTCGATCTCTTCGGAGCCGAAACCTCCACCAATGCCGCCAATTACTTCGCGGCAGGACTCAAGGGCCGCTTCCACGAAGAGCAACGCGACGATGATCACCAGATGAAGGGCGAGAAGCGAATGGTACCCGCATTCGAAAGTGCGACCATCACAGAGCACGAGCGTACATCACTCACGGCACTCAACGAGACGCTCCGCGAGGACTACATCGCCGACTGTGCGAAGGGCGTGGAGCGCTGGAATAGGATCTTGGCCGAAGTAGGTGCTGAACTCCGCCTTCCCCACATCGGCTTCAACCGCCATGTCGGCGTCTTCGCGGGACAACCCATCACGCCCGATGGGAACGTAATAAGCGAAGGCGGCTGGAAGTCGGGAATGGCCTCTGAGTGGATCCCGATAGACGCTGACAAGGAGTACGTGCAGGCACTCATGACTGGTATCCGTGAACCAGGAAAGATGGCAAGCTGGATCGCACCACCCGCCACCGGCATCCACGCAAAGCCTATCGAATTCGAGTACGTCCGTACATAGCGTTCCTCTTCAGTAATATCAGTAATATGCATGCCGTCTGTTGCAATCTGCGATGAAGTGGTATATAATATGTTCAATTGAACGGTTGGTAGATTGAACTCTACTGGGAAGGCGTCTGGTTAGCCGGGCGTGGCTTCCGGCTGGAGCCGGGCTTTTCACAGCCGGAGGATTGCCGACCTGCAAAGGAAGAGGAGGTTTCAGCAAAATGACTTATGTGATTGGCGCCACCTGCATAGACGAGAAGGATCAGTCGTGTATCGATGCTTGTCCGGCGGAGTGTATCCACGCTGATGAGGGCGACCGGATGTTTTACATAGACCCGGATGAGTGCATAGACTGCGAAGCCTGTGTAGAGCCGTGCCCAGTGGACGCGATCTTCGCAGAAGAGGAACTCCCTGCTGAGTGGAAGGAGTTCATTACTGTAAACAGTATGTGGTACAAGGACAAGTTCGCCGCGCGAGCAATGGTGGACTCGTGGATGGCGAGGAATTGATCTGTGGACAACCTTGCGGGGTCCAAGCAATTGACCGTAGCTGAGGAGATCCTGGCAAGGGCAGCAGGCAGGGAAGAGTCGAGCGCCGGCGAGTACGTGGTGGCACAGGTCGATGCCATGATGATGCACGACATCTTTGCAGCAGATGTCCTGTCCATGCTGGAACGGGCGGGTATCCAGCGCCTGCATGATCCCAGCAAGGTAACGGTGGTGTTCGACCATATGATCCCCCCACCGTCGGTTTCTGCCGCTTCCCACCAGGCAAAGGCACGGGAGCTGATCTCGCATTTTGGTATAGATGCTTTTTTCGAGATCGGGCGCGGGATATGCCATCAGGTGATGATCGAGGAACGTCGGGTGGTGCCTGGACAGCTGGTGGTGGCTACGGATTCGCACACAACGACATACGGAGCACAAGGCGTCGCTGCAACGGGCATTGGAAGCTCGGAGATGGCTTACGCCCTTGCTACTGGACAGCTGTGGTTCAAAGTGCCCGAGAGTGTGAGCGTAATCCTGGAGGGACAGTTCTCATATGGCGTAACGGCCAAAGATCTGATCCTGTACTTGATGAAAGCAATAGGCTCAGCAGAAGCTCAGTACCGATCAATCGAGTTTGGCGGGCCGGGGGTAGACGAGCTGAGCTTGGCCGATCGTATGACCATCTCCAACATGGGGGTGGAGATAGGCGCCAAATTCGCTGTCTTCCCCGCCGACTCTATCCAGACCATCAGGGAAAACGCAGGCTATGTGGCAAGCCACACGGTATCGCTTCGATCCTTGACTCCTCAGGTTGCCGTTCCCCATCACGTCGAGAATGTCGTAGACGTGGATGAGGTGGCAGGAACCCCCTTGGACCAGGTGTTCATAGGGTCTTGTACAAATGGAAGGCTGGAAGACCTGCGGCAAGCTGCCGGCATCCTCGAGGGAAAGCATATAGCCAAGGGATTGCGGTTGATCGTCTTCCCCGCGTCCTCTCAGGTAATGGAAGCGGCGGCACGGGAGGGGATCATAGAGACACTTAACAAAGCAGGGGCTTATGTCGGTGGTCCCGGTTGTGGACCCTGCTTTGGCGGGCATCTCGGGCTTCTGGCTCCTGGTGAACGGTGCTTGGGTACGCACAACCGTAACTTTCGCGGAAGGATGGGCTCAGCTGATGCCGAGATATACCTGGGGTCTCCCATGACCGCCGCCGCCTCGGCATTGGCGGGTGCTATCACTAACCCCTGCCAGATGGACCACATAACATCAGGGAGAGAGCCCATTGGCGCAGTCGCCACAGGAGACTCTCTTGGCAGGAGGGGCGAGGCATAATGGCTGGTCTGCCGGCTATCCGTGGTAGAGCATGGCTATTCGGGTCCGGCATCTCTACTGACATGCTTTCACCGGGTCAGTACGTACACCACCCCATGGAGGAACGCCTGAAGCACGTTCTGGAGTCGGCTCGTCCGGAGTTTGCAGGCGGTGTAAAGCCCGGCGACATCGTGGTGGCGGGAGCCAACTTCGGCTGCGGTTCCTCCAGGGAGTCAGCACCCCAGCACTTGAAGGACTTGGGAGTTGTAGCTGTGGTAGCCGACTCACTGGCGAGGATTTTCTCACGGAATGCCATTGCCATCGGCTTGGTGGCGATTGCCTGTCCTTCGATATCCGAGGTCGTCAAGGATGGCGACACAGTTGAAATTGACGTGGTATCCGGCATGGTCAGCGTCGGAGAGCGTGGCATCGTGCTGGAGGGCGACCGGATTCCGGAGCCTATGCTCGATGTCCTGCGTCATGGCGGCATAGAGCCATTGCTCGCCTCCATAGCCGCGGAGCAGAACCGATGAGTGATTCGGTCATTGCGAGCTTCGACGTGAACGGCCGTAGCCGGGAAGTACTGGTGAAATCCTATCACACGCTCCTCGAAATACTGAGAGAGGATCTTGGCCTTACCGGTACCAAGCACGGCTGCGAGTTGGGCGAGTGCGGTGCTTGCACTGTTCTCGTTGACGGGTTGCCACAGCTCAGTTGCCTGCTCCTGCCACACCAGGTGGAAGGCAAAGAGATCACTACTATAGAGGGACTGGCCGGGAGCGGTGATGAGCTGCACCCTCTCCAAGAGGCTTTTGTCGAGACAGGGGCCGTTCAGTGTGGCTACTGCACCCCGAGCATGCTTCTTACTGCAAAAGCGCTTCTGGAGGAAAACCCCTCCCCTGGCCGTCAAGAAATAGCCGAGGCGCTCTCAGGCAATCTTTGCCGGTGCACCGGCTACGAGGCGATCACCCGGGCGGTCGAGCTGGCCGCAACGAGAATGGAAGCTTGAGCGATGCGCGTAGTAGGAAAGCCCCTGGCAAAGGTCGATGCTCGAGCCAAGGTCACTGGAAGCACGCTTTACGCTGATGATCTCATCTTCCCTGGTACTTTATTCTGCAAGCTCTTGCGTAGCCCCCACCCGTACGCACGGATCAAACACATGGACCTGAACGCCGCCAAGGCAGTTGAAGGCGTGGTGGCGGTCATCACCGGAAACGATCTACCCGTCAAGTACGGGATACTTCCGATCAGTCAGGACGAGCACGCGCTGGAAAGCGAAAAAGTGCGCTACGTAGGCGACCCGGTGGCGGCTGTAGCTGCTGTCGATGAAGAGACGGCAGCTTTGGCAGCCGAGAAGATCCGTGTCGAATATGAGGTGCTGGATCCGGTCACCAGTATAGAGGAAGCATTGTCCGAGCCAGTCGATGAGCCGATACATGACTACGGCGGTCCGTCGAACATCCATAAGATGGCGGCACTCTCCTTCGGTAACCTGGAGGCCGGATTCGCCGAAGCTGATCACATCCGTGAAGACGTGTTCTTCTACGGGGGGAATACCCACCTCCCCATGGAAGAGCACTCTGCCATCGCCACCTACGTGGACGGCAAACTCACTTTATGGTCTTCCACCCAGACTCCGCACTATGTGCATCGAGCGGTTTCCAAAGTCATGGGTCTACCCATGTCGGCAATCCGAGTAGTAGCCACACCCCATGGCGGTGGTTTTGGAGGGAAGACTGATCCATTCTCCCACGAGATGGCCGTGTGCAAACTGGCCATGGTCACCGGCAAACCAGTCAAGTGCACTTTGACTCGTGAAGAGGTCTTCTACGCTCACAGGGGACGCCATCCGGTTCTCATGTGGGTGCGCACAGGAATGAAGCGCAACGGCAGGATCACTGCCATGCACTTCAAGACCGCCCTGGATGGCGGAGCTTATGGCTCTTACGGGGTGGCCACCCTCTTCTATACGGGAGCCCTACAGACCACCACCTACGACATCCCTGCCTATCGCTTCGAAGGGGCGCGTGTCTTTACCAATAAGGCTCCCTGTGGCCCCAAACGCGGGCACGGCACTCCCCAACCTCGTTTCGCCCTCGAGTTGCACCTCGACAAAATGGCCGAGGACCTGGGGCTTGATCCGGTGGAGGTGCGGCGCCGGAACTACGTTAAACCCAACACCACTACAGTGAATTGGCTCCGTATCACCTCCTGTGGGCTGGAGGAGATCACTGATCGGGTGCTTCAGGCCTCTTCGTACGTGAACCGTCAGAGAGCAGTAGGCCATGGCATGGGCTTCGCCGTATCCAGCTACCTATGCGGTGCCGGACTTCCCATTTATTGGAACAGCCTCCCTCACAGTGAATGCCTGATCAAGCTCGACAGAGGAGGAGTAACCGTCTACTGCGGAGCGACCGACATCGGCCAAGGCTCTGACACGGTCATTGCCACCGTGGTTGCCGAGGAACTCGGACTCTGGCCATCAGATATTCGCCTGGTGACGGGCGATACTGGATTTGCTCCCGTCGATCTGGGCTCTTACTCTTCAAGGGTTACCTTCATGGCAGGTAATGCCGCGCTGGACGCTGCCAGGAAGCTCCGGAACCTGATCGCGGAGGTGGCCGCGGAGTCAATGGGGTGTTCGCCTGGGGAGATAGAGGTAGGCGATGGTAAGTTTGGCACGCTCAGCTTCGAAGAAGCCGCCCAACTGGCTCAGGAACGTTTTGGTGCCATCTCCACTACTGGCAGCTACCGTCCCCCGGATCTGGCCGGTCCTTACAAGGGTTCGGGTGTCGGTCCCAGCCCCGCTTACAGCTACTCCGCCGCGGTAGTTGACATCGATGTCGATCCTGAAACGGGGATAATCAAGGTCAACAAGGTCTGGCTGGCTCATGACATAGGCCGTTCCATCAACCCTGTCTCGGTAAGAGGGCAAGTGGAGGGGGGAGTCTACATGGGCTTGGGCGAGGCGCTCATGGAGGAGCAGGCGTACAGGAAGGCTCTGCCCAAGCAGCCTTCCATGCTCGACTACAAGTCGCTCACCTCTATCGATATGCCCGAGGTGGAGACCATCCTGGTAGAGACCAATGACCCGGAAGGACCTTACGGCGCCAAAGAAGTGGGGCAAGGCCCGCTCTTACCAGTGGTTCCGGCGGTGGTCTCGGCGGTACACGACGCCCTGGGTGTATGGATCGATCAGGTACCAGTGACCCCGGACAAAATCATGAAAGCGCTGGATGCCAAGACCAAGGGCCAGGCTCCGAGATTTGGCCCCAAGTCATTTCCAGACATCGCCTATCCTCAGTATGTGAAGGTAGATACCCCTCATGTTGCGACTCAGGCCATTTAGATATCTACGCCCTATGGGAGCGGAGGAAGCAGCTGCGATGGTTGCAGAGTTCGATGGCGAAGCGATGCTGGTGGCGGGAGGAACCGACTTGGTACCCAAGCTGAAGAGGCGGCAGATGGAGCCCTCCATATTGGTGGGAATCAGCCATCTGGAAGAGCTGAGGTCGCTTCGCTCCACACCAGAGGGAGGGATGGAAATCGGTGCGGCGATCACCTTGGCCGAGGTGGCAAGAGACCCGGCTTTGTCAGCGCAGTACCCCGGATACGCCCAAGCGGCTTCCCTGGTGTCCACGCCTCCGTTGAGGAACCTGGGAACCATAGGCGGCAATCTCATGGTGGACACCCGTTGCAACTACTACGACATGACCTACGAGTGGCGGCAGGCGGCAGGGTTCTGCCTCAAGAAAGACGGAGATGCCTGCCGGGTGGCTCCTGCCAGGCCACACTGCTGGGCGGTATCCTCCTCTGATACCGCTCCGGTGGCCATAGCCCTTGATGCCACCGCCGTCCTAGCCGGTCCCGAGGGACGCCGGGAGGTTCCAGTCGAGTCCTTGTACCAAGACGACGGTATACACTACACAACCAAGCAGCCTTACGAGGTAGTGACCAGCCTGCACTTTCCTCCTCGAGCCGGGTGGCGGTCCTCTTACGTGAAGCTCCGTCGTCGTGGATCAATAGATTTCCCTATCGGTGGCGCCGCGGTGGCGCTGGCAATTGAAGGGGATCGAATCATCGACTCGAAGATTGTCCTCTCCGGAGTCGCCTCGCATCCAGTAGTGGCCGTCGGGGCGGCTTCATACCTGGTAGGCCACAGCCTCGACCCAGAATTGGTGGCAGAGGTCGCCGATCATGCCGCAAAGCCGGTAAAGCCATTGGACAACGCCGATCTTGCCTACACCTGGCGAAAGAGAATGGTGAAATGGCTGGTCACCCAGGCCATCTACGAGGCGGGCAAATGAGCCTCGCCTTGGGCTCATGTAACGCGTCTGCTCACAAGACACTCCACTAGCCCAACAGGCCGAGGGATACCACCGCGTCACGCTCCTCCTGCAACTCTCTCGTTGTCACGGCTATGCGTTCCTGAGCAAACGCACTATGAGAGAAACCTTGCACCACCTCGCATCTCCGACCATCCGATCTCATCGGAAATCCGAAGATGAGCCCATCGGGAATGCCGTACTCCCCATGCGATACTGCCGACAACGATACGCAGTCTCCTTCCGGAGTCGGATTCGTGATGCTCCTCACGGAGTCGATAATTGCATTCGCCGCCGAAGCAGCCGACGACGACCCTCTGGCCTCTATGACTTTGGCGCCTCTCTGCTGGTTGGTGGTGATGAAGTCCCCCTGCAGCCAGGCATCGTCATTGATGACCTGTGGTGCCGGTCGTCCGGCTACCAGCGCGTTCTCGTAGTCAGGGAACTGTGTAGAGGAGTGGTTGCCCCATATGGCGGTTCTGGTCACCTCCGTAATGGGAACGCCAGCTTTCTTGGCGAGCTGGCTCTGTGCCCTGTTCTGGTCGAGCCTAGTCATCGAGAACCACCGCTCGTCGGGTATCTCCTTTGCATGTGACCTTGCAATCAGGCAGTTGGTATTGCATGGATTGCCGACAACAAAAACCGTCACGTCCGGAGCGGCGTTCGCAGCTATCGCCTCCCCTTGTGGCTTGAATATGCCGCCATTCACGCCAAGGAGATCCTTTCGCTCCATGCCAGCCTTCCGAGGTATCGATCCCACCAGCAGTGCCCATGAAGTTCCATCAAAGGCAACCTCGAGGTCTGAGGTCAGTTCCATGTCGGCAAGCAGCGGGAATGCGCAATCGTCCAATTCCATGGCGACACCCTCCAGGGCTTTCATGGCAGGTTCTATCTCGAGCATCCGCAAATTCACCGGCTGATCAGGACCGAGCAGGTCTCCTGCGGCTATGCGGAAAAGCAGGGAGTAGCAGATCTGCCCTGCTGCTCCTGTAACGGTGACATTTACTGGTGTATCGGTAGTTGCATTAGGGGTCATGATCACATGATACCGCTGGTGTCGAGATGCACGCCAACTCGGGATGTGAAAACGAAGGCAATCCGGATACCAGCCCAAACCGGACATGGATACCAGTAGAGCGAGCAGCCGGCGTCATGCAACCGCCTAGGGAAGCCATGGGGCCATACCAGGGGAGGGCCACATTTGGCAAGTACGCACCTGCTGGTGTAATGATATTACGATGGACAGGAAAGGACTGGGTATTCCCAGCGGACCGGTAGTGCTTTTCCAGGGTCCGCGTGGCACCTCCGACGAGCGTGCCGCGCGGCTGTTGCTCACGGTTGCGGCACCTGATGTCCACCCGGTACCCTCCATGGAGACCATTCTCCATACAGTCGACCTGACTCCCGAATGCCTCGGGTTGCTCCCGGTGGAGAACCCCCTGGAAGGCGAGCTGGCGCCGGTACTGGATCGCATAGCATTCGAGACGCAACACGTATACATTAGGGAAACCGTGGTCCTTGCCGAGCAACTCGAAGCTTTCAGCCTGACCAAGAATGTACGCCCCCGCGTTGCAGTGTCTCATCCATTCGTGCTTGCCCTCTGTGCGCGATACATCTCGAGGGCAGGTTTGGCCAGCATGACCGCACCCTCCACCACCGAAGCATGCAGGATGGTAATGACCGGCAACGACGACGGGCTACTGGCGCTGGCACCATCGGAAGTCGGTAACTCGATTGGCCTCCATGCATATTCCGACATGGGAACAGACCTTCCCGAGGTAAGGACACGTTACGCGCTCATCGGGAGAGAAGTTGCCCCTGTAACCGGAAACGATCAGACCCTTGTGGTTGTCACCCCTGTAGCGGACCGTCCCGGGTCACTTGCCGCCATGCTCGACAAACTGTCAAAACGTTCCATCAACTTGACATCTTTGCGCAGCAGGCCGATCATCGTGGACGAGAAGAGCATCCACTGCTTCTTCATGGAATTGAGCGGTCATGTATCTGAGCCTGTCATACAGTCCGCGCTGGTGGACATCATGGAGGATGGGGCGAAGATCCGGGTACTCGGTTCGTATCCCCAGTGGTCAGGAACACCCGTTGTCTCGCCATTCAACGAGTTGCCCCTCCGCTCCATCGGAATATCCTCAGGGCAGGCTACGCTCGAAGAGGCCCTCCTGCCGCCCATAGCGCACGAGCCCGATGACCGTGACAATTGACTTCGAATGCGCACATTTTGGTCAAGATGCACCAGGTGGTACAGAAGATGATACCTACGGTGTAAGTGGTACAGGTGGTGTAGGTGGTACAACCTCTACAGTGCGCAGAGTCGGTATTATCGGGTTGGGACTCATCGGTGGTTCCGTAGCGCTCAACCTCTTGGGAAAGCTGGAACTGGTTGGGTACGACATCGATGCAGAGACCATCAATGCTGCTCAGGACTTGGGCATTCCTACGGTATCGCACATTGATGCACTGGTATCGTTCGCCGATCTTATCATGATATGTACACCCATCGAATCCTTTCAATCCGTAGCCAACCTCGTCGCAGAGTCATACCAGAAGCATGCATCCGCTGAAAGTCGCCATTCGCTGGTGGTGGCTGACACATGCTCGGTAAAAAGAGCTGTGCATAGTTGGGCAAGCCGGATGGAGGAGGTAGGCATATACTTTGTAGGCAGCCATCCGATGGCAGGAAAGCACAACAACGGTATACGTGCGGCGGATCCTGCTCTCTTCGCTAATCATTCGTGGGCACTGAGCATTACGGATACGACCGACCTGACTGCTCTGCTGGCGGTCGCACAAATCATTATCGGGATGCAAGCTGAACTGGTACCGGTCGATCCAGCCATGCACGATCGTTCCGTAGCAATCGTGAGCCACCTGCCCCATGTCATCGCTTCTGTAATGGCGACGATGCTCGCAAATGACACCTCCTCCGCTCTCGGTTCATCGCTGGCGGCTGGATCGTTCGAAGATATGGTCAGGGTGGCAGGCAGCCCGCCCAGCTTGAGCAGCCAGATGTGCAACGCAAACCTGGACTTACTGCTGGATGCGTTCCAGCACTTTCAAACCGCACTCGAACCGGCTCGCGATGCTCTTGCGTCGGCAAACGATGTACCATCAATCCTGAACGGCTTTTTCACTGAAGGTAACAAGGCTTATGCGAGCATACACGCTTCCGGCGATCCTGCTTCGACATATGCCAGCATGGATATTATCAGCACGGTGTTTTCTCTTGATGATCAGCGAACGTTGTACAACTGGATGCTGGGACTCGGCCATGGCGGGGGACGTATAGTTGAGATCGGCTACCCCAGTCCAGCTGAGGTAGCCATCTCTTTCATACTCCCACCCAAGTTCGCAGCGACGCCCAAGCCCGCTTCCCCCGGCTGATCACACCGCCTACTCGCTTACCAGCCTGGCTTCGAGCAAGCTGAGCAGGGACTCCAGCGCCCCTCCTTCACGATAGTGGCCAGACGACACCAGAGCATCACCAGCCTCCGCTATGGAGGAACAGGCATCGAATGCCTCCTGCTTGTTCAGCAGTATCATGCCGGCAAAGCGCACCCGGGTTGACTCTTGCCTCATCGTACCTTGCTGCGTTGTACCTTGCTTCGCTCGTTCTGGATCCGACCCGATGTACTCGTGTATAATATCAATATGCTCCGGAACGGTGTCACAGTGGCCTACCGGCAGTATGCCGTGCAACCCGGAAGCAGCCATTCCGGTAAATGGAACGTGCCAACGGTCTCCCGCCAGCGAAGCTGCCAGATACGCATTGCAGGTATCCGATTGCGGCTCCGCCATTCGTGAGGCAGTCATCCCGCCACCTCCTCTATTTCGCACTCTTCAGCAGAAGCCGCCTGGCCGGTATCCCCTCCTGCTTCTCCTAATCTCGGCTCGGTAGAAGACGACGACTTCCTGGTTTTGCGAGCCGATGGTTTTGCATGCGTGTCACTGAGTGCACTTTCAGGGGAACCCTCTCGCTCGTCGCTACCCGCCTCCGTACCTTCGTCACTGTCCTGAGCCGGCTGTTCCAGCCTCTCTGTCCGCATCACCTCTGCCGTTGCAAACCGCAAGCTGGGACCTATCTCCTCTGCGATCACCTCCACCTTATACCTACGCTCACCTTCGTCATTCTCCCATGTACGCTGTTCCATCCTTCCGGTGACGATAACACGCATGCCTTTCGTCAAGCTCATGGCTGCATTCTCCGCAAGTTCGCGCCAGCACACTATGTCGAAAAAAGATGTAGATTCCTCCCATTCGTCAGAGTTGCGTGACCGCCAGCGCCTTGTAACTGCCAGACCGAAGTTGACCGCTGCCTGTCCATCACGCGTATAGCGCACCTCAGGATCGTTGGTAAGGTTTCCTGCCAATGTGGTGCTATTTGTCATTGTAATGCTCCTTTGTTTTCTATCTATATTGTTGGTTATCGTATGTTTCTGGTGATTCTGTAAGCTATTTGCTTGTTAAAAACTGAACGCCGCAAGATGCACAGTGCCACCAGTTTCCGCCTGCGACACTCTTCACCGGTTTTCACCCACCGGATATCCGTGCTGCAAGCTGCACTGGTATTATCCGGCATCGACCTAGCCAGAAAGATTGTCAACAACCTTGCTAGATACTTCGCAACCAGATGATTGTGTGGTCTGTTATCTGACGTGGTGAAATGTCACCCGTAACGCTCGAATCCACGCGCCAAACCCAGTACTTCACTGACATATCGTGACGAGTGATTATATGAGTAGACAGCCAGCGCAGGCAAGCCTGCCACAAACCCGTCCGTGCAAAGCAAGCGGGCAGCCGCATACATAGCATCGACCAGACTGTAGGGACTCTGATCGGACATTCCACCCACCCCGATCCCGCCTGGTGCAGACCGGGTAGGCAGCTGGAATGGCGTTAGAGATAGATCTGACGGAACGGGGTGGTCGTAATGATAGAACGTGGACGGCAAAAATTGCATCGGGCCCTCCGCTCCAGCGCTGTTGTGCCCATAGTGTACACCGGGCAACTCTGAGCTGTTAAACGATGACTCTACGTCTCCAATTGCCAGCAACACTGGCGCCAGCGCCGGTGACGTGCCGACCGGCACATGGCAAGTCAGTGCAGCAGCACGTGCCAGGGTAACCCATGACTGCGGAGGCTTCCCGGCTGAAGCGGGAACAGGAACGTAACTCCCGAAAGCGGCAAGCAGGACAGCTACCGGAAGAGCGAACGTTACGCAGACGATGGCGCCAGCCACTATCGCCACTCGCGCTGCAAGCCCTCCGTCCTGGATCTTGCCGGGATGACCTTTCATCGTGGATCGCGGCTCTCTCCATGATCGGTCCGCTGGACGGCAGGAGCCCAAGTCGACAACTGGCTGCCGCAGGTAGTACCTGCGAAAATGCTCGTAGAGGACAGGCACCGGACAGCAGGCATGCCGGAGAATATATTCCTAGGCTGCACGTCATGCAATGGCAGCTCTGCTGTACGTTGCGCCGGTACGACCAATCCCTCAGTATCTTGGCGGCATGCCCGCCTCATGCCATGGCAAGAAGGGACTGATGCCTCGAGAGTGAGCGGTAAAGCTCGATGGTTTCGGGATGTACCGCATCGTAGGGCTCTAAATCATCTGCCACCAGGTGAACCAGCTCACGCATAATCCTTTCGACTCCAGCAGGATTGCCTGCCAGGTCGGCCGAACGCATTAGTATGCGATATAACCGTTCGTCATAGGTGCTCACCAGTAGCCCTTTACGTGCCGCCCACTCGGCCCCCGGCGCATCGCCAACTCCCAAGCAGTGTTCAGCATATTTCACTGCAAGATCCACCACCTTCGACTCCACGTAAGCATATATACCTTCCAGCAACGCCCAGTCGGTCGATCTCAGTCCTTCAAATGGTCTTCCCCTGACCAGTTCGAGCCCGACCCTCCAACTGGCCGGATACGGAGACTTGGACAACTCCACCAGTCTGTGTACGTCACTGTGAACCGTGGAGCGCAACGCCAGCCTGCCATGTGACCGGGGCAGGTAATCCAAGCCATCTGGAGACTTCCCCAGCGCACGCCTGGCAGCGGACGCTGTCGAATGCAGGCTGGATGCAGCCATACGCCTATCCGGCCATAAGGCGGCTGCCCACTGATCGCTGGTGGCACCTCGTGGATGCATTGCCAGGTAAGCTACAAGATCTACGGCCCAAGCCCTGGCAAATGCCCGTTCTGCGCCATGGATTTCCACTTGCCCGAGTACGCACACCTCCACCTCTCCGCCGGCGACCTGCACATCCTCGTCTGATCGCTCAGCTTTGCATGGGATCACCTCACAACTTGACTCATCCCCTGGTCCAACAATCCTGCATTGCCCACCTACACCCCCCGTGTCTGCAGCACCTCCTTCCAAGCCATCGCCGTATACAGCCACATCCCTGTCGAACACGGAAGAACCGTCGGTGTCCTGCGCCACCTCGAGAAGAGACTTGATACTCATGCCGTCAGCACCAGACAACGTAGCTATATCCTGCAGCACTATAGAGGCATCGCCAATGTCCAATGTCAACAGATCGCTCCCTGGCACGCGATAAAGTACACTCTTTGCATTCGGCACGATGCCGCCTATTACTGCCAGAAGTCCAGCGGAACCGTCGCCTGCCAGGGAAGCCAGTGCTATAGCGGCCTCGGGATACCTCGCCACCTCTTCTGGAGCGACCAGTACAATCGTCCTGCCTATTCCACTAACCCCCTCAGCTCCTTGACCTGCCATATCCTGCCTGGAGGCACTCTGAACCTTAGTCGACTGCGAAACCCTCCTTGCCAGATGAGGTATGAGCAGTGGCAACGACTCCATCTCTTCGATACGGCCATTCAAACCGGCAATCTCGGGAAGCCCTATAGTAATCACCCGGCTGTTCCTTAGCCACGGAGAAGTTGCCAGTCCCACGGCTAATGCAGTCTCCAATGATATGCACTTACCGGCCTCAATGCTCAGGCTAAGTGACACCAGTGCATCCAGATCGACCATAATCACACCCTCAGCATCACTGCCCAGCGTCACGATGGCAACATCCACGTCGCGTACCTGGCCATACCAAGGATCGTTGACCAGCCGTTTCCGGACGTTATCACTCCTTTCCAGCGTCCACCATTTCAACTTCATTGACTCCACGGATGGCGTGTCCCGCGAAGGGCTGATCCCGCACGTAGCAATGTTCGGTTCGACAGGTTCGAGGGGTGACGATGCCATATCTACGTGACGGTCCACGGCTATGTCCAACATACCTGGTCGCAATCGCAATGCGCATGGCGCGCAGAACTGCTGGTGTTCCTTGAACGCCATGGATGCGACTACGCTTATCCCGATACGTACCCATCCAATAGCATCTGCATCGGCCGAAATCCGTAGCCGTCTCTCGAAATCAAGCAAATCCCCTGATGGCAACTTAATTTCACGACCTGCTCCCCGGTACCTCCCCTGAACCAGACGGCGCCGATCCACGGCGAACAGCACGCCAGATCCTAGAGTGCCGATACCCACGCCTCCCAAGGGAAGCGAGGGAACGGTTGGCACGGCCGGTTCGCTGGATGGCTGTGCGGCAGGCACTATTATCTTGCTGCGATCTTGCTCTGCTACGATAGTAGTAGCAGCGCTGCCGACAGTTCCAGGAGTTGTGGAGCCGAAAACAGTTACATCAGTATGCACGCGAGAACCCTGCCCGGCAATCAGATCATGCCGTCCTGGCAGTGCTATTTTCCACCCAGGCAACAGCCATTTCGATTCTCCGAATACCAGCCCGCCCGGCTCGAGTCGACCATCATTGAGGAGGGCGATCTCCTTCCACCTAGTGCCCGAGCCCAATTCCCTAACGGCTATGGACCAGAGCGAGTCGCCAGGTTGCACAGTATACAGATCCACCTCGTCGCCAGGGCTCAAAACAGATAGTGTATCACCAGCCGGATGCATTATATGGGGTTCCAAGACTAGTAGTTCGCCTTGTTTGCCCTGCGTAGGTACAGCCGATTCCACATACTCTCCGCTACGCCCACTTGCCGGGTACAACAGGTTGTCACTGCTGTCCAGGAACCTGCCCTCATTGTTGCCGCTCTTGTCTATCTCGAGTTCGACCAGAGTATCCAGATCGCTGCCGTCCAGTAACCTGTTTTCATGGTTGCCACTGCCGATTTTTGCGTTACCGGCATTATCCGTAACGGCACTATTCTGGCCTTCCGGTCTGGTTTCATGCGAAGGAGTGAACGCGCCATCACCCGAGCGGAAACTGCCCTCTCTGCCAGGCCAATTCCTGCTCACATAGCTGGCTGCAATCTTGGCGATTTTCCTACCGTTCCAGTTCCCTGGACTTCTCGTCATTTGCGATTCAACACCGCCAGCAAGCTTTGCAAGGAGCCTAGCACGGACAACCTTTAGGCGAGCGCCGTGGGCACTACTGATTGATGCATATTGTACCAATGCGTCTTGCCTGGGTTGGCCGTTCTGCAAGCCCTGAGCACCCCCTGCATCTCGCACGCCGCATACATCTTGGCTTCGCGCGTCTTGAACACCGGTTGCAACTCGACCCTGCATATCTTGAACACCGTGGCCACCGGCGCCGTTCTGGAAAAGGCATACCGCATCTGCAGATTGAAGCGCATGCAGGCGGATGGTACCTGCCGACGTATCCGTCCGTGCGAGCAACAGCAATCCTACCGAAACACCGACCAGGCAAGCCACCACCGATTGCATCCTACGACTCCCTGGAATCTTGGAGGTAGGTCGGTGAGTAATCTCCGCAAACACTTCTGCGAGAACGCATGCGGCGAACCAGAGCCATCCAAGCCAGGCCACCGCCACCACTATGCGAAGCGATGTCGGATTCGAGGCTGGCGAACTCAGATCATGGAAGATGCCGCTTGGATGCAGAAATACGTGGACCATGCCGGCCGGGTCCGGCATTCCACCGCTCAGTACTAGAACTACCGGCACACCACACAAGAGGCATACAAGCGCCAGTGCTGAAAGAACGGAAACTGACTTGCTTGGGTTCCTGCGAATCATCAAACACCTCCCAGTCCTTTGACGTTGGTGGCGCTTGCTGTTGCAGAGACATGCAGGCTATTTATCCCGATGAGAGAAATAATCACGGTCGGGTAATTATAGGATATGGTGACCGTTACCGTGCCTCCGCTTACATAAGCTGTACCAGGATGACCGGCAGCTGTGGCATATTCCTCGGCGGCACGTATGGCTCGACCGGTATTCAGCGTAACCACCCCTGTAGACCGCAACTGGCTGACCGATATCTGTCCTGCACCAGCTCGCGCCGCCTGCTCGGCTATCCCGTAAGCCCCCCTGTCGGCAGCGATGACCGCACCACCATCCACCACCAGCCCAATCAGGACAAACAGAGCAAACGCGATTATGGCTACAAACGCCGTCAGCGACCCTTCCTCGTGATGCAATCTCTTACCCATCCTGCACCACACGATAGGGATCTATGGGGGCGCTCCTCGACTCGTCAATGTTGCCGGACCCGGGAAAACCAGGAATCAGCAGATCAGAGAGATGCACCGTACACGACACGTGTACCGTTACAACACCACCTGGCCGGAAGCCGGAAGTGTCCGTCTGCACGTTCAACGGTTGGCAGGTGAATTGCTGGTTGAATACCGATGGTACGGCCGCATCAGCGGCTGCAACTTGCGCTTGACCCGCCGACGGCATTACCGAAGCTGCCTCCGCTCCTGCACGAGCGGCGGCTATTACCTCCTGGCGTGCCCTCTCCACCCTACCGAATGCCACTGCAAACAGCATGAACAGGATCAGTACGGGCACCAACACGACTAGCTCCACCGTCATAGACCCTCTTTCGCGATACATCCCGCGCGGCACTCGAGGCACGCCAACTGCTGGAACATCCTCTGCGCCGGCATGGTGCGTAACGTACGATACCGGCCCAGCCATTGGCACGCGCCACCATGCAACTATTGATGGCATCAGCCTGACATCCTGTAACGCTGTTCTGGACCAATGCGTACAGCACTGACCGGGAAATGCATGCCTGGCACTATGGACTCCGCCATGCCGGTAACCTTTATTTCCGCCATGCTCGCCGGAAGCACCTCCCCGGTAACGGATCCATCAGCTACGAGTCCTGTTGCGTGACTTGCCAGCATGGTACCGGCTGCAGATATACCGCTCGACACACTACCGCTATAGCTACATGCGATCTGATCGCCAAGCGCTGCGGCTGACTGTACTGATTGAGAGGCTTCCGCCCACAACACCGCTTGGCAAGCCAACAATAGTACAAGCATGAATACCGGTACCACAATCACCGCCTCGACCACCGTCGACCCATCCTCGCCACGCAATACATTCGGCATGACGTATTCAATTAAGATTGATCGAATTGGCCTTGGCCGTGATTTTTGCTACTATTATCGCTCCAACCGCAAGGGCCAGCGCCGCGAAGATTGCGGTCAAGATGACTTTTTCGACCACGCTCCCCTCCTCGTCCGGCTGTATACGGGAATGAATCATGACTCTCGCCATGATCCATATTGCACGTACGCTCTCAAGCATTTTATTATTTTCCTTTCTGTCTTTTTCCTTCTCTCTGCCACAGAGATCATCTGCTGGCTGGACCATCATTGAACATGGCCTGCCGGAGCCACGGCTCCACCATCTGCAACCCAGCTACAGCCCGCCCAGTATCCGGGTGGTAGCGGGATAACCGATGAAAATCAAGAACCCGAGCAACAAGAGCATGCTAGGCAGGAACAATCGCTCAGTTGCACGATTCGCTCTCGTCTCGGCTTCTGCAAGCTCTCTTTTCCGCATGGACGCAGCCTTGGCTGATAATGTCGTTCTGATATGGGCCCCCTCGCTGCTTGCCAGACCGATGACCACCGAAAGCTCCACCAGCTCCGGCAACTCCAGAACCTCCCCAAGATCACCTATATGCTTCCACATCGGCCCCCCAGTTCTCTTCGCTGTTCTTAGCGTCTGGCGGATTCGCGCATAGAACCAGCTGTCTCCCACGTCTGCTGCTGCATGCAAGGCACCTTCGATGCCCATCCCACCTGCCAGGCACAGCACTACCAGATCAATGTACGAACTCACGGTTCTCCTGGCCAGATCTCTCATTTGCCGTGCATCGGAAAGTAGCGCAGCAACCGGGATAAACCCTCCAATCAATATGCTTGCCAGCGCCAGAAACGACATGATGATGATCGGCAAATCAATCCCGGCAACCATCAGGAGACCCATTACAACGGGCACTACGACAAAGCATGCAAGCGCACTGGAAATGGACTCCATGCAAAGCGCTTCGATTGATGTTTCAGTAATGGTAAGTGACGGCCTGAGGTACGAAGTCGCCTTTTTGGACTCGTGAGTATACAACGCCACGGCATGTGCGGTATGCCGTAGAAAAGGAATACGCTCAGCAATGCCGCTCAAGACACTTTGCTCATGCGACCCTCTAATCTTGCCACCATAGCCGGTGGAGGTTTCAGATATCCTCTTTCCTGCTTGCGATGATCCGTACCCCGCGTCGTACTGGCTTGCATCCACCTTGATATTTGCAGGCAAACGAACAATCGGTCGTACCCTGGCAGCAGGAGAACGGAGCGATAGAGCGACCAGCAATAAACCAGTTCCAGCGGCCATACCGAGCAGTAACGCAGCCGTCATGGTCTCGTACCACGCCCATTGGCCTGCAATGCACCAGGCCGGTCCCCATTCACATCTTGGCCAATCAGCCTGACAGGAACAGGCAACTTATCCATTTTCAACATAAGCCACACGCCGAGCACGTAGCAGCCCCCTACGAATAGCAGCACAAGCTGGCCGGTAGGAGATCCAAACGGCGCCAAATACGAATGTGCGAGCAGGAGAAGGGCCAGAAAAAAGACAGCCGAAAAGATAACCACGGTCCTCACGCTGCTCTTTGCCGAAGCACGACTCGCCTCGATACGCATACGGGCGGCAACCTCCTCCCGCATGGAAATTGCCAGCTCGCCCAAAAGATCTGCCAGACGTTGAGTCTTGGCGCCTGCCGCAAGCAGCAGCGCACATACCACCAGGTCGCCACTGGGATCGTCAAGCTCTTCACCAAATTTTGTGATGGCATCCGCTACGGGCATGCCGTTGGCAAGCCGGGAAGCCATCCGTTCGATCGGCAAGCGTATCGCCTTCGGTGAAATCGTTGCGGTGGACACGATCGCTTGGAGCAAGCCCGAAGAAGATGCGAGGCTGTCACGCAACAACTCGGTCCAACCGGCAATCGCCTCCACCTTGCCGCCATCAATCGTACTCTTTGTAGCATTGAGGACCGCCGGGATTCCTACGCATGCGCAGAATGCCAGTAATCCTGCCACAGGCCAGCCGGTTACGGCCATGATCACTACCGCAGCCACCACAGATGCAACAATCTTCACTGCAAGATCATGCGAACCTGCGTTTCCACTTCCAGCATCTTCATCGCCTGGATGGGCGGCATTTCCCCTACGTACCAACGAGAAGCTGCCGCCTTTCCCTGAGAGGATGACTGAAGACGGCCGGTACATCCCTGTAGCAAACACAATCACTCCTGCAACACCGACCAGCATGCCAACCACGCAAAGCAGTATCAGCACCGTCATTGATCAAACCTGCTGTTGAAGTCAAGCGATGGATCGTATCCATGTTCTACAAGCTCATCTAGGGTTTCAGTGCGCAACGGCGCACCTTCGACCGCCCGCCTGTCGGGGCCAGGTCTGAATACCTCGTTCGAGATCACTTGTACGCCTTCAGCATCGACAACCTCGCGCACCGATGATATGAACCTGCTGCGCTTGGCAGCCTCGAAGCGAGGCTGGTCTTCGTCATACGAGCAACGTGACTGTCCATCACGAGAATCAGCTGCAACACAAAAGTTCTCAGGCCCATCCTGTAGGCTGAGATCGTTCATGCTGCCTACACGCGTGTCGGGTACTCCCATGGTCACATCAAGGAAGACCACGAAGTGAATAGCTCCAGCTACCAGCAAATTAGTGGCCTCAACGGGAAGCCGCTCATCAGCCTGCACGGCATAGGACGCAATTCGCCGGAACACTCCTGCCGACGAATCTGCGTGTATGGTGCACATGGAGCCTGAGCGGCCTTGGCTCATTGCGTTCAGCATAGGTATTATCTCGTTACCCAGTACTTCACCCACTATTACACGGTCAGCGTTCATCCTGAGTCCCCTTCGCACCAGCCTCCCCATGGAAATCTCCCCTGCCCCTTCAGCATTGGCCTGCCGTGCTTCCAGTGCAACAAGGTCAGGATATCGATCAGGCATCGTGTCCAATCCGAGTTCGAAAGCCTGTTCGATCGTGACTATCCTTTCTCGAGATGGTATCTCATTGCACAAGGCTCGCATCAGGGTTGTCTTGCCGGAGTTCATCGCTCCGGCAACAATGATGTTCTTGCGCGCCCTTACGGCCGCCCCTAGAAAGGAGGCCAGTCCAGGACTCATGCCGTCCAACCGGACAAGGTCATCCAGGCTCAGCCCTACAAACCGGTGGCGTCGGATTGACAGGACAGGGCGCCTTGCGACCGCCATCAGAGCGGACAACCTACTGCCATCCGGTAGTCTGAGGTCCAGCTCGGGATGGGAATTGTCGAACCTCCTCTCTGAATGCCCCAACCGTGCCGCTGCATTGCGTATTAGATCCACCAGTTCCTCATCACTGGATGCTACAGGTGCACACAGGGTTTTGGTGCCATCAGCACGAGTCACCCAAACGACATCAAACCCGTTCACGTCTATGTTCTCGATGCTCTGATCATCTATGAGCGCCTGTAGCTTGCCCAGACCAAAAAGGGCATCCAGTACCTCTTGAGCAATTCGCTGCTCATCAGCCATATCAAGGGGTTCTGACCCGCCGGCCATTCTCTGCATCGATATCGCCTGTAACCTGGTGAGTGCAAGGCTGCGCGCCAACTCTCTGCGATCATCCTCTTCTAAGCCGACGAGTCCTTCTCTGGCAAGATCTTCCGCCACTTCCATCCTTACTGCACGTACAATGCCGGGATCGTACACAGCCTCGATCCTGCTCTCCATCAAGTCTGTCATGCTGGTCCAGCCCCCTGAAGAACTCCAGCCCCCTGAAGAACTCCAGCCCCCTGAAGAATGCGTCCACCTCCGGCCGCCAGGGATTTGGACGGCATTATAGCGTCGGCAGCGCCAACAGCTTCGTCTTGCAGGTACGACCCATCCCCTCCTCGGTTCCCGCCGGAGTCACCGGCCTGCCTTGCTTCACCCGCCTCGTATGAGGCATTTGCGCGTGGCTCTTGCCGCATTGAAGGGGTAAAGAAGTGCTGCCTTGCTTCACCCGCCTCGTATGAGGCATTTGCCGTCCCCCATCCGCTATCCCCACTACTTCCCGTATCGTCGCCGGTACCTGTTGCGTCGCCAGCAGTACCTATTGCGTCGCCAGCAACGCCTGACACATTGCCGCCCGCGGCTTCCGGCAAACCGTGCACATCGGAATCTATCGGGCTAGGAGGTAACAGCCTTCTGTCCACCATTTCAAGATCTCCGATGATATTCTCCACTATGGACGCGGCTGATCTGATAATCGCGGATCTGGCAAACACCGCCGTGCTGCCCGGCTGACCGCAAGCTATCGCAGCGCCTTTGTAATCATCCGGCACGGTACCCAGCAACTCCATGTCGAGGACCGCTGCCAGCTCCTCGGACTTCACCTCTCCCCTACCACACACCACGAGCTTTACGGGCTCCTCTCCCTGCCAGCGGGAACGTGCTTTATCGATCCTGGTGACTACATGCTCTGCATGGGCTGCAGCACCGGTCTGGGGAGGTAATACCATAATAGCGACATCCGCTCGCTCCACAACCGCCATCTGGCCAGGCAGCGCAGGGGAGAGCCGTCCGCAATCGACAATGATGTCCACCTCCCCTGGAGACAGACCTATCAGTGAGCTCAATGCCGCCACTTCCCTGTCCAGCGAGAGTGCCGAATCGCTACTGGATGGACCCACCAGCACCTCCAATCCTCCGGGAAGTTGCTGCACATGGGAATCGATCTCCACCGTACCGGTATTATGGTTCCTCGCGGATAGTGCAAGAGACATGACTCCGGGCCCACTTGCCAGAAGGAATCTCGTGGATAGATCGCCCCCGGCGGGGTCCGCCTCCATGAGTACAACCCTTCTTTTCGAGGGCCAGACAGCACCGATACAGCACGCCAAGGTCGTCACGCCAGGCGAACCTTTTCCCGAAAAAAGCGCAACGGTTCTCATGGACGCATCCTCGTGATCGCTACCGCCACTTGACCCGCCGACGACGCGGCAACTATAACGGGCGCCAGTACCGATGGGACAAGCAGCGATACGAGCACCTTGCTGCTTTGTGAAGACTGCGACCCTGCCGTCACATCCGTCACCCGGACGCGTGACGCCAGTACGCTTCCTACCATACCGCTGGACGGCTGGATTCCGGTCAGCGATCCTACTCGAGATGCAGTGCTGGTTTGCAATGACGGATTGATGGCCTGCCCTTGCTGTTGCAATGACGCTGGCCCGCTGGCCTGGGTGATACTCGTGCCTGCCGTAGAGGATGAGCCAGCGGCTGCCGTAGCCCCGATGCCGGTTTGCACCTGGATCTGACCGGTACCTGCCATCTGAAAGGCCGCACCCGGGGCGCCTGTCAATATGACGTCGACATACTCACCTGGCTGTACACCCGATGCAGGCTCCTGGCTTTGCCTCAAGGCCACCCCCACAAGTGATTCGCCAGCCGGTGGCTGCCAACTCGCCGTGACATCTCCAGGAGCGAGTATGCCGCCGGCGGGTATCGTTACGGCAGCGCTCTTGCCGACAACCGACGCTGCGCGAGAAACTGGAACAGCGCTACCAGGTGCACTCACTGAAATGTCCACGCTCTTCAGATCTTTTATAGTAATGGCCGTGCCCGGAGCTATAGTACGAGATGCTTCCAGCACGGCAACCTTGCCGCTGGCACTCGCATATAATGACGCAAACAACACCCCGCATACAATCACCAAGAGGGCCGACCCTATAGCCATTACCGGTCTCCTATTGCTCCGGGACGGCTTCAGTCTCAGCAAAGGCTGGGCTGATGACGTCTCGGCCGCCTGCGCAGGTCTATACATAGTATCTCGTGCTACAGCCACGGTCACCCACCTATAACCGATTCGATCTGTTGTACTTGGTACGTAATGGCGGCAGTGGTCTGGAGCGGGGAGAGCTGGCCGCCGCCGCTCGCGCCGCTCGATGACCAGGAGACATCCCACTGTATCGTTGCTTCGATGCTGTAGGTGCCCGATGATGATGTACCTCCACCTGAAGAACCAGCATTCCCGGAGGGAGTGCGGTATGTATACGAGCAATAGGTGCTCTGGGACGATGCTGGCAGCTGCGGATTGTATGGAGTGCCTGGCCCGTCACATGTCACGGCATGACCATCCCCCATCGTCCAGGTCACCGAAACCGGCATCGCAGTGGCAGTTGCACTTACGCCACCCGCACTGGCTGAGGCACTATAGGAATGCCAGATGGACGATGAGATCCATAGCCATACCGGCAAGTTGACCACTCCGAATGATGACGGGCTCAGATTGATCACTGGATCCGGCAATGTCATACTCGCCTCCGCGCTCTGCGCCACCTGTACAGGCTGGACCGCTGGCTGCTGCGTCTCCTGCGGTGGCTGGTTCAACGGTACGAACTGCGTGTAAGAAGTTTGCTCGCCAAAGGGCCCATTACACACCACAAGTTCCCACATTCCTTGAGCTCCCGTGGACGAGACTACCGGAGTATCCAGGTTGGCGTCCACGCTGCACTGCCAACCAGAGGGATTCGAAACCGTGGTAGATCCCGGGGATCCAGGCGTGGTGGTGGTGGACCCCGCGTGCACAGTGAATGTACCTCCCCCACCTTCCGATGCGCCGGTCGAGCCCTGGGTTGTAGCACCGGCAGTGGTCTGAGCCGACGCAATAGGAGAGTGCAACGCCACCATCAGCAGCACGAGTATCGTAGTAACCAGCCAGCCTGTCATCTTTCGCATTTGCCTGCCTTCCTTTCTGTCATTTGATCCATTGAGTTCTTCCAGTTCCCGGCAATCTTCGTCATAGTGGATGTAAAGTAGTCGACCCCACCTGACCAGAAACCCTGCATGACCTTGCCGGTGGCTGCACTTACCGGAACCTGATCACCAATGATGCAACCCTTCACTGTGGCCTGCCCTCCATCTATGGAGGTCACCATCGCATAAGACACATAATTATGCCCGCGTGAGATATAGCCACCTTCGTAGGCACGCCTCATCCAGGCCTGATCGTGAGCCAATTGCGCCGGAGCCTCGGTGGCGGCAAGTGCGGGGCTGTTCCAGTCCATCGTACGAAACGCAGCATCAGACGACACAAGCCATGTGTGCCAGGCGGAGAGCACGGAGGCAGCCTCCGTACCTTTGAGCGCCACCAGATGGCCGAACCCCGGCGGCGCAGTCGAGTTGGCAGATGCGGCAGGATAGTTGCCGAGAATATTGCTGCCGCTCGAGCCGTTCTGAGAACCCTCGCCACCTGATCTGTGGGGCATCCCGCCTTGTCGTATGGATCCCGACGGGTGGACCTGCGTCCTGCCACGACCAGCGCTATTACGTGTCCCGACTCTGGAATTACCGATATTCCTGGAGAGACTCGATGATCCCACAGCCTGCCCGCACCCCGAAAGCAGGACTGCCACCAGTAGGCCCGATGCAATTACGCCAAGCCCATGTCGCAACGTAGCCTCTCCAGGAGACTTGCCAAAGTACCGACCTAACCGACCTGCCCCATGCCCGCCGGCACAAGCATCGCCACTCGCCGGTATGCCTGCTGTGTCGTTTGCACCTGTAAAAGAACGGACGGCAACGACACGCCCATCATGAGTAAGCACCCTCATGGTTGCACCCTCTTAAATTCCTTTCCGCCAGATTCCTCTGTAACGCACCAACAATGATTCCATGATGCCAAGACCTTTATAGGTGGGTCTGCCGACCGGCATCGCCGTGCCGGCAGACCCATCCGGTCCCGCCACCACTATCTGCAGCGGATGTACGACCATACTTCCGAAGACGCGCACCCCATATGGCAGTCTCGAAAATACGTGCACCCCGTAACAAGATGAGCACATTATACGATTCTCCACAACAATGCAAATCGGCCAATCCGGCTGGTTCCGCCTGCCGAACAACAAGCTATGCATGTTGACCCCTACATACGCAATTTAGCCCAACACCATCTTTTACCTGGGACTTCAGATAATTTGATATGCAATACATGCCAGGATTATGGCATACCTACCTTGCTGGAAACCTGGCTGGATCTCTTACAAAGAGTGAAACCACTATTTTTTAGATCATCAATTTTTCTACACTGATCTATAACATTACTACCACTTCCACTACGGATTGAATGGATGCCACCACAATTGGCATTATCGCTACTATAAGTAGCCGTACTATCTGCATTTGTACAACTGACTGAGACAAACTGACGGTGCATATCAAGGAACGGTAGCTGTCGCTTCTATTCCTTACGGCACCTTCCAGTTGCCAGCGCCTACTCCGTTCATTTTCGTCGTCAATTCCGGGTTCCAGGCCCGGCGACCCTTCTATTCTTTCGCGGACTGAAACGACCAGCGAGCCATCGAGGCCGTTACGAGCGGGCAACAGTTGCGTTGCCGTGACTGTCTACGGCTGTGCAGAAACTCGGTACCGGACATGACATGCCGTACAGTCCCTGTGCTCCCGAAGGGAGGCTCTGGGTCGACCACGAAGCACTATTCCAGTCAAGCGCGACACCAGCACTATAGGAGGAGTTGTAGCCCACCGCCTCGCATGAGTGCACCAAGGGGCACGACACGCCATAGAGCCAGCCCACCCCTGAAGGGAGGCTCTGGGTCGACCACGAGGTACCGTCCCAACCGAGAGCGACACCGCCGGAAGGAGTTTGGCCCACCGCTTCGCATGAGGTCGGCGAGGCACACGACACGCCGTTGAGAATACTCACTCCCGGAGGGAGGCCCTGGGTCGACCACGAGGTACCGTCCCAACCGAGAGCGACACCACTGGTGGAGTTGGAACCCACCGCCTCGCATGAGGTCGGCGAGGCACACGACACGCCGTTGAGAATACTCACCCCTGGAGGGAGGCTCTGGGTCGACCACGAGGTACCGTTCCAGCCGAGAGCGACACCGCTGGAAGAATTAGAGCCCACCGCCTCGCACGAGTTCGCCGACGTGCATGACACGCCGTTGAGCCCCAATATTCCCGAGGGGATGCTCTGAACTGACCACGAGTTACCATCCCAGACGAGGGCTCCGGTACCGAAGCTACTGTAGCCAATCACCACCTCGCAGAACTTGACAGAGAAACACGACACGCCGTCGAGCCGGCCCACCCTCGATGGAAGGCTTTGGCTCGACCACGAGGTACCGTTCCAGCGATAAGCGACACCGGCATTGGATGCTTTGCCGCCCACCGCCTCGCAGAACTTCGCGGAAGAACACGACACGCCGTCGAGCCGGCCGTTGGGAACTAGGGATACCAGATCGGACCAGGTAAGCGCACTCATGGACTGCGCCGAACTGGTAGCTGTCGACGTGGGACGCGAGGACGATGCTCTCGAGGTGGTGGAGCAGCCGCCGGCAACCAAGACCAAGACAGCCAGCAAGGCACCCGTCAGGAGTCGATGACCTGCAGGAACTGGGCTGCCTGCCAGGCTCCCGGCGCGAGATGTCTTTACATCTGGATTCATTCCTGAATCGCTACCTGACCTGGCTATCGTATACCTCACCTCATGTACCGGCCCGAGGAAACACCTGGAACCACAGACCACAGACCAATATCATGAACAATCATAACGAGGCCACATTGCTGCTGTCAATGAGCCAATGCGCACTTCCAGCACGATGCCGCCGGTTCGAGTAGAATAGTAATAATAAAGGAGAGGACAAATGGGACTTATCGACAAGGTAAAAGCACAGGCTGGACAGGCCATGGTCAAAGCACAGCAGGGCATGGCTCAGGGCCAGGCGAAACTCGACAAAATACAGGCCAAACGTCATGCAGACATGCTGTTGCGTAATCTGGGTGCAGCCGTCTATGCCGAGCAACGTCAAGGAGGGACGAACCAGGCGGTACTCGACGCGCTCAAAGCGATTGATGCATTCGTCTCCGAGCAGGGACCTATTGATCTAGTACCAGGCACACCAACCGTACCAGGTGACGCGGGTACTCCGACTCCAGGCGGATCCGCCGCTCCTTCAGGGCAGGCCGGCAATCCTGAAAGCGACTCCACGCCCGACAACGCATAGACCTTCGCAGTCTCTGCGAAATACCGACCAACGGCTCTCCGGCACGGGGTGATTTGTATTACCCGCAAGAACGCCGGGAGGCGGTTCGGGGTTATCTCTCACGACATCCTTTACTCTCCTCTCTCCGCCCAAGGCACCCCAAGCGCGCGGCATCACCCAAATAGCGCCTGCAACGCCCCGCCTGCAATGAGCATCTATAATGAGGTGGTGTTTGAATCCCTGCGTCGCCACAGCCCGGAAACCCTCGCTCGAGCACGCGGTGATTCCCCGGTGGATCTCCTGCTGACCAATGCCAATCTATTCGTCCCGACTACCAAAGAATGGGTACTGACTGACATCGCCATCGCAGGCGGGGTCGTGGCCGGTTGGGGACACAGGGATGCATCCCGGGAGATGGACTTAGATGGTGCCTGGGTTACGCCAGGATTCATAGATGCTCACATGCACATCGAGTCCACAAAATTGTGGATACCCAACTTTGTCGAGGCCGTTTTGCCCTGGGGGACTGTTGCAGTTGCCAACGACCCTCATGAGATGGCCAATGTGGCTGGGATTGATGGAGTGAAAGCAATGATCCAGGCGGCCATGCAAATGCCATTTACTTTTGGATTCTCTGCCTCCTCGTGCGTTCCTGCCTCCATATTCGAGAGTAACGGAGCGATATTCGACATCGCTGAGATGGAGGAGGTCCTTGGATCCCCCTTGGGCATCGGTATTGCAGAAGTGATGAACTATCCAGGAGTCATTCATGGCGACGAGGCACTGATGGCCAAGATTGCGGCAGCTGGCAACAGGCGAGTGGACGGCCATGCACCAGGGATAACGGGCCGCGATCTGGATGCCTATCTCTGCGCCGGAGTCGAATCGGACCATGAGATGGCCAGCTACGAAGAGGTGGTGGAGAAACGGAGAAAGGGGATGTGGGTCTTTCTCAGGCAAGGTTCGGCAAGCTGGAACATCCCCGCGCTGGCAAGGACCGTCATCGAGTCAGGCACCTCCAGGGTGGCCCTGTGCAGCGACGATAGGGAACCAGACCTTATCGAACAAAAAGGACATATGAACCACTGCATAAGTGTCGCAGTGGAGTCAGGCATCAGCCTGGAAGATGCGTTGGTACTGGCCACCCTGAACCCAGCAGAGTATCACGGCTTCAAACACTTGGGCATCGTCGCTCCCGGCCACCAGGCCGACTTGAATATTTTCACCTCCATGGATCCACTCAATCTCAGACCTCATATGGTATTCCAGAGAGGAGAGTTGCTGGCGCAGGATGGCGAGTTCCGGGGAACCTTGCAACGCGTCGATCCGCCTGAATCGGTAAGGTGCTCGGTGAAACTCGCCTCCAAGTTGCTTCCTGGCTCGTTCACCCTGAACTGCAAAGAGGGCGACCTGGTACGGGTCATTGAAGTAACCACACGCTCACTGTGGACAGCGGCCAGTACGGCCACTTTCTCTCTGGTGGACCAAGAACTGAACCAGCTGGCCGTTGTGGAACGCCACACTGGCGGCGGGCGAATGGCCAACGGGCTGGTAAGGGGCTTCGGATTGAAATGCGGCGCCATGGCATCCACTGTTGCACATGACGCTCACAATCTCATGATAGTTGGCGCCAATAGCGACCAGGGTAGAGCCGACATGGCAACCGCCGGCAACCGGATCGCAGAAATAGGCGGTGGCCAAGTGGTCTGCCTGGATGGCGAGATAATCGCCGAAATCCGGCTACCGATTGCCGGGCTCATGAGCGACCAGGAAATCGGGGAACTTGCCCCCCAGGTGGTGTCTGCCCACGAAGCCGCCTCGGCCAGGCTCGGCTGTTCTCTCGATGCGCCGTTCATGACCCTGTCGTTTCTCGGTCTGTCTGTGATACCCGAGCTCAAGCTGACCGACAAGGGCCTGGTCGATGTAGACCGCTTCGAGCTGGTGGACCTGGTGGCCGGCTAGGCCAGCTAGGACGGCTAGGACGGCAACTCGCCAGCACCGGCGCGGGATTATGCCTACCTGATCTCTTGGCAATATACTGCCTACTTGGCCATTCTCGACGTTCCGGTCTCCACGTTCCGGTCTGCCATGCACTATACTTTTGCGCCATGCGACACCTATGGCGTACTCGCGCCTTGATCAGCCGGCGCACGGTGCGGTGCATATTCTCCTGACCAACGACTTTCCCCCAAAGGTAGGAGGCATACAGTCATACCTGTGGGAGCTATGGTCGAGGCTGGACCCCGACAGCTACGCAGTCGTTACCGCGTCCTCTCACGCCGATACATCCAGATTCGATGACGAGCAAGCATCCAGAGGTATCCGGATACACAGACTCCCCTCCAAGGTACTCTATCCTTCAGCAACGCTTGTCCGTGAAGTTGACAGGTTCGCCCGCCATTACGGCGCCAGCACAGTCGTAATAGATCCCATCCTGCCCCTTGGGCTGATTGGCCCTAAGCTATCCGCCAGGTACATACTAGTGGCTCACGGAGCGGAAGCTGCCATACCGGCCAAGCTCCTGCCGCTGGCCGGCATTATGCGCACGTGCGTAAGACAATCGCAGGGTGTTGTCTGTGCAGGCAGCTACCCTATGGAAGTAATTGACAAATTAATGAAGGCCTCCGCAACGCAGCGCTGCACCGTTCCACTCTACAACGTGCCTCCCGGAGTAGATGTAAACAGATTCCATCCGTTGACAGGAGGGGAAAAGGCCAGAGCCAGGGAAGACCTTGGCATCGACCCCAACGAGCAGGTGGTGCTTACCCTGTCAAGGCTGGTCCCCCGCAAAGGAATGGACGTCCTCATCAAAGCGGCAGGAGCTTTGAGAACATCCTTCCCTGGACTCAGGGTACTGGTAGGAGGTGAGGGCAGGGACAGGGACCGGTTAGCCCGCATAGCACGAACCAGCGAAGCCAGTGTCACCTTTCTCGGAAAAGTGCCTGACGACCAGGTAACGACCCTGTATGGAGCGGCAGACGTGTTTGCCATGCTCTGCAGAGACAGATGGTTGGGACTCGAGCAGGAAGGATTTGGTATCGTATTTCTTGAGGCTGCCGCGTGCGGGATCCCTCAGATCGCAGGAAGGAGTGGGGGTTCTCACGAAGCGGTGCTGGATGGAATGACCGGTATAGTCGTAGGCGATCCTCGCGACGTAAGCCGTACTGCACGTATACTGAGGAGGTTACTGATGGACACAAGTAAGCGTGACCGAATGGGCAAGCAGGCAAGATCGAGGGCAGTGCAATCATTCGACTACTCGATACTGGCTCCAACGCTGGCAAATGCGCTGAAGGAACTTGATGCGTGATAGCCTTCATGGAAGATCATGGCGAGCCCAAGATTAAAAGGAGTTAGACATTGCCGGACGTATCCACAGCCAGTGTGCTGGTAAATGCCCCAGTGGCCATATGCTACGAGGTAGTCGCAGACTTTGAGCATTATCCTGAATGGGTCAGTGACCTGAAAGAGGTCATAGTCCATTCCACTGATGATGCAGGCCGTCCGGAAGAGGTTGCATTCAGGGCAGCCGCATTTGGACGCTCTACGAGCTACACGCTCAAGTATGATTATACGCACTCCCCAGAGGTGGTCGCATGGAATCTGGTGGAAGGTGACCTCACGACCATACTGGATGGTTCTTACAAGTTCGAGAGCATCGACACCACAAGGACCGAGGTCACTTACGCATTGGAGGTGGAGTTGAAGGTCCCCCTGCCTGGCTTCGTAAAACGCCGCGCCCAGAGCCGCATAGTGCACAGTGCCCTCGAAGACCTCAAAGCACGAGTAGAGTCACTGGCCGGATAAGCCAGTGTCCAGCGCGACTGGCCGTCTCTCGGAAAGTCTCTTGCATGCGGCCGATGTTCCACCCGCGTCCGTAAGAGTTGACATCGGGAGGGACCAAAGTGCCTGAACCGCTGTCCGGGGGCGGGAACAAGGGGCTTGCCGCCATAGGGATGGACGTAGGGGGGACAAAAGTACTGGGCACGGCAGTAGCTTGGACCGGCGAAGTAATATGCACCGAGAAAACCACCCTGCCACCATCTCAGCCCATTATTGAGGTGATGGCCAATCTGGCATCAGGTCTAGCTTTAGAGGCATGCCGCTTGCTCCACCTTCCACCCAGTCCGGTCCCCTGCGTCGGATTGGGCATCCCAGGAACACTTGACAGAGATGGCAATCTCACTTTCTCGGCCAATTTGAAAGGGATGGTCGGGGTGGACGTAAGGGGCCGTCTGAGGGAATCTCTTTCCACGAAAGCGGTGTCAGGGATTCCGGCCCTGTTCAACTCAGACGTTCCAATTGTCGTGGAGAACGACGCCAACTGTGCATTGATTGCGGAAGCCCTAGTAGGAGCCGCACGCGGCTGCAAAGACGTTATGCTGCTGACACTTGGGACAGGAATTGGTGGAGCGATGATGCTCGGTGGCAAACTGCTGCATGGAGCACACGGTTATGCCGGCGAGTTCGGACACATGGTGGTGATGCCCGATGGGTTCCAGTGCAAGTGCGGTAGGAAAGGCTGCTTCGAACATTACGTATCGGGCACAGCAAACCGGCGGGTATCCCACGAGGACATGGCTAAGTGGATGGCGCTCGGACTGGCCAATCTCATACTGGCATTCGATCCGGAAATAATCGTCGTAGGAGGGGGATTTGGCGCAGGAATGGGCGAGAAGCTGCTCGGCCCAGTGCGCAAGTTGCTACCAGGTCTGCTCCGGGAATACAGCGAAACGCAGGTGCCCCGCCTGGTAGTGGCAGACCTGGGAGAGGAGGCAGGCGCAGTGGGGGCAGCGATCAATGCGATACAACATATTGCACCACAATGGGATTACTGACCACACCGTAGGGGCCGGCAATGTATACACTGGCAATCGGGTACCAGCGACAAAACCAGGTTCTGAACAAGCGACTCCGGACACGCCGGCAAGATATACAAACAGGAGCCGAGAGAGAGCCGGCATGAGATTGGGAATCATGCTGCCTACCTTTCAGGATTCCTACAGGCGTGTACTGGATGCCGCACGCTATGCTGAAGCGTGCAATCTTGACGGGGTATTCTGCTACGATCACATCTGGCCAATTGGCCATCCAGGCGAGCCAGCATTCTCCTGCTTTCCCCTCCTAGGTGCCATAGCCGCATCCATCCCCAGGCTGGCCATTGGCACCCTTGTGGCTCGGGTAGGACTGTATGCTGGAGTGGTGCAAGGTACGGATATGCTGGTCCACTCCTTCGAAGCCCTGCGCTCCATCGCCCCGGGGCGGGTAATAGCAGGGATCGGCAGCGGAGATTCGAGGAGCACTCCCGAAGACAGCGCATACGGGATAGAGAGCGGATCGACCGCATCAAGGCGTAGCCTACTCAGAGATGCCGCACGTAGCCTTGCCGGACGGGGCATAGAGACCTGGGTAGGATTGGGCGCCTCGGCAAGTGCACTAAGAGCCGGCATGATCCTAGCCGCCTCCACGGGTGCCTCAATCAACGTATGGCAGGCAGATCCCTCGAAGATAAAGCCTATCGTGCCAGATACCCTAATCCCACGCGAAGGAGAACACACCGATCCACTAGAGCGAGCAGCGGAGATGGAGAATGGGAATGCGCACATCGCCGCCTATGTCTCCAGCAGAGCCTCCAGCAATTTCTCCCGCAAGGAACAAAGCGTTCCGATCACTTGGGCTGGTTCTCTCGATCATCTGACTCGAGCCGATCTGGAGAGCAAGCAAGACGTTACCGGCTACGCTGAAGCCCTGTCCCTCCTGGCTCGAAGCGGGATTACCTGGGCCGTGTGTGCCGGCATTGATGCTGCGTTACTGGCAGAGGCTGCACGTGTAGCCGCCGACAACTCCGGTAATTAGAGCCTCAGGGTTGGCCATAACCTATGGGATTGCCCGCCCAGGTAAGCGATGTGACAAGAATGCCATACTGCTGATCAGCAGCCTGAACCACCTGGCCGCCACCAATGTACAATGCCTCGTGACCGGGCTGGGCTGACTCGTAAGGCGAGTAGTAAAAAACGATATCGCCCGGTTGGAGCTGCGAAGCGGATACCTGAGCCACATCGTTGTACTGAGCAACGCTGTAGTGCGGTAACGACACGCCTGCAACGCCCCAGGCATACATGACCAGACCGGAACAGTCAAACCCCACCGACGGGCTGGCGCCACCCCACACATACGGTTTACCCACCTGAGCCAATGCCGTTCTCACTGCTATGGCCGCCTGCTGTGCAAAGTTTCCTGGAGCCGGTGCAGGTGGCTGCCCGCCTCCTCCACCGCCTCCTCCTCCACCGCCTCCGTAGGACGGACCCTGCGCCACTGTCGCTGCCTGTGCCGCGCGTTGTGCCTGCAATTGCGCCGCCGCCTGTGCCGCTGCCGCCGCCTGTGCCGCTATCTCCTGCTGGCGCACCAGCTCCAACGCATGGAGGTTACCTCTCAGCTGGTTCAATTCGCTGAGCGCAGTGTTGGCCGCCGCCTGCGCGCTCTGACGATCATGGTTGAGTACCACCAGCGCTGCGCTTGCGGAGTTGCGCTCCCCACGAAGCTCTTTCTCCAACCGCGAGATTGTGTGTTCTTGGCGCACATACCTGTCTATGGCATCGGACAGCGTAGAACTCGCCACACTCGATAGTTCGGACTGGACCATGTATGTATTGGAGTTGGAACTGAACAGGGTGCTGAAGGAAGACAGCGAAGTGTCCTGATTGATATAAGCATTGATGGCTGCGGTGCGGAGTTCCTTGAGAGTCTTTGCCTGGTTGCTCTTTGCAACGACCAGATTCGACTCCTCAATCTTGAGCTTGGCGACTATGCCCTGATAGACATACTGCTCCTGATCGTACTCCCCTGAATACTTGTGCAGCTGACCCTCCTCCGCCAGATATTGCGCATCCACATTCACTATGGCCGCCTTATCCCCTGAGATCGTCGCTGCGTAAGCCGGCTTCTCCGCATGACCCGGAACAAGACCGGCAACCGGAAGCACGACTGCGGCGACAATACCCAGTAGTAGCGCAAGTACACCTACCGCAAATTTCCGCCAACCGCCTCTTCCCTTGGTTCCCCCTTGCAAACTCTGCCAAGTCCTCATAACTACATTACTGTAAAAGTTCATGGTTTTGTAACATTACCGCGTAACCAGAGCGATGGCAAGCATCACGCCACATCGCAGCTGTTTGACATCCATCGAGCACGGCTACACATCCAGCACTCGACCTGTGCGGAACCGTGCCATCCGCTGTAGCATGCTACCGGACGATGTACCTGCTCACAAGGGCGTGATGGCAGCTCGACACCGGCATCCACCTCAGGGGAAACACTCATGTGCCACCCTTTGACGTCGGGACACCGGAAAACCTGCAGAGCTGCTTTGATAAGCATAATCCCACGTACATCGCTTTTTTAAAATTTTTTTCCATTCATACCCGGCTTGCCAGCAGGTCCAAGCGGTCCTCCGATGCAACTGCAGCTACCCTGACATGGTATTTCCCTCCCTCGCCATAAAATATACCCGGACTTACAACCATTCCTAGCCTGGTAGCCAACCATCCAGCCAAGTCCCAGCAGTCTCCCATAGAAGACGGCACGGGTACCCACAAGTAGAAGCCTCCCCGTGGTAAGCCGGCTTCTACCCCAACCGCGGTGAGGATATTTGCCAGGCGGACCAATCGCGAGTGGTAGATAGCACGCTGGCGGCGTACATGCCCCTCGTCTCCAAGAGCACTGCTTGCTGCAGCCTGTACGGGACCTGGTACCATCAGCCCTGCATGTTTGCGTACTTCTACGAGAAACGACACAAGGCTGGGATCACCTGTATAGAATCCGGCCCTTAGGCCGGCAAGGTTGGACCGCTTGGAAAGCGAGTGAACGGCCAGAACGCCGCCGGTTCCGCTCTCGAGGACCGAGTGGGCGGACAGCGCGTCCCACGTATAATCTGCATAACATTCATCCGAGGCAACCGGTACGCCGTATTTCCTCCCCCACTCGGCACATCCAGCCAGATCGGTCAATGCCCCCGTAGGGTTGGAAGGGCTATTGACCCACAGCAACAATGCATCATTTCGATCGTGCGGAGATATGGCGTCCAGATCCAAGCCACCGCCCGGGAGTTCGGGAACAGCCACAGGCGTAAGGCCTGCAAGGCGAGCGCCCATTGAATAGGTAGGATAGGATAGCGCCGGAAACAGCACGGTACCTTTGTCCTCCTCCCGCAATTTTAGATAGCCAGGCAGGCTTGCCACATATTCCTTCGTACCCACGCATGCCCCTATCCAGTCCGGTTCCACGACGACGCCAAAACGGCGTTCCATCCACGCTGCACATGCCTCCCTGAATGCAACCGTACCTGCAGACGGGGGATAAGAACGCTCGGCCCCCGACGACGAAAGCGCACTCAAGGCAACTCGTGGCGGTGGATCAACCGGTGTCCCGATCGAGAGATCGACTGCACCGCCTGGATGCTTGGATGCCGTCTCACGCAACCCGTCAAGGCGATCATATGGATAGGGCTCCAGCTCAAAAGTCATAATCTACCAGCATAAATCTTCTCCACGAGTCCAGCCAGTCCCTCGCCGGTACGGGCAGATACGCTGACCGAGTTCTCGTACAATCCGGACACTGCCCTGGCGCGAACCGGATCGAGATCCACCTTATTGATGACCATCAGCTCTGGAATGTCCCCGGCACCTATCTCCGCCAGCACCTTTCTAACTACTGCTATACGCGTGCCCGAATCACCTGAAGCTCCGTCCACTACATGGACCAGCAGGTCCGCTTCGGTGGCAATTTCCAGTGTGGAGCTGAAAGCCTCCACAAGCTGGTGGGGAAGCTTGCGAACAAACCCCACCGTGTCCGAGAGCAGTACAGCGCGGCCACCCGGCAGTTCGAGCCTTCTCGTACGAGGGTCCAAAGTGGAGAACAGCCTATCCTCCACCACTGTGCCGGCGCCGGTCAGCTTGTTCAACAGGGTGGACTTACCGGAGTTGGTATATCCGACAAGAGTGACCATGTACTGATTAGACCTGTGCCGCAACCTGCGCTGGTTGTGACGCGTGCCATCCAGCCTGTGAAGTTCCCTCTCCAGCCTTGATATCCTGGCAAGCAGGCGCCGCCTGTCAACCTCCAAACGGGTCTCGCCTGGTCCCCTAGTTCCTATGCCTCCTGCCTGCTGGGACAACGTGACGCCTTTCCCTCGCAAGCGAGGCAACCTATAACGCAACTGTGCCAGCTCCACCTGGATCTTTCCCTCGCGGCTTCTGGCATTCTGGGCAAATATGTCCAGGATGACCGCCGAACGATCTATAGCGCTCCTTTTCAAGACCTTTTCGAGGTTCCATTGCTGAGCAGGAGTGAGTTCCGCGTCGAAAACCACCGTATCGACATCGAGATCCTCCGATGCGTCCAACAGATCAAGCAGCTTTCCCCTCCCTATGTACGTTGCAGGATCAGGGTGTTCCCTTCGCTGTATCATCTTCCCAACGACATCTGCACCCGCAGTATCTACCAAGAGAGCCAACTCATCTAGACTGTCCTCGACTTCCCCGCGAGTAGATAGGGGGAACTCCACGCCAACCAGGATGATCTTCTCCCTGATTGACCGTTCGATCAGGCTCAAGAGAAACCCATGACCGGCGCTCCGGATCCGGCCACCCTGCCAGAGTCAACAAATATATCGGCTACCTTACTCACCGGTCCGGTGAGCGTGGCGGAGTTGCCCCTGAACCTCACCTCCAGCGGACCGCCCGCACTGGTAAGTGTAATAGCTATGTCTCCGTGCCCATGGTAAACGTCAGTTCCAGAACCGTATAGCTCAGGATGTTCCCGCATGTATTTCACTGCCGCCCCGGCAGCCACCGCGCCGGTCCCGCATGACAGCGTAGGACCTACACCCCTCTCGTAAACAGCATAACCATAAGCTCCGCCATACCCTGTACTGGCATATCCTGTACTGAGATCACCTGTACTGGCATAAGTATCATCACCATGCCTCCTGGCAACCACCGGCCAGCAGAGCTCCACATTGGTGCCCCCTCTGACCAGGGCGGCCACCTGGGGTGCAACCCTCTCCAGCTCTCCATCCCCCGCCTCCCCACCGAAAAGGACCAGATGCGGGTTGCCCACATCCACCCAGAAAGCTATACGATCAGTCAACTTGGCAAGCACCGCCCTGTCAATAGGCAACTCTTCGCTGGCAACTACATCGCCCATGCCGACCGATGCATAACCCAGCCAGGCATTGTCTCCGGCAAAGTAGTTTACATCTCTCATTCCTGCATCGGTTGCGATCCTGTATACCGCAGAAGCTTCAGATGAGTCTTCCGTAACCACAGGCATCCCAGCTGGAAGAGCAGCGGGAGAAGGACCAGTAGCGGAATGGCCAGCCGGAGAAGGACCAGCAAAGACACTCATATCGTCCTTCGATATAACCTCACCATAGTCTCCAGACAGATACAGTGATTGCACCAGGCAGCGTATACCGTTGCCGCTCATCTCAGCCCTAGTGCCGTCGGCGTTGGTCAGCTCCATATACGCATGTGCGCCGCCTGCCCGCAGTACCCTGATGAAGCCGTCGGCTCCTATGCCCCATCTCCTATCGCATAGCCAGGCTATCGTTCGACGATCAAGATGGACATCGTCGTCGAGGTCTATGCACACAAGGAAATCATTGCCGTCGCCCTCGTGCTTGGCCAGCTTGATATACCTTGCGCTTCCGTCATCATTCATTCCTGCATCTGATCTCTATTCTATCAAATACCGTCCCATATAACCCGTAGTTGCGCCAGGAGATCGTCGGCAGCACCGCTGCAAACCTCAACTCAGGTAACTACCGTCCCATATAACCCGTAGTTGCGCCAGGAGATCGTCGGCAGCACCGCTGCAAACCTCAACTCAGGTAACTAGAGTCCCATATAACCCGTAGTTGCGCCAGGAGATCGTCCCCGGTATCCAACCAATGGATCCTTGGGTCTCGCCGGAACCATCTCCACTGCCTTCTGGCGAACTCCCTGGTTCTGGAAAGGGCATGTTCCACCGCATCATCGAGCGGAACACCATCTTCTATGTGCGAGATCAGTTCCTTGTAACCAAGAGCCTGCCTGGCCGTCTTCGAAAGGCCCCGCGGCCAATCCAGCAGTGTCCGGACTTCGTCGAGCAAACCTGCATCCATCCAGCCTCGGAAACGGTCGGCGATAGCGGTCGCATAGCCGTCCCTCTCGAGTGGAATGCCTGTGACCAGGAACCGACTATTGGCAGGATAGCTCTCCAGGCCTGGACCGTAGGATGAGAATGGACGTCCTGACCCAATGGTCACCTCGAGTGCCCTGATGATGCGCCGCTTGTTGCCTGGGCCTATCTTTGCAGCCGCACGAGGATCCATGTCGGTAAGTCTTGCATACATGCGCTCCAGGCCATCCTGCTCCTCAATCTCCCTCTCCAAGTCTCGGGCAACCTGTGGCCATCTCGGGGGTATGGTCAATCCATCGGTCAATGCCCTCAGATAAAGGCCAGTGCCACCGACCAGGATCGCCCTCTTCCCTCGTAACTCGATGGACTGCAATGCTTCCATGGCCTCCAGCTGATAGCGAGACACGGTGTATTCTTCGTCAGGATCAGCTACGTCGATCATGTGGTATGTAACCTCACGACGAGCATGTAGCGATGGTTTGGCGGTGGCTATATCCATATGACGGTAGACGCTCATCGAATCGATCGAAATGATCTCAGCTCCCGGCATGGATGGCGATGCACACAGGGCAAGGGCATGAGCCAGCCGCGACTTGCCCGAGGCGGTCGGCCCAACCAGTACCAGGTGAGGAGCTAGCTTCCCTTTAGTGTCCACTCCAGCTTTTATCTCCTCCCGGCCCTGAAGTACCGGGCTTGTGGCTCGCCCACGGGTCAAGCAATCGCCCTCGCTCTGCATGCCAAACGTTAAGAGGCGGCAGTCTTTCCTGCAAATACTCTGATAGGTATTCGCTGTCTTCGCCCGGCCGGCTCAGCCGGCAGTATGCGCCGATCGGACTGATTGTACGATACAGGCTGTGCCACATCCAAATCACCCTTCAGGTGGTGTGGACCGGCACCAGTAATCCTCACCATCACGTACTGCCCCGATGCGTGCTGGCCCGATACGTGCTGTGCAGTGGCATGATGCCCCGGCATCTCGGCCGCATCGCGCATGGTTTCTGTGGTGAAATGAACCAGCTTTCCCTGGCGGGTCCTACCGGTCAGGACTGATGGGTCTCTTTTCGATATCCCCTCCACAAGCACCTCCTCGACCTTTCCGATCCTCGCCTGATTGCGCTCGTAAGCACAACGCTCCACTAGATCTACGAGGCGGCTGAATCTGGACTTGATCTCTTCGGCATCCACAAACTGCTCCGTCATGTCCGCAGCCCTCGTCCCCGGTCGCGGAGAGAACTCGAACGTGTAGGCGGCATCATAGCTGCATCGAGCTACGACCTCGAGGGTATCCTCGAAATCATCCTCGGTCTCACCGGGAAATCCCACTATGATATCCGTGGTGACGGCTAGGTCCGGAACGACTTCACGAGCCATTGACAACCTTGCAAGATACCGCTCTGCGTTGTAACCCCGATGCATCCGGGACAGCACCCTGTCACTGCCGGATTGCAGTGGAAGGTGAAGTTGTTCACATACGGCGTCCACCTCCGCCATGGCCTGGAGAATATCAGGGCGCAGATCCTTGGGATGCGGGCTGGTAAACCGTATCCTCCTTATCCCATCCACCGCCCCGACCTCCCGGAGAAGAGGCGCGAAGAGCGGGCTACGCCGTGTAATGTCCCTACCATAGGAATTGACGTTCTGGCCAAGCAGGGTCACCTCGCTCACTCCCCTGCCGGCGAGCACGGCAACTTCATCTATGATATCCCTCATCGGCCTTGACGACTCAGACCCCCTGACCATCGGTACCGTGCAGAAAGTGCAGGAGTTGTCACACCCGCTCTGGATGCTCACATAAGCCGACCAGGGAGTGTCCTGCATCATGGGCAAACTCCAGGCATAGCTCCCGCCCGCTACATCCATGATCGCTTCGGCATCATATCGAGATTGAGGTATCTCGAACACGCCCTGCCCGGAGCGGCTTGCACTTTCGAGCAACGCCGGTATCCTCGCCAAGTTGTAGGTCCCAACCACAACATCGACAAATGGTGCGCGCTCCAGGAGCCGTTGTCCCTCCCGCTGGGCCAGGCATCCACCCACCACGATGCGCATGGACGGACGCTCCGCCCGCAAAGCCTTGAGCTGTCCTAGAAATCCGTATAGCTTGTTGTCGGCATTCTCCCTGATGCAGCAGGTATTGACGAATACCACATCTGCAGCCGAGGGATCCTGGACATGATGCATGCCCGAGGACTCGAACAGCCCCGCAACACGCAGGGTATCGTGATCGTTCATCTGGCAACCGAAGCTTTTCAAGTAATAGCCGGAAGCCGGATGTGCAGATGAATCCATCAGTGGAAATAGATCTTCTGGTAGCTCTTGGACATTGGATGCAGCAAGAGTGCCACCAGGGCAACCGACAGAATGATGGTCAGGATGGGAGGAATACCTCCAAAAGCAACAGCCAGCACCACGGTCAGTGCAAGGTATCCTACAGAGCTCCCCACCGACAAGTTGTAACCCCAACGTTGCTCATTGGCTACACCGTTGGCACCCACTCCTTCCGCAATCATGAACAGTGCGGTAATTGCGGTAATTATCGGATACATGCCGAGCAACAGGAACAATAATGCAAGTCCAGCATTCAGATATTCGAGTATGACCGCTATCTGAAGGGTCTGGGGCTGCGATGCGTCGAACCAGCGTCTCTCCAACATGCAACCAGTCTTACACATTGTTACCAGCTGGAGGTGTCAGCATCTCAGGAATTGACTGGACACGCCGCAGGTGCGTATATGGTATTGATCATGTGGATGCCCAGAGAGAGAACGGACCTACCCAACAGCCAGCCCGATAGCAGCAACAACAGCGACAACAAGCCAACCGAGACAAGCGACTGGAGAAGCTGGATTCACAGTCCAGTGCTTCCACGTGGAAGGCAGAAGACAACGGTTGTCAGAAATATGTTCGATGCCATAGCCCCACGATATGACCTCGTCAACCGCCTGATGACCTTCGGCATTGACGTGCACTGGCGTCACAGTGCGATCAAAGTGCTCGCACTACCCCCAGGGTCGCGGGTACTCGACCTGGCCACCGGAACCGGCGACCTCGCCAGGATGCTGGAACAGCGCGGCATACGAGCTATCGGAGTGGATCTTTCCATGGGCATGCTTCAGGCATCGAAAGCCAAAGCGCCTCTCGTCCAAGCTGACGGGTCGGCCACACCATTCAGTGAAGGGCTCTTCGATGGAGCCATATCGGCATTTGCTATACGCAACTTCTCCGACCTTCAAGCCATACTATCCGAACTGGCCAGGATAGTCCGTCCTGGTGGACGGATATCGTTACTGGATGTATCCGAACCGCATGGTATCATGGGACTCGGTGCACGGATATGGTTCGAGAAAGGCGCCCCTCTCATAGGCTCCCTACTGTCCGACAAAGACGCCTACTCCTACCTGCCAAGATCAGTACAGTACCTGCCGAGCCCATCCGAGATGGCACGCCTGATGGGAACCTCAGGATTCTCGTGTGTCAACCATCGACTGCTGACCGGAGGCATTGCACAGATATACTCAGCCACTAGGTCGTCTACGCTCTGATCGGATGTCCGGATTGTGCAGCTATTCGTGTAGTTATCTATTGCAGCTGGTCACCCACAACGCATTCTTGCCGGCATGATCAGGTTGCGCCGTGTCACCGTCAGCCTCCCGCCAGTGGACAGCTGGTCACTGGTCATCGCTGTATGCATCCAAGGAACCAGGAAACCGTGTTTCCTGCTGGCGCCACCGGGATCTCCTGTACCACCGGGATCTCCTGTACTGCTGGAAAACCCCGATCCCACGGAACATCCCGCGCAACCGGCAGCCTGCGCTAATCCAGCACCCCCTGTTCCTATAGTTGCCGGCATAGGCAATGTCGCCGCCCTCCCGCTCCGTGAGGTTACCGGTGGCCAGCTGTCGTTGACCGAACTTACCGGTCGGCGGGATACTGACGCCACCCAACCGTTTGCATTCCTGAGTACGAGCTTCGAACCGTCCGGCCAGGAAATGTTAGAAGTACCCAGGCTGATGTATGCCAAGTATCCTGACGGTACCGTCAAGGGAACGATTACGGTAAGAGAAGACCAAGCGTTGCCTTCCCCGGCCGAAGCAGTGCAGGAACTTATGTCGTATGTACCGTCATATGGCATACCCATACCCGTTGTGCAGGCATCTGGTGCACCGGTATCGGCTAATGCCACCTCCGGCACTGCCATGTTCCTTGCGAACACGGCCGGCACAGCCGGCGCTGCGCATGTCCCTGCAGAAGCACCCAATTCCACCCACCATGCCGGCGCTCTTCCCCCCGTGGAACGTATCGACCTCGAAGATATGCTTTCGCGCGCCATCAAGATGCTGGAGAACGGACCCCTCAGTAAAGTGGTCCTGTCATGGAAGCGGTCCATCGCCACACCGGTACCTTTACCGCCATTCGACGTCCTCGTAACCATGAGAACCCATGAGCCTGCCGGTTGGTTGCTTGCCCACATCACCCCCGAAAGCGCATTTGTCGGGATTACGCCGGAACTTATCCTGTCCCGCTGGAAGAGTACGGTGGAATCGCTGCCGATCGCCGGCACTATCGCGCCACGCATGGCAATCCATAAAAATGCACCTTACGCTACGTCTCTCGATACACCCCAACATGAAAGTCCTGATGAGAGCCTCGAAACCATCCTCTTCAAATCGGCAAAAGACCGCTTGGAACACAAGATCACCGTAGACGAGGTGGTGTCGGCATTCAATCGCTTCTGCCGCAGCGTCCACGCACCACCAGAGCCTGAAATACTACGGCTATCATCGGTGATCCACCTGCAGTCTCCCGTATCAGGACAGCTTCTTCCAGAACTTGATGTCCCCAGCACCACCTTGAAACTGCTGCAGGAACTTCACCCGACACCAGCCGTGGCGGGTGTGCCACGCAAACTCGCATTGGAAACCATAGCTGCCCTCGAAAAGGATGACCGTGGCCCTTACGCCGGTATTACGGGATGGATAGCTCAAGACGGCAACGGGTGTTTCGTGCTCAATATCAGGACCGCCACCATCACCGGCAGTACGGTACAATTCCAGGCAGGAGCAGGATTGGTGAAGTCCTCAGATCCTCGCAACGAGGCGAGGGAGATAGAGGCCAAGCTGGAAAGCATTGCGACCATGATCCGCTGCGATGAACGCTGAAGCTTTTATGAGTTGGCGTTTCTGAGCGGTAATCCCGCCGGACGGTATCCGAGTAACCGTTAGCGAGGGCGGATCTCGCCGGTAGCGCCAATCCTTACCCGCCATACTTTTGGCCCAGTTTCCAGGTAGTCCCAGGTATAGTTCCCGGCGTGCTCTGCCTCGAACTGGTAGTACAACGGCTTGGGATCATGATCGTTGATCAGGATAAAGCTCTCTCCTGGTGAGAGGGCGTTGTATTCTGCAAATATCGTCTCATGGCGTGTTGCCGGAACGAGGTTGCGGACATCCAATTCACGATCCTGTTGCAGGTCACCATTGGTGTCGGCGGTTTCCATAAGGTGATGCATCTGATGCAACAGACCTGCCAAGTCCACCTTCTTGCTGTCCCGCAAGATCGGCAGCAACTCATCATTCTCCTTGTCTACATGCATGCTGAACAGCGAATTGATGTTGGACGCATGGACGACGGAGGTCTCCCCGTTCGAGGCATGGGTGAGCTGCTCGATGTAATTGGCCAGCAGACAATGTTCTTCAGTCATCTCGGATACGGTCCCATCCAGGCCGGCCACCGTCTCCGCGGCCTGGTATAAAGTGCGCTCTTCTGCAGATGCGTGTGGTGATACATCACTAGTCAGGTACGCGATGAGTTCCGCCGCCACTGGCTGGAAATTACCGTCAGCAGCAACAGTCTTGGCAAGCATCTCCACCCGTCGCGTCACGCCATCCACGAGCGCACGGTGATGGGCTAGGATTGCATCGTAAGCCTGGATGTCTGTTGTATGCGTGGTGCTTGCCCGACTACCTGCAGTCTCGCCACTGACCATATTTTTCTCCATTTCGTCTTCCTTGTCCTGGCTGCGCCAGAGTCACTTGGTGCTAAATCGTACTTCTAGTATATACTAGACTAATTATAACGTACATGTCAAGTGCTTGCGATGTCGAGAACCAGCACCACGATCGTAGTGGCGGGCGTCGTGAACCTCGTGTTACTGCAGTACACGTAGGTGCGGATTGCCTTACGCCGAGACTGGACGGATTGGCGCGAAGAGCCTAAAAAGCAACATTTTGGGGGTTTGGATTCAGGGACGAACTGGCGAAAGTTGGGTTGGTGCTCGAATCTCCGGAAAATGCCTCGCCTTCGGGGCAACCCCGGTGGTCACCCGTGCGTCTATATAACATATGAGACGTGAAAGACGTGGACAGGAGAGACGTGCCAGACGAGAAACCGAGCCAACCTTCCCCGGTCGCTGGCTGGCAAGAATGGGCCGGACAGGAAGTGTCAAGCGAAACCCGGCGGGAAGAGCAGGTGCGCGAGTTGTTCGAGAAACGCTATATCCCGCTGTGCAAGCTTGCCACAATGCTTCTGGACGACGCATCCTCGGCGGAAGATGTGGTACAGGAGGCGTTTGTGAGGCTCTACTCCTCATGGTGGCGCATACGCAGGGCCGAGGCGGCGCCAGCTTACCTCCGCACCATAGTGGTGAATCTCTGTATGTCTCGCCTTCGCCGCAGGCGGGTGCAGTTCGATGCCGAGCGGGCGATGGTAGCCGCTATGCGTACAGGTTCGAGGGTCTTGGCTGATGGTAGGAATGATGCCGGCGGGCCGGCACGTTCAGGCAACGAGTATGCCGGAAGGGACGAGAGTGAGGACGTCGTCGATATGGTACGGGTAGCTCGGGCTATGAGTACCCTGCCGCCCCGCCAGAAAGCGATTACCGTCCTGCGCTACTGGGCCGATCTTCCTGAATCCGAAATAGCGGCCGTACTGGGCTGCGCGGTAGGAACGGTGAAATCCCAGCTTGCCAAGGCCAGAGGCACGCTGGCACGGTTGCTGGCGGAACAGGCTGGAGATGGATCGTGATGAGCTGGTTACGCCGGATATACCCATTTCCCCGGAACCGTGATCGTCGGGGAGATGTCGATGACCGGTTGCGGCGATCACTGCATGAAAGATCGTATCTGCTGGACCGGTCGTTGCCACCGTCGCCGAGTGATGATGTGCTCGACAAAATATTGCAAGGAATAGACGCTAGGCGTAACAGGAAGAGGAAGGCCGCCCTGACGGCTGCTGGTGTGTTTGCAGTGGCCGTGATAGTTGCTGGAGTTGCATCGACTTCGGCAGGGTTGCTCGGTATCACAAGCCATACGAGCCAAAGTACTCATGCACCTACCGCAGGAGTTGCAGCTCCTACTCATGCGGCTTCCACGGAATCGGCTCGTCCTGGCGCCATCGCAAGCCAGTTGATGCACAGGTCGCAACCAGCATGTGCTGCCGGCACGCTCAACGGGCAGTTGCTTGCCGGATGCACCGGTACCGTAACTGCGCGTCCGGTCGCTTACGGCGCGGCTTCTCCCGCTTTAGCCGCCAATGCCGGTGCTGCTTCGAACCTGCAACGGCTAAATGGCCTGCCTGCTGAGTCAACTGTACCTACCTGCTCCTCGGCTTTTCTGAAAACGATGAGCGTACATGGGTTGGATGCGCCTGTGATAAACCACCAGATAAGCCAGGCCGCAGCCACTCTCGCTCCAGGTGAATACCTGGAAGTCGCCCTCGCACCGCTCACCAGATTGAGTAAATGGGTGCTAGAACCCTCGTCGCCTGGCCCCACATCCACGAGCAACACATCTACATCTTCAACATCCTCACATAGCCATGCCCCAGTTCTATCCCTGTGTACCGTCCAAAGTCCGGTAGCAGGCGGGATGGTGATGGTCGCCAAAGCGCTGAGTCCAGGTACGCGAACGATCACCGCCCACGAACTGGTCAATGAAATCTCATGCGGCGGCAAAGCATCGATCGGAACAAGCCTGCGCTGTACGACTGGCAAGGCCACCCGCACCACATACCAGGCCGCCAGTTACAGGTTGACGGTAGTGGTGGATGCAAGCCGACAATAATGGCATAACCAACAACACATAGTAACATCACCATACAAGGAGATAAAATGAAAAAGTACATATTCATGGTAGTACTGGTAGTAGCAGTATCGCTGGTGGCTGGTTTCCTGGGAGGTAGCATTACACCCCATATCTCCAACGCCACAAAAAAGCCCCTCACATCACTGGCGGCATTCAAGCTGGTACCGTGCTCATCGAACACGGGCAAGCTGACGGTTGACGGTACCGGTAAGGCATCAGCAACGCCTGACGAATTCAATATCATGATATCGGTAAATGAGTCGGGATCGACGGCTGCTTCTGCACTATCAGCTGACAATTCAAAGACTGCCAACCTGGTGAGCGTCTTGAAGGGAGCCGGAGTACCTCCAGCTAATATCAAGACCACCAATTTCACCCTGAATCCCCAGTACACATACAAGGGCGTGTTGACCGGCTATTCTGTGTCCAACGACATCAGCGCCAAGCTGGTCTCTCTCCCTACGGCCGGTTCGGTAATTGACGCGGCTCAGGCAGCCGTGGGCAATGCAGGATCGCTGCAGTCGCTCGGATTCGCGGTATCGAACGAAACCGCGCTGCAAAGTCAGGCACGGGCGAGTGCAGTCCGTGATGCGAAAGTACAGGCACAGGCCATGGCATTGGCCGCAGGAGAGCGCATAGCCGGTATCTGCTCGTTGTCCGATGTGAGTAGCACTCCATACCAGCCTTACCCGGAAGCCTTCAATGGTGCGGCAATGGCGGCCAATGCACATTCAATACCCCTCGAAGCCGGTACCCAGCAGGTCTCTGTGACAGTGAAGGTAGTCTACGGCCTGGTTTCCTGAAATGCCAGGAGCGGAGCAATTTGAATGGGTGAGCCTGCCTCTGTGGCCGGGCCAAATGGCCGGCAGGTACAGGGTAACCATTCAGGTCCCATCGTTCGCCGGGCATAGTGGATCACCACTGAAGCGAGATCAGATCACTATTATCGAGCGCGCCAGAGCAAACGTTGGCACTGATTTCCAGGCGGAGGCGAGACCACTCAGGTTATCATTGGGGGCATCCTTGCCTCTTGTGGAGCTTGCGAACAGGTACGTGTGGAGACCATGGAAACACTCGACTGAACTGGCCCCACTGCGATTGACCAATCTGGCCCCATCCTCGACGCCACAGTTCATTGGCTTGCTGGAGATGTTCCCGGTGATCCGCAGAATTGAGCCGAAAACGACCACAACCCCCTCCTCCCGGCTCGGACTCACCCGCCTGGTTGGAGCCATGTGCTGTCGAGTTCCTCGACCCCAGGACAGCCCAGGAGGGTCAACGTCCGTTCCATTTCCTCCCGAAAAATACTAAGGATGCGCTCTACTCCGTACTGGCCTCCAACGGCCAAGCCGTACAGATAGGGGCGGCCGATCAGCACTGCACGGGCTCCCAGCGCTATGGCCTTGATCACATCTGCGCCCCGGCGCACGCCACTATCTACGAGTACGTCCACCCTACCGCCTACGGCTGCCACGACTTCCGGGAGAACACGCATCGTGGCGGGTGCGCCTTCGAGCTGGCGCCCGCCGTGATTCGAGACGACGATGCAATCTGCCCCGGCTTCCACTGCATGTACAGCATCGGTTGCAGAGAGCACTCCCTTGACCACGAGTGGTCCGGTCCAGCGGCTTTTCATCCAAGCTATATCGTCCCACGAAAATGGTGACGCCTCCATGACAACTTTGCCCGCGGGCGACAACGAGCTGGGAAAAGATGCGAGGCGATGTGACCTACCGGTACCGCTTGCTCCGCCGGTACCGCTTGCTCCGCCGGTACCGTATTCTCCAGCAATACTGCGAACCCCTCCCTCGCCGCCAAGAGTATCTACGGACGGCCGCGTTGAACGCCGCTTGAACTTCACGCCGGCACTGGCCATGCTCAGACTCCACTGGGGCTTGGCAAGCACCTGGTACCCCAAGCGAACAGCTGAACGCGCGTCCAGCCGTAACGGTGGAGTCACGCCGTTGTGGAAATCGCGCTCCCGCTTTCCCAGTGCAGGGGTATCGACGGTCACCATGAGCCCATCGAATCCCGATGCCTCGGCTCGATCCATCAGCTGCCCGGCAGCATCCCGATCTGGTGCGTAAATCTGAAACCAGCGCGGACCTGCGATCCCGGACAGCTCCTCCGGTGGTGACCCTGCCACGCTGGAAAGGATTGATATAGTACCGCTCGTCATGGCGGCTCGAGCAACACCCGCGGCACCTTCCGGATGCATTACACGGACCAGCCCGCACGGGGCAAGCAGGATCGGCAGATGGAGTGGCGTGCCTAGGACAGTAGTGGCCAGCCGCGGCCGGGCCACTCTCACCGCCATTCTCGGACGGAAGAAGATCTCTCGGAACGCCTGATTGTTGGTGCGCATGGTAACCTCGTCCTCCGCTCCCCCATCAATGTAGTCGAACGCCACGCGAGGCAAGGTACGGCGGGCAAGGTAGCGAGCGTCCTCGACGCTGTAAATGTGATCGGTCCTGTTCATCTGTCAATGAGTCTACTATGCTGAAGGCGAGAGGACTCCCGCCTTCAGGCGGGAGATGAATCGCTTAGCCGGGCGACACCCGCTGGTTCTCGGCATACTCCCGGATGACACTCAAAGGTGTCCCACCGGCAGTACCGACGTAGTAGGAGCGGGACCAGAAGTGGTTCCGTTGCAGGTACTTCTTGACGCGTTTCGGATGTGTCTGACGGAGCATCCGCGACGAGCCAGATTATGCCACCGTAATTGCCTCAGATGATGGACCCCGTTACCCCCCGCAAATCCAAAGAACTACTTAAGTAGTAGCTCCAAAAGACCCTTGGGATCTCCCAGGGGTCTATTTTTTTTCGTTCTCCAACGCCCTAAGCAGGCAAAGCGGCCAGGATTATTCTTACCGTAGCGATCTCATTTGTCACCGGTAGCCGGAACGTGATCAGTTCCTTTGGCGCTTTCCACTCTGTGCCCACCACCTGTGCGCACCTAGTCAAATAATCCTCCCACTCCTCATCGCTAGCAGGTTTATACCCCGACCTTAAACCAACGATCACCGGATGCGTCTTCATTCTCTTCTCGAACACCTTTCTTGCATCATCTATGAGCGGAATTACCTTCTCCATCTGGAATGACATCCTTGCGTAGTGATACTTCAGGTTATAGACGATGGCATTTATCTTGCTAGTTAGCTCTCTAGCCACATAATCACCCAATGGTGCGAATTCGAGGCTCAACAAATACCTAACTAAACCTACTAGAAAGTACACTTGTTTTTGTTCTCTACCAACGATATTGAGATCAGGACGGAACATCATCACATCTCCAGCGGTAGTCTTGGTCATCGCTATGTATAGTGCCAGGTCAATCAAGTCATGTGTCGTGGAATCAGCGCCTAACGCATAGAGGATGAGCCCTGAAAAGAAATCAGCAGCTGCCGATGTTGGTATTACTAGGTCTGGATCGATAAGACTAAGAGCGCTTATGATCCTGGTGCTGAAAGGCGCTAAGCTCAATATCTCCTGATTATCCAACCAGATGTCATCTACCTCGTCTCTATCTTTTTGTTCATCCAAAGAAACCCACCGGTTGTTAAGCGCATAGTCCTCGCTTAGTCCAAGCGCTCCAAGGTCTAGTGGGTGATTGGTGATATACCTGACCAGGCTACGCATCATCTGCGTTCCTCCATCATTTATGACAAAGTGAACCCTCTGTTTAGTCATGTCTTTTGCTACTTCCTCTCTGAATTGCCTTTGGGGAGGCTATTACTGCCTCGATTATGTCATCCTTGGTTGCGGGTAGCCTCAAGCGCCCCACATCCATTTGCTGGTAATATTTCGAGTACTCTTCTACCTCGTCATCGTCTGGATACTCACCCGTCTTCCCAAGTGCGCCCAGGAATCCAAGGAAACTGCTCTCAGTTATCTCTCTTCCTTCCATGAGCATTGTCAATCCAATGTCCTTAGCCTGGTAGACTGCCCACCCACGCATTATCTCCTCCAGCATGCAATCTGTCCCAGGTAGGATGTCAGCTATCTCAAGAGATGACCTGAGCCTCATCTTTACAAGCGCATGGCCCAACTCGTTCGTTATGGCATTTGGTTCGATTGGCTGCAACGCGCTGTCTAACCTGGCGAGCCATTCATCAAAGTAACCCTCTTGCCAATTAATGTGTTCTTGAGTATCTTCTTTGTCGGCAATTAATGCCAATATCGCCTGCCTTGTCTCTTCGTCCTCTCTATCTACCTCTGGGTTATGGTACTCACCATTGTTATCGATGTACCTGTACTCATCACCGCTCCCAAGCCATTTGTTTTCTAATCCCTCTGGCCTTCCACGGTATGTAAAAACAAAGCCACGCTCTTCACACTTGGCAAGCTCCAGCAGATCCGAGAGAAAGTCTCTGGCCAATGGATGTGGCGAGAGAAATGACAGATAACAGGCAAGCTCCCCAGATGTTGCACCCACGAGGCCAAAGACAAGACCGATTGCCTCATAGCGGCTGGTTATACCCAGCTCCCTACAGAGCTGTGTTGCTACTGCCATACGATACCCGCCAGGAGCATAATGTATTACATCCGGTGGATATTTCCGTGCATCTAGTTGCCTGACAATTTTCGTGCTTACCGCACTATTACTTAGACCATGTTCTCTCATTAATATTTCTACATCCTTTCTACATACATTTTTTTGCATACGACTTGCATGCCAATACTGAAGATCCTATATCTCCTGGTGCACTCAGCCGGAACCATTCAAGCATCTTTGACATACTGCTCCTTTGCGCACATGAATATCTGCCTGGCATCACTACCACTGAGTGCAACATCTAGTTCGTGATTCACATCCATTCCATCATAGGAAAAATTGGCTGATCCTGCTATAGCCGTGTAATCTCTGCCTGCCTGACAACCCAGCATCTTCGCATGCAAGTACGGGGAGCTTGGCGCAAATTCCACATCTGCACCTGCCTCCGTGAGTGCTGCCGCCGCCTCCTGTGCTCCGTATGCCTCTCTGTTCTGTCAAGGGCCATCTCAACCTGCACGGTGGCGGACAGGTTAACTGCACGGTGGCGGACACCAAAATTGCACGGGTAAGAGCGTCATCGAAGAGGCGCACGGCATCTGGCAAGGTTGGGGATTCTTATTACTACAGGGACATCACCCCCTTTCCGGAGAGAGTTCGACCTCCACTGTCCGCTGCGGCCACTATGCCGCAGCCCGTGTAGGGGCATCACCTCCTTTCCGGAGAGAGCCTGGGCGAGACGGATGGACTCGCCGGTCGTCTCGATAAGGTGGGCATGATGGCTGGCCGATTACGCCAGTGCAACCACATGTAGACGATTACGCCAGTGCAACCACATGTAGACGATTACGCCAGTGCAACCACATGTAGACGATTACGCCAGTGCAACCACATGTAGACGATTACGCCAGTGCAACCACATGTAGACGATTACGCCAGTGC
>JAKBVZ010000035.1:0-69435 GCA_021841005.1 Actinomycetes bacterium | reverse complement strand
CGATTACGCCAGTGCAACCACATGTAGACGATTACGCCAGTGCAACCACATGTAGACGATTACGCCAGTGCAACCACATGTAGACGATTACGCCAGTGCAACCACATGTAGACGATTACGCCAGTGCAACCAGCACGAAGAAACTCCGCGTGGAGGTTCAGCTTTCAAGCAAGTAGTGAAAACCCGGGTCGCACTTGGGTCAAACCCGGATCGGCAGGGCGACCTTGAACGCCGCTCCTGGCAAGTGTTGCGGATCATGGCCTCCGGCCTCGCCACCCATACCTCCAGGCGGTGATTCGGCCCATGCCCGGCCTCCATGCGCTGCCGCTATCGCAGCAACTATGGACAAGCCAAGACCCATCCCCTCCGAGCCGCCCGGACCCGGTGCCTTGTGAAAACGGTCGAACACCTCCTGCAACTCATCTTCGCTCAGGCCGTAACCCTCGTCCACCACAGCCAGCACAAGCGATCCACCTGATTCTTCCAGCGACACATGGATTGGAGTACCAGCAGGTGTATGGGTCGCTGCATTGTGAAGCAGGTTGTCCACCACCTGCCGCAACCTCTCGGCGTCCCCGAAAACAATAGAGCGCCCCTTTACCGAGACATCGATAACCCTATCTGGATGAGCAGCTTGAACGGCCCCCACCGCATCGCTGACTATCCTGGCCATATCGACATCACGAGCATCCAGGGGACGATCGTGATCGAGCCGCGCCAGCAGCATGAGGTCATTTACCAATAGCGTCATCCTCTGCGCTTCATGGTCTATGCGGTTCACCGCCTGAGACCGCTCGGCATCATCCGCCAACGCACCTTTTCCAAGCAATTGCGCATACCCTCGGATCGTAGTAAGAGGGGTCCTGAGTTCGTGGGACACGTCTGCCATGAACTGCCTAAGGCGATCCTGGGCAAGGTTACGCTCCTCGAAGGAGTGTTGTATCTGGTCCAGCATGCCATTCAATGCCGTAGCCAGGGAGCTGACCTCTGACCTGTCCTCATGCACATCTATCCGCCTGTTCAGGTCGCCCGCAGTGATCTCACGGGCTGTTCTGGTCATGCCGTCCAGAGGTGCAAGCCCGACCCGCACCACCCAAAAGCCGGCCACCACCATGATCAGGAGCACTACAAACGAAACGAGCAACTCCACTCTGACAAGGGAAGCCAGCGTCGCATTTACAGAAGCCAGGGGCGCCAGCACCACCAGCAGCCCTCCTGGAATCTCCACTGCCTGGCCCCTGTAGTAGGCACCGTGAGCAGACACTGCACCGGCTTGGAACGAATGCGAAGCCGGCTTGTATGCCCCCTTGGCAGCACGCACATTGTATGGACGGGGAAATGATCTCACGTAAAGATGGGTTGGGAGCACCGGCGCGGGATCCGGGCTGTATGCCGTACCCGAAGGATTACTGTAAAGCACGCCCCGGTGCATATCCAGCACTTCTACATACAGGTCAGGCCCGATCCTGGAAGCGAGTTCGCGACCCACAGGCACCGTACCACTCCTGGTGGATGCGTCAGTTAGGAAAGGAGCGCCATTCTGAACCACTCCATCAGGGGTGCTCCCATGAGGGGCGGCTCTACTTCGAGATGCCGGTGCTGGGGAGGGATTGCCGGTCTGGTCGCTCATGAGCGCAAGCCAGGCAGCCGGGTTGTCAACGGCCATGGTGTCCCCGCGTGCCACGGCATGTATGTAGGTATAGGTGATATAACCGTATCCCTGACGCTCGGCTAGTGACACCTCGGAGTCCAGCCGTCCGATGAGAAAGGTATGCATGAAAGAGAAGCTGACTACGGAAAGCGCCGCAAGGCCGACAAGAAGCACCGCCATGATGCCGGCAAGCAAGCGCGCCCGCAGTGTCATGAGACGGCCGGCAAGGCGATGCCCTTTCACGATCAGGCTCTTGGCAACCTCAGAGAGTATCCAACCCCCCGTATGGTCTGTATGAGCGGAGGATCGAACACGTCCACCTTCTTCCTGAGATAGCTTATGTAGGTTTCCACTATTGCTGGATCTCCTTCGAAATCGAACCCCCACACGGCATCCAGGATCTCAGACTTGGTGAATACCTTCTTCGGCTCCAGCATAAGGGTTTCCAGCAAGTTGAACTCGGTGGCGGTGAGATCAATGATCACTCCCTGGCGGGATACTTCATGGGCACGCGCGTCAAGGACCAGATCTCCGAAAGTAAGCCTGTCATCAGAGGATCCCTCCAGGTACGCTCCGGCTCGCCTCAGTACCGCCTTCATACGCGCCACCAGCTCGTCCAGGTTGAATGGCTTGGTTACGTAGTCGTCACCGCCCGCTTCAAAGCCCCTGACTTTGTCCTCTGTAGCGTCACGCGCAGTCAGGAACAGAACCGGAACGGTTATATCCATATCGCGAAACCTCTGGCACAGTTCGGTACCAGTGGTGTCCGGCAACATCACGTCAAGCAGCAATATATCGTAAGCCGTTGCACTTACCATGGCCAGAGCAGTCACACCATCCGAAGCTGTATCCACATCGAAACCTTCGAACTTGAGGGCTGCTGCAAGCAGATCACTGATATACGGCTCATCGTCAACAACGAGCACTTTTGCAGCCATTGCAATACCTACGGTCCAAGGCGCCGCATCGGCACCGGTGGGACACAAGAAGCGTCTATATACTCAGCCGGTAATCCTGCCGGCCACTCTGGATGCCGCTGGAACGCTGCGGGGTGCCAGGCAGGGATACGCGGAAGCAAGCGTGGCAAAGCGGAAGCAGATTCGCTCATGCGCGGATACCAGATGGCAGGCTGGCTCTCCGCCATTCTCGCGCTTTCCTGGCGACCCTCTTCATGGACCACCAGGCGACCAGGGCAAACGCTTCGACGAATATCCTGCTCGACATCTTGGATGTACCGGCCACTCGATCGACAAAAGTGATCGGAACTTCGGTCGCCTTGCCGCCGGCGTCCAGAACAGCCATAGCCATTTCTATCTGGAAGCCATAACCTTCAGCCTTTATAGTTGACAAGTCGATGCTCCTAAGGATCCGTGAACTATACGCCCGGAATCCCGAGGTCGCATCCTTCACCCCCAGTCTCAGCATCATCTCGGCGTAGATATTACCTCCCCTGGAAATGAGCCATCTATACCGTGGCCATCCGGGTATATCCCCACCAGGCACATACCGCGAACCAATGCACAGGTCATAGCCGTCTTCCAACGGTTCCAGAATCCGTGGAATCGCCGCTGGATCATGAGAGAAATCAGAATCCATCTCGACCATGGCGTCAAAAGGCCCTTCGGCACCAGATGACCTGTCAAGACCCCAGCTGAATCCTGCTCGGTAGGCTGAACCCAATCCCTCCTTCGAAGGTCTGCGAATTATATGGATCCCTTTGAGTTCCGTTGCCAATCTATCCACTATGAGAGCAGTACCGTCAGGGCTACCATCGTCAACGACCAGCACGTTACCACTCTCTCCCAGCGCAGCCTTAACTGCCCGGATAATAGCCTCTATGTTCTCCGCCTCGTTGTACGTAGGCAGTACGACAAGTACTCGCACAATACAATAGTACCAGTTATGCAAGTACCAGCTATGCAGCCTCCATTTGAGCTATCATCGTCCGAGCCCTCATGGCTGCCAGCTGTCATCTGTCTGAAAGAGCCTAAAGGATAGGCGGATCTCCCTTCGAAACGACATTTTCCTGGCCCTGAACGTGACCGGTAGAGCGCCACAGCTCCTTTGCCACCACCTGTATGGCACCGGCAATGGGTATTGCCATGAGGGCCGCAAAGAACGCTCCGGCAGCAGACCCGACTATGTCTCCCAGATCAGCTCCCACCAGCACTGCAAGGAGTACCCATAGAGGGCTGATCCGCACCGTCCTGCTCATCACCACCGGGTTGAGGATGTGATTCTCCAACTGCTGGTAGATAAGGAAGATAACCAGGGTAACAAGGCCGGCAAATATTGAGTGGAAAGCCGCTATGATGACGACCGGAAGGGCGGCAAGCAGCCCACCCACGAGAGGGAGCAGATCCACCAGGCCAACCCACAGCGCCAGCAACCCGGCAAAGGGGACTCCCAGAACAAGCATGGTCACCAGCATCACCGCACCCGCGACAAGGGAGGTGACCACATCGCCAAACATATATCCCACCACGGCCCTCTCCACCTGCGCACCGATCTGCCTTATCCTCTCCACCCTCCGTGGCTGCAGGCTGGACATGACACCTCGGGCAATCGAAGGTGCCTCCAGAAGGATGAGCAGGGTCAGCATGGCGATCGTCACAAGGAGGACAATGGCGGTAAGCGTCGCCTTTCCGGCAGCGAGAGCCGGGGCGGAAAGTCCCTTGGCAGCACTGGCTATCTTAGGGGCATTGTCCTTCACCCAGGTGGCTACGTGGTACTTAGCCACCAGCCTGCCCAACTTGCCCCTTCCGTGCTCCACCTGGGTAACCAGCTTGGGCAATCCATCAGCAAAATGAGTCAGCGCCTTCACGAGAGGGTAACCAAAAAGGAACGCCAGCCCCAAGAACACAAGTATGCCCAGTAGAAACACCACTATAGATGCAACTGACCTCGGTATGCGCACCTTCTGCAGCATATGGACAAACGGATTGAGCAACATGGCCACAAAGCCTGCCACGACCACGATCAGTATGATCTCCCGCAACTGGATGACAAGCCATCCTGCGACCAGCGTGGCGACAACCACCGCATCGACCACCAGTATCGTCCTTATGGGCACCGAGTGGCTGGCAGCCAGATCCATGGCTCGCGTCACCCTGGATCTGGGCACGGTCTTTACGCCATCACCATCGCTACGCAAATCTCCATCCTGCATGAGAACAGCTTTACAGACTTTGCATAGTAATACAGCCGGACTCGATCATGTCCCGATAATACACCTATCAATCAGGAGCCGGATCCTGCGACAGCAACGCCAGTGCACCTCCAGCCAACCGGAGGGGCACCTGACGTCCTCCCCAGGGCTTCCCCAGGGGTATCAGGAAAGGAGAAAAGGAGTGAACGAAGAAAGGGGCACCTGACGTCCTCCCCAGGGCTTCCCCAGGGGCTTGCGGGGCGCTTCCAGCCGGCAGCCGGGCTGAAACCATCACCTGCCTTGCGATATGCTCTTGCGATGAGAAATTGGCTGTTCGGCAACAACCCGAACATTTCCACTAGGCATCTCGCGGGGAGTGACTGGTACGGCAATTGACATCCATGTTCGAGACAACCAGATACCGGATGTGAAAGTATGGTGGTGTGACCAACGACAACCACCGAGGAAGGAGACAAACGAGCCGACCGCGTACCATCAGATGGCTGTTGCTCCATGTGCGAAGAGCTTTCGTTCTCATGCTACTGGCTCTGGTGGTGGAATACCTTGTCCTACCACTCATACCAGGCATCAGTGCATCGTTGCACTCCATCAGTCATGTGAACATCCTTCTGCTGGTGGCTGGGGTCATACTGGAAGTCGGCTCCCTGACTGCATATATACAGCTTACTCACGAAATGCTGCCACCTCCCAGCTTGAAGAGGACTTACCTGGCGAGGGTGGACCTATCCACGCTCGCCCTCAGTCACGTGGTGCCAGGTGGCAATGCGCCAAGCGCGGCTCTCGGCTACCGTATGCTCACGAGCGAGGGGATCAGCCCCGCCACTGCAACATTCGCATTGGGCATGCAGGGAGTCGGATCGGCGCTAGTGTTGAACGCAATATTCTGGATTGCCTTAGTGGTCTCCATACCCATAGACGGCTACCAGCCCCTCTATGGGATTGCCGCCGGTGCCGGAGTCGTCATGATCGCCATCTTCGCTTCAGTGGTGCTCCTTTTGACAAAGGGCCAGCGGCAGCTTCTGGACCGCGTAGGTTCTATCTGCGACCACATACCTTTCATCCACGGAGCCAAGGTAACAAGTATCCTCCAAGAAATAGCCAGCAGGCTACACTCGCTGGCGGCGGATCGCAGTATGCTCAAGCGCGCAATCATATGGGCCGCAACCAACTGGATACTTGATGCAGCCTCCCTGTGGGTATTTATAGCCGCATTCGGCACGATCCTGTCTCCGGTGGATCTTCTCGTGGCCTACGGGCTGGCCAACGTACTGGCAGTGATACCTGTGACACCTGGTGGGCTGGGAATCATAGAAGGTATACTGATCCCCACCCTGCATGGTTTCGGGGTAGCCAAGACCACTGCGATACTGGCCGTGCTCGGCTATCGCCTTATCAACTTCTGGCTGCCCATCCCCGTCGGAGGAGCCACTTACCTGTCCCTGAAGGTGCGTACAGAAGGATGGCAGAAAGGCAGGTTCGAGGTAAAACGATATCTCAACGGTCGGCAGAACGGCAGTACTGCGCCGGACGGGAAGCCTGGTACACTCGATACCGCTGGAAATGCCGGCACGCCGGAAAATACGGGCGACACCGGAAATCCTGCCAACCATGGAAACCCGTAACAGGGATCCAAGCACTCCTGGGAAAACCGGAAGATGGTCTATAGGGTCGGCGGAGCGCCGGCCGCTGGCTGCAAGTCTTCTTCGCGGATCATCACGGCATGCGTGGTCGCCTCCCTCACCAGCGCAGGGCGGTTTCCCTCGTCCGATATCCTGGCAAGAACTGCTATCAGGACGTAATTAGCCACCAGTGAGGAACCCCCATAAGCGACAAACGGTAAGGTAAAACCAGTCAGCGGGAACAAGCGAGTAATACCACCCATTATGAAAAATGCTTGAAGCGATAATATCACAGTAAGGCCAGCAGCCAGCAGTTTCGAGAAATCGGATCTGGCTCTCTGAGCAGCCTGGAGACCTGCACCGAGGAAGAAGATGAATGCCACCACCACCACGGTGGTGCCCAGAAGACCCATCTCCTCCCCGATGGCGCTGAAAATCATGTCTGTGCTCGGGAAGGGAATGAAGCCTGGGTGTCCCAGACCAAGCCCGGTGCCTATAAGCCCACCGGTTCCCATGCCGTACAGACCCTGAACGATCTGGTAACCAGTTGTCTGTGCGTGGCTGAATGGGTGCAGCCACACGGTAATGCGTTCCTGCACCTGAGGGAGTATGCGGATGCCCACGAAAAGACCTGCCGCAAAGATTCCCGACCCGAACAGTATCCAGCGCTTGTGCCCAGTAGACAGCCAGAACATCGCTATGAAAAAAGCGAAGAGCAAGACGGCAAAACCGACATCATGCTCGACCGCCAGTACCAGCATGGAGAATGCCCATGCCGCCAGGATAGGTCCTAGGGGAGCCGGGGAAGGCAGTAGCCGGTTGCCGACTCGCAATGTAGGGATCCTCAGCACTTCCTGCTTCTCGCTGAAATACGAGGCAAAAAAAATACAAAGCAGTATCTTCGCTCCTTCTATAGGCTGCCCGCTGATGGGACCCACATGTATCCACAGCCTCTCTCCATAGATATTTTCACCGATGACAGGCATGAGAGGGGAGAGGATGAGGACGATGGCAAGGAGCAACAGCAAGTACCGGTAACGGTCAAGATCTCTAGATCGCTTGACGATATACAGTGTCAATGCGTAAAGTAAAATACCTACGGCGGTCCACCCTGCCTGGAGTTTGGCCTCGTGCGGGTAAAGCCGCGATATCATCACATAACCGATGCCGTTCAGCAGGGCGGCTATCGGCAGGAAAACCGGGCTTGCGTCTGGTGCAAGGACTCTGGTTACAGCGTGGGCAATAAGCGATAGGCCCAGGACAATGCCCAGAAACACTGCAAGGTGAAGAGATGTGGTGGAACTGGTCGAAAAGGACAGTAAAGCATACAGCGCCGTCACTATTACTGAAGAGAGCACCAGCAACCCGAGTTCGGTACGCCTCCTTGGCTTCGGCCTCCTCAGCTTGCGTGCTTTGCCATGATCATCGCTCATTGCTGTATCCAGCCTACCTGAGAACCAGCACGCACGGCTGCCCACATAGCCTCTACGGGGGGGTCTACCTCACACCACCTGGCAATCTGGAGAGCCGCCTGGTGTACAAGCATGCCTAGCCCATTCACGGCCCTCACGCCCCGCAGGGCTGCAGCATCCATGATGGGCGTAACTTCTGGATGGTAGATGAGATCCACCAGCAACTGGCCTTCTCTCAGCAAGTTTGGATCGAACGGCATGCCGGCTGACTCCCCGGCCCTTCCCCCTGTAATCCCCTCTTCCCTGTCGTCCGAAGCACCCCGACCTGCTGCTTCCCCTCCCGAAGCACCCCGACCCCTGCCAGTCATGCCAACTGGCGTAGCCTGTACGATAAGATCGACTGTCGATATATCATCGCTGCTGCCTGCCCGACCAGCCGTACCGGCTACAGCTACGGTTGCATCCACCCTGGCCGACGATCTGCCCACAATTGCAATATCCCCGGCGCCGTTCACTCCCAAGGCATAGGCAACTGCACGTGCTGCGCCACCCGTACCTACAATGGCACAACGCATGGCATGCAGATCGGCATCGCACAGCTCCCGTAAGGAAGCCACAAAACCCTCGCCATCGGTCGAATCACCTGTGAGCAATCCGTCTGAAAGAGTGACACAGTTGACTGCACCGAGAACCTCCGCGGTAGGGGTCAGCCGATCCATCAAAGAGGCGGCTCTTGTCTTCAAGGGCATGGTCACGGAAAGTCCAGCCATCTTGAGCGCCCTCATCCCATCCAGTGCCGCCTCGCACTCATGCTCATTCACGGTATACGCCACAGACACCCAATCCATTCCCAGAGCATCAAAGGCGGCATTATGCAGTAACGGGGAGAGCGAATGAGCGACCGGATCACCAATCACTGCGACCACCACCGAGCGCGCCGAAGGCCACAACGGAGACATCCTCGGCTGTGTCTGACCAGAGGAACTCCAGGTAGAACTGGCCGGGTGTGAAGAGGGCTCGGCATCTGCGGACTGGGCAGGCACAGAGGGATAGGGTTCAGGCTGGGCAGGCAACGGTCTCACCAGACGACAATCCAGCCAGACGGTAATTCCGTGGTTGCTTCAGAGTATGCCATTCCGCCTCGCTATCTTCTCGTTTACAAGCTGCTGGGCAAGGGTATCCGAGAACGCCTCCTTGCCTGATTGAGAAACGACCACAAAAAATAACCAGGCGCCATTGGCCGGATGGACGGTCGCGTCAAGTGCTTGAATCGATGCTATGCCTATCGGCGTGGGAGGCAAGCCCGCGTGCAGGTAGGTATTATACGGTGACTGGACGGAGAGATCGCTCCCCGTGACTACACCGCCCGACCGGTGAAGCGCATACAGCACGGTGGCATCCAGCTGTAACTTCATTCGCTGGCTGAGACGGTTGTAGACGACACGAGCAACCTTGGGCATATTCGAAGTATAGACACCTTCCTCCTGGACCAGAGATGCTACGATCATAGCTTGATACGGGGTAATACCGAAATGGCGAGCCGACTGGATAAGCCCCGTCTTCTCCAACTCCGCTCCGTACCTCGCCACCATCTGGCGAGCGATAATATCCAGACTCTCCCCGGGAAGGATCCTATAAGTACCTGTTCCCACCATGCCTTCCATGCTTGTTGCATTACGTGGTACGATAGCTCCTATCAAGCTACTCGCGTGGACAGCGGAGGAAAGGGCATTGTAAAAGCTCCCCGCGCTGCGGGACGTGGCCTGCGACACCTCAAGAGCAACCTGGTCGATGGTGGCGCCCGGCTGCACAACGACATCTGCGACATCCGGTCCACCCTCCAGCGTGCCAGTGATCCCCGCAAACGATTCGTGCTTGAAGAACCTATATAGGCCCACCTCTATGCTGGGCGTTCCGTGCAACAACATATACACCCGCATTGCAAGCGTATCAGTCACTACGCCATCCTTGGTCAACGTGTCCATCACTCCAGTGGCGCTCTCCCCACTCTTGACCGCCACCACCACGGGCCTGCCCCCTGGCGATCCGGCACATACGTTCTCGTACCACGCCATCGATATTCCAACCGGTATGGCGATGACGGCACACATCACCGCGAATTCCAGCAGAAGACTCTTGCGAAACAGCCCATGAAGGGTCGATGCCTTGTGCTGCGCCTCTTGACCGGCGGCAAGACCTGATGAGTTCCTGTGGAATGACCTGCCAAAAATCAAGGATCACCGATCCGCTGCGCATCCAGCCACGACTGCAGCAATACCGAAGCTGCAACCTGATCCACCACCCTCCTGCTACGCTTGCCGTCCAGCCCCAACGACGACAGGCTCCTCTCGGAATGGCTGGAGGTCAGGCGCTCATCCATAAGCTCGACTCTTATGCCATAATGCTCCCCAAGCGCCGCAAGCTCAGCCGCTTCGGACCGCGCAGAAAGCGCCGCCGGCCCCTCCGATCCGTCCATGTTGACCGGCAGGCCCACTACCACCCACCCCGCCTCGTATTCAACCGCAATATCCAGGATCTCCATGTACAGAGCGTCCGGTGCCACACCAGGCTGACCTCCGACCCTCTGAGCACCTCCGGCCTTTCTTGCTCCAGCCTTCTTTGGATCAGCCCGGTACAAGGTAGTGAGAGGCGTGGCCATGGATCCCTTCGAATCCGAAACAGCAATGCCCACCCGCCGTGCCCCGAGGTCCACCCCGATACTACGAAGGGAACCACCGTTACCCAGCGATCAACCTCCGAGCTCGCTCCACCAGCTCGTCTAGGCCGGATGCATCCTTACCGCCTGCAACTGCAACTTCAGCGCTCCCCCCTCCGCCACCTTTGATTATGCCAGCCAACGCCTTCACCAGCTCGCGCGCGTCCCTGCTCCCGTCAGTCGCCACTGCAACGGCTGCTTTCGATCCGTCCGGTGATCCTGCGAGCAGGGTCGCCGCAACGCCATGCCCTCTGACCTTGAGCGCCACGTCTCTCATGTCATCATTGGAAAGTCCATCCACCCTGGAAACCAATATACCATTACTGGCCATGCCTGCGAGGTCGAACGCCAGGCCTTCCAGGCGCTGTGCTTTCAGGCGATCCAGTTCCTTCACGGCCAGCTGCTTCTGTTCCACCAGCCTGCCTATCCCCTCCAGCAACTCCTCTGGTTCGACATTGAGGGCCCTGGATGCCGACTCGACCATGTAAGAGCGCTCCACCAGCTTGCCTGCGGCATCCATGCCCGTAACGGCTTCCATCCTCCGCGTATTGGACCCAATGGATGATTCCGAGACAATCAGGATTGGACCTATCTGGCCCAGTGAAGAGACATGCGTTCCTCCGCAGAACTCCGTAGAGTGCTCACCGGCCTTGACCACCCGCACTTCATTGCCGTAGCGGTCCCCAAAAAAAGCAAGGGCTCCCATCGACTCAGCAGTTGCCCTATCGGTCACAACCGTGTGCACTACAGCATCGCTGATCACATCGGCATTGGCCATATTCATTATCTCGTTCAATTCTTCGGGCAGGACACGGGAGTGATGGGAAAAATCAAAGCGCAACCTGCCGGGCGCCACCAATGAGCCCTGCTGATGGACGTGGTCTCCTAGGACCTGTCTCAGTGCACTGTGCAGTAGGTGCGTTCCCGTGTGGTTACGGCGCAGATCGGCCCTTCTTGCGCTGTCAACCACAGCACGTACCGGATCACCTGGGTGCATCTGCCCAGACACCCTAGCCCGGTGAACAATAATCCCGCCTGCCTTGCTCTGCGTATCGAGCACCCAGGCCAAGCCATCTCCGCACCTGATCTCACCCGTATCGCCCACCTGTCCACCGCTCTCTGCATAGAAAGGTGTCCTGTCCAGTATGATGTCAGCAACTCCTGGTGTGTCCGTGGGAACGACAGCCAGCAGGGTGGCTCCCGCATCTTCGGTATCGTAGCCTACGAAGACCGTAGGGCCCGACTTCTCCAGCAACCGCGTGAACAACTCGCCGTCATTACCATCCATAGCCAGACGCCTGCTGACCTTCAACGCCTGGCGGGCACGATCCCTCTGTGCTTCCATCTCTCTTTCGTACCCTTCCACGTCGACAGCCACTCCTGCGATACCGGCAATCTCCGTGGTGAGCTCGATGGGAAAACCATATGTATCGTGCAAGGTGAATGCTGTCGACCCCGATATATCGTTGCCACTGGTGAGTTCCTGATCAAGGATGGAGTGCCCCCGCTCCAAGGTACGCCGGAATGCCGCCTCCTCCCGGTCAAGGGTGTCAAGTATCGCATCCCTGGAAGTTTCGAGCTTCTCGAACACGCCACCAAGCGTATCCACCGCAACCGCACCCAAGGAAGCACACACAGCACCGGAGGAACCGAGTTGGAAGGCTCGCAACACAGCTCTTCTTATAATGCGACGCAGCACGCTTCCCCTTCCTTCATTGGAGGGAGCCACCCCGTCGGCCACCAGGCAGACCATGGCCCTAGCATGATCCGCCATCACTCTGAGACTACGCGTCTCGTCGGGATCCCTCCCCTGGCGCACGCCTGTTATGGACTGCGCCTTATCAAGCAGTGGTACGAACAAATCGGTGTCGAACATCGAGTCCACTCCATCGACAATGGGTAGGATTCGTTCCAGTCCGGCTCCCGTATCTATATTACGCCTAGGAAGTTCCTTGAGACCGCCGTCAGAAGCCCGCTCCAGTTCCATGAAAACCAGATTCCAGATCTCCACATACCTGTCGCTACCGGAACTGGCCGGTCCATCGCCCGCTCCATATGCTTCTCCCCTGTCGAAATATATCTCCGAACTGGGACCACAGGGTCCCGTATCTCCCATCTTCCAAAAGTTGTCGTCGCCCATTCTCTGGATACGTTCCTGGCGCATGCCGACACCATCACGCCATATCCGCTCCGCCTCGTCATCGTCTTCATAAACCGTAACCCAGAGCCGATCACCGTCTATGCCCAAGGTTTCAGTGACAAAATCCCACGCATAGGCTATGGCACCTTCTTTGAAATAATCACCGAAACTGAAATTACCGAGCATCTCGAAGAAGGTACAGTGCCTCGTGGTGGTGCCCACGATTTCAATATCAGAGGTGCGAAAGCATCTCTGTACACTGGTAGCTCGTGGCCAGGGTGGCGTCTCCAGCCCGAGGAAATATGGCTTGAACTGCACCATCCCTGCAATAGTGAACATTATGGAGGGATCGGGAGGCACAAGACTGGCAGAGGGGACCTCTACGTGCCCTCGGCCTACAAAGAACTTAACAAACTCAGAACGCAAGCGCTCGGAACCTACCATAGGTACCTACATTAGCTGGTCATGGAGATGCTGAGGGCAACGCTGTACACGGGCTGCGGCATAGTGGCCGCAGCAGCCTACATTAGCTGGTCATGGAGATGCTGAGGGCAACCACCGGGTCGTAAGCCGTTCCGATGACTGGAAATCTCCTCCCACATCTCGGCCTCCTTGCGCCTGGCTTCATCCCTCCCTGCGTCTATTGCGCTCCTGAACAGCCCGCTGGTTTTCGACGCGGTCAGATCCACGCCCCTGCCCACTTGTTTTGCACCCCAAGCCGCCATGTTCAGCGTCTTGGCTGCAGGAGTGGATTGTCCATCTGGTTCCGATATGTCGTGGAGTCGAGCCAGCACCCTGCGCCGGCCAACCACAGCGCCTACCGCACCGGCCAACGCTCCCCATATGAACCATCGTGCCCTCTTCAACATTGCCGCCTACGTCCCTCTACCTATCCTCTCCTGGCGAGAGCAACCGGTTGCCCGCCTTCCTGAATCCCGATGCATAGGCCACCGTCTTCACGAATGGGTTGGCAAATATACGGTATGCAAGTCGCGAGGCGGAATCCACCGTAGCGGATACTGCCTCGGTTACCTCCATGACATCGCCCACCCTCTCCATCTCGCCAGCTGCCTGCTCGGCCAGGATCCTTGCGTCCCTGAGCACCGGTATGCTCTCACTGTCGATGCGGGTGACCATCTCCTGGAGTGCCCGGCGCAACCTGGTCAGCAAGACAATTATGACGATCCCAGCAACCAGGACCAGGAATGCCAGGACCATGGTGGCCACGAGTACTATTTGATCTATCTCAATCATACCGGGCCAATCTTACAGGCTTTTACGTACCATGACATTTTCCGTGCAGGCTGCCGATGACGTATGGTGGAAAAGCACCTCTACCCGCTAAGGATTCACTCGAGGCCATCCCTATACGTATCGTGCAAAGTGCTGAACCCCCTCATATTCTAAGAGCCCCTTATACGCCACTGTGCAAACTGATCAATGATATGATAGATGCCATGGAGGTTGCTATCACTTGGACGGCATTGGGCATACTTGCTTCCATGAGCGTCAGCTTCCTGCTTTTTATCCTCTCCAAGATAGACAAGCTCAGTTCAGATCTGACCGCCCGGATGGATCAGATAGTTAAAGACGTAGGAGAGCTTAAGGGCGATATGAAGATTGTCAAGGACCGCTTGGAACAAAGGTGAGAGAATCACGTTTGGAGAACTCAAGTGAAGGGCGATATGAAGATTGTCAAGGACCGCTTGGAACTCCCGGTAAGCACCTAACGCTCCTTTGGTGACACCATAGGTACCCACCGGCAACTGGTGCGACATGGAATATTGCGAGCCGACATGTGACGTATTCGTGAAAGCTGTATCATTGACCACATGATCAGAAGTACCGCTGGTACCAGTTCAACCAATATTGCAGGCTGGAAACGCTGCTGCGCGGTCCTAGTGATGGTAATGGCCGGTGGATCATGGCTAGCTTCCTGCTCATCCTCGAAACCTCCTAGCACGCCTACCGTAAAGGTTCCAAGTGCTGCAGTCACCAGAAAGGAAGTGGCAACCGCCTACGGGAACTTCTTCGACCTACATAACCCGTCGCTCTCCAACAAGCTTGATGCCATCCAGGATGGCAAAGCTCTGCAAAAGGCAGTGAGTACAGCAATGTCATCCTCACTGGCGAAAGCGGCGGCTGGAGCAAAGGTGAGCTCGGTTACTCCGTATACGAAGACACAGTGCGCCGACAGCGGGCTGGCCTACCCGTGCGCCAAGGCAGCTTACACGATCCTTTCCCCTAGCGGGCAGACGCTTACCTCTGGCGCGGGTTACGCAGTATTTACAGGTGGAAAATGGCTGGTGGCCAAGAGCACTGTATGCGGGCTCCTCGGCTTGTTCTCGGAGTATTCCAATTCCAAGGCTCCGATACCAGGTTGCCCGTCCTGATGCTTCCCGATCCCGGACAGCTACCCGCAGAACCACCACTTTCAGAACCACCACTTTCAGGATCGCCATCTAGGCCCCTCCTGCCATCTGCGAGCCGCCTCCAGCCCGGCATCACGAGCACCGAGCCTGTACAGGGACAGGGACTGGGATCCTGCCACGCGTTGCCTAGATCTTTGTCGCCATCGAAGATCGCGACATTCAAGGACTGCCCCCTTTCCTTCAAGTTCTCTTATATCGACGGATTGAAGGAAGCTCCATCCATCCATGCCGTCAAGGGCACGCTGGTACACAGGGCACTGGAAAGGCTGTTCTGGGAGCTACCGGCAGGACAACGCTCCCTGGAAAGGGCATGCGGTTTCGCTGAATCGGAGCTCGATGCAATGACCGGAGATGACCCCGACCTGGATGCGCTGGAACTCGACGATTCCGGACTGGCGGCGCTTCTCCGGCAGGCCAAAGCGCTGATCGATGGCTACTTCCATCTTGAAGACCCTGACACAATATACCCGGCGGGCATAGAGATGGCGCTGGAGGCGGACGTTGGAGGCACCAGGCTGAGGGGCATCATCGATCGCCTGGACATGGACGGGAACGGCAACCTGACCATTACCGACTACAAGACCGGCCGCGCACCGTCGAGCGGGTTCGAAAGGGCGCGCTTCCACGGTGTGAACATGTACGCGTTGCTCTGCGAGGAAGTGATAGGGATACGACCTGCCAAAGTGCAGCTACTGTACCTGCAGCAGCCCTGCGTGCTTTCCATAGGACCGTCGGACCAGGCAATACGCGCAATGCGCAAGAACATATCCGCTCTGTGGAACGCCGTAGTGAAAGCATGTGATGGCGGTGGTTTCCTGCCGCGCATCTCGGGACTGTGTGGATGGTGCGGATTCAAGGACCTCTGCCCTGCCCACAACAGCGCCTCTCCTGCCACGGTTGCCAGCACTACTCCCGCCGCCGGTACGGCAACGCGCAACTCCATCCCCGCCATTCCCGGCACATCTACCGGTAATGCCACAACCGCCGGCTGCTGATAGGAACATATTAATATGGAATATGCACTGATGGGGACGCAATCCTCGCCCGTGGGGATGGGGAGGTTTATCGGATCCGTTGTCACAGGGATATACCATTTCGACCATACCGTCGACTCCGCCCTCCAGCACGCAAGAGGCATCCGTGCGCTTGATGCGTCATCCGCACTGCTCACCAAGCTGGCCGATTACGGTCTTGTGTGGGCATTGATCGGCGCCGTGCGGGCACTTTCCCACCCGCAAGCACGCAGGAGCACTGTCCACGCCATCCTGTTCACCTCCATGGGCGCCCCCTCGCTGAACTGGTCATTGAAGTATATCGTTAGAAGACCAAGACCCTATGAAGCTGACCCTTGCGGCAAGCTGGAGCCGGGGAAAGGCTCACCGCCAGAGTCATCGCCGGTAGGATCGGGGCCCTCCGGAAGATTGGGCTCCGAGAACATATCAGGGCAGCGGAAAAGACAAGGACATACATCGCCGGTACCAACCCCTAGCGTAGCTGTACCAACCCCTAGCGTAGCTGGACGCGTTGGTTCCGGGAATGCGTACCCGACCACTGCCATGCCGGCACCACTCGGAGAATCGTATGGAGTGCGAACCCCTGGAAGTCCTAGTTTCCCGTCGGGCCACACCCTTACGGCCTGGTGCGCAGCCACCGTCCTTGCAGCTGGCGATCCTCTCGGTCCCGTTTACTACCTCCTGGCGTCCGCCGTCTCGTATTCCCGGCTTCACCTGGGGCACCACTATGCCACAGATGTGATAGGAGGCATGGCAATGGGCATCGGACTCGGATGCATCGGTCGCCGAATACTAAAGTAATTCGCTGGAGCCTCTTACTTGCAACCGGGCTTCCCTGCATGATACACGGAAACAAACACCCACTCCGCGACCAGAACCGGAATAGGCATCTTGGTGCGTACGGCCAGGGCTATCGCGTCGGACGGCCTACACTGTATCACCTGGCGACCCTTAGGTCCCATGGTCTCGAGTTCGGCGAGGAACAACTTTCCCTGGACTCCCACGATACGCGCAGCTTCCACTGTCACCTGATGGCGCTCCAGCAGATCGAGCATGAGATCGTGAACCAGCGGCCTCGGAGTGGCCACTTTCTTCATTGCGTAAGCTATGTAGTTGCCTTCAGCCAGTCCGACTGGAATACGCAGTTCCCTCCAGGGTGCATCCTGCTCGCGCAGCACGATCACAGGATTGTTGGAAGGCAACTCCATGCACACATCGTCCACAAGGACCACAGACCAGGGACTGTACGGGTGATCGGCTCCAGCGGTCGCCCCGATCGTCTTTGCGGTAGCCACATCCGTAGTGACCTCCCCTCCGCCGGCGTCTGCACCAGTCTCGCGAGCACTGGGCACCTCGTTCACATCCATAGCGATCTCTCCGGCAACATTCTCGCCGGCGCTCACGACAGACTCCTCCTCTATGATCACCTCGTTCACTGTACTCTTACCACTTGCAGGCACGGGAAGAGCCCCCTCCCGATCCATCAGCGGATGAAGACGCTATTGCGCTTTCGAGGCGATCGGGCATAGACCGACAAGGCAATGCCGGTACACGCGAAGAACGACAGCAACGCCGATCCGCCATAGCTGATAAACGGCAATGGAATGCCCGCAACCGGCATGATGCCACTTGCCATGCCTATGTTCTCGAAAACGCTGAAAGCCATGAGCCCAACAGTACCACCTACGAGTATGCGCCCGAAGGGATCGCCTGCCAACCTTGCTATCCTTACCAATCTCCATATGACCACACCCAGCAAGAAAATCAAGACAGCTCCACCTATGAATCCCAGTTCCTCGCCCACTACTGAAAAAATGAAATCAGTCTGAGCTTCAGGCAGGAAAAACAGGTTGACCTGAGGGCCCTTGAGCAGCCCGGTCCCAAAAAGGCCGCCAGAGCCAATAGCCGCTTTGGACTCCACCGAATTGTATGCAGCACCTGCCGGATTGTTGGTCTGGTGTATAAAGCTGGTAAGTCGCAGGAGCTGGTAGTGATGGAGGAGGCCAAGCTTGACCATGGCAACCGCCGCCACCACTCCGAGCAGCACCAATAGGATCGTATAGCGATTTGGAAGGCCTGCAACCACCAGCAGCACGAAGAGGGTCGTCAACATGACAATGGCGCTACCTAGATCCGGCTGCTTCACCACCAGCAGGATAGGAAGAGCCGCAAGAAGGAGCAACTTCACCATATCCTTGAAAGTGAGGGCATCCGTGTGCATCTGGTCCAGCTGGTATCGCCGCCCGCAGTAAGCGGCAACCACCACTATAAGCACTAGAGCTCCAAAAGCGGAAGGCTGGATCTGGACAGGTCCCACCTGTATCCATCTGGCTGCGCCCAATGCGCTGGAGCCGAGCGGGGTGAATGTCGCCAGCAGGGCCAGGACAAGGCCTGCGTATACTATCCACCGGAGTGCCTCGAGCCACCGGTAATCGACCAGTGCCAGTGCCATCATTGCCACGAAGCCAACGACTATGTATTCCACCTGATGATCCATAAGGTAATGAGGATTCGCCCCCTGCGCTATCAGTTGCTCGCGTGTAGATGCATAGACTACGGTAACGCCTACAATCGACAAGAGGACAGAAGCTCCTATCAGGATGAAGTCGAACCTGGCCAGCCCGCGCCTGGTCTCACTGGCGGGCGGAGGCATGGAAGCGCCTGCGGTGAAAGTGGAACCGGTAATCGTGGTCATCTCGAGAGTCTATTTTACACTACGCCGGCGCGTACCTGCGGGCGCTCCTGTTGTCCTGCCAAATCCTCCGAGAATCTCGCTTCGTCGCCTCACCTAAAACCTCCGGATGAGACCAGCTGCCAAAAACCCGGAGGTGGGAGCATCCAACCTCGGAATTGAGTAGGATTGTATTGAAATGTTGAATGATGATTATACTGGACATCTTGGCGTAGAGACGCTACCCCCCAGTGCCGGTAGTGGCATTTCCGGTAGCGACAGTAGCGATGCCGATGGCGGTACGGCAGGTACAGCAAGCACAGCCGGTACGCTGCCGGGTGGCACGGTCAAGCTTGATGGCTGGGCAGGCAACCACGAGCGATTCACGAATCGTGAGCTGTCCTGGTTGGAGTTCGGCTCCAGGCTTCTTGACCTCGCGGATGACACAACTCTGCCGGTGATGGAGAGGGCCAAGTTCCTTGCCATCTTCTCCGAAGGTCTCGATGAGTTCTTCCAGGTAAGAGTGGCCGGGCTCAAAGACCAGGTCGATGCCGGACTCAGATCCAGGTTGCCGGATGGTATGAGGCCTCAAGAAGTACTCACAGCCATAAGATCCAGGGTGATGCAGCTTGTGGAACGGGAGTCCAAGATATTCCTCTCATGTATCGTGCCGGAGCTGCAAGCGTGCGGCATCGCCTTTTCGAATTGGACAGACCTTACGGCTTCAGAACAAGAGTACCTGGTCGAGGTATTCGAACGAGACATATACCCCGTACTCACACCTCTGGCGGTAGACCCTGGCCATCCTTTCCCCTATATATCCAACCTATCACTCAATTTAATCGTGAAGATCGAAGATCCTACAAGCGGGCTACAAAGAGTTGCCAGAGTAAAAGTACCACCATCGCTCCCCCGCTTCATAGAGACACTTGACGGCAAGCGCTTCGTACCCCTGGAACAGATCATCACCGCCCAGCTGGAAAGGCTCTTTCCCCATATGCGTATCGGCGAAACCTGTGCATTCAGGGTGACCCGTAACGCAGACCTCATCGTGGCGGAGGATGAAGCAGACGACCTCCTCGTTGCCGTAGAAATGGAACTCAGAAGGCGGCGCTTCGGCAGCGCCATCAGGCTCGAGATCACTTCGGGCATGTCGCAGGATCTGGTCGACCTGTTGCTCGCCGAACTCGATCTCACAGCTTCGGACATATACAGCACAACGGCCCCGCTGGAGCTGACCGGGCTATGGCTACTGTACGAAATCGATCGGCCCGATCTACACGTCGATGCATGGACTCCCATGACCTCGTATCCACTTGCAGACGCCAGCAACCAATCCACGGACCTCTTTACGGTACTGGCCAAAAGAGATGTTCTGGTGCATCACCCCTATGACTCGTTTACCACTTCAGTGGAAGCGTTCCTTTCCCAGGCAGCGGCAGACAAGGATGTACTGGCCATCAAGCAGACTCTGTATAGAACTTCCGGAGACAGCCCTATAATCAGTTCGCTGATAGACGCTGCCGAGGCCGGCAAGCAGGTTGCCGCTGTCATAGAGCTCAAAGCGAGGTTTGACGAGGAGAACAATATCAACTGGGCCCGGACCCTCGAAGAGGCGGGGGTGCATGTCGTATACGGCGTTCCTGGCCTCAAGGTGCACTCCAAGATACTGCTGGTCGCTCGCCGGGAGGAAGATGGGATACGCCGCTACTGCCATATAGGAACCGGAAACTACAACCCCAAAACAGCAAGATCGTATGAAGATATAGGCCTGTTCTCCAGTGATCCAGCCCTCACCAGAGACGTAGGGGATCTGTTCAACTACCTGACCGGCTTCAGCAAGCATGTCGACTACAAAAAGCTGGTGGTTTCCCCGGTCAAGACAAGAAAGGCAATACTGGGATGGATCAATGAGCAAGCACAAAAAGGAGAAGATGGCCGGATCGTCATAAAGGTCAACGGTCTCACCGATGTGGAGATAGTGGATGCCCTCTACGGCGCCGGGATGGCAGGAGCAAGAGTGGATCTCATCGTAAGGGGTGTGTGCTCGGTAAGGCCCCGACTCCCCGGCCTCTCTGAAAGGATCACCGTAAAATCGATAGTTGGACGATTCCTGGAACATTCCCGGATATATGCATTCGGTCAAGCCGGTTCGGACGATCGTCGGCTACTCATCGGATCGGCTGACCTGATGGAACGCAACCTGGACCGCCGCATAGAGGCTCTCGTTCCAGTAAGCGACTTCGGCGCGAGGGGCCGGCTGGAAGACATACTTGATCTGTGCCTGAAAGACGATACCAACTCCTGGGAGCTGATGCCAACCGGTTCGTGGGAAAGACTGCCTGCCGTTACGGGAACCAATGCACAAGTGGCGCTGGAGGCGCTGGCCCTGGACAGGGTACGCCGTAGAAGGGACCCGGAACTGCAGGGTTGAACGGCAAAATGGCGGGCAGGAGTATATAATGACTTCGTGAAGTACTTCAGGAAGCAGGGAACAGCCGAGCAGGCATCTACGCCCCGACAGCCGGAACATGTCGGCACTGGACCGGGCTTCACAGCGCCGCAATACGGAACCACTACTGCAGAAGTTCAGGTGGCTGATGCACAAGCAACTCCAACAGTTACGATGCCGCCGTCTGCACCGATTGCCTCTGTGCCGCTAGGTTTCACCCCGTCTGCTGCAGGGAATCCCGGGGCCCTGCCGCCGGCATCCTTGCAGACTCCGGCTCCAGACTTTACATCAGTACCAGCCCAAGCATCCTCCATGACACAGGAATTTGCGGCAATACCTACATCGCCGGCTACAGCACCAACCTCTGAGTCGCCGGCTACAGCACCAACCATACCGGCCATAGCGCCTCCTGCTTCCGGGTCACTGGCTACGCCACCTGCTTCACCTGCCGGATTGCCTTCATCGTGGTCATACGATCCAGCCGGCAACCACGCCTTGGGAACTGAGCGCCATCCGCGATCGGAGGAAGTGTCAAAAGCCCGTGGCAAGCATCGTTGGGGCATGCTGGTAGGGTTCGGTGCCGTAGTACTGCTGGCACTGTTGGGCGCCACCTTCCTGTACCTTTCCTGGCCACGAGCAAACCTTGAACCATCCTCGCAAGGACTCGTCGACTTGAAGTCGAGTGGAGCCAGTGGCCGCGTTGTCTCGGCGATTGCAAGCTACCATGGTCATCAGGTCACACTTGCCGATCATGGCGGGAGCTTTGTGCCCCTGTCGCCGGTTCCTACCGCAACAAGAGTCGATGTCACCGTAGAGTTGCGCAGGCCTTCCTGGATCGGCTGGTTGGCCGGTCACACTGCTAAGCTCACCAGGCAGGTGACCACCCCCTATGCTCGCCTGCTGACATCGGTCACTACAGTTCCTCCAGGACAGGCGGTGTATGCCAGGTTCAGCAAACCGGTAAGCGAGGTGTCGGTCACGATTGCCTCCATCGATCCAATCGAGCGTCTGAAGACGCCATCCAGCAGGGTTGAAATAGTGAACCAGGTGAAAAATGGGCAGGCAGGCATAGCCAGCGTTGCTGCTGCTCCCTACCTCTGGGAATCGCTACCCGCTCGGCAAGTGCGGTTCACTTACTTTGGAACCATCGGACATACTCCTATGGCGATCATCACTCCATCTACCGCCGGTAGCGCCCTGCCGGCATCCTCTCCCGTAAAGATCACTCTCTCGGAACCGGTGGCTAGTGTATTCGGAAAGCGCACCCCGTCGATCACCCCAGTGATCAATGGAGCTATCGTTCCCAAGGGAACCTGGTCGGAACCTACTGCCTACAGCCTGAAGTTCACCCCGGACGGTCCGGTGTTCTGGCCAGGCGAGCAGGTGAATATGCACCTGCCGGCCGCGGTACGCCTGTCGAACGGCGCGGGCACGGTGTCTGATCCCACGAGCACCGTGGAGTTGCAAGGTGCCCCGGGATCCACCCTACGCCTGCAACAGATCCTTGCACATCTCGGGTACCTACCATTCAACTGGATCCCCTCTGCACCTAGCACCGGCAGCACGGGAACTGTCACTGCTACTGGCAACACAAGCGCAGGCACGATCAGCGCCCAAGCATCCATGATGGTTTCTCCGCCGCAAGGCACCTTTACCTGGCGCTGGAATTTTCCCAGTGCCCTGACATCTCTGTGGCAGCCAGGAGCATATACAGTGATGACCAAGGGAGCGGTGATGGCCTTCGAGCAGGTGGAAGGTTTGAACACCGTAGGGCGCGCCAACCCGCTCCTGTGGCCGACCCTGATCCATGCGTTGCTCAGCGGTGCCCACGACCCGCACCCATACACTTGGATACAGGTATCCATGCAGCTTCCCGAGAGACTCTGGCTGTGGAGCAATGGCCAGGTGGTGCTCACCAATCTGGTCAATACCGGCATTCCCCAGACCCCCACAGCGCCAGGCACCTACCCCATATACCTGCGCTTCCCGTTCCACTACATGAGTGGCTACAACCCTAACGGCACCTACTACCACGACCCCGTCTACTGGATCAACTACTTCAATGGCAGCGATGCCGTCCACGGCTTCATCAGGGCCTCCTACGGCTTCCCCCAGAGTCTCGGCTGCGTGGAGCTGCCGGTATCTGTAGCTGCCCAGGTGTATCCCCAGGTGCATATCGGCACCCTTGTAACCGTCATCCCTTAGCCGGTCGGATCGAAGCGGCTACGGTACCGGCAGGTTCCACTCAATCAGAAGCGAAAAGCCGTTTGGCGCGGCGAGCCAGTTCCCGATGGCTTGCGTCGAGGTTAAACCCCACTGGCATCCCGTCCTCCACCACCATGCGGCCTCCGACGAATAGGTGCCTCACCCGCCGGTCGGGACCCAGTACCAAGCCAGCCAAAGCATCCTCCACATCTTCCAGGTCACCTCCCGGCCAGACGGCAATATCGGCAGGCGAGCCGACTTCCAGGGTGCCGAGTTCCGGGCGGCCGATGCACTTAGCCCCGCCTACCGTAGCCATCTCCAAGCCCTCTTCAGGTGAGAGGGCATCAGGCCTCCCTTCCCGCAAGCGAGCCAGGTAGACAGCCTGGCGAATCTCGGGGAACAGCGCACCTGACTCGTTGGAGGCTGCACCGTCCACGCCCAGCCCAACCGGTACGCCTGCGCTTCTGAGATCCACCACAGGACAGAATCCTGACGCCAACCGCCCGTTGGATGACGGGCAGTGAGCCACCCCCACTCCAGCCGTACCCAGCCGTTGTATCTCTGCAGGGTTGAAGTGGATACCATGCGCAAACCATACATCCTGGCCTACCCAACCCAGTTCCTCCATCACTTCCAGAGGACGCCGACCGTAGCGGGCCTGGCAATCCCGCTCTTCTGAGACAGTCTCGGCAAGATGGGTGTGCAATCGTAAGCCAAGCGTACGGGCGAGCACTGCAGAGGTTTCCATGAGTTCGGGAGTGACGGAGAAAGGGCTACAGGGCGCCACCACCACCGTAGTCATGTCACCATCGTGCAAGTTGGATGCCACGGATTCAGTGGATGCGAGCACCGCTTCGGTGTCCTCCACAATGTCGTCAGGAGGCAAGCCACCATTCGATTCCCCAAGATCCATCGATCCCCTGGACAGCACCAGCCTCACTCCCACTTCCCTGGCGGCATCGGCTATTGCGTAGAACACGCTGTCATCACCTCTGGGCACTATGTAATGATGATCGGCCACAGTGGTCGCCCCCGAAAGAGCAAGCTCGCCAAGACCGGTGAGCGCCGCAGCCCGAATGTCAGCGGTATCCATCCTCGCCCATATGGGATACAGAACCTTGAGCCATCCGAACAGGTCGCATCCAGTGGCCCTGCCCCGCGTCATCCACTGGTAGAGATGGTGATGAGTATTTACAAGTCCCGGCGTGATTATATCGCCTTCACAATGTATAATCCGGTCACCCTCGCGGGCACGTACTTCCCCCCTGGCGGCTATACGTCCATCCTCTATTGCTATATCGTCTCCGGGCCAGCGGGTTCCGGTCAATATCAGGCGCACAGTACCTCCTGTCCAGCTTTCATGTCCTACCGTATGTCGTCATCCATCTGTCGGCAACCGGACCGGCGGACCGGACACCACCACATGTTACAACGTAGCCCAGAAGCCCGGCTACCAGGTCCCCATGAGCTATCGTAAGATCTATCATCATGTACCTGACATTCGCACATGGATACGTGACCGCAGCAAGGAGAGCCAATGAAACAATTCTGGATAAGGAAAAGCCCTGGACAAGCAAGGGAGATGGAGCAACGGGCGGCTCAGCTGGTGCCGGAGAATGGACGGGAAGCGTTGAGGTTGCATCAGTGCTTGCCCGGATACGAAGTAACCCCCCTGGTGGACCTTCCCTCCATTGCGGAGTCGCTGGGTATCTCCCGGCTCATGGTAAAAGACGAGTCCAGCAGGCTCGGCCTCCCTGCTTTCAAGGTCCTCGGGGCATCGTGGGCTGTACTGCGAGCACTGGAGGAACACTTCGGCGCCACACTGGCAAGAGAGATGTACTCTGTAGACGGCATCCGCGGTTGGATCAGATCGCTTGCATCCACGTCCGGCATACTTACCCTGGCCGCAGCAACTGACGGCAATCATGGCAGGGCGGTGGCTTATATGGCGAGAGTACTGGGGCTCCATGCTCATATATTCGTTCCTCGCGGGACAACCGAAGCCCGCATCGCGGCCATCACCGGCGAAGGAGCTGAAGTATCTGTGGTGAACGGCACCTATTACGATGCCGTACGCCGAGCCCAGGGCAGCGCCGGCAAGGACACGCTGGTTATCGCCGATACCGAAGCAAAAGCAAAAGCAAAAGCCGATGCAGAAGCCGGTCCGGGTGGGTCCACGCACCTCACTCCGAAGTGGGTAGTCGAAGGCTACTCCACCATCTTCGCCGAAGTCGACGATCAGCTGGAGCGCTTAAGTGCCGACGATCCCGATGTGGTGGTTGTCCAGATGGGCGTTGGTGCTCTTGCCGCAGCCACATTGCGCCACTACAAGGGTCTGGCCATCTCCACCGGCGAACCCGTTCCATCCACAGGAGCGCTCAGGAGAAGGCACACCCGCGTCGTTGGAGTGGAACCTGATACGGCGGCATGCGTACTCGCATCGCTGCAGGCAGGCAAGCCGGTCGTAGTTCCGGGTCCTCATGACTCGATAATGGTAGGACTGAATTGCGATACCCCATCACCAGTAGCATGGCCATCGTTGCTGGCAGGATTGGATGCGGCAATAGCTGTAGATGACGCGGCGGCCATCCAGGCGGTACGGCATCTCTACCGGTCAGGATTGGTATCCGGCGAGACCGGTGCCGCTGGATTGGCTGGGATGGAGCAAATCGTCTCAGCCACTGAAAATACCGCGCTACGAGAAGCGCTTGGTATAGGGGAAGGCACTTCAGTGCTCGTTCTGTCCACAGAAGGCGCTACCGACCCCACCAGCTTCCAGCAGGCCATCCAGGACGGATGAATAGATGACATCTGAACAAAGGCAATCTTGGACTCTGAACATTTTGGTGGTAATGGTTGATCTGGAATTGCCTGTGTGTTACATTTACTTGTAATTAAATGCTTGCAGGGGCTGGAGAGGAGAGGAGGACAGGAGAGGTGGCCCTGTGAACTCAATTCAGATGACCGCGCCACTCGTAACTGACTCGTAACTATGTAGATACTGGGGAGTGCTGGTCGAAACAGGTTGTTCATCTCCCGAAAACCCGTACGTAACAGATACCATGTATAAAAGATGTGAGCCTGGCAAAGTACGAGAAAATGGGAGCAGGAGAGGAGAATGCGATGAGTAATGTAGTAGGTGATCCGGCCGGTACGGCCATCGTGGCAGATGATTCCGGCGAGGAGGAGGAGGAATACGAAGCCTTCAAGCTCGAACAGAGGGGGATAGAGCTCGTACCGGAGGATGAACGACCCATGCGTCCCTCCGATCTCTTTTGGATGTGGGCTGGGGCGGTCTGGAACGTGGAGTTCCTAGTCTACGGAGCACTGGTTGTTTCCTTTGGACTCTCGTTCATCCAGGCGGTGCTGGCCATCCTCATCGGCAATGTCTTCTATGCATTGCTGGGAATAGCCAGCCTCCAGGGACCTGAGGCAGGTACCACCGCATTTGGCGTAAGCCGCGCTCCCTTCGGCCGCAACGGCAACCGGGTTCCATCTCTATTCAATTGGATCACCCAGGTGGGTTTCGAGATAGAAGGCATTGTACTCATCGTTCTGATTGTTGAAGCACTGTTCCAGCGAGGAGGGATCACGTCAGGCACTGGACTGAAAATCGTATTCATCTTGGCTGCGGTGCTCATACAGTTCATCGTGCCATTTCTCGGGCACGCCACCATCACTAAAATCCTGCGCTACCTGTCCTTCGTATTCATCGTCCTCTTCGTTGTCATGGCAATCCTCCTCCTGCCTCATGTCCATCTTTCCAGTTACCACAAGAGCGCCTCGTGGGCCATCTGGACGACAGGTGTCGTTCTGATTGTTTCCGCAGGAGGACTGGGCTGGACAGAGAACGGCAATGACTACTCCCGCTACCTGCCCCGGTCGACCCCCAAACACAAGACCTTCTGGGCGGCCACCCTTGGACCGGCAATCCCATCAATCCTGCTCGAATTGCTTGGAGCCGCCGCATTCATCGTCAGCTCCAAGGCCACCGCGGTAACTGGGGTGCCTTCGTCATTTGCAAGCTGGTTCTTCTGGCCGTTCCTGATCCTGGCCCTGCCCCAAATCTTCGCCATCAATACCCTGGATCTCTACTCTTCTGGAGTAACGCTGCAGGCCCTCGGGCTGCGTGTCAAGCGGTGGGGAGCGGTCATCATCGACACCGTGGTTGCGGGCCTGGTTACCGCTCTGGTGATCTTCAAGGGCAATTTCTATACGGACCTGTCTGGCTTCCTCGATTACATAGTGGTGTGGCTTGGCCCATGGTTCGCTATCCTATTCGTCGACTACCTGCTACGGCACGGCCAGTACGATAGGCATGCCCTGTTCAGGAAGGGAGGAGGGGTCTACTGGCGCAACGGCGGTGTGAACTGGCGGGCACTGGTATCGCTATTCCTCGGCATGGCAGCGGCCATGATGTGGATAGATGCTGCATTTTACGTGCCAAGCTATACGGGGCCACTGTCAAGTGCAACCGGTGGCGCAGATTTCAGCTGGCTGGTAGGCATAATCGTCGGTGGGGTGGCATACTGGATTCTCTCCTACCGCAGTGTCCGTGCCGAGGTGGCCGCTGGCACGGAGAGCGGCATTGTGGCAGGCAACTGATCTTGCGGCAGTTCGGACACTCTTAACACTAGGTTGCTGGTCATTCTGGGTACATCATATGGGCATCCAGCGATCTCGTGGAAGCTGACGCCTGGAACGCTTGCGGCTACAGACGTTCCAGGCGTTCCAGATCATCCATGGTATCAATATCGGATGGATCGCCATCGCAATCCACCTCGGTGATGAGTTCAGGGTGCTGTACCATAAGGGTACGCGCACCTGCGTCCCCGGAAGACGGCAACAATGACCATACCGATCTGTCCAAGTACACCGGGTTTCTTCGCTGGTGGTTGTAAACGGCGACCACCACTGGCCGGGCCGACGGCAAGGCAGCTGCTGAAGCAACCCTGATCCAGGCAGAGGCAGGTACCAGCGGCTGGTCAGCCAGCCCGACCACTGCACCATCGTAGCGATGGTACTCGCACCATCGCAGTGCTCGAGCCAGCGATCCGGCAAGTCCCTGTCGCCAGGAAACGTTCCCGATCAGCGTGACTCCGGCAGGCACTATTTCGCTAAGGTCCACCGCGCCGCTTACCACTACGGTCTCGTCCAACCCAGCCTGCAGGGCCGCTTCGATGGCCCAGAGTGCCAATGGTTTACCGCGGAAAGGAACGAGTAGCTTGTGCGTAATGCCCTTGAATCGCGTGGAGCCTCCCGCTGCCAACACGATCGCAGCTACGGCCGTAGTCCACCTCCTGGCATCGATCTACCATGTACCGGCCCGCTGGTATCTCTCAAGGATGATACCGCTCCGCCGCCAGATCGTAACAGTATAATCTCGGCACAGATCGATACTGCTGTCTCCTGCGGGTTACGTGCTCCTATGTCCAAGCCCACGGGCGCCATTATCCTGGAAAGTGCCTCCTCCGTCACGCCAGAATCTCGTAGCTTTGCAAGGCGTGCCGCATGGGTCCTGCGTGATCCCATGGCCCCGATATATCCCACCTCCGTACGCAGGGCTGCCACCGCAGCAGGTATATCAAACTTGGGATCGTGGGTAAGTATGCAGATGGCATCCCGTTGCCCCAAGGGAGGGTCGATGGAATCAATGTACCGGTCCGGCCAGGCAACAACCACCTCATCAGCCACCCGAAAGCGGGCCTTCGTAGCGAATACCTCGCGAGCGTCGCACACAACCACATGGTAGCCGAGCACTTTGGCCACTTGAGCCAGGGACGCGGTGAAGTCGACTGCCCCCAGTATGATCATGCGCGGAGGAGGTACGAACGACTCGAGCAACACCTCCACTCCAGCCCCCGCCGCAACCTCCACCGCGTGCAAGCATCTATCGCCACCAATCCCGTAATGACGCATGCTCGTTGTTCCTCCGGCAAGCGCATCATGGGCATCTCCAGCTACCGCCTGATCAAGCTGGATGTCCCCGAGGGAACCGGTCAGCCGGCCCCCTTCTGTGACCAGCATGGTTGCTCCGGCCACCGTGCCGCCTGCGCCGGCGTCACAGTTAGCATGTTCGCCACCGTCATCAACCAGCGCAGGAGATGAGGCAGCACTCCCTGCCATGCCTCCCCCTTCTCCTGGGCTCGTGGATATCCCAACCGTACTCGGATCCACCCTGCAAACGGTTGCCAAAACGACAGGCCTGGCCGCAACCAGCGAATCCCGTAATTCTTCGTACACTAAAGGAAGATCGGGAGTAACCAGTATGTGCAAAGTACCGCCACAGGTCAGCCCCACTGCAAAGGCATCCTCATCAGAGTATCCATAGGTGCGTACATGAGCGGGTAAGGAGCCGTGCATCGATTCCAGAACATCCTCCAGCACCGCTCCTTCGACGCAACCTCCCGACACCGAGCCGGCAACTTCGCCATTCTCGTTTACCGCCATAATCGCACCGGGACCTAACGGGGCAGATCCACCCACTTTTATCACTTTAGCGATGGCCACCCGGAGCCCGGCTCGCCGCCAGGTCTCTATGCTTTCCAGAACTTCATCCATCAGCCGGCCACCCTTGCCGTGTCTAGTGACTCAGGCCGCAAATACCGCCAAATGGCAGCACGCATCCACACGGCTGAGCCAGTTGGCCGGCTACGACCAGCAATAGTGAAAAGTGGTCCACTTGGGGAGTAACGGTTGTGGATGCGCATCAGCATATGGACGGAGATCGCCGGTATGCCTTAAGCCGGACCTTGGTCCGGCTGGGGAGCAAAGACATCAATCATGGCCTGTACGTCTGAACCAAGTGGATAGAGGATAGGGCAGGTACACCCTCTTTCGATATACTCGTTCACCTTTGCCCTGCACTCCTCTGCATTGCCGGATGCGGTAATCATCTGGACAACCTCGTCAGGCACAAGCCTGCTGGCTGCTTCTATCTGCTGATGGGTGGCTGGCCACGACAGGTGCTCCGCAATTGCCTCTAGGAGGGAGTGCGGCACCCCCGAGGCCGCCATTATATGTGGTTGCTGACCCAGGTATTGGGTAACGAGCAACCTGGCAGCGTCTAGTGCTGCCTCGCGGTCGTCATCCAGAGAGCAGACGATGAGTTGTGGACGGTCCAAGGTCGCCACGTCTTTCCCGGAACGAGAAGCGCCACGGGCAAGATGCTCCATGGCCATGTCATTGTAATCAGGTGACACCAGGTAGTTGAGCAACACTCCGTCGGCGATCTCACCTGCAAGTTCCATCATCTTCATCCCCGTCGCCCCAATGTAAATCGGCACCTGCTTGAGACGGCGCTCGCTGTGGACGTAGTCGAGTTGCGCACCATCAAGATGGACCACCTCACCATGATAGGTCACCGGTTCGCAGGTAAGAAGGGCCCTTACCGCTTCCACTGTTTCCCTCATGGCCTGAAGGGGCCTGTTACGATGAATACCCACCTTGTGGGCCAGGGGATCCCACCAGGCGCCGATCCCCAGCATCACCCTTCCAGGAGCAAGGTCATCGAGGGTGGAGAAGGTCGAGGCCAGCAACGCCGGATTACGTGTCCAGTTGTTGACGACGCCGGAGCCGACAGATATACGTTCGGTGGACGCCAGGTAAGCGGCCATGGGCACGGTCGCTTCTCTCACCAGGCGGCTTTCCGCTTGCCAGATGGCAGAAAACCCCTTTTGTTCGGCGTATGCCGCTATGGCCATGCTGTCCCGGATGGAATGTGCATCCTGCAGGTAAAGAGCAGCCTGAGGGATTCGGGGTTCTCTGGAGTTCAACTATGCCTTCCTTTCACTGGTCTTCATACCGCCACATCCGTCATACCGCCACATCCGTCATATCGCCAGAATGACCGTCAAGCGCCACCGGAGCTGCTCTCATGGTCCCAATGTCTCCAGCCTGGCGAAGAGCCTGGCTTGTTGCTCGCGAGCCTTGGATCGCACTTCCTGCTCATCCACCTTTACTGGCCGACCGTCGCGCAGTACCACCTCACCGTCCACGACGACTTCCAGGGGTCTAACCGTTGGCGTAAACGCCAGATGCCACGGGTCGATGGGTGCATAGCTCCAGCGCACCTGATCGGAAAGGGCGATGGGTGCCAAGCGCCACCCATTTTCCAGCCACTGCCAGGGAACCGCAGGAATGGCGGTTACGTCGTCCTCACGCAAACGGGCATAAGCAATCCTGAACTCCTCCAGCATATCAGCACCGATTCCGTCGGTACCGAGAAGCACTGGGTTGGAGAAACGGGATGGGCGAGCGTAACCGACAGCGTTGTTCTGGTTGGAACGAGGGTTGTGGACCACCATGCCGGGCAATGGCCTGTCAAGATGGACGCAATGGGCGAGTAGCCAGTCGGGCTTGGTGATCCCTTCCAGACGCTCCCCGGCATCGGCATCGACCTTGTCCTCGGCGACATGGATGTGCACACCGACCCCAAGGCTGTCCGCCAATCCGGCCACTGCGTCCAGCGTGGACTGCGAAAGGGTGAAGCAGGCATGTGCTCCTACCATCCCCTGACCGCCGGCCTCGAGAAAGCGTCGATTTTCGGCCAAGGCCGCCTTGACCGCACCAGGTCCGTTCCGGTCGGTTACCTCGTAACAGCAGAGCGCACGGATCCCCACCTCGGCGCAGGCATCTGCTATGACATCGAGAGAGCCGTCGATAGCGTTGGGTGAGGAATGATGATCGACAATAACGGTCGTACCTGCCTGCAGAGCTTCCAGCGCTCCAAGCATGGCCGACCACCGGACCATGTCGAGATCGAGAGCCCTGTCGAGACGCCACCAGACAAGTTCGAGGATCTCGGAAAAGTTCGATGGCGTACGGGAAGGTGCAGGCATTCCCCTGGCCAAGGCCGAATAAAGGTGGTGATGGGCACAGACGAGCCCTGGCGTAACGCCGGAGCCTTTGGCTGTATCCTCACCGGCTGTATCCTCACCGGCTGTATCCTCACCGGCGCGGTCAGCAACGGGAGTGGCGACTGCATCACTTGCCGTTGCCAACACGATTCTCCGCTGTACCGATCGCCATGGGAAGGGAAACGCGCCAGATGCCATCAAGGTCGTGGAGAGCGGCGGCCACCGCCCCCGCTGTCGGTACAAGCCCTATCTCCCCGACGCCCTTCACCCCGTAAGGGGAGCGCGGCTGGGGGCACTCCACTATATGAACTTCGATTCGAGGGACATCCTTGGCTCTGAGAATGCCAAGACTCCGTAACGTCATATTCAACGGGCGCCCCTCCTCATCGGTGGGGAACTCTTCGCTCAGGGCAAAACCAAGGCCCATATGAACAGCTCCTTCTATCTGGCCTTCCACCAGCAATGGATTGACCGCCTTGCCGACATCATGGGCGGCTACAACCTTCTCGATCGCGCCTGTGACCCGATCGACGACAACCACCTGTGCGGCATAGGAAAAGGCAGAGTGAACCACGGGATGCTCGAGACCCTCCTCGATGGAGTTGGTCCAATCCACGCGATACTCGCCCAAATAGTCGATCCCCGGACGCAGCCCGCCCGCCAGCGCCACTTTGCAGGCATTCGATACCGCTCCTGCCACCATAATCGTAGCCCTCGAACCTGTGGTCTGGCCATCTCCCAGCTCTCGAGTGGTATCGACCATCACCGTAATCCTCTCGGGATCCACGCCCAATTCCTGGGCAGCCACCTGTAGCGCCACGGTATTGACCCCTTGACCCATCTCCGTCCATCCATGGCGGACTTCGACATTCCCGTCCTCATTGGAGAGAATCACCGCCCTGGAAACTTCTACGGCGCCGTTGCCTAGTCCTGAGTTCTTGATGGCGACACCCAGGCCAACGGCCTTACCTGCGCCACGAGCCTCTTCATAGGCAGGTATCACCGCCGCCAGGCATTCCGCCGCTCCAAGCGCCCCATCATCCAACACCTGGCCAGGTCCCCAGACACTGGACGGGCGCACCAGATTGCGACGTCGCATTTCCAGGCCGCTTATTCCAACCTTTTCGGCCAACCGGTCGATTACCCCCTCCATAGCAAATTGAGCCTGGTTGGAACCAAACCCCCTGAATGCTCCACAGACTGGATTGTTGGTACGAACTGCTACAGCCTCTACGTCTATAGACCCTACCTCATAAGGTCCACCGGCATGGCCTGCCGCCCTCTCCAACACCTTGGCGCCCACCGAAGCATAGGGACCGGAGTCTCCCACTATCCTGGCCCGCAGAGCAGTCAGATGGCCTTCGCGGTCACAACCTGCCCAATACTCCAGCTGCATGGGATGCCGTTTCGGGTGCATCAGCAGCGATTCTGTGCGCGAAAGCGTGCAGCGCACGGGCACCTGGAGCAGGTAGGCCGCCAGGGCGGCGTGGGCCTGGTTGGAAAGGTCCTCCTTCCCTCCAAACGCTCCACCGTTGGATACGAGTTCGACCACCACCTTCTCGGTCGGAATACCTAGCACGGCAGCAATCTGATCCCTGTCGTCGAAGATCCCCTGCCCGCCCGAATACACATGCAAACCGCCGGAACGAGAAGGCACCGCCAGCGTCGACTCAGGTTCCAGGAATGCATGCTCTACGCGCTGGGTCCGGAATACCTCGTGTACAACATGATAAGACGACGCAAGCGCAACATCCACATCCCCCCTGGCGTAACGGGACGTGGACAGCACATTGCCGTGAAGACCCCATACGGCATCCTCCGAACTATCGATTGCAGCAATCGGGTCGGTCAGAGGCTGGAGCACCTCGTAGTCCACCGATACCAGGGCGGCGGCCTTCCTGGCCGTGATCCTGTCCCTTGCCACCACCACCGCCAGCACGTCTCCCACAAAAGAGGTCCTGGCACCTACGGGGATAAGTACCGGCCAATCACGGTCTATGATACCTACCCTCAACTCACCGGGTATATCCTTTGCGGTTAGTACAGCCACGACACCTTCAGCCTGTTCGGCAGACCTGGTGTCGATGGCAGTTACCACAGCTCGAGCGTGGTCACTCATGCGGAACGCTGCATGCAGCATGCCGGGAATCACCATGTCGTCCACATAGCCTCTCGAGCCGGTGGCCAACTCTCTTGCCTGGTAACGCAGCCCACGATCGCCAACGCGAGCGCCAAGCGTCGCGACCCGGGGCTGAGATCCAGACAGGTTCTCGGATGGGTTCTCAACCGCAGCCTGCCTGACCAGCTGTTCCACGGCATCGAGTATCTTGACGTACCCGGTGCACCGGCAGAGATGCGCTCCCAGATGGCGTGCCGCATCCTCGCGTGTAAGCGAAGCACCCTTCTTGTCCAGCAAGTACTTTGTACGGAGCAGTATACCGGGTGTGCAAAACCCACACTGGAGAGCACCGGCATCCGCAAATGCACTGGCCAGACGATCGACTTCTTGCGCCGGTAGTCCTTCCAGAGTGGTAACCGACCGGCCCGCCACCGAGGCAGGAGATGCCAGGCAGGCAACCGTTGCTTTCCCGTCCACCAGGACCGTACAGGCTCCGCACTGGCCCGACGGAGAACAGCCATCTTTGGGAGAAGTGATCAGGAACTCCTCACGTAGCACACTCAAGAGATGGGGGTACTCTTCCCCGACCTGGACGCTCTTTCCATTGAGAGTAAATTGTACGCTCATGGGTTCAGCTGGTGCTGCGCCTTCCCGCCACAGGCACCGACATCGACGTCTCCTTCGTCAATACTGCCGGCTTGTTGGAGCATGGATTGTACGCTCATGGATTCAGAGGCAGACCGGCAACTCACAAGTTCCTACCAGCCAAGTTCACCTGCCGGTAGTGCTCGGCAAAGACGGCCGGGAATGCAGCATACCAAGCCATAGCAGTCACCAGATCATCTAGGGCACACTGGTCATGCGCCGTATGGGCATGCACCTCGTCGCCCGGACCAAACCCGATGGTCGGTATGGCGAGCTTGCCCATGGAGGCTACCCCGTTGGTGGAAAATACCCAGCTACCGGTAGCCAGCTCCTTGTCCAGTGCCACCCTGCCTGCCTCGAGCCCGGCCTTGACGCCGTAGTGATCCGCCGGCGTTACCCATGTGCTGAACGACTTGGGCTGCGACAGGGTCATCCCCGTAAAAGAGGTGCGTTCGTAGGTGAGTAACTGAACATTGCCTCCCGCAGCCTTTACGGCGGGAAGTTGGCGGATCTCCTCGAGCGCCTCCTCCGGCGACTCCCCTGCAGTCAGGCGGCGATCCAGATAGATGGTGGCGGTGGAAGGCACCGCATTGAGACTGGGGGTTTCGCATTCTATCTTGGTAAGGGCGACAGAGCCGGACCCGAGAAAATCGTCTTTGCCCAAGTTGGAGTTGAGGGCCTCCACTTCAGCTATCACGGGAGCAAGATGATAGACAGGGTTTATTCCCCGATCTGGAGCAGATGCGTGACAGGACGACCCTTTCAACTGGACGAGAACCTCTATACGCCCACGATTCCCCCTGTATACCTGGCAACGGGTTGCTTCACCGAGCACCACCAGATCGGGCTTCGGTATGACTTCGGTCAATACATGCTCGAGCGCCAATCCATCGCACTCTTCCTCCTGGACGGATCCGACAACCCACAGGGTGACGGACTCGCTGCGGCCAAGCTCGTTGTAGAGGGCCGCTCCCCGAACCATGGAAGCTATACCCCCCTTGTCGTCACTGGAACCCCGCCCCCACATGACACCTCCACCGGCATCCGGCCGGATGGTCGGCTCGAATGGGTCGGTCTGCCACTCACCACGGCTTCCAACCGCAACGGTATCCACATGGCTGTCATATACAATGTTCACCGGACCGTTGCCGATCCTGCCCACGACAGACCCGAAAGGTTCGATGAACACTTCGTCGAAACCGCCATCCAGCATCTCCTGGCGAAGGCGATTCACAACGTCCTCCTCGTTGGTGGAGAGAGAAGGAGTATGCACCAGATCGCCCAGAAGGCTCACCACCGCCTTGCGATGACGTTCCGCAGCGGCAAGAAACGGCGAGGTGCTACTCATAATCCAATTATCGCGCCTTAATGGAACGACATCAAGTAGGGCACATCTAAACATCCGACCCGAGATGGCTGGATATACTTAAGCTATGGATGCCATGGATGAGTCGGGCCCGTTCGTAGTGAGAGGTGGTACACTCATCGACGGCAGTGCTTCTCCCCCACGAAGAGCCGACATCCGCATCGACGGCAACGGCCGGGTAGCCGAAATCGGGGAACACCTGAAGGCAGGCGAGATGGAGAAGGTGGTAGATGCCGAGGGGCTCACCATCTCGCCCGGCTTTGTCGACCTGCACTCGCATTCGGATCTCTACAGCATGTCGCGAGAGGGAACCGCTGCACCGGTAGGTGATGCCCCCAAGCTGCTGCAGGGCTGCACCGCTCAGATTTTTGGGCAAGATGGCGTATCTGCCGCTCCGGTTGAAGACCACGGAGTGGATGATCTGGCTCGATCTATGGCCGGGCTGGATGGCAGTATCGATGCAGGGCAGTGGACTTGGCGCAGCTTTGGCGAGTATCTCACTGCCGTACGCCGCAGATCAGCCACAAGGGTGGCCGGCCTAGTGGGACACTCCACCATACGCAGGATGGTCATGGGCGTAGAGATGAGGCCGCCTCACCCGCACGAGTTGGACCGTATGTGCCAGGCGGTGGACAGTGCCATGGCCGAGGGAGCGCTGGGGCTTTCCACCGGTCTCGTATACGTGCCTGCCGCTTACGCCGGTACAGACGAGCTGGTCGCACTTGCACGGGTGGTGGCCTCACGCGGCGGGCGCTTTTTTGTACATGTCCGGTCAGAGAGCGACCGGGTCGTAGAAGCTACCGAGGAGGTACTCGAAGTAGCCCGCCGTTCCGGTGTGCACTTGCATTACAGCCACATCAAGACTGCAGGCAGGGCAAACTGGCCACTCGCTGGCAAGCTCGTAGAGATGGTAAGCGACTACCAGGCAAAAGGGGTGCAGGTCACCGCCGACATCCATCCCTATGTTGCAGGATCTACCACCGCAACGGTCCTACTCCCCCCCTGGGTGCTCGATGGCGGTGAGGACGCCGCCAGGATACGCCTGTCCGATCCGGCGACAAGAAAGCGGGTCCGTTCCCAGATGCTCTCCGACACGACCAGCTACGACAACTGGTTTGTATTCTCAGACGGCTTCGAAGGGCTCAGGATAGCCCAGGCAAGCAAGCCGGAGGTACAGGGGAAAAGTTTCGCAGAGTGGATCCGCAGCGAGGGAGTGAACGACATCAATTCGCAAGAGGCTTTCAACCTCCTTTTTGACCTGCTGATCTCGGAAAACTTCTCCGTTTCCCTGATCTCTTTCAATAATACCGAAGAGAACATCGCCAGATTCCTAGCTCAACCTTATACAAGCGTAGGCAGCGATGCCCTGGTGAACCCTCACGGGCACCCCCATCCGCGGCTCTACGGAACGTTTCCACGCGTACTGCGGAGGTTTGTCCGTGAGCTTGGAGTGCTAGATCTACCCAACGCGATACAAGCTATGACCTCGAAGGCGGCGAGCACGGCAGGGTGGCCAGGAGTCGGCAGCATCGCCGTAGGTGGCAGGGCGGATATGGTGGCTTTTGATCCAGAGCAGGTGTCGGACCAGGCTACGTGGGAAGAGCCAAGACTCCCACCGGTAGGCATAGAGAAGGTCTGGGTCGGCGGCAGGCTCGCCGTCAATGGAGGCAAGCTGGCGAGCCAAGTGGGCGCTGCCGAAACGGACGAGCTATAGCTGCACCAGCCATGCGCGTATGTACATGAGCGTTGCCGGATGGACGGCGCCGACCAAGACGAACGCTGCTAGGGTCACCCTGCTTAAGCGGAGTCGCTCTTCGCATATCCAAACGCTATGTCCTGAGGACGTACGGGAACCCTGGACAAGGCCAATCCCGTGGCATTCCTGATAGCTGATACCACTGCAGGGGTGGAAGATATGGCAGGCATCTCGCCGGCCCCTTTGGCGCCGAAAGGCGCAAGCGGATCAGGCTCTTCCACCAGGCGAGTCACCACGATGTCAGGAGCGTCCAGCGTCGTGGGTATCAGGTAGTCAGTGAAAGAAGGATTCTGGACTATCCCATCCGCCACCAGCAATTCCTCCATGACGGCAAGGCCCACCCCTTGGAGCGTTCCACCTTCGATCTGTCCGAGTAACTGGAGCGGATTTAGCACTTTCCCGACATCCTGGGCCGTGGACAATTGCACGACCCTGACCAGACCCAACTCGACATCCACATCCACGACAGCCTTGTGAGCGACAAATGCGAAGGACACATGAGCATTCCCTTGACCATCGCTGTCCAGGGGATCAGTCGGCTTGTGATGGAATACCACGCTTTCCTCAACAGGCTTGCCCCGCGTGAGATCGTTCAACGAGATCAGAGGGATGCCATCGCCGGACACCACATAGCCAACGCTTAGTCTCAGGGTCTCCGGGCGCACCTGGAGAGTATCGGCTGCCATCGAGAGTACACGGTCGGCGACAGCCTTGCACGCCTCGAGAACCGCACCACCAGACATCCAACTCTGGCGGCTTGCCGAAGTGGAACCCGCCGATCCAATCTCATTTGTATCTCCGGACGATATACGCACCTTCGTGACACCGAGCGTCTCGGTTACGACTTGCCGGGCCAGAGTTACAAATCCCTGACCCACCTCCGCAGCGGCGCAGGTAATGGTGGCCATATCTCCATCCAAGCGACAGCGGGCAGTGGAAAAGTCGTCAAACCCTTCGGAGTACAGGAGGTTCTTAAAGCCAACGGCGAATCCCGTACCCCGGACCACTTTATCGTATTCGGCACAACGCCCTGCCCCGCCCGGCAACTCCAGCAGATCTCCGGATGCCGGTTCGGGAAGCGGAGCCTCGGCAGCGGCTCGAATGACCTCCGCCACAGGCGCGGTCCCACCGACAACCTGTCCGGTTATCAATCTGTCCGTTGAGCATATGGCATTCTTCAACCTCAACTCGATCGGATCCATCTGCAGTGCATCGGCCAACCTGTCCATCTGTGACTCGTATGCAAAACAGACCTGAACCGCACCGAAGCCGCGCATGGCTCCGCAGGGTGGATTGTTGGTACGCACGGCAAATCCATCAACCGCCGCGGACGGAACCCTGTAAGGTCCCGCAGCGAAGCAGGTCGCGTTGGCAATGACCGCCGCGGAAGAGGACATATAAGCCCCCCCATCCAGAACGATCCTTGCCTCCACCTTTACCAGCGTGCCATCCCTGCGGGCATGATGGCGGTACCACATACGAGCCGGGTGACGGTGAACGTGACCGAGAAAGGACTCTGCCCGTGAAAACACCATCTTCACCGGACGACGGGTCCGAAGAGCCAGAAGGCAGAGCTGGACCTGAATGGTGATATCCTCTCGTGCACCAAACGCGCCCCCCACGCCCGCAAGATGCAGGCGCACCAGTTCGGGAGGCAGGCCAAGACAGGCCGCCACCTGATCTCTGTCCACATGCAACCATTGCGTCGATATATAGAGATCCACGCTCCCATCGGACGAAGGTATGGCAAGTCCAGATTCCGGCCCCATGAACGCTTGGTCCTGCATACCCACCTCATAGGTACCCTCCACCACCACGTCGCCTTCAGCTTTAATGTCCCCATGGCGCAGAGTAATGTGACGGAACACGTTGCCTGCCTCGTGGGTAGCGGGAGCTGACAGGGCTTCATCGGGATCCACCAGTGGAATCGCGGGTTCGAAATCCACCACTATGGCATCCACCGCCTGCCTTGCAAGCTCAGGGTGGGTGGCGGCCACTGCGGCGATCGGCTCACCGGCATAACGCACTACATCGTGTGCAAAGACTGGTTGATCTTTTGCATCCAAGCCGAAGACCTGATCGCCTGGAAGATCCGCCCAGGTAAGTACCGCCATCACGCCAGGCATCTGCTGTGCTCTTGCAGTATCGATGGACAGTATCCGAGCGGAGGGATGCGGGGATCGCAACACTTTTCCCCATAGCATACCCTCGGCCCACAGGTCCGACGAGAAGGCGAAGTCGCCCCTTGCCTTGTCAACGGCATCTGGGCGAATCACGCTGGAACCTATCAGGCCGCTCGTGCCAATCATACCGTTTGAACCGTTGGAACCACTAGATTCTCGCCGCCCGCCCTCCCGGGTCGTATCTGGTGCTACTGGCATAGGTGGTGACATAGGTAGCACGGGTGGCACGGGCGATGCAGACGACATGGGAGACATAGGCTAGGCAGTTCCAGCAAGTAGTTCCTCGGCCCGGCGAACAGCGGCAAAGATGCGACCGTACCCGGTGCACCGGCACAGGTTACCCGATATGGCCTCCCGAACCTGCAACGCCGAAGGATGGGGGTTGTGGCTCAGCAGGTCAGCAACCGCCACCACCAACCCAGGAGTGCAGAACCCGCACTGTATCGCCCCAGTGTTGACGAATGCCTGTTGCACGGGGTGCATCCTGGATAGCGCTCCCTCGAAAGACATGCCATCGGTAACGCTAATATCCTGCAATTGCGGCATCGGCATAGACGATGCAATTATCGTCGGCCCGGCAAGGTCCTGCTCCCCCTGCCCCTGCCCCTGCCGCTCCTCCTGCGTCTGCCCCTGCCCCTGCCCCTGCGTCTGCCCCTGCCCCTGCGTCTGCCCCTCCTCCTGCCCACTCGAATCCGCAGGATCGGCAAGAGTACGGCCCAGTCCCTCAACGGTTGTTATCTCGCACCCAGATGCATCTGCTGCCAGCACCAGACATGCACAGACAAGCATGCCATCGACAAGCACAGAACACGAGCCACATTCCCCCTGTTCGCAAGCATTCTTCGAGCCAGGGAGACCCAAGCGTTCACGCAACACATAGAGCAGGTTCTCACCTATCCAAATATCTGGAAGAACGTAGTTCCTTCCATTGATCCTTAGATCCACCCTCACCGTGCTCTCCGGCAATACCGTATTGACCTTATTGGCACTTGCATCCATAACACTCATTCTCCATTCACGATACCTGGAAGAACTTGCCGCTGTTGACGGCGTATGCGCTCGTATGCTCGCTTGCCGCACACGCTAAGAGCATAACTGCGATATGCCGCACTGGAGCGATGGTCATCTATCGGGCTGGCCGCACGGGCAACGAGCCGACCGAATTCCTGCCCATAGCCATCTCTGTCAGGGATGCGGCGATTCTCCCAGTCGATGACGCCGGCCAGCCATGCCTCTGCTTCACTGGCCCTAATCGGTGTAGGTCCGACAGATCCGAGACCGCAACCTACCCGGCCCGATTTCCAGTCGACGACAAGCGCCAGGCCGGCTACAGAGATAACCATGGCGTTCCTCGTACCCACCTTGAGAAACTCCTGAGAAGTATCGCTGAGGGGTATCCGTACCGATACAATTATTTCTCCAGGCTGGAGAGCGTGCTTTTTAGGTCCTATCACGTACTCGTCCACTCGCAGGCTGCGGCTGGAATGCTTCGAACGTATATTGACCAGCGCATCCAGCGCCAGCAGGATCGGCAGGCTGTCGCCTGCGGGTGAGGCGGTCCCGAGGTTGCCGCCTATCGTACCGGCATTGCGTATCTGCGGTGATCCCACCGTTCGCGCCGCTTGGGCCAGACCAGGCAACAGATCAGCCAGTTGCTCCTTCATGACTTGGCTGTAAGTGACCCCAGCCCCTATCACCAGATGATCTTCTACCACCTGCCAGGTGCGCATTCCGGCCACGCGTGAAAGCGCAACAATTGACTGCGGCTTCCTGTGGCCGTAATTGACTTCCACCATAAAATCAGTACCACCTGCCAAGACCTGCGTTGCAGGATCCTCATCAAGCACATCAAGTACGCCCTCCACCGAAACAGGGCGCGCAATACCACTCATCGTTGCCATAGAAGATAGACTAATCGACATCCCCTCTGAGCTGTACGCAGTTGTCCGGTGCCTGGTTCTGAGGCAGGAAACTGCACTGCCCGATATTACATATCCAGCGCTTCCAGCACAGCATCCCTGGTTGCATCTACAGGCTTGGGTACCTCTATCTGGCTTATCGCCAAGTCAGGATCCTTCAATCCATGGCCGGTAAGGACGCATACCACCAGGGAGCCCGCCGGTATCTGAGACTTAAGAAGGCCGGCAACAGATGCCGCCGAAGCTGCCTCACAGAATACGGATTCCTCCGTGGCCAGCAGCCTGTATGCGCTCAGTATCTCGGCGTCGCTTACTGTCGTGATCTTCCCGCGCGACGCCTCCACGGCCTGCAATGCCCCTTTCCACGATGCAGGATTGCCTATCCGTATCGCGGTTGCAATAGTCTCCGGCCGTTCCACGGGATGCCCCAGCACGATCGGAGCGGCACCCTCAGCCTGGAAGCCGAGCATCACTGGTATCCCGGCAACCTTGCCCGCCTCACAGTACTCCTTGTAACCCTTCCAGTAAGCGGTAATGTTGCCGGCGTTACCAACCGGTAACAGATGGTAATCGGGGGCCTGCCCCAGCACGTCACATATCTCGAACGCCGCCGTCTTCTGTCCCTCTATCCTGTAGGGATTTATGGAGTTGACGATGGTGATCGGATAGTGCTCACCAAGATCCCGCACAATGTCCAGCGCCTCATCGAAATTGCCCCTGACCTGCAGGACTCTTGCACCATGCACCAATGCTTGAGCAAGTTTGCCCAACGCAATATGCCCTTCCGGTATGAGAACAGCACAGGTGATCCCTGCACGGGCGGAATATGCCGCTGCCGAAGCTGACGTATTCCCAGTGGAAGCGCATATGACAGCCTGGCTCGAACTCTCTACGGCCTTGGACATGGCCATGGTCATCCCCCTGTCCTTGAAGGAACCAGTGGGATTCATCCCTTCCAGCTTGAGGTATACCTGGGATCCCACGATTCTCGACAGGCGTGGGGCCTCGAGAAGAGGCGTGCCACCTTCCAGAAGGGTGACTACAGGTGTTCCGCTCGATACAGGCAGGTACGACCGGTAGGTCTCTATGACTCCGGGCCATCTGGGATTAGCAGCGCGTACACCCGTAGCATCCTCGATAGCTTCGGATATTGAGGGCACTTCAGCCCCGGTGCCATTCAACATACGTCGATCACGGTATCTACCACATCCACAGCCTAGCCTGTCCTGGACTGTCCTGCCCGGCCCCAGCCTGTCCCGCCCTGTCCTGGAAGTATCACGCTCGTGCCCAATCAGCTGATGATGTGGCCGTCGTGGCCTACCTTTCCTCCGCGTAAGAGTCCACCGGACCGTTACGCGCCGAAGACGCGGAGGATTCCACCAACATCTTCGACAACATCGAGTTGCCGGAGTTCCGTAAGCGTCCTTTGAACATTGCCCTCCAGTGCCTCATGGGTTACAAAGACCAACCTGGCCTCGTCTCCCATGCCGACCTGCTCCATTGAACGTATCGAGATGTCGTTGTCTCCAAATACCTGCGCAACCGAAGCCAGTACGCCTGGACGATCCGTTACGTCCATATTCAGGTACCAAGCGCAACGCAAGCGATCCGGCGGGCTGATCCGTGCTCTAGGAGCAACTCTGCGTACAGGAATAGACGACCCGTAAGGCCTGTGACCGGCAAGCCGCCTGGTGGCCGCGTCCACTAGATCACCGAGAACGGCAGAAGCGGTAGGCACACCACCGGCACCCTGGCCATAGAGCATGATCTGACCGCAACTCATCCCCTCTACATACACGGCGTTGTATGCTCCCCTGACCGAAGCCAGAGGATGGGACACCGGCACCATCGCAGGATACACCCGAACAGATATCTCCGGCATGTTGACAAGTTGGTCTCCCAATTGGTCTCCCGATTGATTCCCCGAGACCTGCCCGTCCACTGCCCCACCGGTACTCACCACTGCCCCACCGGTACTCATAATTGCATTGCCCGCAACCGTGATGTCCCTGGTATTCCCGCCGGCAATCGCACCGGAATTCGCAACCGATGGCACGGCAACGGACCTCGCTGGTTGTGCAGCGCCGGGTGCAGCGCCGGGCTCGGCAACAGATTCCGCAATGGCAAGCAACTTGATCACGTAACCCAATTGCCTGGCATACTCTACATCGACAGCACGTACACCGGTAATACCTTCTCTCGCTATATCGTCCAAGCGGACATCGCAACTGTAGGCGATACTGGAGAGGATGGCCACCTTGGCCGCGGCATCATGGCCATCCACATCAGCGGTCGGATCACTCTCCGCCAGGCCCAGGCTCTGCGCCCTTGAAAGCGCCTCCTCGTAACCGATACCATCTTCCGACATCGATGTAAGCACGTAGTTGGTGGTACCGTTCATGATCCCAGCCACCCTGTATACCTGTTCCACGGCAAGAGACTCACTGAGGAGTCGCACTATGGGGATTGCACCTGCTACAGCAGCCTCGTACAGCAGATCTACGCCCGCAGATGCCGCAGTAGCCACAAGGTCGGCGCCGCGAGTAGCCAGTAATTCCTTGTTGGCACTGACCACGGATTTCCCAGATGCTATAGCCCTGTCGATCACCTGCCCGGCAGGAGAGATCCCTCCTATCAGTTCGACAACGACATCCACGGAGCTGTCATCCACCAATGCAAATGGGTCATCCGTAAAAAGCTCCCTGGAAAGAGCATCCGGCAATAGTGGCCTCTCTTTGGCCGTATCTCTCACCGCCACCCCGGCTATCTCCAGATCAATCCCGGAACGTTTCCTGATCTCATCACGTCCGTTCACGAGAAGCGAGATCAGGGCTGAGCCCACATTGCCACAACCCAGAACGGCGCAACGCACCAATGCCTGCCCCTGGTGATCATGGCTACCCGTCACTTGAGGCCTCTTTCACTTCCATCTCGCCGCACACCCTCATACAGCTACCATGGCAGTAGAATGCATGCTGTACAATACGGTATACTCCTTCCACAAAATACGGCACGGGCCCTTCCCCTCCTATAGTTCATAACTGACAGGCACCATCGCGCCGTCCCCGGCTAGTGCACCTCACCGATCCTCCTAGCCAACATACCAGCTTTCTCCAACCTGGCGCACTTTTCCATAGCCACATCAAGCAACGACATGCTTTTGCTGGAGGAACCCTCAGGCCAGACCTCGGGTACGATCTCGCTCAATGAACGTCTCCCATCACATGCCCCTAGCAACTTGGCCGTAGGAACATCGACCTGGTAGGTTCCAGCCCCAGGAGCACTCACCGTAAGCACATGGGATGGTCCCGCCAAGCCCTCTCCACGCAATACTGGTATATCAGACGGCAACCATGGTACATCTACGATGACCAATTCAAGCTGACCTACACCGTCCCTCGAACCATCCACCGGCCTGCCACCTGCATCCCGGGTTGCGTCACGACCATGAGCGCCTCTTTTCGGAGAACCCTCGCCAGAACCCTCGCCAGAGCCATCGTCAGTACGAGTTGCCCGACCCGTATGTCGGAGGCGCAATAGTGCAGTAGCTACGCAACTCACTCCCATGCCTCTCCAGGATGCCACCATACGTTCCGCCATCTCCACCTGATCCGCCGGCTGCCTGTTTCCCGCCATTCGTGAACCCGTCTCAGTCTCCGCACTTGCAACCTGTGCTCCTTGCTCCATCGCAAGCTGTCCGGCAAGATCAAGAGCATAAGGCCACAGGTAGTGCACATCATGAAGAGTCATCCTCACTTCCATGGTCCTGCCCAGCTCGGCTTCCCGTACAAGGATGTCGTCGAGCATATCGCAGACCAGCGGGCGCCGATCCGGCCCTATCATCACCTGCATCAGCGCCAGTAGCTCACCACCCTCCTCCAGATGGGCCGGTGCCTCATCAAGCACCCTTCCGAGAACAGCCAGCCCGTCTTCCCCTCCATCGGCAAACAGGGGCACCTGCCCTATGGAAATGCTGGGCACGTAGGGCGCCAAAGTGACGATGACATCGAACCTCTCTCCTTGCACCGGCTCGAACAGATCGCCCTGCAGTATCCTCACCGGATGGTCCAACCTGCCAATTGACCTGTTCAATGCTTCGTTCAAACGGCAAAAAGCGATGGACCGTGCATCAATATCGACCAGTGTGGCATGATTCCCCGCACCAGCCGAGAGGAGCCCGAAGATTCCAGAACCTGCGCCAAGATCCAGTAGCTTTGCACCCTGAGGGCAGCGCACGAGAGAACCAAGCATCAGCGAATCATTTCCAATGTACACATGTACATCACCGCCGCCGTACGGCGCGAACCTATCCACAAGAAGGTAACCTCCATTGTATGGTACGACGATCCACCCCGTAGTGTGCCGGCCACTGGACCCATCCACCGCCAGCCCTACCTGGACAAGCCTATCCGTCACCTCCAGGAATCCTTCTCTGGACGACTCGACCACCCTGGCCTCCGGCAGATGCCCTTCCGGGTTGCCAGGTATCCCTGGCCCACGGTCGGTAGGTTTAGCCCCATCGCTAGCGGGGATGGCCAGAGACCGACCTGCTGCTCCCGGTCGCACACTCGAGGGATCTCCGTGCATAACGTCTACGTCATCACCAAAAATGAATGCACTTGCCATCTCGCGCTCCGGTGACGGCAGCAACGATACTGTCCTTCTCGCAGCTGCCGCGTCTACAGCCGGCAAGCGATCTCCTGCGACCGCTCTGTATAGCTCGGCATAGCCCGCTTCGTCGAGCAGCCTCCCGAGAGCGCCCATCACTTCGAATTGGTCATTCATCTGCAGTATGCAGCATCATCTGCGCGGTCTCCATCATCTGCGCGGTCTCCATCATTTGCGTGGTCTCCTGCCCCGCACCTCAGCCGACATCTAGGCGACACACATCGTCAAGCGACTCTCGTCTCACCACGACCTTTGCATTGCCGGAAGAGACAAACACTACAGCAGGACGTGGAACCTTGTTGTAATTGGAAGCCATCGAATACCCGTACGCACCCGTGACTGGAGTAACAAGCAAGTCGCCAACTGATACGTCTGCAGGAACCATACCATCAGCGACCACGATGTCCCCGGACTCACAGTGTTTACCTACTATCCGTACCCTCCTGGATCGCTCCACATACGCTTCCCTGGCCAGAAACGCCTCGTATCCACTGCCGTAGAGGACAGGACGCGGATTGTCACTCATCCCGCCGTCAACGGACAGGTAGGTGCGGATCCCGGCTATGTCCTTAACAGTACCGACAGTGTAGAGAGTCATGCCTGCAACAGCGGCGATCGCCCGCCCTGGCTCGGCTGTGATACGCAACCGTAGATTGCCACCACTTTCCCTGGCGACCTGGCTGACGGCTTGAGCCCACCTTGAGATCGTAGGCGCGCTCTCATCCGACAGGTAAGCGACTCCAAGGCCCCCACCTATGCAGAGTTCAAACCCGCCTGGATCGCCGGCACCAAACAGATCGCCGGCACTACCAGATCCGGGCGGCCCACCCATCTCTGCTCCAACGTCTCCGGCCAGCTCGCCGGCAAGTCCCACCAGCAGTTTTACCTCCTCTTCGAAATGTCCAACATCGAATATCTGGCTGCCTATATGGGCATGGAGACCGGCAAGCTCCACCCCTTTCATCTGGATGATTCGCCGGGCGGCAGACAATGCGTCCCCATTGTCGATGGAAAACCCAAATTTCGAATCTGCCTGGCCGGTCCTTACGTACTCATGCGTATGGGCTTCTATGCCAGGATTGATCCTGACCATGAGCGCCTGCGGAGATCTGCCGGGCTCGTTCATCTTGGATATGATCTTATCGATGCGATGTATTTCGTCAAAAGAATCCACTACTATGCGTCCCACGCCGTAGCTCAAGGCGGAGGCAATCTCAGAATCAGGTTTATTGTTCCCGTGAAGGACCAGGCTCGACGGAGGTACTCCCGCCTTGATGGCCACATGCATCTCACCCTCGCTAGCCACATCCAGCCTCAGGCCCTCCTGATGGACCAGCCTCGCCATGGCAATGCACAGGAACGCCTTGGATGCGTAGGCGACTCCATCCCCCCATGCCTGCCTGGCCTCCCTGCACCGAGCACGCAGGTGATCCTCATCGTAAACAAACAACGGTGTTCCGAAAGAACCAGCAAGCTCATCAAGTCTTATCCCACCTACACACAACATCCCGTCGGCATCGACCGTAGCGCTGTCGGGCAGGAGGTGTCTTGCGATCGGGGTGGATCTCACTGCTCACATCCTATCGGGTGCCGAGACACCTAGAAGTGACAGCGCCGTAGCCATGCCTATCCGGCATCCCTCCACCAGCCAGAGCCTGGCATTCAGCAGCATCGCGTCTTCGCTGTTTGCAGCCAGGGGAAGCACCGGGCAGTCGTGGTAAAACCCATGAAAAGCCGCAGCAAGCCGCCTCACCCAGGTGGTCAGCTTGTGCGGTGCCCTCTCCTCGCATGCTTCCGCCACTATGTCGGGCATGACTTCCAATGCCCTGAGAATCTCCATTTCACGGGGATGAGCAAGCAGGCTTAGGTCAGTCTTCTCGATAGGGATACGCTCGATGGATCGTCCGGCCTGCACCCTTCCCAGAGACTGTATCCTGGCATAAGCATACTGGATGTAATACACAGGGTTCTCCATGGATTGGCTGCGTACAATATCGAGATCCAACGTAGAGGCCTGGTCCAAAGACCCCATGAGAGCCAGCAACCTCGTCGCATCCGGCCCTATGTCGGCAACCAGGTCGTCCAGAGGAACAAAATTGCCTGACCTCTTCGACATCTTACCCGCCTGCCCGCCATCCACGAGCGATACCATCTGCCCTATGAGTATCTCCAGACGGTCAGGATCTATCCCGAGCGCCGTGATTCCCGCTTTCAGGCTGGGCACCTGGCCTTGATGGTCCGCGCCGAAGATGTCCACCGCACGGTCGAAACCACGTACATCCAACTTGTTGCGATGGTATGCCAGATCGCCAGCCAGATAGGTTGGCGTACCGTCATCCTTTATGAGCACCCTGTCCCTCGTGTCACCCAAGTTTGAGGCGAGGAACCACGTTGCGCCATCCCTCTCCTCCACCAGTCCTTGACCACGTAACACCTCTATCGTTTCATAGAGAAATCCGGACTCTTCCACCGATGCTTGGGAATACCATTCGTCATAGTGAATGCCGACGATGGAAAGGGTGCGTTCTATCTCAGCGAGTATCCCATCTGTCGCCCACTTGCCGGCCGCCATCGCATCCTGCGGTCCATCGTACTCTTCCGCCAGCTTTTCCACGTAAGCGCCCCGGTACCCGCCCTCCGGCACCTCTTCCCCTCTCTTACGCGCAAGCAGGCTCTCCCCCAATAGCTGCACCTGCCTGCCGGTATCATTCACGTAATACTCACGGTGCACCGAATACCCGCAACGTTCCATCACCCTCGCAAGTGAGTCCCCGTATGCACCCCACCAGCCGTTGCCCACATGGATGGGACCGGTCGGGTTGGCGGAGACAAACTCCAGATTGACCTTCTCCCCATGACCCAAGTCCAACCTCCCATAGCCATCCTCTCCTTTGGCTATCACCTCCAGTAATACGTCGTGCAGCCACCCTGTGTCCAGATGGAAATTGACAAACCCCGGTCCTGCCACTTCCACGGATTCGAGATGTTCGACTCCCCTCTGTGCGATACTCTCGCATACACACTGCGCAACCTCTCTCGGGCTCTTCCTCAGATGCTTTGCAGAGGCGAGCGCAATGTTGCTCGACCAGTCCCCGTGTTCGATGCGCAAGGGGCGTTCGAGGTGGATGGACCCGGGTAGCAATTCTGCACCCAGATCCGCCATCGCATCTGCTATGGATTGCTGTAGAATATTGCGAATAGACATTTAGAAACAGATTAGCCGCGAACGTACATGTACTCGATACGGGATAGGTATAGACTCCGTACGGGGAACGGTATCTTCGTCTGGCTCTTGCATGCTCGCATGATCACGCATATTGCCCTCGTAGCTCAGGGGATAGAGCACCGGCCTCCGGAGCCGGGTGCGCAGGTTCGAATCCTGTCGAGGGCACCAGTGTAATGTGGCTCTTCGCGTTCCAGCGGAGCCTGGGGACGGCCACCGATCTGGTGACCGAGGTGCTGACCTGGGCTGCCGCTCTCAGATGGATAGCCCTCTTGCGGTAGGCTGCATTCCGGTGAATGATGAAGCAAACAACGCACTGCCGGCACGCGGGTACCTGACTGCGGAGATATGGATAGTACTTGCCCTCTCGCTCGGAGCCTCGGCGGTCTATGCAGTGCTGGATCTCCTGCGCAGCCTGGTAAGCACCAAGGCACCGCTCAGCCACCAGGTGGCCGTTATCAATACTGCGATAGCACCCAGAGTGGAGCTGCTCGACCTAGCATTCCAGATCGTCGGCATAGCAACAGCGCTGGCACCCGTAGCTCTCGTTGGCTACCTGCTCCTGCGGTCCCATGAGTCCCAGGGGGTACCCGGCCTGAACGCCCTAGGCATCGATCGCCGGCAACCCGGCTCAGATCTGCTCTTCGGCGCAGTGCTGGCGGCGATCATAGGAGGCGCTGGGCTCGGTCTATACCTGCTCGCTTTCCACCTCGGATTCAGCCTCAATGTGGTCCCCACCAACCTCCCACCTGACTGGTGGAGGATCCCTGTATTGCTCCTCCAAGCTGCCGAAAATGGCATCCTCGAAGAAGTGGTGGTCTGCGGATACCTGCTGCGGCGACTGGATCAGCTTGGTTGGAGCGACAACAAGTCACTGGCCACCAGCGCACTGCTGCGAGGAAGCTACCACCTCTACCAGGGATTCGGCGGGTTCGCAGGCAACCTGATAATGGGACTCATCTTCGGGCGTATCTACCAGAAGCGAAAAAGGGCGGCACCGCTGGTAATCGCTCACTTCCTCATCGATGCGGTGGCGTTCGTCGGCTATGTCGAGTTGGTAGGGAGGGTGTCGTTCATCCCCAAGCCCTGATGCAAATCTTGGAGATGGAAGTCGACCGGTGAAGCTACTCCTGCTCTTCACCGGTTACCGTGGCAATAGCCGCCACGCTCTGTCCTTCACCGAGATGCATGACACGCACGCCAGTGGCATCGCGGCCCTGGCGGGCAACATCCGCCACCGCCACACGGATGACAGTACCTCCCGTAGACACAACCAGTATCTCGGATGCCATGTCGACCAGAAAAGCGCCCGCAAGTTTCCCCCGGGCGGCGGTGGTCCTGATGGCCTTCACTCCCTGGCCACCGCGAGCTTGAGTATTGAATTGATCTATGCTGGTGCGCTTCCCATAGCCGGCACTGGTTATCAACAGAACATTGCTCCCAGTACTTACGACATCGCTTCCAACCACGGTGTCTCCTTGCTGTAGCCGCATTCCTATCACTCCTGCGGCGACCCTGCCCACTGAACGCACATCTCTCTCGGAGAATCGGATACCTTTCCCGTAGGAAGAGAACATTACCACCTCATCGTTTCCAGAGGTTTCCATGACCTTGACAAGCTCGTCACCAGGTCGCAGGGTGATAGCTATGATGCCCTCACGGCGTGACTTGTCGTACTCCTCCAGCTTCGTCTTCTTCACCAGCCCCTGCTTCGTCACAAATATGAGATAGCCATCACCAGAATGTTCCTTGGCACTGACTATTTCCGCCACCTTCTCACCCGGATCCATGGACACGATGTTGACTATCGCAGTACCTCTTGCAGAACGATCCTTTACTGGAACCTCGTGTCCCCGGAGGCGATAGACCCGGCCCAGATTGGTAAAGAGAAGCAGGTACGAATGGGAACTCGTGTAGACAACAGACGTGATCAGGTCCTCTTCTTTCAGCCTGGTGCCCATGACGCCTTTGCCGCCCCTGCCCTGGCTCTTGAAGGCCGATACCGGCATAGCCTTGATGTATCCCGCCTGGGTGAGAGTAACGACCAAGTCCTCATCCTCTATCAGGTCCTCCACGAGCAGATCACCTGGGTCGTTCTCGATAGAGGTCCTGCGAGCATCGCCAAAACGTTCCTTTATGGTCGATAGATCGCTGATCACCTCGTCGCGTAACTTGACAGGATCGGCAAGAAGCGCCTCGAGATAGGATATTGTCTCACGGAGACGGCCAAGTTCCTCATCAAGCTCGGCACGACCGAGCCTGGTCAGCCGGGCAAGTGTCATGTCCAGTATATGATTGGCCTGTATTTCGGTGAAACCGAACGGATCCGCCATCAGCGCCTCCCTGGCGGCAGCCCTGTCCTCGGATCCGCGAATCGTCGCCACCACCTCATCGAGCATGTCGATTGCCCTGACCAATCCCTCAACGATGTGTTCTCTGTCCCTGGCCTTACCCAGCCGGAAGCGGGACCGGCGCTGCATTACTTCTATCTGGTGAGATGCATAGTACGAGATCATATGCGCCAGATCGAGCGTACGCGGTACGCCGTCGACCAGAGCCACCATATTGACACCAAAGCTCACCTGCATCGGCGTGTGCTTGTAGAGATTGTTCAATACCACATTGGCATTGGCATCCCGCTTGAGGTCGATGATAAGCCTTGCCTTCTTGCCTGCTGATGCGTTCTGCCACCTGGCTATGCCTTCCAGCATCCCCGATTTGATGAGATCCGCCATCTTCCTCTCGACCGCCTCCACCGAAGTCTGGTAGGCCATCTCGGTAACGACGATCCGTTCGGTGGACTTCACCATCTCGATCTCGGCCTTCGCCCGTATCTTGATGGATCCCTTTCCTGTCCGGTAAGCATCCCTGATACCGGATCTGCCCAGTATCGATGCTCCGGTCGGGAAGTCGGGCCCTTTCACGATTCCCATGAGCTCTTCGCTGGTGGCCTGCGGGTTCCTGAGCACCTCGATGGTGGCGTCTATCACTTCCACGAGGTTGTGAGGAGGAATGTTGGTGGCCATGCCTACGGCAATTCCCTGGGAGCCATTGACCAGTAGATTGGGAAAACGGCTGGGAAGGACGACCGGCTCCTGGCTGGTGCCGTCATAGTTGGGCGTGAAGTCGACCGTATCCTCATCAATACCTGCCAGCATGTCCAGCGCAAGGGCGTGCAACCTTGACTCGGTATACCGCATGGCGGCGGGTCCCTCATCCGGACCGGTGCCACCAAAATTGCCATGCCCGTCGATGAGCGGGTAACGCAAACTGAACTCCTGCACCATCCTGGCGAGAGCATCGTAAATGGCCGAGTCTCCATGGGGATGGTAGGTACCCATGACATCACCAACAACCCTTGCGCACTTGCTGTATGGCCGGTCAGGGCGTAGCCCCTGGGAATACATCGAGAACAGGATGCGGCGGTGCACCGGCTTGAGCCCGTCTCGCACATCCGGCAGTGCTCGCGAGACGATGACGGACATCGAATAGTCCAGGAAGGACTTCTCCATCTCCTCCTGCAGGTCAATGGGCTCTATCGCGCCAAGCGTATCTCCTGTCATCATCGTAGTTCCGCCGGCGCTTACTCTACCTGGCATATATCCTCTTAACTCCTATCAGTTCTCATTGGAAAAGTGAACTTTGGGCGAGAGTGCACAAGCGACCCCGCCAACGTAATCGTGTCATTCGTGGCTATACCCATTGCTGTCCATTGCGTGGCATTTCGCGCCGATGCCAATTGCGGCACAGGTAGCGTGGCATTGAATAATTGTGGGAATAGTCGTGGCATCGAGCGGTCTTGGGCAGCATGGTGCGCAGGACATGAGCTTACGGGACGGGACACCGGTAACGCTGGGAACACTGAGCGTATTCATGTCGCTATATGTCCAGGAACCTGACATCTTTGGCATTGGTCTGGATGAAGCGGCGGCGCTGCTCCACGTCGTCACCCATCAGGATGGAGCACACCTCATCAGCCATGACCGCCTGTTCCACCGTTATCTGCAGGAGAGACCGCTTGGACACGTCCATAGTGGTCTCCTTCAGCTCTCCGAAATCCATCTCACCGAGTCCCTTGAGACGCTGGAACTCCGCCTTGTGGCCAGGATGTTCAGCCAGGAATCTGTCCTTGGCAGCATCATCGAGAAAGTACACCCTGTTCTTCCCGGTAATCGTAGAGTAAAGAGGAGGCTGGGCCGCATACACATATCCTGCCTCGACAAGATCTTTCATTTGCCTGAAGAAGAACGTAAGCAACAGGGTCCTGATGTGCGATCCATCTACATCGGCATCAGCCAAGATGATCACCTTGTTGTACCGAGCCCTGGAAAGGTCGAAATCCTCAGCCACTCCTGCTCCTATAGCCGATACCAACGCCTGGATCTCGGTATTCTTCAGTATCTTGTCCACCCTGGCTTTCTCCACGTTCAGTATCTTGCCCCTGATCGGCAGTATGGCCTGGGTACGCGGGTCTCTGGCATCCTTGGCGGAGCCACCGGCAGAATTTCCCTCCACAATGAAAATCTCGGTTTCACGGGGATCGCGCGAGGAGCAGTCGACCAGCTTACCGGGCAATCCTGCTCCATCCAGTGCGGACTTGCGCCTGGTCAGTTCTCTGGCCTGGCGTGCTGCCACTCTCGCCCTGGAAGCCAGGACGGCCTTCTGTGCGATCTGGTTGCCCTCACGAGGGTTCTCCTCCAGCCACTCGGCCAGCTTCTCGTTGGTGGTCTTCTCCACCAGAGAACGGGTAGATACATTGCCCAGCTTCGCCTTAGTCTGGCCCTCGAACTGCGGGTCACGCAGCTTCACGGATACTATCGCGGTAAGCCCTTCCCGGATATCCTCACCGGTAAGATTGTCGTCCTTGTCCTTGAGGACACCCCTGGAGCGGGCGTATTTGTTGACAACGTTGGTGAGCGCCTTCTTGAAGCCCTCCTCGTGCATACCGCCCTCAATGGTGGATATGCCATTTGCAAAGGAATATATCGATTCGTGGTAGCCGGTATTCCACTGGAGAGCCACCTCGACCTGCTGATCCTCCTCCTCACTGGAGAAGGTGCATACCTTGCGAAAGAGTGATTCCTTGGTGGTGTTCAGGTGCTTGACGAAGTCGACTATCCCGCCGTTGTACTTGTAGGCGACTGCCTGCTCCCGCCCTGCTCTTACATCCTTGAAGGAGATCTCCAGGGCTTTGTTCAGAAATGCCATCACCTGGAGTCTCTCGAGCACGGTTTGCGACCTGAAGTCGATCTCCTCGAAAACTGAGGGATCCGGCCAGAAGGTCACCGTGGTTCCGGTTCGCCCTCGTGGCGCAGATCCGCTCTGGCGAAGGGGCTGGGTGATCTGCCCGCCATCTTTAAACTCCGCTATATAATGTTTGCCGTCCCGATCCACTTCGAGCACAAGGCGTGATGAGAGGGCATTGACCACTGATACGCCCACACCATGCAGCCCCCCCGAAACCTTGTAACCAGACCCGCCGAACTTCCCACCTGCATGAAGAGTGGTGAGCACCAGCTCAGCAGCGGACTTGTCTGGATACTGAGGATGGGCATCGGTAGGAATACCCCTTCCGTTGTCCGATACACGGCAAGCTCCATCCGTAAGGATGGTCACCTCGATCTTGGTACAGAACCCCGCCATGGCTTCGTCTACGGCATTGTCCACGACCTCCCAGACAAGATGGTGCAATCCGGTGGACCCAGTGGATCCTATATACATACCAGGCCTGGCCCGTACCGGATCCAATCCCTCCAGTACGGTGATATCCCCGGCTTCGTAGGAACCGTTGGAAGCAGGAGTTGGCCGACCAGATGCCGCCGTCTTACCGGCCGTTTCCCTGCCGGTCACGGGTTGCACCACTCTATCCTGCTCCATCTCCTCTTCGAGCGAACCTTGCCCGCCAACCACTTCCACTCCCGTCATTGTTCGCCATCTCTTGATTTTCGAGACACCTTCTGAACCCTTCCTACATTACAACTCATGCTTGATCGGTGAGCGCGCCCGTAGCGGGCTCTACAGTTTCCTTTGATATCATTATAGCAGAAATCAGTGGACAGCCGGGTGATGCCATGCCTTCGCACACGCGGCTCGACCATGCCCCAAGGCGGGTTCGATCTTTTCAAGCGCCACGCGTCGCGTCCTCTTCGGGAACTTCCGCCGGCCGCTGCGCGCCGATGCCAAGGGCCCGGGCTATCTCGATAGTCGCAACAGATTCGTTCATGGTGTAAAAGTGCAGGCCGGGAGCACCTCCCTCCAGCAGCCTGGCTCCCAGGTCAGTGGCCACCTCTATGCCGATCCGACGGACCTCCTCGGGGATGTCCGCCACTTTCTCAAGTCTCTCCACAAGGTCACCCGGAACCCGTGTGCCGGACAATTCCGCCATCTTGTATACTGTTCGAACCCTGGTTACGGGCATGATCCCTGGTAAAACCGGCTTATCCAGCCCTCTGGCGTCGAGATCATCCAGCAACCTGAAATAGTGATCCGCGTCGAAAAAGAACTGTGTAATGGCAAAGTCAGCCACAGCAAGCTTTTCGGCCAGGTAATTGCGATCAGCCTCCATGTCACCGGATTGAGGGTGGCCTTCGGGATGCGCTGCCACCGCAACGCAAAAGTCGCCCACCTCTTTCGCCAGCTCCACCAGCTCTATGGCATGTGCCAATTCACCTCGGGCTAGGGGAACAGTGGCATCAAGAGGCGGATCCCCTGTCAGGGCAAGGATATTGTCCACACCCTCGTCCCTGTAGCGGGTCAGTATCCCGGTAAGCTCATCCCTCGAATGAGCGGCACAGACGAGGTGGGCCATCGGAGTCATCACCCCCTCACGCGCGATCCTCACCACCAGATCGTGGGTTCGCTCCCTGGTGGAACCACCCGCTCCGTAAGTGATTGAGGTAAAGGTGGGACGAAGAGGTTCAAGCTCGGAAAGCACCTGCTCTAGGCGTGCCTCTGCATCGGGGTTCCTTGGAGGCCAGAGTTCCACCGAGAAACTCGTTCCCCCGGTTATCAGTTCCGATATCTTGGTCATGTCATATTCCAACGCTCTATGATATTCTCACGTCCTGCTATGTTGCCTTGGTTGCCTTGTGCTATGTTGCCTTGGAATCCACAACGGCAGTGTGCATAGCCGCAGTGTGCATAGCCGCAGTGTGCATAGCCGCAGTGTGCATAGCCGCAGTGTGCATAGCCGCAGATATTGCATTGCGCAACAGCATTGCCCTCGTCATCGGACCTACTCCACCTATCCTCGGAGTGATCCACCCAGCCACCTCGCTCACTGCGTCATCTACGTCCGAAAGCAGCTTGCGGCCTTCCCAAGAGGTTCCGGCGCCGACCACCACCGCTCCGGGCTTGATCATATCCCGCGTCACCAGGCCGGCATGGCCGGCCGCCGCGATGACAATATCGGCCCTGCGTACATGTTCGGCCATGTCCGGTACCCCCGTGTGGACCACCGTCACGGCAGCGTTGCATCCTGGACGCTTCAATGCTGCAAGTAGAGCCAGAGGCCTGCCGATAGTGAGCCCCCTACCCACCACGACCACATGGCGGCCCGCTAGGTCTATTCCATTGGCGCTGAGCAATTCCAGTATCCCAGCGGGCGTGCATGGCAACACCCTTGGATGGCCCATGACCAGCAACCCCAGATTCACCGGATGCAGCCCATCCACATCTTTTGAAGGATCCACCGAAAGCAACACCTCTTCCTCGTCAAGGCCGGCAGGAAGGGGTAGCTGGACCAGGTAGGCATGCACCCGAGTGTCGGAATTGAAACGCTCGACCGCAGACATGAGGTCATCCTGAGTAATATCTGCAGGCAAGTGCTCGTGAATCGACTCAATGCCCACCTCTGCGCAATCAGCATGTTTCATGGCCACATATCGTGCAGATGGTGGATCGTCCCCTACCAGTATGGTACCGAGACCCGGAATTATCCCCCGGGCGCGCAGCTTGGCCGCCTCGTTCGCAACCTCTTCGCGGATCTTGGTGGCCAGGGATTCCCCATCAAGTATCTTCGCAGTCATAGTGCACCCATACTAACAAGCCACAGTCCCCCAGTCGCCCCGAGATGGCTGCCGGTTCCAGGCGTCAGTGACGGAAGTGGCGCTCGCCGGTCAGCACCATAGCTATACCGTGTTCGTTCGCCGCTTCGACAATGGCCGCATCGTTGACCGATCCACCCGGCTGTACAATAACCCTGACCCCGGCACGGGCCAGCACATCAAGACCATCCCTGAACGGAAAGAATGCATCACTTGCAGCCACCCCGCCCCCTGCCCTGTCGCCCGCCTTCTTCACTGCTATCTCTGCTGCTTCCACCCTGCTCTGCTGGCCAGCTCCCACACCAACCGCCTGGCCGTGATTGACCACCACAATCGCATTCGATGTAGTCCTGGCGCAGACGATCCAGGCCATCTTTACTTCAGGCCATTCGCCATCAGGCACCCCCATATCTGTGACAACCTGGAAGCGTTCAGTATCCAGGGAAACCAGGTCATTATCCTGGACAAGAAAGCCGTCTCCCAGGCTACGTATAGCCAAGGGTGAACGAACGGGAGGCGGCGACTCCAGCAACCTCGTAGCCTTACGCCTCGACACCAGCATCTCTATGGCCCGGCTATCAAAGGAGGACGCAATGATCACGTCAGCCTGTGGCGCGTCCACCATGGCTGCAGCCACATCGACCCCGCAATGACCGGAAAGGGCGACCACCCCGCCGAACGCCGAGATCGGGTCACACTCGAGAGCAAGGCGGTATGCCTCTGCCATATCACTGCCAAGCGCTGCTCCGCACGGATTGGCATGCTTGACTATGACGGCGCTCGCAATACTCGCGGTATCCGTGGAAATGGCGCCCCTGCTGTCACCGCTCCCGGTTCCGGCGCCACTACTGTTCCCGGTAGCGGAACCACCCTCTGTCCCACCGCTACCGCTTCCAGCACCACCGATGCCACTCCTCTCGTCGACACCCCCGCCGTTGCCACTTCCTGCGCCAGAAGCTCCAGCGCTCTTCAGCTCGTGGACCAGCCACCAGGCTGACTCGGCATCGAACAAATTGATATAAGAGAGTTCCCTGCCTGCGTGCTGCACGGTGGTATCCAGCCAGCCTGGTTTCGAGTAAATACGGTAACGCGCCCCGCGCTGGTGGGGATTCTCCCCATACTTAAGTCTGCTGGCAAGCTCGAGGCTCAGGTGGATAGTGGGAGGCAGATGTGACTCGCTTACCCCGCCTGGCTCGCTTCTCGGACCTGCCGCGATCTCATGGTTTCCAATCCCTACCGTGCCGGCACCCATCGCAGTAACGGTCCCTACCTCAGCGCCTGCACCAGCGCCTGCACCAGCGCCTGCACCAGCGCCTGCACCAGCCGCGCCGGCCGCTTCCGCCGCATCATGGCCATTATGACCACCCCATCCACCAGCGCCGGAGCTCTCCAGCCCCCCCTGATCGATCCACGACACGATAGCAGCATCGTAAGCTGCAGTATGCGCAAATGCCGCCCGGGCCAATCTCCTGCGCGTCTGTAGCGACAGCCTACCGGCGCCGGCAAGTTCCTCGAGTACAGGACCGTAGTCCTGTGGACTCACGATGATACCGACATGAGCAAAGTTCTTGGCCGATGCCCGCACCATGGTAGGTCCACCAATGTCGATCATCTCTATCGAAGGGTCACTGCCGAATGGGTAGAGGTTGCACACGACCAAGTCCACCGGTTCTATCCCCTGTTCCTCCAGATCTTTCATATGATCCGGATTGTCCCTGTCGGCAAGGATACCTGCGTGCACTGCAGGGTGCAGCGTCTTCACCCTGCCTGAAAGAAGCGACCCGAACCCGGTCATCGAAGCTATATCGCTATGCATGATGCCTGCATCTGCAAGCGCCTTGGCGGTACCGCCACTCGCCACCAGATCCCAGCCAAGCGATACCAGCCCTCCGGCCAGCTCCACCAAGCCACTCTTGTCGTACACCGACAGTAACGCTCTCATCAGCTCATACCCTTAGTCATACTCGTGCCAACGCAGATGCTCGGCAACCTTCCAACCAATCATCTCCCATCCGGCCGGCAACGCCGTACACACCGGATCAGAGACCATGCACGATCTCCACCATGACCTCCCCTGCTTCCGTGGGGTTCTTGGCCACCCTGACTCCGGCCGCCCCAAGGGCCTCCATCTTGCCCTTGGCGGTACCAGCAGAACCGGAGACTATAGCGCCCGCATGACCCATTCTCCTGCCGGGAGGAGCAGTCTGGCCGGCTATATAGGCGACCACCGGTTTGGTCATTGAAGATGCTATGTACTCGGCAGCACTCTCCTCGGCCGATCCACCAATCTCGCCGATCATCATTACCGCCTTGGTGGCCGGGTCCGCCTCGAAAGCACTGAGGCAGTCTATGAAGCTGGTGCCCGGTACTGGGTCTCCTCCTATCCCTATGCACGTGGTCTGCCCCACCCGCTGCTGAGAGAGCTCATACAGCGCCTGGTAAGTCAAGGTGCCCGAACGGCTTACGATACCTACCGGCCCGCCGGGTAGCGCTATATCCCCAGGCGTGATACCTATGTTGCACATGCCAGGTGAGATGATCCCGGGGCAGTTCGGCCCCACCAGCCTGGTGGACGGGTAGTCTCTTTTCAGCGTGTTGACCACCCGCGCCTCGTCCTGGGCAGGTATGCCCTCCGTTATGCACACGACGAGCCTGATACCGGCCCGAGCGGCCTCCAGGATGGCCTCAGGTGCGGCAGGAGGCGGCACCACTACAAACGACGTATCGGCGCCGGTTGCCTCCACGGCCTCCTTCATGGAGTCGTATACCGGTATACCGTCCACATCGGCACCTCCCTTGCCAGGAGTCACCCCAGCCACGACCTTGGTACCGTACTCCCGGTTGCGTAAACCGTGGAACCTCCCCTGGCTGCCCGTGAGCCCCTGCACCACAACCCTGGTTGTATCATCGACAAAAATACTCATAATTCTCCTTTCCAGCCAACCATCCGGCCCTGCTCACGCTGCTCTCTGTATGCCTGTTGACCGTGTGATCCCGGTCGCTTGGACTCCGGCCGCTTACATGCCTGCTCACCTATACGCAGATTCACCTACCCATCACCTACCCGCGGCAAGGCTGACGGCCCTGGCGGCGGCATCCAGCATTGTGCGCTCGGCAACAAGGCGATCCGAGATGTGGCCGGCCAGTATCTCCCTTCCAGCGACAGCATTGGTGCCATCTAGACGCAGTACAATGGGCGACTTCAGATCCACCCTGGACATGGCCTCCACTATTCCATTGGCAATCTCGTCGCACCTGGTGATACCCCCGAATATGTTGACAAGGATGGACTTCACACTGGGATCGGAATTGATGAGCTCCAGGGCCGATGCCATCAGCTCAGCGCTGGCGCCGCCTCCGATGTCCAAGAAATTAGCGGCAGATCCTCCTACTTGACTCACCACGTCCAGGGTGCTCATCGCCAAGCCTGCTCCATTGGCTATGATGCCCACGTCACCACTCAGGCCGATATAGTTTAAGCCACGCTCTTTGGCGCTTTTCTCCCTGATGTCGGTGGTCTCCGTGGCTGCGAACTCGGCCCACTCAGGATGGCGAAAGCCGGCATTGTCATCCAGGGTAACCTTTGCATCGAGAGCATGCACCTTGCCTTCCGCGGTAAGCACCAGAGGGTTGATCTCTGCAAGGTCACAATCGCCCTCTACGAAACACCGGTACAGCTTGGTCAGCAGTTCCGCTGTCTCACTACGTACACTGTCATCAATACCGGCATCCATAACAGCCTGCGATGCTTGGCCCTCAGTAAAACCTTCCGACGGATCCACATGCACCCTGACAAGGGCATCAGGCTCGCTCTTTGCAACTTCCTCGATTTCCACCCCGCCCCTGGTAGAGAGCATTAGAAGATGGAGCTGAGCCGCACGATCCAGGGTAAAGCTAGCGTACCATTCCTTGGCTATGTCGGTGGCGTGCTCGACCCACAGCCTTTCGACCACGTGACCCTTGATGTCCATGCCCAATATGTTGCCGGCATGTGCCTTCACCTCTTCAGGCGAAGATGCCAGCTTGACCCCACCTGCCTTGCCTCTCCCACCTACCTTTACCTGCGCCTTGACCACAACCGGGTAGCCCACCCTCCCGGCAGCCTCGACCGCCTCGTCCACGGTATCGGCCACCGCCCCCTTGGAAACCGGAATACCATAGCGCTCGAAATACTGTTTTCCCTGATACTCAAAGAGATCCACGTCTGCTCCTAATGCTCTTTTGTCTTCGTGCTCGCTGACCTTTCCATTTGTCGGCCTGCCCGTTTGCTAACGTACTCATCCATCCTTGTCCCTTGAGTACCGGAGGTGCAAACTGGGTACTCCAAGTACCTTTCCTGGCACGCCCGCAGGGTCGTCCGTCAGCCAACGCCGGGTCAGAGATAGCCAGCACCTCTCCGCTCGAGGAGCTACAGACCGTAACGGTTACTCTGTTGTAAGTGTTACGGAACGGTAGTCATCACAGTCATCACGCCGCCTGCCGACATCCCCCTATGGTTGCCTATGGTTGCCGCAGCGGCTTGCGCTTGACTGGACCGTGGTCAGCTGACGACCCTGGCCTTCTCGCGCTCATCGAGCGCCTGCTCCAGCCATCCCGCCACTCCCTGGAGCGTCGCTCCAGGAGTGAACACCCTGGCAACTCCCGCCACCGACAGTTTCTCTATATCTGCATCGGGTATTATGCCGCCAACCATCACGACTATGTCGTCAATGCCATTATCAGCAAGGCCCTTCAGCACCTTCGGCACTATGGTCATATGAGCGCCTGACAGCAATGACAGGCCAAGTGCATCTGCGTCCTCCTGGAGCACAGCCTGGACGACCTGCTCGGGCGTCTGATGCAAGCCGGTGTAGATCACCTCGAAGCCCGAGTCCCTGAGCGCCCTCGCAATCACTTTTGCTCCACGATCATGCCCATCCAGGCCCGGTTTTGCTATGACAACCCTGTAGTGACGGATCATCTTGGAAAGCTCCTGCCGCAGCGCCGCCGCGCCCACCTAAATCGCGACTGCAGCCGCTTGACGGGATCACCCTGAAAGTCTCGAGCCTGCATGTCCTCACCCTGAAAGTCCTCACCCTGAAAGTCTCGAGCCTGCATGTCCTCACTTTTCCTCATGGAACTTATTGTACTACTCCGGTACTTTTATGGCCAAGCGATGCTCCGAACGCCAGTTGCAGTGACGTTGCCGACAGACGCAGTTGCGCTGCTCGGAATGTTTTCTATACCGGTCACCTGAGCCGTCAAGGTACTCATCTGCAAAAGTATGGCACTACGTAGTTTGGCACTACGTAGTTTGCCAAATGTATTAGCTCCCCCGGGAAAATGGGAGCATGAACATCGTTGAACACCGAACGCAGGAGCCAGATTGTTTCCTGCCTGGCTGGGATTGGTCACCGGTCATAATGCTTCGAGCAGGTAAGCATTCTCCTACGACCGCCATCCAGCCGCTCGAAAGTCAGCCGGATGCTTCGACTTGCTGATGCCGACCAAGAGCCTTCCCTGTCTCCCGCCAGCTTGTGGACTCGAAGCGAAGGATGCTGTTCGTTCTCGTCGATCAGCCTTAGCGCCTTGAGTACGGCCGAACGTTCATTCTTGGAGAAGTTCATGGAAGCAAAGGTCTCGAGAAAGGTCTCTGTAAAATCAAGTGACCGATACTTTGCGGCCACCGATCATGTACCAGCCAAGCGAAGATCATCCTCGGAAAGACTTCGGACCCTGCCCGCTCGCGAGTCGCCGTGAGCACGTTCAAGCAGTGCGCGGTGCTCCGGCGTGTAGGCCCACGCGTCTTCGCGCCGCAATACAACGGCTGGACGAAGAATAATCGCATCATGATCGGTGTCGATCTCGACCTCCATCTCGGTCTCCCCCTCGAGGCCGAGTGCGTGACGGATAGGTGCAGGCAGTGTCATCCGCCCATCTTCGTTCAGAGTAAGTGTTCTCATGCATTCCACTATAGCACCTCGCCAAATCGACTAATCGACTAATTGACTAATTGACTAATCGACTAATCGACTAATCGACTAATCGAAAATGTGCCTAATCGCCTAATCCTCTAATCAGCACATCGGCAAGTCGGCTGATCTCCACATCGGCATGTGTGCTGCCTCCACGGCGTGGCATACCTAACATAAGGGGCTCTTCGCGTTCCGTGGGGGTGTAAGCACCTGCAACCGCGACAATAGTGACTATTCCTGCGTAATTTGCCGGTCATTCCTATCGTTTTTTGGCGAAGGTGCTTTCGCCTTCAGGTAGAAGGTAGTTTACGTGCACGGCGAGGGTAAGGGGAAAGTTTGACCAGCTCGAGAGCCGCTTACCCAGGTGTACTGGAGATGGTCGTAGACGTAGGTCTGCTCGGACTGCTGGGCGCCACTGGAGGGATTGGTGAAGACCACGATGCAGGTCTCGGGCATTGTCGCACTGAACGTGATCGTGCCTTCGGCGGTCGGAGGGCAACTCGCGGCCGGTCCGCTGCATGACAGGTCGGTGTATAGGATGCCGCTACCCGAGGCGCTCTGGGGCTTTGCCGACCAGGTGATTCCCGAGATCCAAGCGTTGTCGTTCCTCTGAATTGTGGTCGGGAATTTTGGCCAAGCGAAGAGTTCGCCAGGGGGCGGGATTGCCGCGGTAGAAACGAATAAATCTGGGATCGCGGAGGCACCGGTTGATGATGGCGAAGATGCCACCGGCACTGGCTTAGTAGTAGAGGAGGAAGTGGTGGTGGCAACCGACGGTGCCAGTGCAGATGACCGCCTGAACGTAGAGTGGGAGCCGACACCTGAGAGCGACATCGTGGTTGAACTGCACGTGTAGCGGTCAGGCGTGGGTGGTGGAGGTTCAGGTGGAGACGTAGCCGTCCCACCCAGGGTGGCGGTCTCGGTGAAGTCCGTGTAATCGATATTGGAGAACGACAGGATCTTTGCGCTCGAGCCGACAGTAGCAGAGATTATCCCACGCTCGGTGACGGTATAGATCGAACCGCCGACTGACCCCTGTAAAGGCGTTGCGCGTGCGAAGCTGACCACCTCGGTACCACTAGGTGAAAACGTCACCGTTTTACCAGCGAGACCGTCCATTATAAGCGGCGTTCCTTTGTAGCTGAGTGTATCGGATTCGCCGCGGTCGATCCACGTTCCGACCAGGCACGTGTCTAACGCTCCAGTGCTACTTGTCGTAAATGTTGTGGGTACTGAGCGTGTATTCGAACTCGACCCCGGCGACGAGCTTCCGCATGCCGTAAGGAGTAGCCCGATTATGATAACCACGCCAGCGTGCCGCAACCTCATACCACGTTTCCAACTGCAGCTGCTAACCCCAGTCCCCGCCGTCGAGCTACCAACAACGACTTCTGGGGCACTTCTGGCCTTGGCCGTGGTGGCTGAACTGTATCCTTCCGTCTGCTGTCGACTCATGGCAATCTCTTCCGACTTACTGTAGCCCATCTGTTTCCTGTGTAAAATAGTGTATCTTATCAGGTGCCATGTTGTCAAGTGAACTGTACCCCGCCGCCGGATCGAGACGAGCATCTGCCCGCGTGTCACGGGGAGGCTCAGAGTGGACGGGCCAGGGAGCCGCCGGAGAGGGAGACCACCGCGTCGTCGTAGGGCTCGGTGCGTTGTCCTGCTGGCCGGATTCCGATGTGGCATTCGGGTCGGCTGGAGCTCAGGAATACCGGTCTTGCCCCCTTGCCCCCTCGCCAGTGACCGTCATCTCGCCGAAGCTACGGCTCATGGGACGTGGCGGACCGCCTACGCATCACGGCTCCTAGTGCCAGCGCCGATGGTCGTTGCCTTGAGCGCGGGTCGCCTGCGTCACGGCCCGGGTTGGCGGGTCTGCTCCAAGTCGAGCAGGACGCGCTTGGTCTCGAGCCCTCCGGCATAGCCGGTGAGGGCGCCGTTCGCCCCGACGACCCGATGACAGGGGATGATGACGGCAATCGGGTTGCGTGCGTTCGCGAGCCCGACGGCCCGCGCTGCCCCCGGTTGGCCGATACGGCGGGCGATCTCACCATACGAGCGGGTCTCCCCGTAGGGGATCTCGCACAACGCGTCCCACACCCGTTGCTGAAAGCTGGTGCCGGCTGGACACAGAGCGACGTCGAAGCCGGTGCGCTTACCGGCGAAGTAGTCATGGAGCTGGGCGATAACATCGGGGAACGCTGTCGCGTCTTCCACCCAATGGTTGCGCTCAGAAGGTGGGTGGGCCGTAGTTTCCATCACCAGGTGGGTGAGACGGTCATCCTGCCCGGCCAAGGTGAGCAGTCCGACGGGGCTGTCGATGTTGCGATAGCGGGTCAGGGACATGGTGGTTCCTTTGCAGTCCAGTGGTTGATCGGATGGTCCTGGGTGGCCCACAGGTACTGGACTGCGTAGGACCGCCACGGCTGCCACCGCCGGCTGTGGGTGATGAGGGCAGCTGGGGTGGCGGGCAGGCCGAGCACGGCGGCGCCCTTCACCACGCCCATGTCCGTAGCCGGGAAAGCGTCGGGGTCCCCGAGCGCACGCATGGCGATCACCTCGGTCGTCCATGGCCCGATGCCACCGAGCCCGGCCAGTTGCTGCCGGGTGCGCTCCCTGTCGGCACCGACGCCGACTTCGGCTTTGAGGTGGCGTTCCAGCTGGCGGGCGCTGTAGCCGAGGCGGGATGCCAGACCACAGACACCCTCCCGGTCGACGGTGCCATCTGCGATGAGCCGCATCGCCCGGGCAACCACATCCTGGCGCATGTCCCACTCCGGAGAGCCGGGCAAGGCATCGGGGCGGCAGCGCTTACATGCCCGGAACCCGGCATGCTGGGCCGCCGCGGCAGTCGGGTAGAACGCGACATTGCGGGCCAGAGGCGAGCGGGCCGGGCAACTGGGCCGGCAGTAGATCCTGGTGGTTAAGACCGCTGTCACAAACCAGCCGTCGAAGCGAGCGTCTTTGGACTGCACTGCCCGATAGCAGCGTTCGAAGTCATTGTGCACCCAGACAGCGTACCACCCGGGGACGCAAGTTACTGGCGGGATTAAGACATCACAGTGAAGGCGCCTGCAGTGCGGGTGCCGGAATGGCGGGACAAGTGGTTATATCCAACGACTGAATGAATAGGCCCACTTCCTCACTCCCTCGCTTCCTCGACACCAGCCCGAAGTCGAGCCCTTGTTGGCGCATCAACACTGAAACAGAAGGTGGTGCAGAGAAGAAAAACGACAGGTTAGAGGCTCAGCGGATAGGCATCTCGGGCTCGTGCTATGATAAATATCTGAGTGGTTACGACAATATGATGATAACTTGGCTGTTGAAACTGGATCGCACAACCTTTGGCACACAACTGTGAGGAACTATCAGGGACTGGCTGAGCACCTTGCCGCTATCGGCAACCGATGGACCTGACTCAGAGCTTTCGGCGGTTTCTACCGTCGGAGGTCGTGCAACGTTTCGAGATTCGAGAGGTACGCAATGCTGCCGGCGTTCTTGCCTCAATAGCGCCCGACGAGTGGCAAGAGATTGTCGAGGTGCTCTCGGACATCCAACTTCGCCCTGATGACATCTTGGGGGCAGGGGGAAACAAGTCGCTCCTCGCTGAACGCATTGACAGCGCATTTAGACAGAAAGGCTGGCGAGAGGGACGGGTTGATACAAGCATCAAGCTCACGGTCACTGTCTCGTCTTGGCCTACCGGCGGTCGGGCTAACGTACAAGCCACCGAGGTGAACAATCGGGGCTACAAGGTGGACAACCTCAAGGGACGGGTTGCGCTGGACGTCGAATGGAACGCTAAAGACGGAAATCTTGACCGGGACATCGGTGCATATCGGGCCATGTACGACGCCGGAGTCATCGATGCCGGAGTCATTATCACCCGGACTCAGGACGATATGCGGCAGTTAGCACTGAGCCTGGACCCTTCGACGTCGAAGTTCAGCACGACAACAACCACAAATCTCGAAAAGTTGCAGCCTCGACTGACTCGGGGCGATGGCGGCGGCTGTCCGATTTTGGCAGTGGCAATCTCCTCGAAGTGCTACACGCCGCATTAGTTAGCCGTGCCGCCGCCGTATCCCTTATATTGACGACCTCGAGGCGCCACATCAGATGACGCCTCGTTTCCCCAGACCACCCAACCTGGGTGCGGGTAACGAGCAAACATTTCCAGAAATGGCCCAGGAGAACAGCTCTCAATCAACGGATATATCTCGTCCGGCTTCCGTGAGTGTTCCCGCTTGCGGGTGGCGAGCAGATTCACCTGAGATCGACCGGGTGGAAGTGTACGCATATTCCCCTTCACTCCAAACAGAATGAGCTCAGTGACATTGCGAAAGTAGAAGCCAACCCCTCGACCGTCGGGGCCACCGTCCTTTCGTATTTTGTACCAGACCAGATTGGACTTGTACGTGAATCCCCATGCTTCAAGGACTTTTAATCCTTCGTCAAGAAGGGCATTGGGGACCCACAGGTACAAGTGCGCTTCCTTCGCCGTTAGGTCAGCTACCGGTAGAGCTGCAATGTCCTTCCACGTCATCGTATCGTATCGACTCAGACGCTTGTGCTCTGGTGCGACTTTTCCTGTCCTGTTCTGGAATCTCCATGGAGGATCTGCCAACACGGTTTGGAACGGCTTTCTTCCTAAGTTCGCCAGATTGAGATCCGTAGCACCTCCGGTGGCTTGTAAGGTTTGTGGGTGGAGTGAGCCACCATCGACATGCCTCTTTGAGGCGCTTTCCAAACAGCTACTGCAACGACAAGTTTTCATGGCTTATCACGTCCCGGAAACCCCGTCCGTAAGGGCGGGGAGGTTCACGTTACCAGCGTGGAACCAATAACAAGTGGTGTGGTGGCAAATTCCCTGGTTCCCTACCCACTGTTTCAGGTTCATATCTGTAGAATACCAGATTAAAACTCACATGCGGTGTATTCTAGGCGCACATTCCACAGTAGCCGGAGTCCTACAACACCCAGTGGCTTATAGGGCGGCTGGGACATTGCACTCTAAGGGAGGCCTACCTGGCCGCCACCCTTGCGGGTGCGGCATGGTAAGCATGAAAACTGTCCAACAAACCGGACGTGCTACAACTGGTAGCGCGTCACATCGTCCTTGTCCATCCAATGGCTGGCCATCTACCAGGAACAACGTCGCAGGTGGTAAGATATTTATATGTCCATTACCTACGAGGTAAGCTCAGATCACAAGGCGC